>NZ_JAYGGN010000007.1:0-228397 GCF_036314045.1 Microvirga sp. CF3062
TCAGAGCCCAGAAGGAGGTCGGAGTTGCGTGCCCGTATCCGGCAGGGCCGACATCCACCCGTTCGCTAATCCCCGTCGCGGCCATGTACCCCACCTATTCTTCGTTAAGGATAAACCCTTGTTCTAACGTAGCTGCACTGCATAGGGTTCAGTTCTAACAGTTCTGGGAGAATGCAGGATATAGGATGGCTCGCATATGGCTGCACGGGATCGACCGCGGGCGGGATGAAGATCTTCCGCTTCCAGGTGATGATCCGCATGCTCCAGAGCCAGTTCCTGCGCCTGCTCTATCCACGGGGCGTGTTTCCGCGCGTCTATGCGGGCCGGCTGCTTGCCGGACGACGTGATTGGGTCGGTGGTGGTGTTCTTCTCGCTGTACTTCATCTGCTACAGCGCGCTCACGGTCGCCCTGATGGCGTTCGACCTCGATTTCCTGACCAGCGCCAGCGCCGCCGTAGCAGCCCTGTCGAATGTCGGGCCGGGCCTGGGTCCGATCATTGGCCCAGCCGGCAATTTCGGCACGCTGCCGGATGCCTCCAAGTGGCTCCTGTGCTTCGGCATACTCCTGGGGCGGCTTGAGCTGTTCACCGTCCTGATCCTGTTCTTCCCGCAGTTCTGGCGCGGATAAGACCGCCCGGTCGGCAGGAGCGGCTTCAGGCGATCAGCGCCGGGGAGCCTTCTTGGCCGCCTCCTCCATGCCGCGAGGGTTCTTCTTCACCCCCTCACGGAGCACCTTCGCGGCGGCGCCCTGCTCCTCCTCGGGAGAGGCCGGCACCGGCGCGGTGTCGCCGCGGGCTTCGAGACCTTGATCCTCGGATTTTTGGCTTCCCGCCTTGGCGGCCGATTTCAGGGAGCGCAGAGCCTCGGGCTGTTGACCATCCTGCATGCGGTTGGGCATGGGGCGAACTCCTCCAGGGGCGACCCCATGGCCGCCTCCCAAGGCAATTCCCGTGCCGCCGAGGCGTTCCATCCACACAGATCTCCGCCTTTGACCCTGCTCCTCCGCGAAGGCTTGCTCCGCTAGATACGCATTGCGCCCTCGTCCGCCCATGGGCCAATAGAGCATGCGCGATCCGTCCCTATGGCTCATTCTTTCGATTGGTCTGACCTTCTTCCTTGCCGGCATGGTCAAGGGCGTCACCGGCATGGGCCTGCCGACCGTGGCTATGGGAGTGCTGGGAGCGCTCATGGCACCCGTGACGGCCGCCGCTTTGCTGATCGTGCCGTCCTTCGTCACCAATGTGTGGCAGCTCTTCGCCGGTCCGAACTTCACGGCGCTGGTCCGGCGGCTGTGGCCGATGATGCTGGGCATCGCGCTTGGCACGGTAGCCGGCTCGTTCGTTCTGACTGAGGGGAATACGCGGTGGACCACGGCGGGCTTAGGATCGGCCCTTGTCGTCTATGCCGGCTTCACTCTGCTGGCGCGGCAGCTGTCCGTGCCGGATCATTGGGAGAAATGGCTGTCGCCTTTGGTCGGTCTGACGACGGGCATCGTCACGGGAGGCACGGGGGTCTTCGTCATCCCGGCCGTTCCCTATCTTCAGGCTTTCGGGCTGCGCAAGGACGACCTGATCCAGGCGCTGGGGCTGTCCTTCACCGTGTCGACCATCGCCCTTGCGGTCGGACTGGGATGGCGCGGAGCGTTCCAGCTCGATGGCCTCGTCCTGTCGTCGCTCGCCATCGCGCCGGCGCTTGCCGGCATGTGGCTGGGGCAGGCTGTCAGGCGCAGGGTCAGCCCCGAGATGTTCCGGCGATGGTTCCTCATCGGCCTGCTGCTCCTCGGGGCTGAACTTGTGCTGAGATCGGTACTGCAGAATTGAGGAGCGCTAGAGCATCGGACCCAAAAGCGGACACCACTTTTGGGATTTACCCGATGCTCAATCTTTGAGCGACGCATCGTGTGGGCCGGAAAACCGAACCCACTTTTCCGCACGATGCGCTAAGCGCGCTCTTCCCAGACTTTCGCGAGTTCGACAATGGTGTTTACCGCCTTCTCCATGTCCTGACTGCTGACGAATTCCAGCGGCGAGTGGAAGGCATGGCCGCCGGCGAAGATGTTGGCGCAGGGCAGGCCCATGAAGGAGAGGCGTGAGCCGTCCGTGCCGCCGCGGATGCTGTCGCGCCGCGGCTCCATGCCGGCTCGGCGGATCGCCTCCACGGCATGCTCGATGATCTCCGGGTGCCGGTCGAGCACCTCCTTCATGTTGCGGTACTGCTCCTTGACCGTGAAGGTGTAGCTGGAGTTCGGATAGTTCTTCATCACCTCGCGGGTGATGTCTTCCAGGAGAGTCTCCTTGGCCTTGAGGCCCTTTTCCGTGAAGTCGCGGACGATGAGGCTCAAGTTCGCCTTCTCCATCACGCCCGACACGCCGGTCGGATGGATGAAACCGTCGCGTCCCTTCGTGGTCTCGGGCGCCATGTCCCGCGGCAGGCGCGCGACGATGTCGCCAGCGATCCTGATGGCGTTTTCCATCCGCCCGTAGGCCTGGCCCGGGTGGATCGCCACGCCCTTGATGGCGATCTCCACCGCATCGGCCGAGAAGGTTTCGTCCTCGATGCTGCCGGCGGCTCCGCCGTCCATGGTGTAGCCGAAATCGGCCCCGAGCTTCTTCAGGTCGACCTTGTCGACGCCGCGGCCGATCTCCTCGTCCGTGGTGAACAGGATGCGGATCGTGCCGTGCTTGATGTCCGGGTTGTTGATCAGGAACTCGGCGGCGGCCACGATCTCGGCGACGCCCGCCTTGTCGTCGGCGCCAAGCAGCGTGGTGCCGTCCGACGTGACGATGTCGTGGCCGATCAAATCCTTCAGCACCGGATGGTCGGCGACGCGGATGACCTGGGTGGTGTCGCCCGGCAGGCGGATGTCGCCGCCCTGGTAGTTCCTGACGATCTGCGGCTTGACGTTCGTGCCGGAGAAGTCCGGCGCCGTGTCCATGTGGGCGCAGATGCAGATGACCGGAACGCTGTTCTTGTGGGTGTTCGACGGAATGGTCCCATAGACGTAGCCGTGCTCGTCGAGATGCGCGTCGGAGACCCCGATGGACAGGAGCTCATCGACCAGCAGGCGGCCGAGATCCTTTTGCTTTTCGGTGGAAGGCTGGGACTTCGAGGAGGCGTCGGACTGGGTGTCGATGACGACGTAACGGAGGAAACGGTCGGTAACGCTGGCGGCCATAGATTGAAATCCAATTCGCGAAGAGACGATGGACTTTTAGCCGGGAAAGGCCGCCACGGGAATGGGCTGGACAAAAATCTCGTGCCGATTTCGCCCCGTTACGGTGCTCTATGGACCCGCACCGGCCGTTTCGCCTAACCTGGGGGCTGGCGCCGATAGGCGAGGCGGTCTGAAGAGCCCTGGAGGTTTCGATGAAGCGATCGGACAAAGTCATCATCAGCTGCGCGATCACCGGGTCGATCCATACGCCCAGCATGTCGCCGTACCTGCCGGTGACGCCGCAGCAGATCGCCGAGAGCGCCATTGGGGCGGCAGAGGCCGGTGCTGCGATCCTTCACCTGCATGCGCGCGATCCGCAGACCGGCCGCCCGACGCAGAGCCCCGAGGTGTTCAGGCAGTTCCTGCCGGCCATCAAGGACGGCTGCAATGCCATCGTGAACATCACCACCGGCGGCGGGCTCGGCATGTCGCTTGATGAGCGCCTCGCCGCGGCCAAATGGGCGCAGCCCGAAATCGCCTCCATGAACATGGGATCGTTCAACTTCAACATCTCCGGCGCCGGCGGACGCATCGCGTCATACAAGAACGAGTGGGAGAAGCCGTACCTGGAGATGACCAAGGACTTCATCCTGTCCAACACCTTCACGCAGATCGAGCGGGGCATGACCGAACTCGGCGCGCTCGGCACCCGTTTCGAGTTCGAGTGCTACGATGTCGGCCATCTCTACAACCTCGCCCACTTCGCCGACCGTGGGCTCGTGCAGCCGCCCTTCTTCGTACAAGCGATCTTCGGGATCCTCGGCGGCATCGGTCCGGAGCCGGAAAACCTTATGCACATGAAGGCGACGGCCGACCGCTTGTTCGGGAACGACTACTATCTCTCCATCCTGGCCGCCGGCCGGCATCAGCTGCCGTTCGTCACGATGGGGGCCATCCTCGGCGGGCATGTGCGCGTGGGCCTGGAGGACAACCTCTATCTGGCTAAGGGCGAACTCGCGCCGTCCAATGCCGATCAGGTGCGCAAGATCCGCCGCATCCTGGAGGAGCTTTCCCTCACCATCGCCACCCCGGGCGACGCGCGCCGCATGCTTCAGACGAAAGGGCCGGAGCACACAGCCTTCTAAAGCGATGAGGGAGAACCGCACCGCTAGCGGGCTAGTAGCGTGAGTGCAGCCTATTCCTCGGAGCGGCTCGTGGATTCACGATCGCGCTCGTATCGCCTCGTGAGCGGGAACGGCGGCAGCCAGGACTCGCGACGCACGGTCCAGAGTTCGTAAGTGGGCATCATCTGGTCAGGGGCATCCAGGGAGCCAAGGTTCACTTCGATTTCGTCTGCGCTGAGCGCGAAAACGGACGATCCGCAGCGGGGACAGAAGAACCGCCCGGCATAGTCGCGCGTTTCGCCCTCGATCGTCACTGCATCCTGAGGGAATATCGCGGAAGCGTGGAAAAGGGCTCCGTGATGCTTGCGGCAGTCGAGACAGTGACAAAGGCCGACCCGGTATGGGCGTCCTGAGGCAACAAATCGGACATTGCCACACAGGCAGCCGCCCCTGAACCGGTCCATGCTGCGCCTCCTCCACGATCGGGCGGCAAAATTTTTTACAACGGGCAGCAAGGTCATTGCAATTGCCCGCATCGAGCAAGCCGTCGGCAAGTTAAGGCGCTTTGATCTGTAATACTTCAGGCCACACCGTGCACGGCTGCTGCCCGGCTTCCCAATCATGCGCAGGCATGCCTAAGATGCATGTCCTAAAACAGGGAGGAAACAATGAAGACGCGTTATGTTCTCAGCGCTCTGGTGGCCATGGCCATGGCAGGAGCCGCGCAGGCGCAGACCTCGGTCAAGCTGGGTGTCCTGAACGACCGGTCTGGCGTTTATTCCGACCTCACCGGCGAGGGATCGGTGATCGCGGCCCGCATGGCCGCCGAAGACTTCAAGGCGGCCGAGAAGGGCATCAAGGTCGATATCGTGGCGGCGGACCACCAGAACAAGCCGGATATCGGCGCTGGCATCGCGCGGCAATGGTACGATCAGGACGGCGTCGACGTCATTCTCGACGTTCCGACCTCCTCGGTGGCGCTTGCCGTGAACGGCATCGCCCGCGAGAAGAACAAGATCCTGATCAATTCCGGCGGCGGCACGTCGGACCTGACGGGATCCCAATGCTCGCCCAACACGGTCCACTGGACCTACGACACCTGGGCGCTCGCGAACGGCACCGGCGGCGCCATGGTGAAGCGTGGAGGCAACACCTGGTTCTTCGTCACGGCGGATTATGCCTTCGGCCATGCCCTGGAGCGTGACACCTCGGCCCTGGTAGCGAAGGCTGGCGGCAAGGTCGTGGGCACCGTGCGACACCCCTTCCCCGGCCAGGATTTCGCGTCCTTCCTGCTGCAGGCGCAATCCTCAGGCGCCAAGGTGATCGGCCTTGCCAATGCGGGCGGCGACTTCACCAATGCGATGAAGCAGGCGGCGGAGTTCGGCATCGTCCAGGGTGGGCAGAGCCTCGCGGGGCTCTTGGTCTTCATCACCGATGTTCATTCTCTCGGCCTTCAGGTGGCTCAGGGTCTCGTCATGACCGAGGCCTTCTACTGGGACCAGAACGACCAGACCCGCGCCTGGTCCAAGCGCTTCGCCGAGAAGAACGGCGGCAAGATGCCCACCATGGTTCATGCAGGCGTCTATGCCGGTGCACTTCACTACCTCAAGGCCGTCGAGGCCCTGAAGGGCAAGGACACCGCGCAGGTGATGGCCAAGATGAAGGAGATGCCCACGGATGATCCGCTGTTCGGCAAGGGCATGGTCCGTCAGGACGGCCGCAAGATCCACGACATGTACCTGTTCGAGGTCAAGAAGCCGGCTGAGTCCAAGGGCCCCTGGGATCTCTACAAGCAGCTTGCCACGATCCCGGCCGATCAGGCCTTCCGGCCTCTCAACGAAGGCGGCTGCCCGCTCGTGAAGGGCTGATCGCAACTGACAGCAATAGGGCCGGGTTCACCCTGGCCCTATTTCTTTTGAGGCTCAGCGACGAAAGAGGCTGCGATGGATCTAGACATTCGAGGGTTGCGCGTTCTCGTGACGGCAGGTGCCGCCGGCATCGGCCTGGAGATCGCCAGAAGCTTTGTGCGCGAGGGCGCGAAGGTGCATGTCTGCGACGTCGACGATGCGGCGCTTGCCTCCCTCGCGGCGAGCGATCCCGATGTCACGCAGTCCCGCGCCGACGTGGCGAAACGTTCGGATGTGAGCCGCCTTTTCGATGAAGCCCTTCATGCCCTCGGCGGCCTCGACGTTCTCGTCAACAATGCGGGCATCGCCGGCCCGACCGCGCGAGTGGATGAGGTCGATCCTGAGGATTGGGACCGAACGCTTGCGGTCAACATCACGGGACAGTTCAACTGCGCCCGTCTGGCCGTCCCGCATCTGCAGAAGAGCGATAACGCCTCCATCATCAATCTCTCGTCCGCGGCAGGCCGTTTCGGCTTTCCCTTGCGCTCCCCCTACTCCGCTGCGAAATGGGCCGCGGTGGGATTCACGAAAACGCTCGCCATGGAGCTGGGGCCGCTCGGAATCCGGGTCAACGCCATCCTTCCGGGCGTCGTGGAAGGCGAGCGGATCCGCCGCGTGATCGGCAGCAAGGCTGAAGCCCGCGGGGTCAGCTACGAGGAGATGGAGAGCGAGTTCCTCCGGCACGTTTCCTTGCGAGCCGCCGTGACCCCGCAGCAGATTGCCGATCAGATCGTGTTTCTGTGCTCGCCCCGCGGGCGGACGATCTCGGGTCAGGCTATTGCCATCGACGGGGACACCCAGTCCCTCGCGTGACCGGCCTGCGTCCTGAGATGTTCGGTTCGCCTAATCTCCTGCTTGCTTTATCCCTGGGCCGCCCGAGTATCCTTGTTCAATCTGTGCCATAAGATTGCAAAGAAGAACCATGGGAGGACCAACGATGCACCGTAGAACCCTTATCCTCGCCGCAGGCACCGCCGCGCTCGTGGCTGCCGTTTCAGGCGCGCAGGCGCAGCAGGCTGTCAAAGTCGGCCTGATCCTGCCGCTGACCGGGCCCTTCACGGCCATCGGCCGCCAGGTCGAAATGGGCGCCCGGCTCTACCTGCAGCAGAAGGGCAACACGGTCGCAGGCCAGACCATCGAGCTGATCGTCAAGGACGATGGCAGCGTCGCGGATACCACGAAGCGGACGGCTCAGGATCTCATCGTCAACGAGAAGGTGAACGTGCTGGCAGGCTTCGGCCTCACGCCGCTGGCACTCGCGACAGCGCCGCTCGCCACGCAAGCAAAGATCCCCATGGTGGTGATGGCGGCGGGAACGGCGACCATCACGGAAGCCTCGCCCTTCATCGCGCGCACGAGCTTCACCCTGCCGCAAGCCACCGAGCCGATGGCCGATTGGGCCGCTAAGAACGGCATCAAGAAGGTTGTGACGCTGGTGTCGGATTACGGTCCGGGCATCGACTCCGAAAAAGCCTTCTCCGGTGTATTCACCAAGGCCGGCGGTCAGGTGGAGAACCTTCGGGTGCCGCTGGCGAACCCGGACTTCTCGCCCTTCCTGCAGAAAGTGGCGGATGCCAAGCCCGACGCGCTGTTCGTGTTCGTCCCCGCAGGCCAGGGCGCGCAGTTCATGAAGCAGTTCGTGGAGCGCGGCTTCGACAAGAGCGGCATCAAGCTGATCGGTCCTGGCGATGTCACGGACGACGAAGTGCTCAACAACATTGGGGACGTAGCGCTGGGCGCGATCACCACGCACCATTACTCGGTCGCGCACGACAGCCCCGAGAACAAGGCCTTCGTGGAAGCCTTCAAGAAGGCGAGTGGCGGCACGCGTCCCAACTTCATGGCGGTGGGCGGCTATGACGGCATGCACCTGATCTACGAGGGCCTGAAGAAGACCAACGGCCAGGGCGGTCAGGCGCTGATCGATGCCATGAAGGGCATGAGCTGGACCAGCCCGCGCGGGCCCGTGTCGATCGACCCGCAGACGCGTGACATCATCCAGAACATCTATGTACGCAAGGTCGAGCGGGTGAACGGGGAGCTCTACAATATGGAGTTCGCCACGATCCCGAACGTCAAGGACCCGGTCAAAGCCGCCAAGGCCAACTGACCTCAGCACACCACAGGAAGCGCCGCTGAAGGGCGGCGCTTCTCACAAGGTTCCGTAGAATAGCTGGCCGCGGCTTCAGGTCAGCGGCGCATCCACGATGCAGACGACGCCGCTGGCCAGGAACGCAATCTGGGCCTTGCCATCGAGGTCCTGCGACAGGCTCCGTTCGATCAGCCGTGATCCGAACCCCCGCCGCGATGGTGGATGGACGGCGGGACCTCCGCTTTCCTCCCACTTGAGATGCAGTCGCGGCCCGGAATCGCCGCGCTGCACGCTCCAGGCAATGCTGATCATTCCCATATCGTTGGACAGAGCTCCGTACTTCACCGCATTGGTCGCCAGCTCCTGCAGCGCCATGGCGAGCGCCAGGGCCATGCGGGGCGGCACGCGAGCCCTTGGGCCTGCGAGGTGCAGGCGATCCTCGCCGCGGCTCGAATAAGGCGCCACGGCCTGTTCGACGATGTCATACAGGTCCGCGCTCTCCCAGTTCTCGCGGGTGAGAACGTCATGGGCACGGGACAGGGCAAAGAGGCGGGCCTCCAGAGACTCCTTGGCCTGCTCGGTCGAGGCCGCATTGCGCAGCGTCTGCGATGCCACCGACTGCACGGTGGCGAGGGTGTTCTTCACCCTGTGGTTCAGCTCGTTGATGAGAAGCTGCTGATGCTCCTGCGCGACTCGGCGGTCGTGGATGTCGATGGAGACGCCGAACCAGCGGACAATCTCACCGGTGTGCGGATCGCGGTAGGGCTCTGCCCTGACAAGGAACCAGCGATAGTCACCCTCCTTCGAGCGGATACGATGTTCGACCTCGAAGATGCTGCCTGTGCGCCGGGCGTTCTCGTATGCCTCCAGTGTCACCGCTTCATCATCGGAATGAACGAAGTCTGTCGCGACCTGGGTCGCGCTGGCTGGGTTGTGGGCAGAACCGGTGTATTCAAACCATTGTCGATTGAAGAACTCGGTCTTTCCTTCAGAATCGGTGACCCAGACGATCTGCGGCACGGCATCGGCCATGAGCCGCAGCCGTTCCTCGCTTTCCCGCAGGCGCTCCTCGGACTCCACCTGCTCGGTGACATCGCCGTAGAACACCGCCAAGCCGTCACCGACCGGGTAGGCGTGCATTGAGATCCAGCTTACCCGGCCATGAGGCCAGGCATAGCGATGTTTCATTTCAACAGGCTTCTTGGTCGCCAGCGCGCGCTTATACATCTCACCGAGAGCCGGATCGGCATCCGGGTGAGCCTCCCAATGGGTCTTGCCGATGATCTGGTCACGGGGCCGGCTCTCGAGGCGCAGCGCCTCCGCATTCATGTCGACGATGCGGAAATCCCGGTCCAGGATGGCCAGGCTCTCGCCCATACCGTCGAGCACGCCGCGCAGGCGTGTCTCGCTGTCGCGCAGGGCTGCCTCCATGGTCACTCGGCCGGTGGTCTCCACCACGATGGCGAGCACGCCCCCTGGCTGACCGCTCTCGTCGATCACAGGGCTGTAGTCGAGATTCATCCAGACCTGCTCAGGCACCCCTTTCCGGTAGAGGGTCAGCTCCTGATCCCGGAACGAGAGGGTGCCGCCCGCCATACCGACCTTCATGACATGGGCGTTGAACGCGGCGACTTCCGGCCAGCCCTCCAGCACGTTCGATCCGAGGAGCCGCGGGTGGCGCCCTGCGGCGAAGACCGAATAGGGATCGTTGTAGATCATCACCCCGTGCTCGCCCCACAGCAGAACCATCGGGATCGGGGAGCGAAGCATCAGCCCGACCGTCGTCTTCAGGCTCTGGGGCCAGCCGGAGATCGGCCCGATGGGGGTGCCGACCCAATCATAGCCGCGGATCAGCGCCCCGACCTCGCCGCCGTCCCGGAGGAAATCGGTGTATAGCGGGGTTCTAGTGTCCATCGCTTTGCACGTCGTTTCGAACAGCCCCGCTGCAGGGGACATATCCGCCCAGGATGAAATCCTCCTGGAGCAAGGCTTGGCTGGAGCTGCGATGGGAGATTGGCCCCGCATTCACGGAGATGTGTGCTGCAAGCCCTGGTGCGAAAGACACGTTCAGAGCTGTTCGAGAAAGCATGAGCTCGGTCTACTGATGGGATGGCGAGGTTTTGATCCTTTGTAGCGCCTCCCTCTTCCGTGGCAATGGGGCCAGCGACCTATCGTTGACGCAGGCGCCGCTGAGGCCCTGGCAGGAGCAGGCCCGTATCGAGGGATTTGCGCCGTTGACAGGCGCAGGAGTGAGGGGCCTCGCCGCCCCTACTGCACTCTCACCTGATCCTTGATCTTCTCGAAGACCGGGCGGCGCACGACTTTCTTCTTCACCAGATCATCGACGGACCTGTAAGGCCGGTGCTTGATGATGGCTCGGCCGAGGGCCCCTGCCCCCTTCAGGGAGTTCAGCTGCTCGAAGGAGGCCCGGTTGAGATCGACCAGATCTGCGGCTGGGCTCTCAGAACGCACGGGCTCCGCGAGGCTCGCATGCTTGGCCACAGCACCCGTCATGTCGACGTCGGTGGGAGGAGCTGAGACTGTTGGCTCCGGGGCAGCGGAAGCCTGTTCGCGAGCGAGCGGCAGCGGGGCGGCTTCCATGAGAGCAGCGCTAGGATCCTGCGGGCCGGATGCGGGCAAGTAGGAAGCCTCCACCGGTGAGCCTGAGGCTGCAGGATCCGCATCGGCCACTTGGACGCGCTCGGTGCGCTGCGGCAGTTCCACAACATACTCCTCGCCTGCCAGGATCTGGGGCGGCGCGGCGGTAACCATGCCGCCGGAGGAAGCGCTGCTGCCTGCAGCGAGCCACAGAGCCAGCGATCCGCCAGCCATGAGGCCGATCACCAGGAGAATGCGCAGCGCCTGGAAAGCTGCATTGTCGCGCCGCTCATGGGAAGGATGGGTTCGTGACAAGTCGCCGACCTGCATGGGGTCCTCGCACCTTTACTCGTGGTGGATGCTCCACTCTTGATGAGCGTGCATGCAGGATACCAAGTCCGTCTCCTCGCATGCAGCGCTAGGGCTAGAGGCGGGATGTGGCAGAGGCGTGGCGATCTGCCGTTATTGGCGCGGATCAACGACAATTTCGGATAGGTGCGCTGATTTTCTGCGGGATGACGCCAGTTCGGCAACGTCATCACCTTTCGAAGTGACCCTTCTCAGACGCTGCGCACGCGTGCGGGTGCACCGAAGTCACATTCGAGGGCGGCGCGGTCCCAGCGCCCTGCATCGGCTGCTGCCGCATAGGTGGAGGTCAGGAAATCGAGCAGCATCGCATCGGGATCGGGCGCCCGGCGCATGACACCGTAGCACAGGATGAACTCACCAAGCGCTGGATCGAACTCTGCGCCCGCCGGGATTGCAGCGTCCCGAAACCCCGGCGGCTCGGGATAGGCGTAGGAATAGAAAGCGGCGTGAGGGTAGGCATCGCTGCCGGGCCAGAAGCCTGCGCTCGAGACCTCATGAGAATAAGCCTCGCGGGTGACTGCATCCGACAGACCCGGCACGCCGCCGGGATGGCGCGGCGCGGCGCGCCCGGAAAAGCGCGTCACCGCGAGATCGAAGCTGCCCCAGAAGAAATGCACCGGCGAGACTTTGCCCAGGAAGCCACTGCGGAAGAGCTTGAACACCCGGTCACTCTGCACCAGCACGCGCCAGAAGCGATGAGCCGCATCGGCGTCGTAGGACGCATGCTCGTGATCTTCTGAGAACCGGATCGGGTTTTGCACCTCGTTCGGCATCTCGCTGATCGAGACCCTGATGCCGATCTTGTCGAGGAGGTTGAGGAGATTAGTGTAGAACGCCGCCACGCTCTGCGGTTTAAGCGGCAGCATGCGCTCGTCGCCGCGGCTGGTGCGCACGAGCAGGCGATGGCCGATGAAATCGAACTCGATCTCCAGGATCTCGCGACCGATGGGCACGGGCGAGGTGCTCAGGCCTCGCGCGGAGACGTAGAGCGGTACATGCCAGCCGTGATTGAGCCAGGGCGTGAGCGCGAGGCGGATCTTGCCGACGATCTGCGTCCAGAGTTGCAGGGTCGCGGCCGTGTCGCGCCAGGCAGGATAGGAGAGTTCGGGCCAAGCATCGTCATCCATGGAGCGCCTCCGGGCGGAGCGGGATCGCGAATGACGAGTATAACTGGTGGATCGCAGGCTGGACAGGGCAGCCTGCGATCAGAGTATTCAGGCGGCCGGGCGCAGGCCTGCGAGAGTCGCCGGGATTTCGATATCGACCTCGAGGGTCGACACGGAGGCGCCACGATCCATTTTGATCTGCACCTTGTCCTGCGGCACCGACAGATGCTTGGCGATCACCGCCATGATCTCCTCGCGCAGGATGGCCACGAGATCGGACTCACCACCTCCGACGATGGTGCGCTCATGCGCCAGCAGAACCTGCAGGCGCTCGCGGGCCACCGGGGCGGAGGTGTTGTTCTTCTTGAAGAAGTTGAACAGGTTCATGCGGCCCTCCTGGCGAACAACTTGCTGAACAGACCACGCTGCTTCTGCACCTCGACGATCGTCTCGCCCTGCAGCTTGCGCACGGCTTCGAGATAGGCGCGGGCCGGCGCGGAGTTCGGGCTGCCGAGGGTCACTGGCGCACCCAGATTGGAGGAGCGCAGCACCTCGGTGCTCTCCGGAATGATGGCGAGAAGCGGAATCGACAGGATGTCGAGCACGTCCTCGACTTTGAGGATCTCGCCGCGCTGCGCGCGGGCAGCGTCATAGCGGGTGAGCAGCAGGTGCTTTTCCACCTGCTCGCCATTCTCCGCCTTCAAGGTCTTGGAATCGAGCATGCCGATGATGCGGTCGGAATCGCGGATGGAGGAGACTTCCGGATTGGTCACCACGACGGCGACATCCGCATGGCGCATGGCGAGCGTCGCGCCGCGCTCGATGCCGGCCGGGCTGTCGCAGATGATCCAGTCGAATTTCTCGCGCAGGCCCTCGATGACGCGGGCAACGCCCTCGTCCGTCAGGTTGTCCTTGTCGCGGGTCTGGGAGGCCGGAAGCAGGTACAGGGTCTCCACGCGCTTGTCGCGGATCAGCGCCTGCTCGATCTTCGCATCGCCCTTGATCACGTTGATCAGGTCATACACGACGCGCCGCTCGGCACCCATGATCAGATCGAGGTTGCGCAGGCCGACATCGAAGTCGATCATCGCCACCTTCTGTCCCGACTGGGCCAGCGCCGCGCCGAGGGCCGCCGTGGAGGTCGTCTTGCCGACGCCTCCCTTGCCCGATGTCACGACCAGTACTTTCGCCATCCTTGGTTCTCCTATCCCGTTCAAATCTGTGCTTGCGACGGCATCACCAGCAGGTTCCCCGGAGGACCGCAGAACATGTTCGGAGAGCGGAGGCGGCTTGAGGCTGTCGCTTTTCCTTACGTCATGTAGAAAGCCTATTGCGCGCTCTGTATGGTTACTGGACGGTTAATATTGCTGACGCAGAGGCTGTATTTTTGCCGAAAACCAAAGGTTTTGCGCGGATCGTGCCGGATGCCGTTGGGACATGAAGCGTGAACTGCAGGGCGGTCTTGGCTCACTCTGCCCCGATAATGGCGCCGTCTGGATGGTCATGCCGTGCTCGGCACCGAGGCAAGCAGTATGAGATTGCCCATGCCCTGCCGAGACCGTGGCGGCATAGAAAAGGCCTCACGTTCAAAGCGTGAGGCCTTCTGGGTGTTAGCGCCCGTCTCTCTTCAGACCACCTGTATCCGCACCGCCCGTCTGAGCGCCTCCGGTGCCGATGGTGCCTGCGGAAGCAGCGGGGCCGCCGGCCGGCAGGGTTCCGCCCGGTTGCAGCGGTGTCGAGAGGCCCGAGGGAGCCCGGGGTGGGTTGGCCGACGAGAACCAGTTGTCGTCGGAGGGGCTGCCGCCCGGAGCCGGCGCAGCGGACGTTGCCGGGCCCGTGCCTTTACCCGTGCCTGAGCCTGCGCCGTGAAGCAGGGCGTCATCCGCCTGACCGGCCTGCTGCCCGGCTCCCTGCCCTTCATGGCCGAACACCCGGGCCGAGGACGCTCGGGAGGCCGACGAGGCTCCGGCCGTGGGCGACATGCGGGTGGTTGTGGATGACCGTCCCGCTGCGGTGCGGGAGCCTTCCAGGCGCCGGTCGATCACGCCGCTATCGAGCGGGAACGGCGGCTCGGGGCGCCGGGGTGCAGGGCGCATAGGCTGGCTCTGCCGCGAGCCCATGGAGCCGGACCGGTTCATGCTCCACAGCAGGGCTCCGGCGCCGACGGCCATCACGCCGGCGAGCACGCCGAAGACGGTACCGGTGGGCAGCCCGTAGCGGCTCGGCATCACGGCCTGCGGCATGTGCCAGCGGCTGGATTCGTAGGATGCGATGCGCTCGCGCTCATAATCGCGCTGTAGGCTCTTGAGCTCACTGGGCGAGAAGACGCCGCGGGCGACGATCATCACCCCGTTCTCCTCTAATGTGAAGGCATGGCGAATGGAGCCGGTCAGATCCTTGAAATCCACCGCCCAATCGTGGCTGTCCTTGTCGGGACGGGCAGCCAGCTCATCGACCTGGCGCAGGATCTCGTCCTGCTTGCGCTCCAGATCGGCCACATAACTGGACGTGCGTTCATGATGAGCCAGGGCGGGGTAGAGCACGTTCTGCTGCGCCACGACGTGCCGCTCCAGCTCGTCCTGGAGATCGTCGAAAAGCTCGGCGCGGCTGTTGGGCCCGCTGCTCGTGGCCTTCAGCACCTCGCGGCAGAGCTCATCGATATTCGCGTGATCCGACACGACCATTTGCCATAGGTCCATGGGAAGCCTCCTGTTGAGCCTTTGCCTCGATCAGGATGAACGGCTTGGGTGGACGGCTGTTCCGGCGGGAGCTTGTGTTTGCGCGGCTTGACCTGTTGAGGCCACGGGAACGTGGCGGCCGGGCGCTCATGGGATTGCCCGGGCCGCACGTAGCTGCTCCTAGAGCATCGGACCCAAAAGTGGATTTGTACTTTTGGGATACATCCGATGCTCCACCCTTTGAAGTGCGCATCGTTGAGCGCGGACCCAGCGGGCCGCGCAAGCGAAAACCGGATCCACTTTTCCGCGCGATGCGCTAGCCGGGAACCCCGAAGCCGAAATCGTCCGCCCGCAGCTTGGCGAGGCGAATGTCCTCAATCGTGATCATGGACTCGAAACCGTAGGTGATCACGACATTGTCGCCCGATTGGACCGCATAGCCGCCCTGCATCATCGCTTCGAAGGACTCGTACTCTCCGCTCTCAATGATGATCGTGTCCTCGCCCGGCCTGAAGTCGGTCACGCGATCACGGCCGCCGCCTCTAAGAAACGAGAACGAGAACTCGTCGGCACCCGGGCCGCCCTTCAGGACATCGTTGCCGGCGCCATCAAAGATCAGATCGTTGCCGCTGCCGCCATCCATGGTGTCGTTGCCGCGCCCGCCATGGATGGTGTCCTGGCCGTCGTTGCCGTTGATCCTGTCGTTGCCAGCCCGGCCTTCGAGGTCGTCGTTCCCGCTGCCGCCCTTGACGGAATCGTTGCCGGTTCCGCCGAGGATCGTATCGTCCCCTTGCTCGCCGCGCAGATCGTCCTTGCCGTCGCCGCCGCGGATCACATCATCTCCGCCGCGGCCAAGGATCTTGTCGTTGCCATAGCCGCCGAACAGGTAGTCACCGAAGCTGCCGCCTTTGATATAGTCCTTGCCGTTGCCGCCCCAGATCCAGCCCTGCCCCGTCTTCAGAAACAGGGTATCGTTCCCCTCTTCGCCGGAGAGAAAGTTGTACTGGGCCGTTCCACGCAGTGTGTTGCCGCCGCTTGTACCGCTCAGCACCAGCGGCTTCACATCTTCAGGCAGCCAGAGACCGTCGACACGGGCGATGGCATCGTTGTCGTCACTGATGTCGGCGCCGGTCGAAGTGATGGTGACGTTCGGCCCGTCGGCGCCATCGAAGACTCTGACCTGCAGGGATGAAAGGGGCTCTCCTGCCCCACCAATAGTCAGCCTGACATTTAGGAGAATTTCAGCCTCGGTATAATCCCCGACCCGCGGCTGCTTAAAGAAGAAGTCAAGCCCAGGTGTGGTACCGGGCAACTCGAACTGAGTGCCGCGCGGATAGCTGTTGGCAATCGCGAGAGCTTGACCGGAAAGAGCCAAGTAACCGCTGATGAGCTGACCTTCCTTGTAGCCGCCCACATTTACCCCGTAGTTCGGGTCCAGGAACGACAGATCGTTCAGATCCTGATTCTGATAGGCGCCCTCGACGCCGCCATAGAAGACATAGCGTATCGCTGACATGGGATCTCCATAGCGAGGAGAAGCACGGCTGCAGACAATCCGCTCGTATCGTTTGGATCGGGACGCTTATCTCCGGCTGCTCAGCCCGTGTCTCTCATAGGCCCCATCGGACTTTCCCCCTCCCATGCAAGGTTGTATAGGACTCAGAAGGATTAGTCCCCTTTTTGGGCAACCCGGCTCACTCTCTCGGGCGTGGAGGAGCTCTTCACCTTGAGCCCGTCAAGATCGGTGCATTGACATGAGCCTGCCGACTTCCAAAGTCTCCGAGGATCTTTCTGCCGCTACGCCGCCTCTGCCCGCCTATGACGACGTAGTGGCGGCGGCGCAGCGCATCGACGGGATAGCCCATCGCACGCCGGTTCTCATCTCCCGCACCGCCGACGAGCGGACGGGCGGCAGGCTGTTCTTCAAGGCCGAGAACTTCCAGCGCGGGGGCTCCTTCAAGTTCCGCGGCGCCTACAACGCGATTGCGCGGCTGTCCGCCGAGGCCAAGAAGCGCGGCGTCGTGGCCTTCTCGTCCGGCAACCACGCCCAAGCCATCGCCTATGCCGGGCAGCTTCAGGGGGTGCCCACCGTCATCATCATGCCGCAGGACGCGCCGGCCATGAAGGTGGCTGCCACCAAGGGCTATGGCGGCGAGGTCGTGCTCTACGATCGCTACACGGAAGACCGGGAAGCCATCGGGCGCAGGCTCTCGGAGGAGCGCGGCCTCACGCTCATTCCGCCCTACGACCATGAGGACGTGATCGCCGGCCAGGGCACGGCCGCCAAGGAATTGTTCGAGGAGGTCGGCCCCCTCGACATGCTGTTCGTCTGCACTGGCGGTGGCGGCCTGCTGGCAGGCTCGGCGCTCGCCACGAAGGCGCTTTCGCCCGCATGCCGCATCTATGGTGTCGAGCCTGAGGCGGGCAACGACGCGCAGCAATCGTTCCGCTCAGGCTCCATCGTGAAGATCCCCGTGCCTGCCACCATCGCCGACGGGGCGCAGACAACTTATGTCGGATCCAAGACCTTCCCGATCATGCGCGCCCTCGTCGACGACATCCTCACCGTGTCCGACGCGCAGCTCGTCGACACCATGCGGTTCTTCGTCGAGCGCATGAAGATCGTTGTGGAGCCCACGGGCTGCCTGTCGGCGGCTGCGGCTTTGAACGGACTCGTCCCTTGCGAGGGCAAGCGCGTCGGCATCATCATCAGCGGCGGCAATGTGGACCCGAGGGCGCTGGCGGGGTTCTTGGCGGGGTAGGTTTCTGACCACGCCCTCCTCGTCATCCCCGGGCTTGTCCCGGGGATCCACGTCTTTCAGCGGTTATAAGACGTGGATGGCCGCAACAAGTGCGGCCATGACGGGAAAGTGTCGTATTATCTTTCCGCCCGCACCAGCACCGCCATGCCGTCGTGATCGCCGGTGGTGAGCTTGGGATCGTCGATAAGCGCATTGCCGAGATTGACGAAGCCGCTTACCTTGTAGGCTGTACTGCGATCGAGCCTCTGCGTGAAGTCATCCCTGGCCCGGTTGAACGAACCGTATTGGTGCGGTGGATCACGGAGCAGATCCACCTCCTCACGGCTGAAGGCGCCGGTGAACAGATAGCCCTGTCCGAACACATGCGGCCCGAAGATGCGGCCGTGATTGTTGCTTACCTCGAAGAGATCGTTGGAGAAGGCATCGTCCCTGCCTTGCGGGAGTTGCGCATGGAGTTGCCCGCCGATGACGCCCTGATAGCCTGCCGAATGACCGAAGCGCACGGGATATCCGGCACGAGCGGTGGCCGCGAGCAATCGCGCCTTTGCGTCCTCCGCGCTTGCAGCACTCTCGTCGATGATGATCACGTTGATCGGCTCGCGCAGGTTCTTGCCGCGGTAGATCTCGCCGAGCCAGTCGGACAGAGCTCCCTTGGCCGTGAGCATCCATTTGCCAATGGTGGGCAAGCCTTCAGGTGTCGCGACATCGACGCCCTGCTGCGCCCAGGCTGGTGGCGCCGATGTCAGCAGGATGCAAAGCACGAGAGCTCGGCCGCAGCGTCCCATTCCCGCTCCTGATTTCAGGTTCTCCACAAATCAGGAGAGCACGGTTGCGACCGGCAGGCCAGGGCTTTTCAGGATGAGGCCTTCACCGCCAGGACAGCGTAGCGATGCTGCGTCGCGCGCTCGAGGCCCTTGAGCAGCGGCAGGTTCTTGGCCTGCTCCCGGTGGATCGGCTTGAGGTTTCGGTCGATGGTCACTTCCGCGAAACCGGCCTCCCGCAGCAGGGCCGCGACTTCTTCAGCCCGCGCTCCCTTCGAGAAGTAAACCCGCCTCAGGATGCGCTCATGGGTTTCACGCATGGCATTGGGAGCGTGCGGGGCACCAGTGAGACCCGGCACCAACTTCTCGACGAGCCGGATCACGCGCCTAACAAAGGTGTCCGATACGAAGTCACCATCGACAATGAGAAGCCGCCCGCCTGGCTTCAGCAGGGAATGCCATTCCCGGAACGCCGCCTTCGGGTCCACCAGCGTCCACACCAGATGCCTCGTGACGAGCACATCGTAGCTCTCCGGCTTTTCAAGGGTGCGCTCGGCATCCCCGATTACAAAGCGAATGTCGGCACCGCGCCGGGCTGCCTTCGCGCGCGCCTGGTTCAGCATCGCCTCCGACCAATCGAGGCCGGTGACGTTAAAGCCGAGACCATGCAGCAGATGGGAGATCACGCCCGTGCCGCTGGCAAGATCGAGCGCCCGGCGCCCCTCGCCCGATCCGAGATGGCGCCGGAACAGATCGCGCCATGCCTGGCGCTCCGCCTCCGAGAAGATCTCGTGCCCGACCTGCTCGTCGAAGGTTGCCGCGCGTGCCGACCAGTAGTCCCTGATCTCGTCCCGGAGCGTGTAGTTCGCGTTCATGAGAAGCCCATGACAGATGATGAATTCCGGCGCTCCTCTAAGTGCAGAATCGAAAGACGTCAAACTGGAATTATTTTAAACTGTAGAATAGAACTATTTTAAAGAACCGTTTTACTGTTTTTAATTAAAGTAATTCTAAAAGATAATCCTTGCATTACTGTTTGATCGAACCTAGGAGGGGCGCGCTTTCTCAAATCGCTACGAGGCGCATGATGCAACTCTCCAAACTGGTATTCGGTGCCGCCCTGGCGCTCGTCGGGCTCATGCCCGCCTCCTCCCATGCCGCCGACAAGATCACCGTGACGGACATCACCGGCCGCAAGGTCGAGGTGAAGGCGCCCGTCGAGAAGGTGACCCTCGGTGAGGGCCGGCAGATGTACTTCGTCGCCACCCTCGACACGGACCAGCCGTTCAAGCGCGTCGTCGGCTGGCGCGACGACCTGCAGAAGGCGGACCTCGACGGCTACAAGGATTATCTCGCCAAGTATCCGCAGATCGAGAAGATCCCGACCTTCGGCGGCTTCAAGGAAGGCACCTTCGATGTGGAGCAGGCCGTCGCGCTCAAGCCCGACGTGATCCTCCTCAACATCGAGGCGAAGACCGCGACCGACGACGCCAAGCTCATCGAGAAGCTCGCCAAGATCGACATTCCGGTGGTGTTCGTCGACTTCCGCGAAAAGCCCTTCGAGAACACCGATGCCAGCATGCGCCTGATCGGCAAGCTGTTCGGCAAGGAAGCACGCGCTGAAGAGTTCATCGCTTTCCGTAAAGCACAGATCGATCTCGTGACCGAGCGCCTCGCCAAGGCCAACCCCGCAAAGCCCCTGGTGATGGTGGAGCGTGCCGGTGGCTATTCGGATGATTGCTGCATGTCCTTCGGCAACGAGAACTTCGGCAAGTTCGTCGAGGTGGCAGGCGGCCAGAACATGGCTGCCAAGATCATCCCCGGCACCTTCGGCGTCGTGAACCCCGAGCAGATCATTGCGGCCAATCCCGACCACGTCATCGTCACCGGCTCGAACTGGGAGCTCTATGTGCCCGGCGGCGCCTGGGTCGGCGTCGGCTCCGGGGCGGACAAGGCGAAGGCTCGCACCAAGCTCGCAGGCCTGATGAAGCGTCCAGCCTATACCGGCGTGAAGGCCGTGAAGGACAACAAGGTCCACGCGATCTGGCACCAGTTCTACAACAGCCCCTACCAGTTCATCGCCATCCAGGCGATGGCCAAGTGGCTGCATCCGGAACTGTTCAAGGATGTCGATCCCGATGCAACCATGAAGACGCTCTACGAGCGCTTCCTGCCCGTGCCCTACAAGACCGGTTACTGGGTCTCCCTCAGCGACAAGGAATAGGCTCTTGGCCCACTCCCCTGCCATTGCCATGCCTAAGGGACGCGGTGCCTACCGCGTCCTCGTGCAGCGCAAGAAGCTCGTGCTTCTTGCGCTTGCCGTCGTTCTCGTTCTCTCCGTCATCGCCGATCTGGGCTTAGGTCCCGCCCGCTATTCCATGCATGAGGTCGTGCTGGCGCTCACGGGTTCGCCGGAGGTCTCGCAGCAGCTCAGCGTCGTGATCTGGGACATCCGCATGCCGGTGGCGCTCATGGCTGTGGTGGTCGGCGCGGCGCTGTCCGCTGCCGGCGCGCAGATGCAGACCATCCTCAACAACCCGCTCGCCAGCCCCTTCACGCTCGGCATCTCGGCAGCCGCGAGCTTCGGCGCCTCCGTTGCCCTCGTGTTCGGCATCGGCTTCCTGCCCTGGGCCATCGACTACATCGTGTCGATCAATGCGCTGCTCATGGCGATGGCTGCGGCTTTGTTCATCCATTTCATGAGCCAGCAGCGCGGTGTCACTGTTGAGACCATCGTGCTCCTCGGCATCACGCTCGTTTTCACGTTCAATGCGCTTCTCGCTTTGGTGCAGTATCTCGCCTCGGAGCAGGCGCTGTCGGCCGTCGTGTTCTGGACCATGGGCAGTCTCACCCGGGCCACATGGCCGAAGCTTGCCATCACCACGGCAGTCGTTGCGATTGCGCTCCCCCTCTTCATGCGCCGTGCCTGGGCGCTGACCGCCCTGCGGCTCGGTGACGACAAGGCGGCGAGCTTCGGCGTCAATGTGCGCTGGGTCAGGCTCGAGACCATGATGGTCATCAGCCTGCTCGCTGCCGTGCCCGTTGCGTTCGTGGGCACCATCGGGTTCATCGGACTCGTTGGCCCGCACATCGCCCGCATGCTGGTGGGCGAGGACCAGCGCTACTTCCTGCCGGCCTCGGTGCTGTCGGGCGCGGCGATCCTCTCGCTGACATCGGTCATCAGCAAGTCCATCGTGCCCGGCACCATCTTTCCCATCGGCATCATCACGGCGCTGGTGGGCGTGCCGTTCCTCTTCAGCCTGATTATGTCCACCCGGAGGCGCGCATGGTAGCGACCCTGCAACTTGACCAAGTCGGCGTCCTCTACGGCAAGCAGGAAGTGCTCTCCGGCGTGACAACGCCGGTGCTGAAGGGCGGCGAGGTGACGGCGGTGATCGGCCCGAATGCCGCCGGCAAGTCGAGCCTGTTCCGGCGCATCGCCGGTCTGCTCGACGGGCCGGGCAGCATCCGCATCGACGACGTCGCCTTGAGGCCCGGCCCGAGCCCTGTCTGCTACATGCCGCAGGATACCTCGGTGAATACGGTGCTGACGGTCTACGAATCCGTGCTGCTCGCCCGCAAGCAGGGAGCGCCGCGTAAAGTCAGCGACGAGGACCTCCAGGAGGTCGACCGTGTGCTCTTCAGCCTGCGGATCGAATCGATTGCCTTCAAGGGCCTGAACGAGCTCAGCGGCGGGCAGCGGCAGCTGGTGTCGCTCGCTCAGGTTCTGGTGCGCGAACCGAAGATCCTCCTGCTCGACGAGCCGACGAGCGCCCTCGACCTGCACCGGCAGGTGGAGGTGCTGGCGCTCATCCGCTCGCTCGCGCGGGAACGGGGGATCTGCGTGGTGCTCGCCATTCACGATCTCAACCAGGTGCTGCGCGTCGCCGACCGGGTCATGGTGATCGACGCCGGCACTATGGTGACCTGCGGTCCGGTGGAGACGGTGATCACCCCCACCCTCCTGCAGAACATCTATCGGGTGGATGGCCGGATTGAGCGCTGCTCGCGCCTGTGCCCGCACGTGATCATCGATGGGCCGCTCGAACCTGCGTGAGGGTAGCCTCGTCCATCAACAAGACAGGTGGGAACTGGATAGCCTCGCACCAGCCCGCATGACTATAACGGGACCCTCTCGAATCCTGGAATCCCGTGCATGAGCCTTGGACAGCCTGAACGTCGATTGGACGAGCGATTTGCCACTGTTTTGGCAGGGTGGATCGCGGGTCCAAACTGTCGGGCACCCATAGAATGCTCCGTGTGGGATCTGTCGAAATCCGGCGTGCGCCTGGTGATTTCCGGTGCCGCAGACGTCCCATTGGAATTCGAGCTTCAGATCCCCGATGCCGGCGCAACAGCCATGGCGCGGCTGGTGTGGACGGACGGAACCCATTACGGGGCGAAATTTACAAGCTAGAAGGGGACTTCGCTCGACGCTCTCTCACCCCTTCATGCCATGCTGTCCCGCAAGGCCTACTCCCGCGGCACCAAAGCCGTCTCCGAACTCACCGGCCAGTCCGTCAGCACCTGACGCGAGGAATGGCGGGTTCCGCACCTCCCGTTAGCAGAACCATGCGGCTTTCGTTCTAATCTAACAGTCGCCCTTCAGGAGCTGACACACGGGTGATTTCATCCCGGACGACCCGAGCTATTTTCACCCCGATCCCAGGCAATTGTTCGAGCTGATGCGCAATCGCCTTAAGCTGGTCAATGGTTGTGATGCCTTCGTCCTTCAAGCTGTTCCAAGCGGTGAGAGGGAGACGAAGACCTTCAATGGGGCCTCCCCAACGCTCGTTGAAATGATTTGGCATGTGTTTCCCTCTAGGTTGACCTGGCCGCCCTAGCCTGGGAGTGGAACTCAAAAGCCTTGGCCGAGCCGCGCCAATTACATTAACTTATGTTAATTTTAAGATGCTGTGCGGGAAAGCACTCAGGCTTCCTGGCCTTGGAGCGGGTGTCAAACAGGGCGTTTCATCAAGCATCCTGGCTGATGGCCGCCTCCTCCCAAACGGTAACACGATCTTCACGCGGACATGGGATACCCATCGCCATGACCTACTCCCGTGACACCAAAGCCATCTCCGAACTCACCGGCCAGTCCGTCAGCACCTGGTCCGAGGAATGGCGGATCGAGACCGAGGCTCGCGCCCTCCTGAAGATGTCCAAGGAGCAAAGGGACGCGTTCTTCAACGGCCGAAAGGACGCGGATGGGAGAACTGTCGACCGCGGAGTGATCGGCATCCGAGGACTAGAGGCCGCCGAGGAGATCAAAGCGACTATGGAACGGCTGCAGGCATTCCGCAGCGGATCCAAGTAACGGACCCTATTCCTAGCAATAAAAAGAAAAAGGGTCGCGCCCAGTCCTAATTTTTGACTGTGTTCGCGACCCTTGTGACCGTATTTGCCCCTACGGTTAACCCGGAATAAACCATCATCTATGGCCGAGCAAGGCAAATAGTTCTTAAATAAACGATCATTTGCGTCATAATATCACACCAGTTCTCTTGACATGCTCATTTGACACTAGGATTCGTCACACTTTCGCCAGATTACCCTACGAATAGAGAGGTTCACGACCCTCATTTTGCCCCTACGGGTCGGACCTTGAAGCGCCCCTCGAAGAGCGGGCGCTTCCTTTTTGTGGCCTGCCTTTGATTCGCGGCCTCAGCAGAAATCCATTACGACGCGCCCTGCGGGGCGAAGAAGCAGATGATGGCCTTGGTCGTCACCTCCTCGCAGAGGTGGAACTTGGCGTCCGGCGACATTTTGGAATGCTCGTGGCCGATCAGGCGTCCGTCCCATAGCCGCCAGCCCTCGGCGGTTTCCGTTACCGTCTCGCCCTGGGCCTCAATGAGTTCGCGGCAATCGTGCTCGTCGCAGCACCAGGCCGGGTACCAGTCATGGGCGAAGGCCGTCCCGGCGAGCAGGAAAGCCATTGCAATAAGAGCGAAAGCCTTCAACGAGGCCATTCAGGGCAAGCCTTTCCCGAGGATGCGCCTCGATTGACGAGCTTGCACCTGATCTTGGGGCGCACCCTGCGGCACGTCCAGCCCTGCCCCAACGGCCGGCTTTCCGCAGGCGTGCTTAAGCCTCGGTCTTGAGGTAGGGCTCGACCTTGCCCTTGAGCTTGATGGTCATCGCGTTGCCGAACCGGTCCTTGGCATTCCCGGCGGTGACCCGGACCCAGCCCTCGCTGACGCAATACTCGTCCACATTGGTCTTCTCGACCCCGTTGAAGCGGATGCCGATCCCCTTCGCCAGCAGTTCCTCGTCATAGAAGGGGCTGTCGGGATTCGAAGCCAGGCGGTCAGGAAGCGTATCGGTCATGCGAGGGTCTCTCCGTAGGGATCGTTCAGGGGCGGCAACCTATCGCCTCAGAGGCCGAAAGCCAATTCCGGCCTGTCCGACGTGACAACCCCGCCGCAATGTCCTACTTTCGTTGTACGCCCAACGGCAGGACGACAATCCGCACCCAAGCGGAAGCGATCAGGGAGAGACAGATTTGTCGGCAGCGACAGACGGGATCCACACCGATTTTTCCGAAGGCATGAGCTATGGAGACTATCTCCGGCTCGACACCCTCCTCTCCGCCCAGTCTCCCCTGACATCCGAACACGACGAGCTTCTCTTCATCACCATCCATCAGGTGATGGAGCTGTGGCTCAAGCTCCTGAACCGGGAGCTCGACACGGCGCTTGCCCATATCCGGGCTGACGAGCTCCAGCCCGCCTTCAAATGCACGGCCCGCATCAACCGGATCCAGGAGCAGCTGATCCAGGCCTGGACCGTGCTCTCCACCATGACGCCGTCGGACTATCTCAGCTTCCGGCCGGCGCTCGGCAAATCCTCCGGCTTCCAGTCCTGGCAGTACCGGCTCGTCGAATTCAAGCTTGGGGCCAAGGACGCGGCGAAGATGGCGCCGCACCGGCACCGGAGCGATCTCGCGGAGCAGTTGGAGGCGGCCTACCAGGCGCCTGGCCTCTACGACGAAGCCTTACGCCTGCTGGCCCGCCGCGGCTATGCCGTTCCCCAGGAGGTTCTCGACCGGGATGTGACGCAAGCTTACACGGCGCATCCTGGCGTCGAGGCGATCTGGGAGGAGATCTATCGCCATTCGGGCGAGCACTTCGATCTCTACGAACTCGCCGAGGAGCTGGTCGATCTCGAGGATGCGTTCCAGCAATGGCGATTCCGGCATATGAAGACGGTGGAGCGCATCATCGGCATGCGCAGCGGCACTGGCGGCAGCAGCGGCGTCAGCTACCTGCGCAAGGCGCTGGAAAAATACTTCTTCCCTGAACTCTGGTCCGTGCGCGGCAAGCTTTAATCAGGTTAAGAGCATCATGCTTGATCTTCGTTCCCAGTTCTCCCGCTTCCTCAACACAGAGCCGGACCGCCTGCATTTCGCAGCCCACAGCCACCACCCCTGGCCGGACGTGACACGCGAGGCGCAATTGCAGGCCTGGGACGATGCTGCCCGCCTGATGGACGACAAGTGGGAGCACATCTTAGGGCCGGTGCTCGACGAGTTTCGCGACCATGTGGCCGAGCATCTCAACCTGCCGGACCCTTCCACTATCGCGGTGGCGCCGAACACGCACGAATTCCTGAAGCGCATCCTCTCCTGTTTTCCCGCCGACCGCCCGGTGCGCATTCTCACCTCCGACGGCGAGTTCCATTCCTTCACGCGCCAGATCGCGCGATTGGAAGAGGAGCGGCTCGTGGACGTGACACGCGTGCCGGCCGAGCCCTTCGCGAGTTTCGAGGATCGCTTCCACGCCGCCGCGAAGGCCGGCTACGATCTCGTCTTCGTCAGCCAGGTGTTCTTCAATTCCGGCTTCGCGCTGGATGGGCGTCACCTTGCAGAATGCGACCGCGACGGCGCGATGATCGTGATCGACGGCTATCACGGCTTCATGGCGCGGCCGACGGATCTCGGCAGCATCGCAGATCGCGTGTTCTACATTGCCGGCGGCTACAAATATGCCATGGCGGGCGAAGGCGCATGCTTCATGCATTGCCCGCCCGGCTGGGGCATTCGCCCGCGCGACACCGGCTGGTACGCCGCCTTCGGCAATCTCACGAACGCGCAGAGCGGACAGGTCGGCTACAGCGAGGATGGCTGGCGCTTCATGGGCTCAACCTTCGATCCATCCGGCCTCTACCGCTTCAACGCGGTCATGCGCTGGCTCGCGGACGAGGGCATCACCCCCGGCATTATCCACGCGCATGCGAAGGCGCTGCAGCAACACTTCCTGCGGCGCATCTCCGGTTCCGCATTGTTCGCGAACGCCTCGCCCGTGGTGCCGGCGGACGAGACGCGGCGCGGCAATTTCCTCACGTTTCAGACACCCGCGGCGCAGGCCATTCACAGCGACCTGAAGGCGCTGCGCGTGGTGACCGACGTGCGCGGCCAGCGCCTGCGCCTCGGTTTCGGAATCTACCAGACCGAGGAAGAGGTGGACGACCTCGTCCGCCGCATCGACGAAGCGGGAGCGCTTGAATCCCTGTCCGTCAACACCTCATCGGCGGCCTAAGGATCAGAGCCCGACCATCTTCATGGCCGGCTCCGGATAGCGCGTTCCGGCGGCCGCGCCCGGCGGAATGATGCGGTCGATGCGGGCAAGATCGTCTCGCGTGAGCCTCACGTCGAGCGCGCCCACATTCTCCTCCAGATAGCGTCGGCGCTTGGTGCCGGGGATCGGCACGATGTCATTGCCCTGCGCCAGCACCCAGGCGAGCGCGAGCTGCGAAGGCGCGCAGCCCTTCTCGCGCGCCATGGTGTCGATCTCGCGCACGAGGTCGAGGTTCTTCTGAAAATTCTGGCCCTGAAAGCGCGGCGAGTTGCGGCGGAAATCGTCTTCGGCCAGATCGTCGACGCTCTTGATCTGCCCGGTGAGAAAACCGCGACCCAAAGGCGAATATGGCACGAAGCCGATGCCGAGCTCGCGCACGGTGGAAAGAAGCTCATCCTCCGGATCGCGACTCCAGAGAGAATACTCCGTTTGCAAGGCGGTGATGGGATGAACCGCGTGGGCGCGGCGGATCGTCTGTAGCCCTGCTTCCGAGAGGCCGAGATAGCGCACCTTGCCCTCGCGCACCAGATCGGCCACCGCGCCCACTGTATCCTCGATCGGCGTGTCGGGATCGACCCGGTGCTGGTAGTAGAGATCGATGTGATCGAGCTTCAGCCGCTTCAGGCTCGCCTCGCAGGCCTGGCGCACGTAATCGGGCTTGCCGCTGATGCCCAGGCGCTCCCCATTGGGGCCGCGCACGTTGCCGAACTTGGTGGCGAGGACGACCTTGTCGCGCCGATCCGCGATGGCGCGGCCCACCAGTTCCTCGTTGCGGCCCACGCCGTACATGTCGGCGGTATCGAGGAAGGTGACGCCGAGCTCGATGGCGCGATGGATAGTGGCAATCGATTCAGCCTCGTCGCCGCTGCCGTAGAACTCCGACATGCCCATGCAGCCGAGGCCGAGGGCGGACACCTGCAACTGACCGAGCTGACGCTGCTGCATGGGAGATCTCCGGTTTTGAACGTGAGGATGTCGCCGTGGCGATGACGGCAGGAGAAGTCTGAACTGGCCCTACCCGGCTCAGTTTCAAGTCCAGGACAAAGCTCAGACGGCCGCTTCCGCCAGCATCAGGATGATGCCGAGTGCGACGAGCGCGATGCTGGGCCAGTGGTGCTTCGGATGGAATGCGCGCACCCGCCCCTGCGGCTCGAGCGTGGCGCTTGAGCCCGTGGGACCCATCCGGTGCGCATCGCTCAGACGCCCCTTCCAGAGCATCTGGCCTGCCGCCAGCACGATCCCTGCTATGATGAGCAGCGCACCGACCCAGATGAGGACCATGCCTGACTGCATGAGACTCTCCCCGATGTGAGAACCCGATGCAGATCAGCATATCATGGCTGTGTCGAAAGGCCCAGGAAGGGAGGTATTCTGTCAGCGAAGGGTAAGAGCCGAACGGTTGAAGAGAAGTGCATTCGGATGGTTGCGCATCGCCTCTTCCGTACAAGCCTCGGATCCCAAACGGCCGCTGAGGGCTGGATAGCGTTGCGCCAGCTCGTCGAGGCTCACATTCTCGGCAATGCGCGGATGGGCCACGCAGAGGGCTCCGTCCTTGCTCCAGGCGGCCTCGAATGGCAGGGGATCAACACTCTCCGGCGTCTGGATGCCGAAGCGGTCGTAGACATCGACGAGCGTGCCGTCGCGCGTTGCAGGATGATCATCGCCACCGTAATCGGCGCGCATCATGTGAACGCAGGCGGCATGCAGATCCTGCATCGGCACGTCCGCTCGGGCATCCCAGGGACGGTAGCCCATAAGGATGCACTTTCCCTCGGCGCCGCTGGTGCAGGTGAGGTCGACGCCTGCCCCATTTTGAAGCGGCAGGCCCAGCTGCCGGCCGCGTGTATCGGGCATGCATGCATTCCAGAATGTCCGCCCGACAGGATCCTCGACCAGAAACCGGTAGAGCACGACCGGGCCGCCGGGCACCTCGTCTTCCGTCTCGACGGCATCGATCAGGACCTGAATTCTCCGCTCGCCGCTTTGCATGACGATGCGGGCTCCAGCCAAAGCATCCCGCTCCAGCACCCGTCCCTCGTCGAGATGAAGCCTGAACTCACCCCTGTCCGCCTCCAGGCGGCCATTCAGAGCCTGCCCTGCACCGGACGTGGCCAGGATCAGAATGGCGCTGAAGGCAATCGGCAAAGGCGCGTGCATGACATATCACTCACTGACGGGTGCCAGGCGAACCCTCGCAGGGAAGACACGAGGGTTCTCTGGTTCGGGCTTAGTTGAGCGTCACGCGAGCACCATCCTTCAGGATGATGCTCATGGCTTGCACGTCCTGGCCGGCAACGGCGCCCTCACGGGCAGCACCATTGAGATTCCGGCCATTCAGGCCACGGCCGTTGAGCAGGATGCCGTTCAGATTACGGCCATTCTCGGACACGCCATTGAGATTGCGGCCGTTGAACGACAGGCCGGGCCTGCCAGCATTGGCCTCCGAAGCGACAACGAGACCAGCCGCCAAGGCGGCAGTGAGGATGGATAGAGACTTGATCATTGTGTTCACCTAAAGCCCCTCTGATTGAATATGACCTTGTCAGATCTTGTTTTGAAACTTTATATCGATAGCGGGCATGCGAAGCTCAATGAACCTTGGGTTGAAAACCTTCCTAACTGGGCGATGCTGTGTCCTAGCGCACATGAATGAGATTGGGGCCGCAGTGGCCTAGCCCCTCTCTTCCAAGCCGAACGTCTGCTTCGGGAGGCTTAACCAGAGGCGCAACCGTGCTATCCTCGGGCCATGCTCTCGCCATCCGTCACACTCCGCCGTCTCGGGCCAACGGACGTTCCGGTGCTTCGCCGGCTGAACGCCTTGTTCGGGGAGGCCTTCGCGGACCCGGAGACCTATACGGGTGACCAGCCTGCCGATGCCTACCTGGAAGGGCTGCTCGCGAAGGAGCACATCTTCGCCGTGGTGGCGCTGGCTGGAGAAGAAGTCCTGGGCGGGCTCGTGGCCTATGAGCTCGACAAGTTCGAGCGGGCGCGGCGCGAGGTGTATATCTATGATCTCGCCGTCAGCGCGGCACATCGGCGGCAGGGTATCGCGACCGCTCTCATCGAGCACCTGCGCGGGATTGCCGCCGAGCGTGGAGCCTGGGTGATCTATGTGCAGGCGGATTACGGCGACGACCCGGCCATCGCACTCTACGAGAAACTCGGGACTCGTGAGGACGTGCTGCACTTCGACATCGCGACGGCACCTGCATCCCGCTGACCGGCGTGGCGCTTACGACCGTCAGGCTGCCTGCCCGGCGCACCAACCCGAGGACCAGGCCCACTGGAAATTGTAGCCGCCGAGCCAGCCGGTCACGTCCACCACCTCGCCGATGAAGTAGAGGCCCGGCACCGCCTTGGCCTCCATGGTGCGGGAATCGAGCTCGCGGGTGTCGACGCCACCGAGCGTCACCTCGGCGGTGCGGTAGCCCTCCGAGCCCGTCGGCTTGAAGCGCCAGCGGTTCACGGCCTCTTCGACGGCCCGAAGCCGCTTGTCGGAATAATCCGCGAGGTTGGCAGGCCCCTTCTCGGTCTCCGCGATGAGCTGCGCTAGACGCTTCGGCAGGAACACCGAGAGGGAGGTCTGCAGGGCCTGCCGGCCGTTCTGCGCACGCGCCGCCCGCAGTTCCTCGAACAGGTTCACGCCCGGCAGCATGGACAGGGTGATCTCGTCGCCCTCGCGCCAATAGGAGGAAATCTGCAGGATGGAAGGGCCGCTCAATCCACGATGGGTGAAGAGCAGCGCCTCGGCGAATTGAGTCTTGCCGCAGCCTGCCACCGCATCGACGGCAACGCCTGCGAGAGGCGCGAGCCGCTCCAGCAGGGTTGGCTCCAAGGTGAGCGGCACAAGGGCCGGCCGCGTTTCGACGATCTTCAAGCCGAACTGCTGCGCGAGATCGTAGCCGAAGCCTGTGGCGCCCATCTTCGGGATGGACTTTCCGCCGCTCGCCACCACGAGCGAGCGGCATTGCACCGCGCCTTGCGAGAGCTTGAGCGAGAGCCCTTCGGACGTCTTCTCGACGGAGTGGACAGAGGTGGAGAGCCGAAGCTCCACATCGACTTGGCGCATCTCGTTCAGCAGCAAATCGATGATCTGCTTCGACGAGCCGTCGCAGAACAGCTGTCCTAGGGTCTTCTCATGATAGGCGATGCCATAGCGCTCCACGAGGGCGATGAAGTCGCGTTGTGTATAGCGGCGCAAGGCCGAAATGGCGAAGCTCGGGTTCTGCGAGATGAAGTTGGCAGGCGAGGCGTTGAGATTGGTGAAGTTGCAGCGCCCGCCGCCGGAGATGCGGATCTTTTCGCCGGGCTTGGCCGCATGGTCGATGACCAGCACGGATCGCCCGCGCTTGCCGGCCTCGACCGCGCACATCATCCCGGCAGCGCCCGCGCCGATCACCACAACGTCGAACTGGTCCAAGAGATTACCCTGCGGAAAATGCGTCCATGCTTCAAGGAAGCGGATGAAAGAGGCTCAGCCTGGGCAAAGCGCGCGACCTGCTCGTACTGAACCTCGTCCGAAGGTGCAAGCCTCAGGCCCCCGGATGAGCGCTGCACCTAAGCTTGGCTATGGGCACATTCTTTCCGGATGCAGCCACTCATCAATTGATGCCGCCCCACCAGGGGTGTACCATCTGCAGATTACTTGCAGCTGCGCATCCCGTAGAGACGGTGTGTCAGTAAAGCCGCCCTCCTGATACGCGAGCATTCTCGTCTCATAGGAGGCTGTCATGACAATCGCCCCGACCCTTCAAAACTACATGGTCGATAAGGGCATTCAATTCGACCTGATCCCGCATGAGCCAGCCATGACATCGCTGGGCACGGCCCATGCCGGTCACATCCCCGGCGGCAGCATGGCAAAGGGCGTCATGCTGAGCAATGGTCAGCATTACATGCTCGCCGTCATGCCGGCGTCTCATCACCTGCGCCTGTCCGACCTGAAGGCGGAACTGGGCCAGGAGTTGCGCCTCGCGTCGGAGGACGAGATCGTGGAGGTGTTCCGCGATTGCGATCGTGGCGCCATCCCGCCCGTCGGCTCCTGCTATGGGCTCAATGTCATCATCGAGAATGACATGGACCGGCAGCGAGACATCTATTTCGAAGGCGGGGATCACGCCACCCTGGTGCATGTGAAGGGGGAAGAATTCGCGCGCCTCAATCCCCAGGCGCAGCATGGATCGTTCAGTGAACCCATGTACTGATTACGCATCGTGACGACTGCTGAGGAAGCGATCTGAGGCACAGTGCCGACCTGCTTTGCGCAGGGCAGTTCGGCATGAGAGCGGAACTGTGGTAGGGCTCACCTCATTCAGGCTTGGAGCCTTGCCTGAATCTTTCCTGTCCTATGTGATCACCCCGCCTCATGCCGCATCTTGCCGAATACGGCGCCCTGTTCGCCGCCGCCTTCCTGTCGGCTACGATCTTCCCGTTCCAGTCGGAAGCCGTGCTGTTCGCGATGCTTGTGGCCGAGCACTATACCTGGTGGGCGCTCATTCTCGTGGCAAGCGTGGGCAACATTCTCGGTTCGGTCGTGAACTGGTTCTTGGGTCGCTTCTTCGCCGATTTCGAGGATCGGCCCTGGTTTCCGGTGAAGCGTCAACAGATGGCCAAGGCCGAAGCCTGGTACCACCGCTATGGGCGCTGGACCCTGCTGCTGAGCTGGGTACCGGTCATCGGCGATCCGCTCACCATTGTCGCTGGGCTTCTGCGCGAGCCCTTGCGGGTCTTTATCCCGCTCGTGGCACTGGCCAAAACCGGACGCTATCTCGCCGTGGGAGCCTTGAGTCTGGGGTGGGTTTAAGGCCCCTGCAGGCTCGACCAGATCTCCTCCAAGTGTCGCGGGCTGAGCACTGCGCCGGAAGCGGCGCGGATCACGGCTTCCATGCCGGCCGGGGCCTCGTTGTTCATGGCCCAATGCACGGCCTCCCGCAGCGTTTTGAACTCTCGCACATCGCTGGGGTGGCCCTGGCCAGCCGTGCCGATGGGCTCGTATTGGAGATGGGCCGGTGCATCCAGTTCGTCTTTGGTCAGCATGGCGCGGTCCTGTCTTTGTGAGGATGGCTTAAGGCAGGACAACGCAGCTCAAGCTTCAGGCGTTTCAGCCCGATGTTCCTCACGGGCTTCTTCCCAGACCTCCCAGGCCGCATCGGCATTGATGGCCGCAATGCCGAGGCCGACGATCAGGTCAGGCCAGGCAGAGAGCGTAGCCGCCGTTATGACGCCTGCGGCCACGATCGCCACATTGGCGAAGGCATCGTTGCGGGCGGACAGGAACGCCGCCTTCGTGAGGCTGCCGCTATGATGGCGATACCGGACGAGTAGGAGCGCGCAGGCGAGATTGACCGCGAGAGCCCCTGCCCCGGCGAGCGAAAGCGGCAAGGGCTCCGGCGGAACTGGCGCCCAGAATTTCTCCCAGGCCATCCAGAGAGTGGCAAACCCCGGCACGAGGATGATGCCGGCGAGCAGCATTCCCACGCGTGCCCTCATCCTCAGCGTAAAGCCTAACGCCAGGAGGATAAGGAGGTTGATGGAGGCATCCTCCAGAAAGTCGATGCTGTCGGCAAAGAGCGACACCGACCCGATGACGAGCGCCACCGAGAACTCAATGCCGAAATAGCCGAGGTTGAGGGCCGCCACGATGGCAACCACCCGACGTAGGGACTGATTGAAGGCCGTCTGATCCATTCCATCTCCCTCAAGCCGAGCCTTATCAAGGACAGCCACCCCTTTCCACCAAGCGCTGCCTTCAGCAATTCCATTGCGGCAATGCAGGCGTGACCACAAGGAATGGCAATTTTCCTTGCAAGTCGCGCAATTTCCGTTGAACAAGAACCCAAAGTTCCGGGGGACATCATGCCAGCCTATCGCTCTCGCACCACCACCCATGGCCGCAACATGGCCGGCGCCCGCGGCCTGTGGCGGGCCACGGGCATGAAGGATTCCGATTTCGGCAAGCCGATCATCGCCGTCGTGAACTCCTTCACCCAGTTCGTGCCGGGCCACGTCCACCTCAAGGACCTCGGCCAGCTCGTGGCGCGCGAGATCGAAAAGGCGGGCGGCGTCGCCAAGGAGTTCAACACCATCGCGGTGGATGACGGCATCGCCATGGGCCATGACGGCATGCTCTACTCCCTGCCCTCCCGGGAGCTGATCGCCGACAGCGTCGAGTACATGGTCAATGCCCATTGTGCCGACGCGATGGTGTGCATCTCCAACTGCGACAAGATCACCCCGGGCATGCTGATGGCCGCCATGCGCCTCAACATCCCGGTGGTCTTCGTCTCCGGCGGCCCGATGGAGGCTGGCAAGGTCGTGCTCAACGGCGTGACCAAGAAGCTCGACCTCGTGGACGCCATGGTGGCCGCCGCCGACGATAAGATCGCCGACGAGGACATCAAGGCCATCGAGCGCGCCGCCTGCCCCACCTGCGGCTCGTGCTCCGGCATGTTCACGGCCAATTCCATGAACTGCCTCACCGAGGCGCTGGGCCTGTCGCTCCCCGGCAATGGCTCGACGCTGGCAACCCACGCCGACCGTAAGCGCCTGTTCGTGGAAGCCGGCCACGTGATCGTCGATCTCGCCCGCCGCTATTACGAGCAGGATGACGAGAGCGTGCTCCCGCGCTCGATCGCCACCTTCGCGGCCTTCGAGAACGCCATGACGCTCGACATCGCCATGGGCGGATCGAGCAACACGGTATTGCACTTGCTGGCTGCTGCTCACGAGGCGGAAGTCGATTTCACCATGGCGGATATCGACCGCCTGTCGCGCCAGGTGCCGGTGCTGTGCAAGGTCGCGCCCGCCATCGCGAACGTGCACATGGAAGACGTGCACCGCGCAGGCGGCATCATGGGTATCCTGGGCGAACTCGACCGCGCGGGACTCCTCCACACTTCGGTGCCGACCGTCCACGCCGAGACCATGAAGACGGCCCTCGACCGCTGGGACGTGCGGCGCACCAACTCCCATGCGGTGCACGACTTCTTCCGTGCAGCACCGGGTGGCGTGCCGACACAGACGGCGTTCAGCCAGGAAAGCCGCTACGACAGCGTCGATACGGACCGCGCCTCCGGCGTCATCCGCGATGCGGAGCACGCCTTCTCGAAGGACGGCGGCCTTGCGGTCCTCTCCGGCAATCTCGCGCTCGATGGCTGCATCGTGAAGACCGCGGGCGTCGACGAGAGCATTCTCGTGTTCTCGGGTCCGGCCGTCGTTTTCGAAAGCCAGGACGACGCGGTGAGCGGCATCCTCAACGGCAAGGTGAAAGCCGGTGACGTAGTCGTCATCCGCTACGAGGGACCGCGCGGCGGCCCCGGCATGCAGGAGATGCTCTATCCCACGAGCTACCTGAAATCGAAGGGCCTCGGCAAAGCCTGTGCCCTCATCACCGACGGCCGCTTCTCGGGCGGCACCTCGGGCCTTTCCATCGGCCACGCCTCACCGGAAGCAGCCGAAGGCGGCACCATCGGCCTCGTGCAGGACGGCGACCGGATCGAGATCGACATCCCGAACCGCAGTATTCATCTGGCAGTTGACGATGCCGAACTCCAGCGCCGCCGTGTCGAGCAGCAGGCCAAGGGCTGGCAGCCGGCTCAACCGCGCAAGCGCAAGGTGTCGGCGGCCCTCAAGGCCTATGCCATGCTCGCCACCAGCGCGGCCACGGGCGCCGTGCGGCAGATCTGATCGGGGAGCGCCTGGTGAGGCCGGGCCCCTCCAAGGTCAAATGTGCGAAAACGCACATGGTGTCGCGCATTTTCATCTTTTCCTCTGTCGGGACCATTTTCCTCTCTGAATGAGCAGTACTCCGGTCGTCCGTCCTTCCTAGCTGACGCAGTTATAAAATAACGTCAGTGAGGAAGCGACATGTCGAATCGAGGCGACGCAGGGTCGATTTTTTCAGTTCGCCGGCAGCGGCCAGGCGCCTGCTCGGCCCACCTAACAATCTCCTTTCTTAACTGGTCGTCCGCAACGAGCATGGTGGCCTTGAGCCTTGCCGCAGTGGCGGCTTTCACTGGTTCGGCGCAGGCAGCCTGCACGCCAAGTGTCTCGGGTGGTCAGACGCGCGTGGTGTGTTCGGGCACCACGACCGATCCCTACTGGGCGACAGATAACACACCATCCTCGGTCGAGGTGCAGGCCAGCACCAGAATGGAAACCAGTGAGGCCGCCATCCGCGTGGAGGGCAACAGCTCGGTGACGATTGCCAACGGGGCAACCATCACCGTAACCGGCGGCAACGCGGATCATGCCTTTAACGCGATCTATGCTGAAGATGACGGCAGCACGATCACCAATAACGGTTCGGTCTCGACGATCCAGAACTCGGTGGACGGCCTGGAAGCTACGGGCAGCAGGAACACGCTCGTCAATACAGGCAATGTCTCGACACAAGGGACTTCCTCGGAGGCGCTGATTGCCAGAGGAAACAACAACATCCTGCGCAACAGCGGCACCCTTCAGACATCGGGTTCCTCCGCCCGCGGCATGATCGCAGAAGGCCATAACAACAGCTTCGTCAATTCTGGCACGATCCGCACCACCGGCGCCGGTGGCGAGGGCATCCGCGCGGATGGCGGAGGCACGCTCAACGCGGCTGAGAACGCCACCATCTCCAACAGCGGCACCATCACGACCAGCGGCTACACGGCGGACGGTATCCGGCTGATCGGCAACAATGGCACGATCACCAACGAAGGCACAATCACCGCATCGGGGCTCGAGGGACGCGGCATCAAGATCGAGGGCAACGGCAACCGGATCGAGAACCGCGGCATCGTGCAGGGATTAGGCAACGACGGCGAGGGTCTCTACGTCATCAGCAATACGGGTCAGACCAACACGGTGATCAACCGGGACGGCGGCACCATCGAGAGCCGGGACGAGGTGGCTTTGCGCGGCCGGCACGGATCGGAAGCCATCGAGAATTTCGGCACGATCCGCACGCAAGGGGCGCAGGGCGCGGCGGTCGATCTGGCGGGTGGCAACGATTCCCTTCTGATCGGCGCGAGTTCGAGGATCGAGGGCCATGTGCGCGCAGGCGCGGGCACGGACACGTTCAAGCTCGGTGGCCAGACGGACGCGACCTTCGACGTGCGCGAGATCGGTGCCAGCGCCAAATATCGCGACTTCGAGCGGTTCGAGAAGGTCGACACCTCCACCTGGACCACGGAAAACGACAACAACGCTGCCATGCCTTGGGCCGTGCGCGAGGGCACGCTCCTCGTGACCGGCAGCATGGGCGGATCGGACATGACCGTGCATCGCGGCGCCACCCTTGGCGGCACTGGCACAGTCGGCAGCATCGATGCGCTGGCGGGCAGCATCCTCTCTCCCGGCATTGATGGGGCCACGAGCCGCGCAGGCGTCGGCGACATCCGCACGCTGAATGTACGAGGCGACGTCAATATCGCGGCGGGCACCACCTATCGCGTCGATCTCAACAATCGCTTCGAGAGCGACCGGATCGTGGCGAACGGGCGCGCTACCATCCGGGGCGGCACGGTCGAAGTTCATGCGGAGCGGGCAACCTACTCGCCGGGGCGCTGGACGATCCTGACGGCACAGCGGGGGGTGACTGGACAGTTCAGCGGCGTCGACGACCTGATCTTCTTCCAGCCGCTTCTGACCAAGGACGCCAACAACGTCTATCTCGAGCTGCTGCCGAACGTCTTCGATCCCGCGCCTCCTGAGGATCCGCGGGATCCTCAGGATCCGGGTCGTCCGCCCCGCCCGAGGCCTGTTCCTCCGCTACAGCCTGAGACCACGCCGCCGGTCACGATCCTGCATCACGAGAACCTGTTCCGCGCGGCCATCCTCTGCCGCCTGCGCTGCTCGTCCTCCGATGCCATGGGGGCGGTTCCGTCCTTCGTGGCAATCGACTCCGTGCCGGTTCAGTACACGACTGATCTTCCCGTACGGGGGACGCCAGTGGCTGCTCCGGTTGCAGACGCTCCGGCCTCGCGGGGAACCGGCTGGGGCGTGTGGGGTAAGGTCCTTGGCTCCTTCGGGCGCACCGACGCGACGCCGACTTCCGCCGCCATGGAGCGGAGAACCGGCGGCATGGTGGTCGGCGTGGACGGAGGTCTCGGCACGCCTTACCGCCTTGGCATCGCGGCAGGCTACCTCGCCACGTCCTTCGACATCGATGCGGCTGCCGCATCCGGTGACGTCGACAGCTTCCACATTGGTGCCTACGGGTCTGCCGCTTTCGGGGCTTGGGCCCTGCGCGGCGGCGTGGCTTACGCCCATCACGAGATCGGCCTCACCCGCGGCGCGGTGGCCGGCCGCTTCCAGGGTGGTGAGACCGACACCTCCGCCGATTCAGTGCAGGTCTTCGGGGAGGTCGGCTACACGTTCCGGCTCTCGGATCGCGTCACCCTGGAGCCTTTTGCGGGGCTCGCCCATGTGCACGTGAGCAGCCACGATGTGGTGGAGAATGCCTCCCCGTTCCGGGCGACCGGCGAGGTGGCCTCGTTCGACACGACCTATTCCACCCTCGGCGCGCGGCTTGTCGCCACGATGCCGACAGAGGCCGGCACCGTCACCTTCAAGGGCATGCTCGGCTGGCGCCATGCTTTTGGAGATGTGGCTCCCGAGGCGCGCTTCACCGTTGATGGCTTCCCCACGCCGTTCCTCGTGGTCGGCGCTCCCATCGACCGCGACAGCCTCGTGGTCGAGGCCGGCCTTAACTGGCAGGTGAGCGAGAAGGTCGCCGTGGGCTTGATGTATGACGGTGCCATCGGCCAGCGCGACCAGGAGCATACCGTGCGCGGCAGCTTGAGCGTGCGGTTCTGAAAACCTGGGTAGGCTGCGGTGGGCGAGGCTCGCCGCAGCCAAAAGTCTCAGGGCGGCAATCCTGCCTTGACGAAACAGTATCGCCTGGAGTCCAGTCGGAGGGGCCAAATCAGCCGCAGGATTTCCGATGACCCGCTTTCTATGGACCGCCAGCCTCCTCTTGCTCACAGGTCCGGCTTTGGCTCAGGATGCGCCGGACGATAAGCCGCTCCGGCTCACAGTCCGCCCATCCGGAACCGAGCCGGCGGTCAACGAGGCCGTCGAGCGGCAGCAGAAGCTCCTCAGGCGCCTGGAGCGGAGCAACCACATGGTACGCTCGATCTGCATCAATTGCGGCGACGAGTGGAAGCACCAGATCTACGCCCCGTTCGACCCCTATGCGGCGCTAGGCCGTACCGCCCAGCCCTCCGACGACGCCGGTAACTAACTACACAGGCTGACCTTTGGCCGCGCTAGGATTCAGTTGAGAAGGTTTTCCGGACCCTCTATATCCAGGGAGGTCGAGGACGACCTCGGCTTCATGACACACGGTAGGGACGGCCCTGCCTATGACGGAGGCCCTGTCATGGCATGGACTTTGCTCGCCCTTGCCGGTTTGTTCGAGATCGGCTGGGCCATCGGCCTGAAATATACCGAGGGCTTCACCCGGCTGGTTCCTTCCGTTTTGACGGGCCTCAGCATGGTGATCAGCGTCCTGCTCCTCGGTCTTGCTCTTAAAGAGCTGCCGGTCGGAACGGGCTATGCGGTCTGGACCGGGATCGGCACAGTTGGAACTGCCTTGCTCGGCATCTATCTTTTCGGCGAACCGGCCACCGCGATGCGCCTGGTCTGCATCGGCCTGATCGTCTCCGGGATCCTCGGCCTGAAGTTAGCCTCAGGCTAGCTTGGGCCGGTATGGTGGGGGCGTCATGACCACATTCGTTCAGGAAAGGCCGAGATCCTCGGCACGAGGCCTCCGGGTCTTCGTGCTTGCGGTCTGTCTTGTGATCCTAGGCCTGGAGGGTTGGCGGTACTGGCATGATCAGGGGCACGAGTTCGAACGGATCCGGGCCGAGACCCTGAATTTAGCAAAATCTCTGACTCAGCATGCCCAGGACACTTTTGAGCTCGCGGACGCGCTCCTGGTGGATGTGGTGGACCGGGTCGAGACAGGCGGAATCCTGCCGAATGCCATTGCACGCCTGGATGTTTTCCTGGTCGAGCGGGTTCAATCGCTGCAGCGCATCAAGGCGCTGACGATCTACGGAGAGGACGGCACTCTTCTGAGCAGTTCGTTGCCCGGCCATCGTGGGCGCGTAAGCATCGACGCCCTTGCCTTGTTTCAGCATCACAGGGCGACAACCAGCAGCGACTGGTTCGTCGGGCCTTTGATTCGCGACCCGCTCGGAGGCGATTGGATCCTGACCCTCTCGCGGCGTTTCAACAAACCGGATGGAAGCTTCGGAGGCGTCGTCCAGGCAAGTATCCCGCCCCGCTATTTCGGAAACTTCTTCGGTCGCTTCGACGTCGGGTCACAAGGCACCATCACCCTCATTCACCAGAACGGAACGATCCTGTCGCGCTATCCCTATATCGAGCGTGCAATCGGATCGAATGTCCTGAACGACCCGCAATTCAGGAATGCGCGAGGCTCCGGCAATTACGATTACACTTCTCCAGTCGATGGGCTGATGCGCATCGGCGGCTACCAGCGCAACCACATCTTTCCCGTCGGCGTGATTGCCGCCGTCGGACGGGATGAGGCTCTCGCACGCTGGAACGAAGAGCTCGTTTTCCGCAGCAGCATCATCGGCCTGCTCATTCTCACCATCGGCTCGCTCGGCTGGATCCTTGCCGGGGCCCTTCGACGACGTGAGCACGCGGAGGCGGAACTCGCCATCCTGGCCACCACTGACGGCCTGACGGGTCTCGCCAACCGCCGTGCCTTCGACAGGCAGCTCGAAGTGGAATGGCTTCGAGCTGCGCGCCAGAAAACTTCCGTGTCTTTGCTCCTGATCGATGTGGATCAGTTCAAGGCCTACAACGACGTCTATGGGCACCAAGCCGGAGACGAATGCCTGCGGATCATCGCCAAGACCATTGCTGCAGCAGCCCGCCGACCCGGCGATCTGGCAGCGCGCTATGGCGGCGAAGAACTCGCTATTCTCCTGCCGGAAGCAGACGAAGCCGATGCAGCGACCATTGCGGAGAATTTGCGCGCGAAGGTTGAGGCTCTTCGCGTACGGCACGACACCAATCCTCCCAGTTGCATCCTCACGATCAGCATCGGCAGCGCCACCCGGATCCCGAGCCTCGACCGCTCCCGCATCGGCCCGGACCATCTGATCACGCTGGCGGACGCTGCCCTCTATCGCGCCAAGCAGAACGGGCGCAACTGCGTGGCCAGCGAGAAAGCTGCCTAATCAGGGCCTGCCCTGATAGCGCCCCTTGATCAGAATACACACTCGCTGAAAACCGGTCTCACCGAACCGCTCCAAGCGCCGTGATAGCGCTCCAGCAGCCGCTCGGCCTGCGTGCGGCCCGACGCGACGATCTCTTCCGCATAGGCGAGGTGACGGGTCTCGTCCTGACCGGCCTCATTGAGACAGGCGCGGCGCTGCAGACCGGCGCGCGACAGCGCCAGGGCGTCCTGGGCGACATCCTGGACGGAGCGACCGGCGATGTGCGCGTTCAGGGCCAGCTTCGGCACATCCGCGCGCAACTGCTCGCGCTGCTCGGCACTCCACGCCTTCACCAATTCCCAAGCGCCGTCGAGAGCGGCCTCGTCGTAGAGAAGACCGGTCCAGAAGGCGGACAGCGCAACGATGTGCTCGAGATTGCCCACATCCGCGCCGCGCATTTCGAGATAGCGCTTGAGGCGCACTTCCGGAAAAAGGGTCGAGACGTGGTTGGCCCAGTCCGAATGCGTGGCGCGCTCGCCGGGCAGTTGCGCAAGCTTGCCGGCAAGGAGATCGTGGAAGGATGCGCCCGCCACATCGTGATAGGTAGAGTCGCGCTTGACGAAATACATCGGCACGTCGAGCGCCCAGTCCACATAGCGCTCGTAGCCAAAGCCCTCCTCGAAGGCGAAGGCCATCATGCCTGTGCGGTTCCTGTCCGTGTCGAGCCAGATGTTCGACCGTATGGACAGATAGCCGTTGGGTTTGCCATCGGTGAAGGGCGAGTTGGCGAAGATCGCGGTGGCGATCGGCTGCAGCGCCAGCGAGACGCGCAGCTTCTTCACCATGTCGGCCTCGGAGGCGTAGTCCATGTTCACCTGCACCGTGGAGGTGCGGTACATCATGTCGAGCCCGAGGGAGCCCACCTTCGGCATGTAGTCCGTCATGATGCGGTAGCGTGCCTTCGGCATCACCGGCGTTTGGCTCCGGGTCCAAAGGGGACTCATGCCGAGAGTGAGAAAGCCGATACCGAGCTTTTCGCCGATAGCCTTCACGTCGTCGAGATGCTGCGCCGTCTCGCGGACCGTGTCGTGGAGGTTGGCAAGCGGAGCGCCGGACAGCTCGAACTGCCCGCCGGGCTCCAGGGAGATCGCCCCCCCGCCCTCTTCATCCGCGAGGCCGATGGGGTGGTCGTCCTCCATGATCGGCGCCCAGCCGGTGCGCTCCTGCATGCCTTCCAGCAGCGCACGGATGCCCCGGCCGCCGTCATAGGGAACGGGCGAGAGATCGGCTCTGTAGAAGGGGATCTTTTCGTGCTCGGTGCCGAGCCGCCAGTCCTCGCGTGGCTTCTCGCCGGAGGCGATCCATTCCACGAGTTCCGAACGCGCACCAATGGGGGTCGTATCGGATACGTCCCGCGCCATGCATCACCTCATCAAAAAGCGCGTTCAAGGCGCGCCGACTCAGGGTCGGGACTCAATAAGGTGCTTAACGCCAAGGTGCAATGCGGGACCCATGCACAAAAGCATGATGGCTTAGGGAGAGGAGCATCGGATCGATCCCAAAAGTGGAGGCCACTTTTAGGCCCGATGCTCTGACGCCCTCGTCAATGCCGGAACGCCGGCTCCCCCATTGTCTCCGCACTGAGCCAATCGACCACCCCGGCGAGCGCATCCCGGTTCGACAGGCCGCGGCCGACCGCTTCGGTGTAGAGGGTCAACTGCCGGTCGGCACTGGTGCCGCGGGCGACGATCCAGCGGGCGAGATCGAGCTCGCGCTGGCAGCCGAGCTCCCTGGCATCCTCGGCCACAAGATCCAGGGTCTCCTCGAGAATCTCACGGACCGGCTTGGCCGTGCGGGTCTTCTCGTCGACAAAGCTGCCGTGGATGCCGTAGCGCTGGGCCCGCCATCCATTCTCGTCGTTGATGGCGCGGGAGGCGCCGGTCTGGCCGGCATTGAGGGTCTTATCAAAACTGAGACGGCGCACGAGGCAACGATAGAGGGCCGCAATCGCGATGGTGTCGTCGACCCTCGTGCAGCTGTCGGCCACGCGCAGCTCCAGGGTCGGATGCTTCAGCGACGGCCGGATCACCCACCAGACATAGCTGGAATTCTCGATGGCGCGGGCAGCCACCAGCGTGTCGATGTAGCGCTGATAGTCCTGCGCGCTCTCGAACAGATCGGGCAAGCCCGTGCGCGGCAGCTCGCGATAGGCCGCCAGCCGGTAGCCGAGAAGGCCCGTCCGCTGCGCCTGCCAGAAGGGCGAGGAGGTGGAGAGCGCCAGAAACAGCGGCAGGTAGGGCTGGATCCGGTTCATGATGTCCACGCGCATGTCGAGGTCCGGCACCTCCACGTGGACATGCATGCCGCACAGCACGTTGCGGCTCCCGAGCATCTGCAGGTCGTGCATGACCTTGCCATAGCGCGGCTGCGCCGTGGGCCGCACACGCGACCAGACGGCCAGCGGATGGGTGCCGGAAGCCATGATGGACAGGTTGAAGTCACGGGCCACGGCCCCAACCGAGGACCTCAGGCCGGCCAGTTGAGCACGGGCGTCGGCCAGTTCCAGGGAAGGCTTGGTGGCGATCTCGATCTGCGGCTCCAGCATCTCGGGCTGGATATCGCCCGAAACCTGGTCCCGGCAGGCAGCAAAGAACTCCCTGATCTTGCCTCTGGCGACATCCCGTCTGGGCGCATCGTTGACGAAGTACTCTTCCTCGATGCCGAACTTGAAATCCCAGCTCATTTCCTCGTGTCCTTCTTTATTCTTTAGAAATGACCCTCGCCCATGCAGATCGGCCTGCGGCGATCGCTCAAACTCCGGCTCAATGGGGCCGGAATGGGGCGAGGCGGCATGAAACTGCTAAGCTTTTGAGACTAGAGGCAGATTGGCTTGAGCCGTCGTCGGACGGTGAGATCAGTTCCAATCGCCGAGCACGGACTGGACGATTGCCAGTGCGGCCACAGCGGCTGTGTCGGCACGCAGGATTCGGGGTCCCAACGATACGCAAACACATCTTTCGCGGGCAGCGACAAGCGCTCTCTCCTGATCGGTAAAGCCCCCTTCGGGTCCCACAATAACAACGAGACCAGCTTGAATGTTCCCAAGCTTGGCCAGGGCCTCGACCGGGTTGGAGACAGGCGCGCCCTCGTCGCAGAAGATCACCAGCCGCTCCGCCTCCAAGCCCTTGAGAAAACGCTCTAAAGTATGCTCCTCGCGCACCTCCGGGATCGCCAGGATCCCGCATTGCTCGGCGGCTTCGATGGCGTTGCTGCGCATCCGGTCCAGATTGACCCGGGAAGCCTGGGTCCGCTGCGTCAGGACAGGCTGGAGAACGCCCGCCCCCATCTCCACAGCCTTCTGGACCATGTAGTCGAGCCGGGCGTGCTTGAGGGGCGCGAAGGCATAGATGATGTCGGGCGCCGGACTCTGGTCACGGGTCCGCTCCACGCAGACGAGATCGGCGGCCTTGCGGCCTTCCACCGAGACCTCGGCGCGCCACTCCCCGTCCCGGCCGTTGAAGATCAGGACGGAATCCTTAGCTTTCAGGCGCAGGACATTCAGCAGGTAGTTGGCCTGACCCCGATCGAGAGCGATCCTGGCGCCGCCCTGAAAGGGTGCGTCGACGAAGAGGCGGGGAGCGTTGAAATCGTATTCAGCCATGACAACCTTGAACTGAGCAGCCCTTGCTGTATCAATTTCCTCCATCCCCAGGGAGAGGGGCGGCCGCTTTGGTCACGGGAAATTCAGGTGCGGAATGGCACAGCTTGAGGCCAAGGCGACCATTCGCCTCTTGGCCACATGGCCCTTCACCTGATAACAGAACGCAGGCATGCGAGACGTCGCAGGCTTTTTAAGGGAATTTTGGCATGGCGCATATCCGTTCGCATCTTCTGGCTGCGTTTGCCGTCGCGGGCTTTTTCATGAGCGCTCCTGCCTTCGCGCAGTCGAACGCCTGCCAGGAAGGGCAGAAGATCCTGCAGGAGCGGCAGAATCTCGTGCAGCAGATCAACAAGCTGACCGAGGGCGGCAAGAAGAAGCAGATCGATCCGCGCTCCGCCTGCACGGTCTTCTCCAAGCTCGTGACGAACGGCAGTGCCGGTCAGAAGTGGATGACCGACAACAAGGACTGGTGCCAGATCCCCGATCAGGTGGTCGAGGGCTTCACCAAGGACCACCAGCGCTCCCAGGAAATCAAAGGCCAGGCTTGCGGTGCCGCCGCCAAGATGACCGAGATGGAAAAGCGCGCCAAGCAGAAGGCCCAGCAAGCCCAGCAGGGCGGCATGGCCGGCAAGATGGGCGGCGGCCTGACCGGCACCCTGTCGGTCCCGAAGGGCGCCCTCTAAGCCTAGCACTCAACCATCATGGAGCGCCCGGCAGCGCCTTCCCTGCCCGATGCCGTCAGAGGCCATTGGGCCGAGCGGTGGGCACCGCCGTCGCTCAAGCCATACCTTCGCCTCGCCCGGATCGAGCGCCCCATCGGCTGGTGGCTGCTGCTCCTGCCCTGCTGGTGGTCGGCGGCGCTGGCGGCGCTTCACGCGGGTCAGGCCTGGCCCAATCCGCTCCACTGCCTGTTGTTCCTGATCGGGGCTGTGGCCATGCGCGGGGCAGGCTGCACCTACAACGACATCGTCGACCGGGATCTCGACACCAAGGTCGAGCGGACCCGCCAGCGTCCCCTCCCCTCGGGACAGGTCACGCTCAAGGGCGCCCTGGCCTTCCTTGCCCTCCAGGGTCTCGTCGGTCTGATCGTCCTGCTCCAGTTCAACGGCTTCGCCATCGCCACCGGCTTTGCCTCGCTCGGAATCGTCGCCCTCTACCCGTTCATGAAGCGCTTCTTCTGGATGCCGCAGATCGTGCTCGGCCTCGCCTTCGCCTGGGGAGCCCTGATGGGCTGGGCTGCCGCTTTCGGCTCCTTGGGCTGGGCGGCCATTCTTCTTTATCTCGGCAGCATCTCTTGGGTGGTGGGCTACGACACCATTTATGCCCTGCAGGATATCGAGGATGACGAGGTCGTCGGGATCAAGTCCTCCGCCCGCTTCTTCGGCGAGCAGGTGAAGCAGGGCGTCGGCATCTGCTATGCGCTCACCGTGGTTTTCATCAGCGCCGCGTTCATGCAGGCCGGAGCGGGGCTCGTCTCGTTCGCAGGCTTGGCCCTGTTCGCCCTTCACCTGGGGTGGCAGGTCGCGCGTATCGACCGGAACGATGGCGCCGGAGCGTTGCGGCTTTTCCGGTCGAACCGTGATGCGGGCCTGATCCTGTTCACGGCTATGATTCTGGACTGCCTGATCTAGCTCTCAAGACCGTTTTAAGACATCGCACCTATTGGTCCGGGAAAGCCCAGGGATGGGGCAGCGAGATATGGTATCTCCTGCCTGTAACTCCCATCTCAGGTCTGATGCTGTCCTCTTCATCCCTTTCCTTGTCGTCTCTCGCTCCGGCCGTGCGCGATGCTGCCCGCCGTGCGGGAGAGCTAGCTGTGCCCTATTTCCGCGCCGGTGCGCAGACCGCTGCCAAGCTGTGGTACAAGGGCGGAAGTTCCCCGGTGACCGAGGCGGACATCGCCCTCGATACCTTTCTGAAGAACCAGCTCTCCGAACTGCTCCCCGAAGCCGGCTGGCTTTCCGAGGAAACGGCCGACGACCCGGCACGGCTCGCGCGAAGCTATGTGTGGATCGTCGATCCCATCGACGGCACTCGGGCCTTCGCCTCGGGCCATCCAGACTGGGCGATTTCCATCGCTCTGGTGCGGGACGGCAAGCCCGTTCTGGGGATCCTGCATGCCCCGATCCATGACCGTCTGTATGAGGCAAGGCTAGGCGAAGGCGCGTGGAGCAACGGCGTGAGGCTGCGGTTACCCGAGGTGGAGTCTCTTTCGGGCGCGGCACGGGTGGCAGGCCCCAAGCCCCTTGTCGACCAGCTTGAGCGTCATATCAACCCTATTGAGCGCCTGCCCAAGGTTCCGTCGCTGGCACTCAGGCTCGCTCGGGTGGCGGACGGCTCCATCGATGTGGGCCTCGTCTCGGCTCATGCACAGGACTGGGATATTGCCGCCGCCGATCTCATCCTGCAGGAGGCCGGAGGCCGCCTGACGGGGCTTGACGGTTCGATCCCGGTCTATAACAAGCCCGACCCTTCTCATGATGAGATGATTGCCGTTGCGTCACGGTTGCATCCTCGTGCTATTGGAGCCATGAGAGCCTGAAGCATCGCTGGCTCCTCAAGCCCTCATCGTTACAACCCTCGTCAGAAGAGCCCTATCACCATGACCGACACGCCTGGCAAGCAGCTCCTGCATCTGGTTTTCGGCGGCGAGCTCACCAGCCTCGAATCCACCGAATTTAAGGACTTATCCAAGCTCGAGATCGTCGGGGTCTTCCCGAACTACGCCTCGGCCCATGCGGCTTGGAAAGCCAAGGCGCAGGCGACCGTGGACAATGCGCAGATGCGCTACTTCATCGTCCATCTTCATCGCCTGCTGGACCCGCAGCAGGGCTGACCCGGACACGATGGGTCTCGTCAAGCGCATCACCCGCTCCTGTGCGGTGCAGGAGACCCTCGGGTTTCTTGTAGCGGCTTATCTCAAGCTCGTGCAGCGCACGAACCGCTTCGTCATGGAGCCGGCGGATGCGTATGAGCGGATCGAGATGCCTGTGATCGCCGCCATGTGGCACGGGCAGCACTTCATGATCCACTTCGCAAAGCGGCCCCAGGATCGTGCGGCGAGCCTCGTCTCGCGCTCGGGCGACGGCGAGTTCAACGCCATCGCCCTGCGCCACCTCGGGGTCCGGGCGATTCGCGGCTCGGGAGCGCGCGGTCGCGACATTCGCAAGAAGGGCGGCGCCCAGGCCCTGCGCGCCATGCTGCGGGCCCTGAGCGAAGGCGAGATGGTGGTGATGACCGCCGACATCCCAAAGATTTCCCGCGTGTGCGGCCAAGGCATCGTCACCCTCGCGCAGCTGTCCGAGCGGCCAATCGTGCCTGTCGCCGTCGTCACGAGCCGCCGCATCGACTTCAACAGCTGGGACCGGGCCAGCATCGGCCTGCCCTTCGGCCGGGGCGCCATCGTGCTCGGCGAGCCCGTCTCGGTGCCAAGAGATGCGGACGAGCATGCTCTTGAGCGACTGAGGCAAAGTGTCGAGCGGGAGCTGGACCGGGTGCACGAGCGTGCTTATGCGCTGGTCGGGTCCAGGGATCCGGGAGCCAAGACCAGCCCCATGCTTGCGGAAGGCTCCCGGGCATGAAGCTGCCTTTCACCTTCAGGACCTACCGGACTGTCGTGTCCATCCTGGAACCCGCCGTCCTGGGCCTCCTCTATTGGCGCCAACGCAAGGGACGTGAGGACAAGACCCGGCTCGGCGAGCGTCAGGGACATCCGAGCAGGCAGCGGCCCAAGGGCCACCTGATCTGGGTCCATGGCGCCAGCATCGGCGAGACCCTGTCCCTCCTGCCGGTCGTGGAGCGCATGACGCAACGCGGCCTTGCGGTCCTGGTGACCTCGGGAACCAAGACCTCGGCCGCCCTGATCGCTCGGCGGCTGCCGCCCGGTGCCGTGCATCAGTTTGTGCCGCTCGACGTGCCACGTTATATAAGGCGTTTCCTGGATCACTGGCAGCCTGACTTGGCCCTCATCGCTGAATCGGAAATATGGCCCAATACGATCATGGCGCTCTCTGAGCGGGACATCCCGCTCGTCATGGTCAACGGCCGCATGTCGGATCGGTCGTACCAGCGCTGGCAGAAGATGCCGGGCATCATCCGCGGCCTGCTCGAGCGCTTCGCCCTCTGCCTGACTCAAACCTCCGAGGATGCGGAGCGGCTGGCGCGGCTCGGCGCCCCGCGTGTGGTCGTGACCGGCAACATCAAGTTCGACGCAGCCCCGCCGCCGGCGGATCCGCGCGTGGTGGCGCAGCTCTCAGGGTTGATTGCAGGACGGCCGGTATGGCTTGCCGCCAGCACCCATCAGGGTGAGGAAAGCGCCATCATCGCCGTTCATCGCGCCCTGGCGAAACGTCACCCCCACCTCCTGACCATCATTGCTCCCCGCCACCCGCACCGGGGACCTGAGGTTGCTGCCCTTTCTGGCCAGGCTGGTTTGCGAGCGGGGCGCCGCTCGCAAGGGATGCATCCCGACCGGGCGACAGATGTCTATGTGATCGACACGGTAGGCGAGATGGGGCTGTTTTACCGGCTCTCCCCCATCGTCCTCATGGGTGGAACCCTTGTGCCGATTGGCGGGCACAATCCCATCGAACCTGCCAAGCTGGGAGCCGCCATCCTGCACGGGCCGCATGTTCATTCGGCCGTCGAGATCTACGAGGCGCTAGACCGATCCCGCGGTGCCCTGATGGTCAAGGACAGCAACAGCCTTGCGCGGGCGGTGAGCGAAATGCTCGGCAATGCCGCCCTCACCCGGGACATGGCCCGTGCCGCCGGAGACGCGGTGCAGGCGCTGGGCGGCGCTGTAGACCGCACGATGCAGTCCGTCGAGCCGTTCATCGTGCAGGCCAAGCTCGGAGCCCGCCGCTGATGCGCGCTCCGCGCTTTTGGTGGTACCCCTCTCCTTCGCTGCAGGCGAACCTGCTGCGCCCAGTCGGCCTGGTCTATGGTTCCGTTGCGGCAAGTCGAATGAAACGACGCGGCGAGCAGGTGGAACTGCCCGTCATCTGCATCGGCAACTTCACAGCCGGTGGAGCCGGCAAGACGCCGACTGCCATTGCGGTTGCCGCCCTCCTGGATGCAGCAGGCGAGAGTCCGGCCTTTCTGTCCCGGGGCTATGGCGGCCGTCTCGCAGGTCCCGTGAGAGTCCAGCCGCAGCACGGGGCTGCCGATATCGGCGACGAGCCCGTTCTTCTGTCCCGCACCGCCCGGACCATCGTATCCCGCTCCCGCCCCGTCGGAGCGCGGCTCGCCTACGAGATCGGCGCCACAGTCGTCATCATGGACGATGGGCTTCAGAATCCATCACTGATCAAGGATTGCGCCATCGCCGTGGTCGACGGAACCACCGGCATCGGCAACGGCCTACCCTTGCCGGCCGGGCCTTTGCGGGCATCCATGGAGGCTCAATGGCCTCTGGTTGACGCTGTGCTGGTGATCGGGGATGGCGAACCGGGACGGCGGATCGCCGTGGAGGCGGACGAACACGGCAAACGTATATTCACGGCGGCGCTCGAACCGGCGCCGGAAGCGGCCGAAGCGCTCAAGGGCCGGAGGGTCATGGCCTTTGCCGGCATCGGGCGGCCGGAGAAATTCTTCGACACCCTGCACGCCTGCGGCGCCATCGTGGACGTGACCCATGCCTTTCCCGACCACCACCCCTTCAAGACGGAGGAAATGGCAGCCTTGCGGCAGGAGGCCAAAACGCTTGGGCTCCTGCCGGTTACGACGGAAAAGGATCTTGTGCGGATCGCCGACGCTGCAGAATCTTGGCCAGAGCTGATGGCACTGCCGGTGCGGCTCCGGATCGACAACGAGACAGGCCTTCGCAACCTGCTCATGCGGCGCATCAACGAGCGGCGCCTGCGCGTCATCTGAAGCGGTCGCCTATTTGCCGGGTGCGCCTTGCCCCGTGATGCGCATCATCACCGCCTCGGGCGAGGCATAGGCCTCCTGACGCTCGACGCTCCAGTACTTCAGATCGTCCAGCGGGATCTCGGCTCCCGTCACCGCGCAGCGCACATAGGCTCCGGGCTTCACCACCCGGAGATTGCTGTCGAGATATTGCACGACGGCCTCGCCGCCACTGCGTTCGAACTTGTTCAACATGAAAGACATCGATGAAATGCGTTGCGCTTATCCTTCACATAAGGACTGCGCCGGTGGATTACCAATTTTAACTCAGAACAGGGCGCCCTGCTCCTCCGCCACGACGAGCCTCGGCTTTGCGGGTTTTGGCCGCGATCCGATCCGCCCGCCGGTGGCGTCGGCCTTGCCATCTGCAAACTCGAGCACCAGCGCCTGGCCGTCATGCACGGCCTCAGCCGAGTTCATGGGCCGACCCTCCGCATCGCGGACAAGAGCAAAGCCGCGCTTGAGAACGGATTTGTAGCTCAGGCTGTCGAAGAGCTTGGACACCGCCTCCAGACGGTCGGCCTTGCGGGTGACCTGCCCCTCCATCGCCGGCGCAAGCCGTTCAGCGAGGCTCTTCATGACACCATTTATCTGAGTAATCCGCGTCCGCTCGGCGCGCAGCAGGGCCTCGCGAGAGACCACGAGGCGCCGCCCGATCTGCTTGAGGCTCTCCTCGCGGAGCAGGATGGAGCGGCAGACCGCATTGTGGGGGCGTGGCCCTACGGCATCGAGGCGGGCGCGCATGCGGGCCACGTTCGCCACAGGCGAGACATGGGCGAGCTGGCGCGCCACCTTGAGCAGGCGCTCCTCGTGGCCTCGAGCATTGCGGGAGAGCGCCGGATAGAGCTTGGTGGCGGCCAGATCCAGCCGCTGGCGCTTGGGCGAGAACAGGGCCTCGGCGCTCGGCATGGCCCGGGTCGTGGCCCGCAGGTCCGAGCGCCGCCGTTCGACAAGCCGCAGCGCCGCCTCAACGTGACGGCGGGAGAGGTCGTTGACAGCGGCCATGAGCTCGACGCGCACCGGCACCACCATTTCGGCAGCACCCGTGGGCGTCGGCGCGCGGACGTCGGCAGCATGGTCGATCAGCGTGGTATCGGTTTCGTGACCTACCGCCGAGACGAGCGGGATGTCGCTCTCGGCCGCGGCACGGACCACGATTTCTTCGTTGAAACCCCACAGGTCCTCGATGGAGCCGCCACCGCGGGCGACGATGAGCACATCCGGGCGCGGGATCCTCCCGCCCGGTTCGAGCGCGTTGAAGCCGCGAATGGCGGCAGCGACCTCCGCCGCGCAGGTCTCGCCCTGCACGCGCACGGGCCACACCAGCACGCGGCGCGGGAAGCGGTCCTCCAGCCGGTGGAGGATGTCGCGGATCACGGCCCCCGTCGGCGAAGTGACGACGCCGACCACCTGCGGCAGGAACGGCAGACGCCGCTTGCGCTCGGGGGCGAAGAGCCCCTCCGCATTGAGCTTCCGGCGACGCTCCTCGAGGAGTGCCATGAGCGCACCGATGCCGGCGGGCTCCAGGCTCTCGACGACGATCTGGTACTTGGACGAGCCCGGGAACGTGGTGATGCGCCCGGTGGCGATGACCTCCATCCCCTCCTCGGGCCGGATCCTGAGCTTGGAGAATGCGCCCTTCCAGATCACCGCATCGATGCGGGCATTCTGGTCCTTGATGCAGAAATAGGCATGCCCCGAGGAATGCGGCCCGCGATAGCCCGACACCTCGCCGCGCAGGCGCACATGACCGAACGCGTCCTCCAGGGTGCGCTTGAGGGCGCCCGCGAGGTCGGAGACCGACCATTCCTGGGCATTCGAGGGAGCTTTCTCGGCGAACATGAGGTGAACCTAATCCTCCCCCTGGGGGTCTGCCAAGGGCGCGGGTGCAACAGGCGGCGACAACGGCACGCTATCCCCTGTGCATTTCGCCGCGCCCTTGGAAAGAGCCCTGATCGCTCAGTTTCCGGGTAGGCGAAAACGCAGGGAACCGCTAAGAGCGCAGGCATCACGAGGAGGCAGGCCCATGAACATTCTTCTCATCGGTTCCGGCGGGCGGGAGCATGCTCTGGCCCGCAGCCTCTCGGCGAGCGCTCTCTGCGATAAGCTCCTCATTGCCCCCGGCAATCCCGGCACGGCGCAGCACGGCACCAACGTGGTGCTCGACGTAACCAATCATCAGGCGGTGATCGAGTTCTGCCGGGTGATGAAGGTCGATTTCGTGGTCGTCGGGCCGGAGGCGCCCCTGGTGGCCGGTCTCGTGGACGATCTGACGGCCGCCGGCATCAAAGCTTTCGGGCCGAGCAAGGCCGCCGCCCAGCTCGAAGGCTCGAAGGCCTTTACCAAGGATCTCTGCGCCGAGTTCGGCATTCCGACCGCCGCCTACCGGCGCTTCACGGATGCGGAGACGGCGAAAACCTATGTGCGCAGCTACGGCGTGCCGATCGTCGTGAAGGCGGATGGCTTGGCCGCCGGCAAGGGTGTGGTGGTCGCCACCTCCTTCGAAGAGGCGGAGGGCGCCATCGACATGATGATCGGCGGCGGCCTCGGTGCTGCCGGAGCCGAGGTGGTGATCGAAGCCTTTCTCGACGGCGAGGAGGCGAGCTTCTTTGCGCTCTGCGGCGGCACCCGCGCAATTCCGTTCGGCACAGCCCAGGACCACAAGCGCGTGTTCGACGGCGACAAGGGCCCGAACACCGGCGGCATGGGCGCCTATTCCCCCGCCGCCGTGCTGACGCCGGACCTGCAGGCACGCGTCATGCGCGAGATCATCGAGCCGACCCTTGCGGGCATGAAGGCTCGCGGCACGCCCTATACGGGCATTCTCTATGCCGGGCTCATGCTCACCGAGGACGGGCCGCAGCTCATCGAATATAATGCCCGCCTCGGCGATCCGGAAACTCAGGTGCTGCTGCCGCGCCTGAGATCCGACCTCGTGACCGCCCTACTCGCCGCATGCGACGGCATGCTGAACAGCATCTCCCTGCAATGGTCGGACGCGGCGGCACTCACAATCGTGATGGCTGCTAACGGCTATCCGGGTGCGGTCGAGAAAGGCTCTCAGATCAAAGGCATCGACCGGGCCGAGAGCCTCAACGACGTGATCGTCTTCCATGCCGGCACGAAGCAGGACGGCGACCGGATTGTCGCCAATGGCGGGCGGGTGCTCAACGTGACCGCCCTCGGCGCCAACATCACCGAGGCTCAGCGAAAGGCCTATGAGGCGGTGGACCGGATCGATTGGCCCGAGGGCTTCTGCCGCCGGGACATCGGCTGGCGGGCGGTGGAACGTGAGCAGGGTTGAAAGCGCGATTACTCCTATTGACTGATGACGTTAGGTAAGCTTTCTCTCCTCCGGGTTGCGCCTCATTTTCCAGAGCCAGCCATCAACTTTGAGGATCGGCGCTCTAGCTTAACGTGGAGGCCATTCCATAACGCTGAGCGGCTGCCCATGAGCGATGATCTCTTTCCCGGTTTCGAGAGCCACTGGATCGACACCGAGGTCGGGCGCATCTTCGCGCGCAGCAAGGGCCGCGGAAAGCCGCTGGTGCTGCTGCACGGTTTTCCGCAGACGCATGCCATGTGGCACCATCTGGCACCGGCGCTCGCCGAGACCCACACGGTCGTCTGCATGGATCTGCGTGGTTATGGCTGGTCCACGGTGCCAAAAGGGGATGCAAAGCACGAGACCTATTGCAAGCGCGCCATGGGCCGGGATGTCATCGAGGTCATGGAAGCCTTGGGCCATGTGCATTTTGCCGTCGCCGGGCATGATCGCGGCGCGCGTGTCGGCTACCGGCTCGCTCTGGATCATCCGGGCCGGGTCGAGCGCCTTGCGCTCCTCGATATCCTGCCGACCTACCATGTGTGGGAGCAGATGCGGGCGGGCGCGATACCGGAAGCGCATTGGGGCTATCTTTCCCAACCCTACCCGATGCCGGAGGAGGAGATCGGACGCGATCCGATCCCCTATTTCGAAGGGTTGATGCGGCAATGGTCTGCGGCCGGCGACCTCAGCGCCTTCGATCACCGAGCGCTCGAAGCCTATTGGCAGAGCTGCAACGAACCCACCCGCATTCATGCCTTCTGCGAGGATTACCGGGCCGGCGCCACGCAGGACATCGAGGCCGATGAGGCCGACCTTGCTGCCGGCAAGACGATCTCCTGTCCGACCTATGTCATCTGGAGCGACTTCTATCTCGTCAGCGGCCCGATGGGCCACGCGCAGAAGCCGCTCGACATCTGGCGCCGGAGCTTCGCGCCCAAGGCGAACGGCATCGGCGTCACGTCAGGACACTTCGTGGCGGAGGAGAACCCGGGCACGACTCTGGAAGCGTTGCAGACTTTCCTGCTCAGCTGAAGCCTGACAATCTGCGCCGGTCCTCGCATCCTTGGCGAGAGGAACCTGTCTTGCAAGCGGTACGTTCACCGCTGAAGACGGGACCCCTTTCATGACCAAGCACATTCCTGACCAGCCGAACTCACAGGCCTCATCTTCCGACACGGAGGTCATTCCGTTGACGGAAGAGGAGCTGCGCCTCGACAAGCGAATGGTCACGACGGGCAAGGTTCGTGTCCAGACAAGCGTCGATGTGGAGACGGAGCTGGTCAAGGCCACGCTCGATGGCGAGACCGTCGAAGTAACGCGGGTTCCCGTTGATCGGATCATCGATCACGCTCCCGAAATCCGCACCGAGAACGACGTGACGATCATTCCTATCCTGGAGGAAGTTCTTGTCGTCGAGAAGCGTCTTGTCCTGAAAGAGGAACTGCACGTTCACAAGCGCAGAACCCGTGAAGACGTCGAGACTCCGGTGGAGCTTCGCAAGCAGCGCGCCGTGATTGAGCGCATGCCAGTCGATGATGATACGAAATCCAATTCGTGAATTTACACTGCTAACGCCGCGTTATTGGGAACGAAGTCGGCGAGCAGCAATTGGTAGGTCAATGCAGCTGATGCCGCGATGTGTTCCTGTGATGCGGCACAGGCATCCTGAAGCACATGAACTGCTTAGCAACCGTGCCGCTTTTGACGGCCCATGGAGATTTTGCGCAATGGCCAAGACTGTAACCTGCCTCTTCGGCAGCGACTCTCAAGCTTCTTCCATCGTCAGTGAGCTGGAGCAATCGGGCATCTCCCAGGGCAAGATCTGCCTGTTCACCGCTTCCGGCGACAACCGCACCTGGGACGGCACCAGCAGCTTCGACGAGAGCTCCAGCGGATCGCATCATGATCGCGTCGAGAATTACCTGACCACGAACGGCGTGCCGCACGATGACGCCCGCGCCTATGCGGAAGGTGTGCGTCGCGGCCACGCTCTCATCGCCGTGCGCTGCGCTGACGACGAGGTCGACCGTGTGGTCGACATCCTCGACGATGATGATGTACTCGATCTCGACGAGCGCCAGGATGCCTGGCGGTCGGAAGGCTGGAGCCACCAAGGTTCAGGCGTTGCGGATCTGGGCGGCACGGCAACGACATCGGCAGGCATGTTGGGCAGCGGCATGACAGAGGGCAGCGCCATGCGCGACCGTGAAAGCCTTCGGGACGATGGCCTGTACGCTCAAGGTCGCAGTTCCGATCGAGACGAGGTGATCCCGGTGGCCGAGGAAGAGCTGCATGTGGGCAAGCGCGAGGTCAGCCACGGCCGCGTGCGTATCCGCTCCCACGTGACTGAGCGTCCCGTCGAGGAGCAGGTTTCTCTGAGGGAAGAGCACGTGTCCGTCGAACGCCGCCCGGTCGAGGGCACCATGCGCACCGGCTCGGTGAACGATGGCGATCTCTTCCGCGAGCGCTCCATCGAGATGGAGGAGCGTGCCGAGGAAGCCGTCGTCTCGAAGGAAGCCCGCGTGGTCGAGGAAGTGGTGGTGCGCAAGGACGCCGATCAGCGCACGCAGACTGTCTCCGACACGGTGCGCAAGACCGAGGTGGAGGTTGACGACGACCGCAGCGCCGGCATCTCGCGCACTGGCACCACGGACAAGAACCGCTAACCCGGGTTCACGACCTCAAGCAGAGCCCGGAGCGACTCGCTCCGGGCTTTTTCATGCGGCTCCTACCGCCTCCCCTCGAAAAACTCCCGCAGCAATGCAGCCGCCTCGCTCTCCCTGATGCCGCTATAGACCTCCGGAGCGTGATGGCAGGTCGGCTGGTCGAAGAAGCGCACGCCGTTGTCCACCGCGCCTCCCTTCGGGTCATGGGCGGCGTAATAGACCCGCCGGAGGCGGGCGAAGGAGATCGCTCCAGCACACATGGTGCAGGGCTCGAGCGTCACGTAGAGATCGCAGCCGGAAAGACGCTCGTCGTTGAGGGCCTCGCAGGCCCGGCGGATGGCGAGCATCTCGGCATGGGCGGAGGGATCGCGCAGCTCCCGCGGGCGGTTGCCGGCAGAAGCCACGATGCGCCCATCCCTGACGATCACAGCCCCCACGGGCACCTCGCCACGCGCGGCAGCCGCACGGGCCTCGTCGAAGGCCAAGCTCATAGGATCGGCCTGTCCTGGATCAAGCGGCTTGTGATCGGCGTTGTCCATCACTCTCTTGGTTCCCTTGGCCCTCGCTTCTCTTGGGCACCTCTGCTATCAGGCTCCCATGACCGACAGCAACGACGATAATCGCAAGGGCCGTCCGCCGGGACGCTCCGACCGTGGCCGCCCCTCATCTAGCGACCGCCCCCGCAAGCCCCGCGAAGGCGGCGAGCGCCCCTTCCGCGCCCGTGGCGACGATGACCGCCCGCGCAAGCCCCGTGACGCCGGAGACAAACCTTTCCGCAGCCGCGATGGGGACAAGCCTTTCCGCCCGCGGGCCGAGGGAGGCGACCGGCCTTTCCGCAGCCGTGACAGTGACGACCGTCCGCGTCGTTCCGAGGGCGGCGACAAGAAGCCTTTCCGACCGCGCACGGAGAGCGGCGACAAGCCGTTCCGCGCCCGCGCCGAAGGCGGCGACAAGCCCTTCCGTCCGCGCCGCGAGGATGGTGATCGCCCCTTCCGGGGCCGTGGCGGCGACGAGCGTCCGCGCCGCTTCGACCCCTCGAGCGAGGATCGCCCGCGCCGCGCCCGCGAGGAGCAGCCTGCCGTACAGGCCGAACCGCAGGAGCCGGTCGAGGACCGTATCGCCAAGGTGATCGCCCGGGCGGGCATCGCCTCCCGCCGTGACGTGGAAGTTATGATCGCGGAAGGCCGCGTCACTCTCAACGGCAAGGTGCTGGAGAGCCCAGCCATCAACGTGACCGCCGCCGACACGATCACCGTGGACGGCGAGCCTCTGCCCGCCAAGGAGCGCACGCGCCTGTGGCTCTTCCACAAGCCGCGCGGCCTCGTGACCACGGCCAAGGATCCCGAGGGGCGCCCCACCGTGTTCGACAACCTGCCCGAGGATCTGCCCCGCGTGGTGGCGGTGGGCCGGCTCGACATCAACACGGAAGGCCTGCTGCTGCTCACCAATGACGGCGGGCTTGCCCGTATCATTGCTCATCCGGACACCGGTTGGCTGCGCCGTTACAAGGTGCGCGCCCACGGCGAGATCAACCAGGCCGATCTCGACGGGCTTCGCAACGGCATTACCATCGACGGCATCGACTACGGGCCCATCGAGGCACGCCTCGACCGCATCCAGGGCGACAACGCCTGGATCACCATGGGTCTGCGCGAGGGCAAAAACCGCGAGATCAAGCGCATTCTGGAGCATATGGGCGTGCAGGTGAACCGCCTGATCCGCATGTCCTTCGGCCCGTTCCAGCTCGGTGACCTCGAGGTCGGCCTGGTGGAAGAGGTCCGCACAAGGGTGCTGAAGGATCAGCTCGGCGAAGCGCTGGCTATTGAAGCCGGAGTCGATTTCGAAAGCCCCGTGCGCGAGCCCATCGCGCCCTTCGGCTCGTCGAAAAAGGAGCATCAGGAGCGTGACGAGCGCCCTGCCCGCCCCGCACGCGGCCGCGATGAGGAGCGCCCGCGCCGCCGTCGCGACGATGACGAACGGCCATTCCGCGCCCGTGACGGCGAACGTCGCGGCCGCGACGAGGAAGAACCCCAGAAGCGCCCCTCGCGCCTCGACCCGAAGCGCAGCGTATGGCGCGCCGGGGAGACCGACGAGAACGCACCGAGCAGGAAGATGCCCCGCCGCGGCGCCGATCCGCGCGAGGCCCGTGCTGCGACCGGGGAGCGTCAGCGCGAACGTATGGGCGCGATCACCTCCAAGGAAGGCCGCAAGGTCCGGGTGGAGCGCCTTGTGCGCCAGCCGCAGGAAGAAGAGGCGCCCGCTCCGCGCCGGGGCCGTGGTGCCGCAGGTGGCGAGGATCGTCCGCGTCGCCGTGACGATCGCGATGCGGCTCCGCCCCGTCGTGACCGTGCCGATGGGGCTCGTCCCCCACGTCGCGATGACGAGCGCCCACGGCGGCCAACCGGTGACAGGCCGTTTCGCGCCCGCACCGAAGGGGGCGAGGATCGTCCCCGCAGGCCGCAGGGGGATCGCCCGTTCCGCTCGCGCGAAGGTGGGACGGATCGCCCTGGCAGGCCCCAAGGGGATCGGCCTTTCCGCTCCCGTGAGGGCGGCGATGACCGCCCCCGCCGCACCGAGGGAGACCGTCCGTTCCGCGCTCGTGGCGACGATGACCGTCCCCGTCGTGGCCCTCCGCGCGGTGATGGACCATCTCGCGGCGGACCAAGAGGCGGTGCCGGCGGCGGCTTCAAGAGCGGCCCCAGGGGCGGCGCATCGAAGGGTGGCCCCTCGAAGGGCGGCTTCAAAGGCGGTTCCAAGGGCGGCCCGCGCGGTCGCCGATAGGAAACTGCAAAGAAACACCAACCTCATCCTGAGGAGCCTGCGCAGCAGGCGTCTCGAAGGAGGATCCAGTGCCCTATGGACCCTCCTTCGAGACGGACCAAAAGGTCCTCCTCAGGATGAGGCTCTTTTTGAGTTTTGTGAGACTCTCTTCATGAGGTTCATGCCATGAGAATCGTGGGCGGGCGCTGGCGCGGCCGCTCGCTCAAGGGGCCGAGCTCGGATGCGATCCGCCCGACCTCGGACCGCCTGCGCGAGACGCTCTTTAATATCCTCCAGCATTCCTACGACGACCCTCTCGAGGGCGCGCGCGTGCTCGACCTCTTCGCCGGCACCGGCGCCTTGGGGCTGGAAGCACTCTCGCGCGGCGCTGCCTTCGCGCTCTTCGTCGATGACGGTGCCCAGGCCCGCGGCATCATCCGCGAGAACGTGGAAGCCCTCGGCGCCGGCGGCGCCACCCGCCTGTTCCGCCGCGACGCGACCCGCATGGGCGAGGCTGCGCCGAATGCTCCCTTCTCAATTGTGTTCTGCGACCCGCCCTATGGCAAGGATCTTGCACCCAAGGCGTTCCGCTCCTGTGCCGAAGGCGGCTGGCTGGTGCCGGACGCGCTCGTGATCGTCGAGGAAGCGCAAGGCGTCGAGGTCTCGCTGCCCGAGCGCTTCGAGGAGATCGAGCGGCGAGATTATGGGGAGACGAAAGTGGTGTTCGGGCGGTTCAGAGGTTGAAATGCCGCACCCTGGCCATCCCTTCAGGGCGGACGGTTGTCCTAGATACGATTCTGCATAACATTGCGCCCGGCGCCCTTGAGGCGCTTTGGCTAATGCAATGGAGAGATCGTCATGGCTCAACCTGTTCTGTGGGGATCTCCCATTGCGCTTCCAGATGACATTCAAATGTCGCAGGTGACGGCGCTCAAAAACGGCACCTTCCTCGTCGTCGGCAAGGTTGGCACGCCCGGCAATTACCTGCCAAAGGCTTGGATCTACGATGCCGACGGCTCTCTGAAGCACGAGCAGCTTATCAACATCCCCGATCCAGGTTTCGAACGACCTCAAGCGGAGCTCGATGTCTCGGCAATCGACCTCACAGCCACCGAGCTGCCTGACGGGCGCATCGCCCTCACTTGGACGTCTGACATGCGCGGTTATGGTTATGTCAATGTCTGGTCAGGCCTCTATGGGGCCGATCTAACTCCGCTCGGAAATCCCACGCCGGTTACCCCTCTGATCCGAGACACCGGGAGCTTCTACCATTTTGATGCGGTGACCAGCCTCGGGAATGGCAGCCTTGCCATCAGCTACATCGGCGAGACCGGAGGCGGAGCCTTTCTGCGTATCCTCGGTCCTGGCGGAGAACTCTCAAGTGCTGTCGAACTCGGTTCAGCCAGCGCGAATCCTCACATGACCGTCACTGCCCTGACGCCGCTTGCCAATGGAGACCTAGTGGTAACGGTCCGAGCAAATTCCGATCTCATCGAAGGCTATCTGGTCACGCCATCGGGCTCCGGCAGCCCGGTCCGATCAAGCCTGTTTTCGATTGGGTCGCAAGGCACGCTTGATGAAGCAACAGTGACCGCCCTCAAAGGTGGCGGGTTTGCCCTAGCGTACATGGACGGACAAAGTAACAGCTCAACGGCTTACGTCCGGATCTATGGCGCAGATGGGAGCTCAACGACCAATCGTATCACCACCGCCGCCGGCACGATCACCTCGGAGTCTCCAAAGCTCCTCGCGCTGCCAAACGGAGGCTTTGCCGTTGCATATGAGAAAGCAATTCAAAGCTACGGCGGAGCACCGGGGCGCGAGGTCTATGTCGCTCTCTTCGACGCCAAAGGCAATCGCGTGAGCGATGACTTGCTGGTCAGCAACGATACGGACAATCAATCATCAAATGTCGCTGGCCTCTCGCTCATGGGCGACGGGCGCATTGTCGTGCACCATTCAGAGGGTCTGCGCATCGTGGATCCACGCGATGCGGCCGTGTCACTGCAAGGCACCGCCCGCAACGACCAATATATTGGCACCGCCTTTGATGACTCACTTGCGGGAGGCGCGGGCGATGACATCCTGCGGGGTGATGGCGGCAACGATGTCCTTGACGGTGGCACAGGTCGCAACATTCTGAACGGCGGCAACGGCTTCGATTTCGCGTCCTATGCCAGCGCGGCCTCGGGCGTCACGGTCAACCTTTCCACTGCCACAAACCCGGATGGCGACACCTTCATCAGCATCGAAGGCGTAATCGGCTCCGGCTTTGCCGACACCCTCATCGGCAACGGCTCCGCGACGCTTAGCGCACGCGGCGGTGACGACACTTACACCATCAAAGCAGGAGATGTTGTCGAGGAAGCCGCCAATGAAGGCCGTGATACGGTGATCGCCGGCAGGAGCTATGCGTTGAAAGCCGATGCACAGATCGAATTGCTCAAGCTCTCGGGCGTCTCCACGAAGCAAACAGCCAATCTCACCGGCTCGAACATCGCCAACGAAATCATCGGTCACGCAGGCAAGAACACCCTCAGAGGCCTAAGCGGCAACGATGTGCTGAAAGCCTCCTCCGGCAATGACACGCTCAAGGGCGATGCTGGTTCCGACAAGCTCTACGGCGGCCTGGGCAACGACAAGCTCTATGGCGGCACCGGCACGGGCAAGGATGTATTCGTGTTCGACACCAAGCTGAGCAACACCAAGAACGTTGACCGCATCTACGACTTCAACTCGAAGTACGATTCCATCCAGCTGGAGAACAAGATCTTCACCAAACTCGGCAAGGATTCGGTCAAGGGCGTGAAGTTCAAGTCGGACATGTTCGTAAAGAGCAAGGCGGCGCTGGATCGGGAAGACCGGATCATCTACGACAAAGACACCGGCGCGCTCTACTACGACAAGGACGGCACGGGCTCGGCCGCGCAGATCAAGATCGCCACGCTCAACAAGAACCTCAAGATCTACTTCTACGATTTCTACGTGATCTGATTGGGATCGATGGCCCGCGCATGTCGCGTGCTGTCATCCCGGGACCGCGCAGCGGTGCCCGGGATCCATAACCGCTAACGGTGCAGGAATATCCGGGGCGCGGATCGCCTCTTCTTCAGATGTCGTAATTATGGATCCCCGCCTTCGCGGGGATGACAATGGCGATGGAAGAGCCCACCTGAACGACAGGGTGAGCATTTGCCCTCCCCTGCTCCGACCGCTATACCGCCTCTTCACTCGTCGCGAAGGAAGGGCTCATCATGAAAGCGGTTCTCTTCGAGCGGTTCGGCCAGCCGCCCCGCGTGCAGAATGTGCCGGATCCCGCGCCTTCGGCTGAGGGTGTCGTGATCAAGGTCGAGGCAACGGGCCTGTGCCGGAGCGACTGGCATGGCTGGATGGGGCATGACCCTGACGTGGTGCTGCCGCATGTGCCGGGGCACGAGTTGGCGGGTACCGTTCTCAGCACCGGAAAGCAGGTGACGCGCTGGAAGAAGGGCGACCGTGTCACCGTGCCGTTCGTCGGGGGATGTGGGCACTGCCACGAGTGCAACTCCGGCAACCATCAAGTTTGCGAGCAGCAGTTCCAGCCGGGCTTCACGGCCTGGGGATCGTTCGCCGAATATGTGGCCGTCGACTACGCGGGCACGAACCTTGTGGCGCTGCCGGAGGAGCTTGATTTTGCGACAGCCGCTAGCCTCGGCTGCCGGTTTGTCACGTCGTTTCGCGCCATCGTCGACCAAGGCCGGGTGAAACCCGGCGAATGGGTTGCCGTTCACGGCTGCGGCGGAGTTGGGCTCTCGGCGATCATGATTGCAAGCGCCATGGGGGCGAACGTGATCGCCGTTGATGTGACCGATGGGAAGCTCGCCTTCGCGCGTGGAATGGGCGCTGTGGCGACCGTGAATGCGCGTGAAAGCACGGATGTCATCGGCGCGGTCAAGGAGATCACCAGGGGCGGAGCTCATGTCTCCATCGACGCCCTGGGCAGCCCAACGACCTGCTTCAACTCCATCGCCAACCTGCGCCGCCGCGGGCGTCACGTGCAGGTTGGTCTAATGGTGGGCGATCACGCTCGCGCATCCGTGCCGATGGCTCAAGTGATTGCGCATGAGCTGGAGATCTACGGCAGCCACGGCATGCAGGCCTTCCGCTATCAGGACATGATGAACATGATCCGTACCGGCAGGCTCGCGCCGCAAAAGCTCGTCGGCAAACATCTGAGCCTGGATGAGGCGCCCGCCGCCCTGATGGCGATGGACCGGTTCGAAGGGCTCGGGATCAGCGTCGTCACGCGCTTCTAGATATAATGAACGCTAAGCTCGCATTGTTGAAGGCGCGCCAAGCGCGCTATGTAAGTCTTCTGCCCTGTTGCTGCGCTGGAGAGATCGATGGCCTATCTGCCCGCTGAAAATCGCTATGATGAAATGATCTACAACCGGTGCGGACACAGCGGGCTCTTGCTGCCGGCGATATCGCTGGGGCTCTGGCACAATTTCGGTGAGGACAAATCCACTGCGACCGCGCGGGAGATCTGCCGCACGGCCTTCGATCTCGGCATCACGCATTTCGACCTCGCCAACAATTACGGCCCTCCCCCGGGCTCTGCCGAAACCCTGTTCGGCGAGATCCTGCGCAGCGAGTTCCATGGCCTGCGCGACGAGCTGGTGATCTCCACCAAGGCGGGCTACCGCATGTGGCCCGGCCCCTATGGCGAATGGGGCAGCCGCAAATATGTGCTCTCCAGCCTCGACCAGAGCCTCAAGCGGATGGGGCTCGATTATGTGGACATCTTCTACTCCCACCGCTTCGACCCGGAGACGCCGCTCGAAGAGACCATGCTGGCGCTGGACTCGGCGGTCCGGCAGGGCAAGGCGCTCTATGTCGGCCTCTCGTCCTACAACAGCCAGCGCACCCGCGAGGCGGTTGCGATCCTGCGCGAGCTCAAGACCCCGTGCATCATCCACCAGCCGAGCTATTCCATGCTCAACCGCTGGATCGAGGAGGACAGACTGCTCGACACCCTCGATGATGTCGGCATGGGCTCCATCGTGTTCTCGCCGCTGGCGCAGGGCATGCTGACCACGAAATACCTGAACGGCATTCCCGACGAGAGCCGCGCCGCGCAAGGCAAGTCCCTGCGCACGAGCTTTCTCAGTGAGGACAATCTGGTCCGCATTCGCGGCCTCAACGGCATTGCCGATCAGCGCGGGCAGACTCTGGCGCAAATGGCGCTCGCCTGGGTGCTGCGCGACGGACGCGTCACCTCGGCGCTCATCGGCGCGAGCCGCCCCGAGCAGGTCGTCGACTGCGTCGGCGCACTCAAGAACCTGTCGTTCACGCCCAATGAACTCGCCGAGATCGACCGCTTCGCCGGCGAGGGCAACCTGAACATCTGGGCGGCTTCCGCTGAGCGGACGGGTCCTTCTCGCTAAGACGGGACGCGCAATCCCCAGTCTCTTCGGGGATACCTCTTTCGAGGGACTTGAGAAGCCGGTTAACAAATGGTTAATGCAAAGCTTCATTGGCCATTTGTCCCAGGTCGCTTCCATGGTCCCCGTCACTGCCTCCGACAACCGCCGGCACGCCAGGCGCTTTCCCGCCCATCATCCGGCGCAGATCCTGCTGGGGCCTGACGCGATGATCCCCTGCATGGTGCGGGACATCTCGACCGGCGGCGCCAGGATTGCCCTGAAGCCGCAGATGGATCTCCCTGAGACCTTCGAGCTGTTCATCGCAGCCCACGACCTGCAGGTCCGCCGGGCGCGGGTGTGCTGGCGCAGAGGTGCTTTCGCCGGGATCGCTTTCAGCTCAGACGAGGCCGATGCCGTTGTGATCGCGGAAGTGCCGCGGACGCTCACCTTTGAGGATTGCCTGGATCAGGCTGCCATGCCGGCCCATCTTGCGGCTAAACCGGCGCGCAAGAACCTCAAGCTCTGGCAGACCAGCATCTGACTTCACTCGCGCGCTTCTACAAGCGAAGCGCTCAGACAGGCACGCGTCAGCGCCGTCCGAACAGGCGCTCGATGTCGCTCAACTTGAGCTCAACGTAGGTCGGCCGCCCGTGGTTGCACTGGCCCGACATCGGCGTCGCCTCCATCTCGCGCAACAGAGCGTTCATTTCCTCAGGCCGCAGCCGCCGCCCAGCGCGGATCGAGCCGTGGCAGGACATGCGCGAGAGAACCGCATCGAGCCGCTCCTCAAGCGGACTTGAAGCGCCCTGCCCCCATTCGGCGAGCGCATCGGCCACGTCCTGCACCAGTGCCTTGATGCGCCCGCCCGCCAAGGCGGATGGCACCTCGCGCACGAGAAGCGCGCCGTGACCGAACGGCTCGACCACGAGGCCGAGACCCTCAAGCGAAGCGGCCTCCGCAAGCACCCGGTCCGCATCCACCGGATCGAGATCGACCACCTCGGGGATGAGCAGCAATTGCCGGGCGATGCCGGACGAGGTGCGCTCGCGCTTCAGGCGCTCATAGACGAGGCGCTCATGCGCCGCATGCTGGTCGACGATGACGATGCCGTCCTGCGTCTGCGCCACGATGTAGGTGCCATGCAGCTGTGCCCGTGCAGCACCGAGCGGCGACTCCTCCGATTGGGGCTCCACCTCGTGCAGCGTCGCGCGGCTATCGGCAGAGGGCGCAGCGAGATCGGGCAGGCTCGCCTGCCTCTCTGCAAGGCCGTGACTCGCTGTGTAGGATGGTTCGGGAGAATCGAGCGGTGCCTGCCAATTGGCGAAAGCGCCAGTGGGGCGGATCGCATGGGTGCGGTGCGGATAGGCCGGACGCATTGACATTGCGCCTTGCGGGCGCAGGCTCTCCAGCGTGCGCGTACCGCCCGTCGAGGAAGCACGAAAGGCGTAGCGGGTGATCGCTTCCTTCAGGGCCGCCACCACGAAACCGCGCACGAAATTCGGATCGCGGAAGCGCACCTCCGTCTTGGCCGGATGCACGTTTACGTCGACGGCACGCGGATCGAGATCGATCATGATGGCAAGCACCGGGTGCCGGTCGGACGCCATCACATCCGCATAGGCGCCACGCACCGCTCCGAGCAGCAGCTTGTCGCGCACGGGCCGCCCGTTGACCACGAAATGGATGGAAGTTCCGGTGCCGCGATGGAAGGTGGGCAGGCTCGCGAAACCGGCGAGCCGCACGCCTTCCCGCTCAACGCCGATGGCCATGGCGTTCTCGTGAAACTCAGGCCCCAGCACACGCGAGAGGCGGCGCAGGAAACCGTGCTCGCCTGGCTCCTCGGGCGGATAGGTGAACGCCGTGATGTGCTCGCCCGACAAGGTGAAGCGGATAGTGGGATGCGCGATGGCCAACCGCTTGACGATCTCGGCCACAGCCTGCGCCTCCGAGCGGTCGCTCTTGAGGAATTTCAGGCGCGCGGGCGTGGCGGAAAACAGGTCCGTCACCTCGACCCGGGTGCCTTTCGGCGCGGGTGCGGGCCGCACCGGACTTTTCACGCCCGCCTCCACCACGATGGCGCTGCCGGTCTCGGCCTCAACTGTCCGGGACACGATGGCGAGCCGCGCCACTGCGCCGATGGACGGCAGGGCCTCGCCGCGGAAGCCTAGCGTGTTGATGGCGAACAGGTCGCCGTCCGGCAGCTTGGACGTAGCGTGCCGTTCGACCGCAAGCTCCAGATCCTCGGGCGTCATGCCCCGGCCATCGTCGACGATGCGGATCAGGCGGCGCCCGCCTGCCTCCACGGCAATCTCGATGGAGGTAGCATTCGCATCGACCGCGTTCTCGATCAGCTCCTTCACGGCCGCCGCCGGGCGCTCGACGACCTCGCCCGCAGCGATGCGGTCGACGAGGATGGGATCGAGGCGGCGGACGTGCATGAGGGCATTCAACTTTCAGATTCAATAACGGGAAGATAAGGACTGAGGGCGCCGAAAACCAGAACGCACGCCCTTGTTCCCCTGCTCTCCCGTCCCGTTGACGAGGGGCAACTATCCTTGCGACAGGTATTGCTTCGCCAGGATCTTGCCCTCCTCCACAGCCGGCTGGTCGAACGGATCGACGCCGAGTGCATAGCCGGCCAGAATCGTCTCCAGCATGAAGTGCATGAGGAGTTCGCCCACCGCGCGCTCATCGAGCTTCTCGATGTGGATCTGGCGGGTCGGGCGGCCGTTGCGGGCCAGCGTATCGGCGGTGGCGCGCCCCTGCGCGGCCACGAGGTCACCGATATGCTTGCCGCCGAATCCCGGCTCGCCGGCCCGCTTGGCGAGCCTCTCGTCCATGAGCGGCCCCTTGCCCGCAACGCCCGTGGTCATGACGGTGAAGAGCTTGTCGTTGGGGCCAGCAAGATAGAGCTGAAGCTGGCTGTGCTGGTCCACCGGCCCGATGGCGGCCACCGGCTGAGTGCCGTGGCCATCCTTGCCGATGCTCTCGGCCCAGAGCTGAACCCACCAGCGGGTGAAGCGCTCGAGCCGATCCGCATAGCCCATGGCCACGGTGATGCCCTTGCCGTCGCGGGCCATGGCAACGTTGAGAGCCGCACCGAGCGCGGCCGGGGCGTCCTTGGCCGCAGCTCCATTGCGGAAAGGCTCATAGGCATCCGCGGCACCCTGGCGGATGGCTGCGATATCGAGGCCGAGCACGGCTGCCGGCAAGAGGCCCACATTGGTGAGCACCGAGTAGCGCCCGCCGATGCCGGTGTGATGTTCGAGAAACCGCACGCCTTCGGGCTCCAGCAGATCGCGCAGCGCATTTCGGACGCCCTGCTTCCGCGGCTCGGAGAGGCCGAGGAACACGTCCTTCGGGTGGGCGCTCAAGCCTGCCTTGTCCAAGGCCGTGAGCACGGCGATCGTCTGCATCAGGGTCTCGCCCGTGCCGCCGGATTTCGAGATCGACACGAACTTGGTCGAGGAGAGCGGCAGCTTGTGCAGCACCCGATCGAAGGTGATGGGGTCGAGATTGTCGAGGAAGTGGACCCGCGGGCTCTCGGTGAAGCGCCCGGCACCCGGCACCGCATAATCCCTCAGCTGTGCCAGGGTCTGGCCGCCGAGGCTCGATCCGCCCGTGCCGAGGAACACCACATCGGTGGCATCGTCGCGCAGGAAGGTCGCCGCCTCGCGGATGCTCGCCAAGTCGTCCGTGGTCCGAGGCATATGGAGCAGCGGCAGTCGCCCTGAGGAATCGTCCTCCGCAAGCCGCTTCATGGCTTGGCCTACGAGCGCGAGCGCCTCGTCCAGCGCCGCCTGCGGCAGACCGCCCTCCCCGATAGTGGCATCCAGGGCAAGATCGATCGATTGCTGCAAAGGCATAGGCGTACTCCGACTCGGTGCAAGTTGGAGCGCAAGATTAGGGCACGGAGGGGAGCACGGCTAGGGCTAAGCCGGAATGCCCACTGCACAAGGGGCAGACCCGCTCGCTATTCTGCCTGATAAGCCCAACGCATGCCCGGCCATCAGGACGAACTCACACCCCGGTCGGTCGTCCCGCAATCACCGTCAGCATCTGGCCATCGCCGAAGATGCGCTCGGCAGCCTTGCGGATATCGGCCTGGGTCACCGCACCGACAAGGGCATTGCGGCGGCCGATATAGTCGATGCCGAGGCCCTCGAAGGCGATCTGGGCCAGCGTATGGGCGATCTTTGTCGAGGTGTCGAAGCCGAGCGCATAAGAGCCGATGAGATAGTCCTTCGCCTTCTGCAGTTCCTCGTCGGACGGACCTTCACTCGTGAGCTTTTCCATCTCGCCGGTGATGACATCGAGGGCCTCGACAACACGCTCGTTCTTGGTGGCCGTATAGCCCCAGGTCATGGCGGCGGAGCGGTAACTCACCAGCGATGTGCCGACGCTGTAGGCAAGGCCGCGCTTCTCGCGCACTTCCTGAAACAGGCGGGACGTGAAGGCGCCGCCGCCGAGGATATGGTTGAGCACATAGGCAGGAATGAAGCCTGGGTCGCTCCAGGCGATGCCGTTCATGCCGAAACGGATGACCGATTGCGGCACGTCGAGATCGACCACGATGCGCGAGCCGATCTTCTGCAGCGTCGCGGGCTCGATGATTCCGAGAGGCTTCGCTTCGGGCAGGGAGCCGAACACCCGGTCGAGCAGCGCTGACAGATTGTCGGCCCCGATGGCGCCCACGACCGCGATCTTGACGCGGCCGCGGGCGATGATCGCCCGATGCATGGCCACGAGATCGTCCCGCGTGATCGCCGCGACGCTCTCTGGCGTACCGGAGGTCGGGCGACCGTAGGGATGCCCCGCAAAACCTTCCTCGAAGAAACGGCGGGTCGCCATCACACCGGGATCGTTCTGCTGGTATTTCAGGCCGGCAATCGTCTGGGCGCGCACGCGCTCGATGGAATCCTGATCGAAACGCGGCTCGGCGAGAGCCAAGCGCAGCAGCTCGAAAGCCTCGTCCGCATGCTTGACCAGTGTCTTCAGGGAGCCGCCGAGCGCGTCGTTGCCGGCATTGAAGGACAGCTCGATGGCACGCGCCGCCAAGCGCTCCTGGAACGCGTCGGAATCGTACTCGCCGGCACCCTCGTCGAGCAGCCGCGCCAGCATCTGCGCCACGCCCGGCTTAGTCTCAGGATCATGCGCCGAACCGCCCTCAAAAATGAACGACACGGCAATCAGCGGCACCACGTCGGATTCGACGTGCCAGACCTCGACACCGCCGGCCGAGGTGAGCGCCTTCACCTGGGTCGGAGACGAAGACAGGGTTTCGACAGAAGCTGTCATTGTGACCTCAAATTCTGGGGCAGGCCGCTCAAGAAGCCGACTTCTGCAGGTAGCCCGTCACGGAACGGCGGGGGATGAGATAGCGCTCGGCGGCTGAGGCCAGGTCGCCCTTGAGAACAGTCTCGATCTCGACCGGCCAACGCCGCACCTCCTCGATGGTCTCGCCGATGGCGAGCGCCGAACCGTAGATGCGGGCGAGCGAGGACTGGCTGTCGGTGGAATAGATCGTCTCCGCCACAAGGCGCGTCTTGGCACGCTCGATGGAATCCCCATCCAGAGCCTCAGACGGGATCGTCTTGAGCACCTGATCCACAGCCTCTTCCAGCGCCTGCAGCGACACGCCCTCAGACGGAACCGCATAGACGCAGAAACGGGTGTCCTCCATGGCGGAGGACATGTACCAGGCGCCCGCGTTGACCGCGATGCCGCGCTCCATGACGAGCTTGCGATAGAGATACGAGGTCGGCCCGCCGCCGATGACCTCGGCAAGCAGTTCGAGCGAATAGCAGTCGCGCTGGGATGCGGTGCGGCAGGACGGCACGAGATAGAGCCGCTGCATCGTCGGCTGCTCGACCTTGGGATCCGCCACGGTGATGTGGCGTGCTGCCACCGGCTCCGGCTCGCGCGGACGCACGCGGGTCGGCCGCTTGCCCTGCGGCGCGATGCGGCCATAGGTGGTGTCGGCGAGGCGCCGCACCTCGTCCTCGGTCACGTCACCGGCAACCACGAGGATGCCGTTCTCGGGCGTGTAGAAGCGGCGGTAATAGTCGAGGGCGTGCTCGCGGTTGAGGGTCTCGATTTCGTGCATCCAACCGATGATCGGAATGCCGTAAGGATGATGCACGAAGAGCGAGGCGGCCATGGCCTCGGACAGTTGCGCCGAAGGATCGGTCTCGACACGCATGCGGCGCTCTTCCAGCACCACGTCCCGCTCCGGAGCGATGACGGCCTCCTCCAGGAGGAGGTTCGTCATGCGGTCGGCCTCGAACTCCATCATGGTCTTGAGGTTCTCGCGGGCAACGCGCTGGAAATAGGCTGTGTAATCGAAGGACGTGAACGCATTCTCCTGGCCGCCGAGGCCGGACACGACCTTGGAGAACTCACCGGCCGGGTGCTTCTCCGTGCCCTTGAACATCAGGTGCTCGAGGAAGTGCGCAATGCCCGACTGGCCGATCGGATCGTCCGCCGAACCGTTGCGATACCAGATCATGTGCGTGACCACGGGAACGCGATGATCGGGGATGACTACCACATCGAGACCGTTGTCCAGGGTGAAGGAGGACAGGTTCGGGCCACTGCCTTCCGTCCGCCCGAAGGAAGCGGCGTCGGCGCGAAGAATGGGCTTAGAGGCAGTGTCCATGACGTTTCAACCTTGGCGACATCAAATCGTTTCGCAGGATCAGACCTACGGGAATAGTCAAATTGGGGGGGTACGCAAGCGAGGCCGCGAAACTTTCCGGTGGGGAGGCGGTTCGCACCGGGAGGCGAACCGAACTTGGCCTTTCAGGACCCCATAACGTTTTCAGGCGAAGCGGGGGAGCCCCGTTCGCCTGAAAAAGAGAGAAGAGAGAATGGCTATTGCCGCCGACGCTCTTGCTGCTGGCGGATGAAGGCCTGAGGGCCTTCAGGATCGCCGTTGACCATCGGATCGGCCGAGGCCTTGAGCCTGCCGCCCCCCTGGGCCTTAAGGAGCGTTGCCGGAGGATCGCTGAGGTAGCGGCGCTCCAACCCGTCACCCTGAAGTTTCACGTCATCGTCCGACGTCGCGTAGGAGCGCAGCTCGTCCGGAGTCATGCGGCTCATATCGGCCTGCGCGCCGGAGCGGACGGGGGCCGTCGTGGCGATGTTGTTCGGGTTGCGGCCGGCTCGCATCTCTTCGATGGAGAGGCGGCGGCCTTCATTGAGCTTGTAGGCTTCGGAGCTGGTCCAAGGGGTCCGGGCCTCGGCCGCTGCCTTGCGGCGGGCTGCGACGTCAGGGTCCTTCGGCCAGTTGCCGTTACGCGCCTCGGCACCGCCGCCCTGCGCGGGAGCGGGCAGATTCATGCTCGGCGGGAGCACGAGAGGAGCACGCTCGTTGTAAACGATGGGGTCCTTCTCCTTGGGAATGATGCCGATGCTGCCGAGCAGGCTCTTGACGGCCTCGCCCTCCTGCGCCGAAGCGCCGGTAGCGGCGACCAGAAGCGCCAGAGCCCCCGCGCACCCTACGATTTTCATTCCCTTCATGGCACCCACCATTGGTTTCTCGTTGTGGCTGGAAGGCCTGATCGCTCATTCTGGCGAACATATGGCAGCCGGGCGCTCCAAAATATCATTTCTTCGCTCGGCGCCCTTCCAGGACGAAGGAGTCATAAAGCAAACCGATCACCCCCGCAACGATGGCGGCATCGGCCACATTGAACACGTACCAGGACCATGTGCCGATGTGGAACTGGATGAAGTCGAACACGGCCCCATAGGCGATCCGGTCGATGACGTTGCCGATGGCCCCGCCGACAATCAGGCCGAGGGATGTGGCCAGGAGCTTGGCCGAGGTGCGGTGGATCCAGACGCTTAAGCCGATGGAGGCAAGGATCGATATGACGACCAATGCCCAGCGGCCGAGCTCCGAGTTCTGCTGGAACAGCCCATAGGAGATGCCGCGATTCCAGACCACGATCAGGTTAATGAAGGGCGCGATCTCTGCGGGCTCCTTCACCGGCAGGTCATAGACGAACAGGGTGTAGAGCTTTGTCGCCTGATCGAGGATGAGTGTGATCAGGGCGGCGGAAAAGCCGAGGATCGCAGCAGTTGAGAGGCTTTTGCGAGCCGTGCGGCTCTTGCCGGAACTCCTCGAGCTGCGCGGACGCGTCGCAGCGCCAGGGCGCTGCGGGCCAGCCTGAGAGGTCGTTCCTGCGTCGGGAAGCGGCGCGCCGGTCTCGTTTGGCTTGCTCATTCCGCTGCCGCCTTGAGCTGGTCCCACTCCCGCAGGGCCGCAGCGTCGCGAGGTGTCACATCCGGGTAATCGGCATCCGTGCCCACCTCCGGGGTGACTTTCCACGACCGGGCGCATTTGCGGCCTTGAGCGAGGGCGGGCACAACGGCCACGCCCTTCACATCCTCGAGGCGGAAGGCCTCGGCTGGCCCCTCGCCCTGCACCACCTGGATGCCGGACGTGATGGAGATCTCGGCAAGGTCGAGACCCTGCACGGCCTTGAACAGGCTTTCATCCGCGATGTGAACCACGGGAGCGGCTTCAAGGCTCGCACCGATGCGCTTCTGCGCACGCTCGATCTCGAGCGCACCCGTGACGACACGGCGCACGCGGCGCACCTTCGACCAGCGCTCGGCGAGCGCCTCGTCGCGCCACTCCGCCGGCACGTCAGGGAAGGTTTCGAGATGCACCGACTCGGCCTCCGGATAGCGCTCAAGCCACGCCTCCTCGGCCGTGAAGGCCAGGATCGGCGCGATCCAAGTCGCCACGCGGCGGAAGGTCTGGTCGATCACGGTGAGCGCGCTCTTGCGCACCTTGCTCGAGATCGGATCGCAATAGAGCGCGTCCTTGCGGATGTCGAAATAGAATGCCGACAGGTCCGTAGTCATGAACGAGTTGAGGAGCGCGATCACCCGCTTGTAATCGAAGGTGCTGTAGGCTTCGCGCATCTCGCCGTCGAGTTCAGCGAGACGGTGCAGCACGAAACGCTCCAGCTCCGGCATCTCGTTGAAAGCGACCTTGTCGGCCTCGCGGAAATGCGCCAGCGAGCCCAGCATCCAGCGGATCGTGTTACGCAGCTTGCGATAGGTCTCGACAAAGGTCTTCAGGATCTCCGGGCCGATGCGCAGGTCGTCCGAGTAGTCGGATGCCGCCACCCACAGGCGCAGGATGTCGGCGCCCGAATCCTGGATCACCTTCTGCGGGGCGACCACATTGCCGAGCGACTTCGACATCTTCTGGCCCTTCTCGTCCAGAACGAAACCGTGGGTCAACACGATGTCATAGGGCGCGCGGCCGCGTGTGCCGCAGCTCTCTAAGAGCGACGAATGGAACCAGCCGCGATGCTGGTCGGAGCCTTCCAGGTACATGACCTGATCGGGGCCGCCATCGACCTTGCGTGTCACCCTCAGGTCCTCGCGCTTCTCCAGCGCGAAGGCATGCGTGCAGCCTGAATCGAACCACACGTCGAGGATGTCGTTGACCTTGTCGAAATCGTTCAAATCGTAGCCGAAGGGCTTGAGGAAGCGCGAACCGTCATCCGCATACCACGCGTCGGCGCCCTCCTGTTCGAAGGCCTCGGCGATGGCGTTGTTGACGCGTTCATCCTTGAGGATCTCGTTGCTTCCCTTCTTCACGAAGACCGCAATCGGCACGCCCCAGGCGCGCTGGCGCGACACCACCCAGTCAGGACGGTTCTCGATCATGCCGTTAATGCGGTTCTCGCCGCTTTCCGGCACCCACTCGACGGTCTTGATGCCATGGAGCGCGCGCTGACGGAGCGTATCGCCCTTGTCATCGAGCGGCTTGTCCATGGAGATGAACCATTGCGGCGTGTTGCGGAAGATCAGCGGGCCCTTCGAGCGCCAGGAATGGGGATACTGGTGCTTGAGGCGGCCACGCGCAATCAGCGCACCGACCTCGACGAGCTTCTTGATGACGGCTTCGTTAGCGCCCGCATCCTTGCCCTTATCGTCGTAGATGCGCTCGCCCGCGAAGAACGGCACGTCGGGGAAGTAGGACGAATCCGGCGACACCGTATGCGGCACCTCCCGTGTGCCGCAGGCCGCGAATACGTCGCGATGCTTCACATACGTGTTGTAGTCGTCAGCGCCGTGGCCGGGAGCCGTGTGAACGAAACCCGTGCCTGCGTCGTCGGTGACGTAGTCGGCTGGCAGCACCGGCACACCAAAATCCCAGTAGCCGTTCGCGCCCTCCAACCCGCGGAACGGATGCGCGCAGCGCTCGAGCATCACCGGCAGCACGTCCTTGACGCGCTCAAACCCTGCGACCCGTGCAGCAGCGAAGACATCGGCCGCGAGTTTGTCGGCGATGACGAACCGGTCGCCCACCTTGGCCCAGTTGTCGTCGGCCGCTTCCGTCACCGTGTAGAGGCCGTAGGCGATGTTCTCGCCATAGGCGATGGCGCGGTTGGCCGGAATCGTCCAGGGAGTCGTCGTCCAGATCACAACCGAGGCGCCGTCGAGATCGCCGTCCAGCGTATTGGTGATCTTGAACTTCACCCAGATCGTCGTGGAGGTCTTCTCGTGATACTCGACCTCGGCCTCGGCCAGAGCGGTCTTCTCGACAGCGGACCACATCACGGGCTTCGAGCCGCGATAGAGCTGGTCGCTTACCGCAAACTTGATGATCTCGCGGGCGATCTGCGCTTCCGCGTCAAAGGACATGGTCTGGTACGGGTTCGTCCAGTCGCCCTCGACGCCGAGGCGCTTGAACTCCTCGCGCTGCACGTCGATCCACTTCTCGGCAAAGGCCCGGCACTCGCGGCGGAACTCGACGATGTCCACGTCGTCCTTGTTCTTGCCCTTGGCGCGGTACTCCTCCTCGATCTTCCATTCGATCGGCAGGCCGTGGCAGTCCCAGCCGGGCACGTAGTTGGAATCGAAGCCCAGCATGCCCTGCGAGCGGACGACGAGATCCTTCAGGATCTTGTTGAGGGCGTGGCCGATATGGATGTTGCCGTTGGCATAGGGAGGCCCGTCATGAAGCACGAAACGCGGACGGCCCTTCTGGACCTCGCGCAGGCGCTCGTAGAGCCGGTTCTCGTTCCAACGCTGCAGGAGCAGCGGCTCCCGCTGCGGCAGGCCGGCCCGCATCGGGAACTCGGTCTGGGGCAGGAACAGGGTTTCGGAATAGTCGCGGGCAGCGCTTTCAGGCTTATCGGTCATAACGGTCAATCAGGTCTGTGTGGCCCGGGTACAGACGGGCGCATCGGGCTTATCTCAGGGACGAACGGCTAGGATCCCGGACCTTCGCAGGTCATGCGAAAGCCGGGCCGATAATTCGCGCCGCGCCTATCCGGGCCGCCGGCAGGGCCTGAGAAACCATGGGCATAGGGAGCCTTTTAACAGCGCCGGGCCGGATAATAAAGCGTGGTGATTCCGGGAGCGGGTCCCTATTTATGAGCGGAACCCAGCATTACACTCTCTCCGACAGGCTACGGCAGGAAGGATCAAACCATGGCAGACTCGACCACCACGGCCGACCGGCGTTCCCGTGCAGGCTTCGACCTCACGCCGCCGGCGCCTGAGCAGTTCCGCGCTCTCGTGAACAACCTCGACGACGAGGAGCGCCGCGTTCTCCTGGAGCATGGCACGGAGCGGCCCTTCTGCGGCATCTTCAACGAGGCCAAGGACAAGGGCACCTATTGCTGCCGCCTCTGCGGCCTGCCCCTGTTCAATGCCGGCACCAAGTTCGAATCCGGCACCGGCTGGCCAAGCTTCTTCGATCCCATCGACCGCGATCACGTCGCCTTCGTGCGCGACTCCAGCTACGGCATGGTCCGCACGGAGATCCGCTGCGCCCGCTGCGAGGGCCACCTGGGTCACGTCTTCAACGACGGCCCTCCCCCGACCGGCGAGCGCTACTGCATGAATTCGGTCTCGATGCGCTTCGTGGCCGACGGCGATCCGCTGCCGGACGACCTGGGTCGCGGCGCGCCCGAGGGTGAGTCGGTGGGCTAGGGCCTCCCCATGGAGGCGAGCCGGCAGGACATGGAGAGCAGGATGGGCGGCGATTTCTACGCCCGCCTGCCGGTCTTCGATCATTTCTCCGACCTGACCGATCCCGGACGCTACATGCCCGTTCCGGACGATTGGGTGCTCGGCCTCAGCGACATCGTCCGCTCCACTGCGGCGATCCAGTCGGGACGCTATAAGGAGGTCAACACGGCTGCCGCCGCCGTCATCGCGGCGGTGGCGAACAAGCTCGGCACGAGCGAATTTCCCTTCGTATTCGGGGGCGACGGCGCGAGCTTCGCGCTACCGGCCTCTCAATCCGATCTCGCCCGGGAGGCGCTGAGCGCCGTCGCAGCCTGGGTGCGGGATGCCTTCGGCTTCGAACTGCGCATCGCCCTCGTGCCGGTGTCAGACATCAGGGCACAAGGTCACGACGTGCGTATCGCCCGGTTTTCCGCCTCACCGGACGTGTTCTATGCCATGTTCGCGGGCGGCGGCCTGGCCTACGCCGAGCGGCAGATGAAGGGAGGCGTCTTCGCCATTCCACCGGCTCCATCGGGCACCCTGCCGGACCTGACCGGCCTGAGCTGCCGCTTCGACGAGATCACGCCGGAGCGCGGCGTCATCCTCTCCCTGATCATCCTCCCCACCGCAACCACAGATCCCGAGGCTTTCAACACTCTCGTCAACAAGGTGCTCGTCCTGGCGGAAGGTCAGGAAGCAGGTCGCCCGATGTCGGACCGGGGGCCTCCGCTTGCATCTCCGTTCCAAGGTTTTGGAATCGAGGCTAAAACCGTGAGAACAGGCGGATTTCACCTGTGGCCCGTGCTGCAGCTCGCAGCCGGGCGCCTGGCCGCGTTCATGATCTTCCGGACAGGCCGCTCGTTCGGCGGCTTCGATCCCACCCGGTACCGCCACCAACTCGTCGAGAACACGGACTTTCGCAAGTTCGACGATGGCCTGCGGATGACGCTCGACTGCACGCCCGCCCTGGCCGACCGGCTCGAGGTCCTTCTGCAGGAAGCGGAACGGCAGGGCATCGCCCGCCACGGCCTGCACCGGCAGGAGGCGGCGCTCATGACCTGCTTCGTCCCCTCGCCCACCAGAGCCGACCACATCCATTTCGTCGACGGCGCTATGGGCGGCTACGCCATGGCCGCGCAGGCGATGAAGCCGGCCTTGTGAAGAATCGTCATCCCGGACGGAGCGCAGCGCAGATCCGGGATCGCAAGACGAGTGTGGCTCAACCGGCCCTCCTCTCCCTTGTGGGGAGGAGATGGAGGTGGGGGTGTGAGCGATAGCCTATACAGGTCAGGCGCCAGCACCCCCACCCCTAGCCCCTCCCCACAAGGGGGAAGGAAACAAGCGCTTTATCCTGCACGCGATCCCGGATCGGCTTGCGCCGTCCGGGATGACCCCAAGCTGATTAGACGATCATCGAGGCTATCCGGTCTTCAGCCAGCATCCGCTTTGCCTCGACCGAGTCCCGGTCCATCTGGGCGATCAGCGCCTCGATTCCATCGAAGCGCTCCTCGCCGCGAATCCAACCGATGAACTCCACGTCCAGGACATGCCCGTAGAGATCACCTGAATAATCAAAGAGGTGCACCTCAAGGAGCGGCGCTCCGCTGTCGAAGGTCGGGCGGCGGCCGAAGCTGGCGACGGCATCGACCAGAGTGCCGGCGACCGATGCCCGCACCGCATAGATGCCGTGCCGCAGGCGGCAATCGTCGGGCAGACGCATATTGGCCGTCGGATAGCCAAGGACACGCCCGCGCTTGTCGCCATGGCGGACCTCGGAACGGACGAACCAGCGATAGCCGAGGAGCCGGTTGGCCGTGGCAATGTCGCCTGATTCCAGGGCCGCCCTGATGGCGCTGGAGGAGACCGGCTCCGTGCCCTCGACGATGGCAGGCGCTATGATGCAGTCGAGCCCTTGCTCCCGGCACAGCTCCATCATGCGGTCCGGGTTGCCCTCGCGGCCGCGGCCGAAATGGAAGTCGTGGCCGATCACGACTCCCGACAATCCCAGGTCCTTTGCCAGCAGCTCCACGAAGCCCGCAGCCGTGAGGGCCGCAAGCGATCCGTCGAAGCGCCTCTGGAAGACGCCCGCGAGGCCGAGCCGCGCGAAGATCGCCAGCTTCACAGGCTCAGGCGTCAGGCGAAACAGCGGGCTGTCGGGCTGGAAGAATGTGCGCGGATGCGGCTCGAAGGTGACGATGGCAGCGGGCCGTCCGGTGTTCAGGGCCATGGTCAGTAGGTGCCGGTGCCCGCGATGAACCCCATCAAAATTGCCGATGGCCGCGACGGCTCCCTTGAGGCTCTCGGGCACAGGCTCGCCATCGCGGCAGATCGCGAAGGAAGTAGGCATCAGGGGAGAACCTCGGAACTCATCTGGGACTGGTCAGTGCCGCGCGACCCTGTCGAAAACCGATCCAGGGGTCAAGAGCTGCCGGCGTTTGCCCTACCAGGACAGCACTTCGGTAAAAGCAGTTGGCCGGACAGGCTGCCGGTCCACCCAATCCTGCACGTGATCTGAAACCAGATCACCTTCGTGAAGCCCAAGCTCCTCCGCGTGGATGCCGCGGGCGATCATCAGGGCGTCGATGCCGAAGCCGATGGCGCCGGCTATATCGGTGCGGATCGCGTCGCCGACGGCCAGCACCCTCTCCTTCGGGGTCGGATGGCCGGCCAGGTCGGATGCCACGGCAAGAGCCTGCTCGTAGACCGGGCGATGGGGCTTTCCCGCATAAAAGACCTCGCCACCCATCTCCTCGTAGGCGAGCGCAATGGTGCCCGCGCAGGGCAGGATCATGTGGCCACGCTCGACGACGAGATCGGGATTGGCGCAGACCATGAGCAGGTTGCGCCGCCGCATGGCCTCGAGTTGCGGGCGGTAATCCTCGACCGTCTCCTCCTCGTCGTTGTCGAAGCCGGAGCAGACCACGTAATCCGCCTCTTCAATGGAGCCGAAGCGCACGTCGATCCCGTTGTAGATCGGCATGTCGCGGGGCGGGCCGATGTGGTGCACCACCTTGTCGATGCGCTCCTGGATGGCGAGCCGGGTCAGGTCGCCCGAGGTGACGATGGCGTCATAGGCCGAGCGGGGCACCTGGAACCCGTCGAGCTGCGTTCCCACCGAGGCGCCGGGGCGCGGGGCGTTGGAGACGAGCACCACCCGGCCGCCCTTGGCGCGGAAGCGCGTGAGCGCATCGCTCGCGGCCTCATAGGCTTTGACGCCATTGTGCAGCACGCCCCAGACATCGCAGAGGATGAGATCGTAGCTTTCGGCGAGAGGCTGCAGCCCTTCGACGTGAAGGGGACGGGGCAAGGCGGTCATAGGGTCTCACATCTGGTAGACCGGGGCGCGTAGGCCCTTGAGCCGCTCAAGTCAACTCTATTGCCCTGGTAGAGCCGGCCTATCACACAGACCGCTCAGACCGATCTCAAGCCTGTTCGCGAGTTGCAATAAATGCGGAGATTGTTGTCAACAATGCTAAGCATGTCGCGACGATGATGGGTGGAGACAGTTCCACAGAGAGCAGAGCGGCAACAAACCCTAGATAGACCAAGTTTGCCGCGTGCAAACTCAGGCGAGCCCACCTCCCAGTCAAGCTGCCGAAAGCCAGCAGGAGGTTCATTTGCGCGATGAAGACGACCGCCAGACCAGCGCCGCCAAAATAAAGGCCATCGAGCGTTCTGGCCCATGTCTGGTTTTGAAGCATGGCGGGCGTTGCAGCGACATGGCCGATGCCCATTAGGAGGATCAGAGCGCTGGTGACACGGTGTAGCCAGCCTACGATGCTGGTTTGATGGAAGAGTTTGAAAGAATTGACCTGAGTGCTGGCTGACATTGTATCCCCTTGTCGAGAATGTTCGTGAGGCATTGGCTATCCCAGCAATGCCCACCGCTCAGCTTATCGATACAACATAACGATAATTTTTCAACCCGGCTGTGTCATGGAAGCGGGCATAGTCCCTAGTCAACCGGTACGCCGCAGACGGGTCGGCGCATCCTCCAGGCCGAAGGGGCGCGGCAGATCCTGCTCACCCGCGATCTCCGGCTTGACCGGACGCGGCGCCGCGAAGGCGAAGCCCTGCGCGACGGGAATACCGAGATCTTCGAGAGTTGGCACCATCTCATCCTGGTCCACCCGCTCGGCGATCAGCCGGATGCCCTGGCGGCGCAACGCCGAGGCGAAATCCCGCACGTCGAGTTCAGGTCCCGCATAGCGCCCATCCGCCTGCTCGGCGGCCTTGATCAACAGGCCGGCCGGCAGCTTCATGAAGCGGATGCCGAGATCGGCCAGCGTTTTCGGGTCGAACCGGAGATCGGCCGCGCGGTCGAGGGAGAACGGCACGCCGCGCTCCCGCAGGGTCGCCAGCGCGCCCTTGAGATCGGCATCGACGTGGCGCCAGCTGTGCTGGGGCAGTTCCAGGACGATCCTGCCGAGGATTTCGGGTGAGGAATCCAGCAGGCCGGCGAGCGACCACAGGAAGCCCGGCTCGACGATGGAATGGGCCGACAGGTTCACCCCCACAATGGCCTCGCTGCCGCGGGCCATGAGGTGGCGGGCGACTGCCATGGCGCGGATCAGGATGCGCCGGTCGAAATCGGAAGCACGGCCGGAGCATTCCAGGATGGGCAGGAACTCCACTGGCGCCAGCAGGGTCCCGTCCGCCAGGCGCAGCCGCGCCAGAACCTCATAGAAGCGGATCTTGCGCTGTGGCAGCGACACGATGGGCTGCAGGTGCAGCTCGATCCGGTCCGCCTCGAAAGCCTGGGTGACAAGCCTGATCCGGCTCGTCTCGTCGGCCGAGAGCCTGCGGATGCAAGGCAGCAGGGATGGTTCGGGAAACTTTTCAGGGTTGATGACTGATCCGGCCACAAGCGTCAGGGCAGGCCTGCCGCGCAGCGTCGGAACAGCCTGCACGGCACTCTCCGGCACATCCGCAGCTTTGGCGAGATCACGCAGAAGTCCCGCCGGGCCCTGCCCCGCTCCCCTGCCAGGGCTCAGCACGAGCGGAGCGGCAGGGCTTCCCGCCTGCTGCCGGAGGATGAGAAGAACGCCGATCACCATGGTGATCAGAACGGCAAAGACCGGCATGACGAGGCCCGCCTCCATCGGCACATAGGCCGCGGCGGATGCTGTCAGAAAGGCCGGCGTGAAGGCGAGCAAAACCGCTTTCCGGCCCTTCAGGACCGGATTCATTTTCTTGTTGGTGACCATGGGTGCCCCCGCTCCCCTGGCTCGGCGCAGGTGCCGAATCAGTGTCTTAACCGAATGTGAATCAAGGCGAATCGCGAGGCAAGTTTCGTATTCCCGCAATGGACATTTTTGCGCAACCGCGCGTTGCTCGGTCAGTGTCTGTCAGACAGTTTGGAAAGGGCGTATCGATGGAAGAGCCTCGCAAGGACCTGCTCATGCAGGTTGAGGGAATGACCTGCCAGGGCTGCGTCAACTCGGTCACCAAGGCGATCCAGCGGCTGGATCCCGGCGCCAAGGTCGAGGTGGACCTGGATCATGGACGCGTGCACGTGGTCACCACGGCGCAGACTCTCGAAGTGGCCCAGGCACTCAATGCCGCCGGCTATGAGGCGACCGGCATGACGATGTAGCTCAAGGGTTGCGCCCTGCTCATGGCTTGGCGCAAAGATCCTTTTGCTGCGTCCGGAAACGGCTGCTAGGCTCCCGGCCAGTCATTTCCGGGGATTAGCCATGACCGCCCAGATTTCCAGAGCCGCCAACGACTCCCTCGCACCCAACGACCTAGAGGCTTGGTGGCTTCCGTTCACGGCAAACCGCTCCTTCAAGCAGCGCCCGCGCATGATCGCCCGCGCGAAGGGCATGTACTACTACACGCCCGAGGGCCGTGAAGTGATCGACGGCGCTGCCGGCCTCTGGTGCTGTAACGCGGGTCACAACCGGGATGAGATCACCCAGGCCATCCAGGCACAGGCCGAGGAGCTCGACTATTCGCCTGCGTTCCAGTTCGGCCATGCGGGCGGCTTCGCCCTCGCGTCGCGCCTTGCCCAGCTCGCACCCGGCGACCTGAACCACGTGTTCTTCTGCAACTCGGGCTCCGAGGCAGTGGACACGGCCCTCAAAGTCGCCCTCGCCTACTGGAACGCCAAGGGCCAGGGCAGCAAGACGCGCCTGATCGGCCGCGAGCGCGGCTATCACGGCGTCGGCTTCGGCGGTATCTCGGTCGGCGGCATCGTCAAGAACCGCCAGTTCTTCGGTTCGCTCCTCGCCGGCGTCGACCACCTGCCCCACACCTACAATCGGGAACAGCAGGCGTTCTCCCGCGGCGAGCCCGAATGGGGCGCACATCTCGCGGACGAGCTCGACCGCATCGTGGCGCTGCACGACGCCTCGACGATTGCTGCCGTAATCGTTGAGCCGATGGCCGGCTCCACTGGTGTGCTGGCGCCGCCTAAGGGCTATCTCAAGCGTCTGCGCGAGATCTGCGACAAGCACGGCATCCTGCTGATCTTCGACGAGGTCATCACCGGCTTCGGGCGCCTCGGCACGGCTTTTGCCGCCGAGCGCTACGGCGTCATCCCGGACATGATCACCTTCGCCAAAGGCGTAAATTCCGGCGCCGTGCCGATGGGCGGCGTGATGGTGCGCCAGGGGCTCTACGACACCTTCATGAAGGGGCCGGAGCACATGATCGAGCTGTTCCACGGCTATACCTATTCCGGTCACCCGCTCGCTTGTGCGGCTGCCCTTGCCGCTCAGGACATCTATCGGGACGAGAAGCTGTTCGAGCGGGCAAAGACCATGGAGCCGGTCTGGGCCGATGCGATCCACGGCCTCAAGAACCTGCCGAACGTACTCGACATCCGCACCATCGGCATCGTGGCCGCCATCGATCTCGCCTCGCGCCCGGATGCGGTCGGCGCCCGCGCCTTCGAGGCCATAGACCGCGGCTTCCAGGAACACGGCATCATGATGCGCGTCACGGGCGATACTATTGCCCTATCTCCGCCTCTGGTCATTACGGAAGAGCAGATCGGCGAGATCGTCGAGAAGCTCACCAAGGTGATCAGAGCGGTGGCTTAAACCACCCATGACAAGCGTCATCCCGGACGGCGCACCCGATCCGGGATCGGGTGCAGGATAGAGCGCACTCCCTCTCCCTGAGGGAAAGGGTTGGGATGAGGGGTTACAGGTTCATCAGGAGAGGACACTAACCCCTCACCCGCGCCTCCGGCGCGACCTCTCCCACAAGGAGAGGTGAAGGGAGCCACCCTCGTCCAGCGATCCCGGATCTCCGCTGCGCTTCGTCCAGGATGACGTGTTTGGCGAAACCCTTGCCCCTTACCGACGCAGGGAGTAGGACCGCAGCACGTTTTTCCATTCCAACGGCTGCTGTAAAAATCCATGTCCAAGGCCGACAAAATCAAGGCTCGCGCGCCGCGCGGCTTTGCCGACCGCACTCCCGCCGACCTTGCCGCCACCGAGCGCATGCTCGCGGCGATCCGCGAGTCCTATGAGCTCTACGGCTTCGAGGGTGTCGAGACGCCCTTCGTCGAGTACACCGACTCCCTCGGCAAGTTCCTTCCCGACCAGGACCGACCGAACGAGGGTGTGTTCTCGTTCCAGGACGATGACGAGCAGTGGCTGTCGCTCCGCTACGACCTGACAGCGCCGCTGGCCCGATACGTGGCCGAGAATTTCGATGCCCTGCCCAAGCCCTATCGCAGCTACCGGGCCGGCTGGGTGTTCCGCAACGAGAAGCCGGGCCCCGGCCGCTTCCGCCAGTTCATGCAGTTCGACGCCGACACGGTGGGCGCGGCCTCCGTCGCGGCGGATGCGGAAATCTGCATGATGGCCGCCGATACGATGGAGCGGCTTGGCCTCAAGCGTGGCGACTTCATCATCAAGATCAACAACCGCAAGGTTCTGGACGGCGTGCTCGAGGCCATCGGCCTTGGCGGCGAGGACAAGGCAGGCCAGCGTCTCACCGTGCTGCGCGCCATCGACAAGCTCGACCGCCTCGGGCCTGAGGGCGTGAGCCAGCTCCTGGGTGGCGGTCGCAAGGACGAGAGCGGCGACTTCACGAAAGGCGCAGGCCTTGAGCCCGATGCTATCGAACGCGTCCTGGCCTTCACTGCCGCGAAAGGCGCGGACAATGCGGCGACGGTCGAAAATCTGCGCAAGGTTGTAGGCTCTTCCGCCCGAGGTCTGGAAGGCGCGGACGAGCTTTCGGAGATTGCCTCCCTCGTGGCCTCATCCGGGTACGAGGCTCGTGTGACCATCGACCCCTCCGTCGTCCGCGGCCTCGAATACTACACCGGCCCCGTCTATGAGGCCGAACTGACCTTCCAGGTGCAGGACGAGGACGGGCGGCCCGTCCGCTTCGGCTCGGTCGGCGGCGGCGGGCGCTATGACGGCCTCGTGGGCCGCTTCCGCTCAGAGCCCGTTCCGGCCACCGGCTTTTCCATCGGCGTCTCGCGCCTGCTCTCGGCCCTGCAGATGGTCAAAAGCCCCATCGTGTCGGGCGCCGCAAAGCCCGGTCCGGTGGTGGTGCTCGTCATGGACAAGGACCAGGTCGCCGCCTACCAGCGCATGGTCTCGACGTTGCGCCAGGCAGGCATCCGGGCCGAGCTCTATCTCGGCTCCTCGGGCATGAAGGCGCAGATGAAGTATGCCGACCGCCGGCAGAGCCCCTGCGTGGTCATCCAGGGCTCGAACGAGCGCGAGCGCGGCGAGGTCGAGATCAAGGACCTGATCGAGGGCGCCAAGGCGGCTAAGGCCATTGCTTCCAACGAGGAGTGGAAAGCCGCCCGTCCGGCGCAGTTCTCGGTCGCCGAGAGCAAGCTGATCGAGGCCGTGCGGGAGGTTCTGGCCCGCCATTTCGGATAACCTTGGCCGTTCGGGAACCCCTGTGCTTGGCTCGGGGTTGTCTCGGAAGCTTGACCATCAGGAGATGATGATGCCGAAGGACAAGAAGAGCACTAGTAAAGCGAAGAAGGGCACCGGCAAGAGCACCGGCACGAAGCTGGCGAAATCCGCCAAGAAGTCGGGCCTCATGGAGCTGGTCAATTCCAGCCTCGGGCGCGAGATCCTGGCCGATGCCCTGATTGCCGCTGCGGGAGCCGCCGCCGCTGCCCTGACCAGAACGCGGACGGCCAAGAAGGCCGGCGCAGCTGTCGCCGACGCGGGCTCCCAGACCGCCGACCTGACCCAGACCGCCGCCGGCGCCGTCGCCGGCGTCGTGACGGAAGCAGCCCGTCATTTCTTGCCGCCGAGCCTCATGGGCGAAGAGGATGGCTCGGAAAAGGGCAAGGCAGAACCCAAGAAGGTCAAATACGTCAACCGCTCCAGCGATCACAGCAAGCGCAAGACGACGAAGGCCAAGAGCGAGAAAAGCGGCGCGGCCGAAAAGCGCTGAGTTTATCGGCCTCCTACCATTTTCTAGCGCCATGGCCGGGCTCGTCCCGGCCATTCGCGTTTTTATGACCCTGCCCCTCCCGTTCACCCTTCTGGCCGAAAACAATCGCCTTCGTGCCCCGGCATTGCTAGAGAGCATGCCTGAATTCAGGATTGGGCAAGGCCAGTGACGGAGACGGATGCCATTGTTGCGCTGATCGCGCTGTTCGAGCGCGAGGGCTATGCGCGTGTCGAGCCGCCGGTGCTCCAGCCTGCGGACGTGTTCATCGACCTGTCGGGCGAGGATATCCGGCGGCGCATGTTCGTGACGCAGGATGCGGTCGGCACGGAGCTGTGCCTGCGGCCGGAATACACCATTCCCGTCTGCCTCCAGCATCTCGCACAGCGCGGCGCCGAGCCCCTGGGCTATTCCTATGGCGGCCCGGTCTTCCGCATGCGCCCCCATGAGAGCGGCGAATTCCTGCAGGCGGGGCTCGAGTCCATCGGCCGGACGGATGTGTCGGCGGTCGATGCGGAAATCCTGTCGCTTGCCCTGGAGGGCCTCGCCCGGCTTGAGACCCTCTCCCCTGTCGTGAAGCTCGGCGACATGGGCCTTCTCCATGCCCTCATCGACGCCCTCGGGGTTGCACCCGCCGCCAAGCGGCGCGTGATCCGCGCCATCGTGTCGGGCCAGGGACTCGCGAGCCTTGCCGAGCCCGAGGGTCCGGGCAGCCAAGAGCACGCCGGCCTTCTCGCCGCCATCGAGGGCCAAGCCCCCCAGGCGGCGAAAGCCTTCGTGGAAGATATTCTGTCGATTGCAGGCATCGCCCGGGTCGGCGGGCGCAGCGCGGGCGAGATCGCCGAGCGATTCCTGGCGCGCGCCGCAAACCGCACCGGCCTGCCGGACGAAGCCAGGCAGGTGCTGGAGCGCTATCTCACGATTACCGGCGATCCGGATGAGGCGGCTCATTCGGTTAGAGCCCTGGCCAGGGACGCGGGCCTCGATATCGGCCCGGCCCTGACCCTGTTCGAGGAGCGCACCGGCTTCATGGCCGCGCGGGGCCTCGACGTTCGCAGCTTCTCGTTTGCCGCCACCTTCGCGCGCAATCTCGACTACTACACGGGCTTCATCTTCGAGGTGCAGGACCCGCGCCGCAGCGACGGCAAGCCGGTTGTCGGCGGCGGTCGCTACGACCGTCTCCTGGAGCATCTCGGTGCCGAAGCGCCGATCCCGGCGGTCGGCTGCTCCTTCTGGCTCGACCGCATCGTGGGGAGGCTCTGATGACCGATTATCCCCTTATCCTGGCCGTTCCTTCGAAGGGACGTCTGCAGGAGAACGCGGCTGCGTTCTTTGCTCGCGCCGGACTGGTCTTCACCCAGACCCGCGGCGCACGCGATTATCGCGGCACGCTCAAGGGCGTGCCTGACGTGGAGGTTGCGTTCCTGTCGGCCTCCGAGATCGTGAGTCAGCTTAGCTCAGGCACGGCCCATCTCGGCATCACCGGCGAGGATCTGATCCGCGAGCAGATCCCGGATGCGGATGCGGCAGTCCAACTGCTGACCCCGCTCGGCTTTGGCCACGCCAACGTGGTCGTGGCCGTGCCGCAGGCATGGATCGACGTGCGCAACATGGCCGACCTCGACGAGGTGGCGGCCGACATCCGAGCCCGCCACGGCACCAAGATGCGGGTTGCCACGAAATACGTGAATCTCACCCGCCAGTTCTTCGCCGAGAAGGGCGTGTCCGACTACCGGATCGTCGAGAGCCTGGGTGCGACGGAAGGCGCGCCGAGCGCGGGCTCGGCGGAACTGATCGTGGACATCACCACGACCGGGGCCACGCTTGCGGCCAACGCCCTGAAAATCCTCGACGATGGCGTGATGCTGCGCTCCGAGGCTAATATCGTCGCCTCCACCCGCGCGCCCTGGACGGACCGGGCCAAGGCTGCCGCCACCGCCCTGCTGACGCGCATCGCTGCCGAAGAGGAAGCGCGCACGAGCCGCGAGGTTCGGGCGTGCCTCGATCCGGCGAAAGCCTCGGCCCTTTTGCCGCTGGCGAGGGAGCATGGCGCAGCCCTCCCCTATGGCCATGCTCTGGGGCGCGAGATCGTGCTCCATTGCCGCGCCGCGACCGTGTTCGACATCGTGACGGCCTTGCAGAGCCTCGGCGCCCAGGACATCTCCGTCCGCGCCTTCGACTATCTGTTCCGTCCCACCAATGCTCTCACCGAGCGCCTTCTGCGGCGAATTGGTTAGGTGCATTTCATCACGCCGCGATAGGACAACATCACGAGAGTATCGGACCCAAAAGTGGACACCACTTTTGGGATCTACTCCGATACTTCTTCTTAATGAGCGCATCGATTCATGCGGAAAACCGTGGCCACTTTTCCGCACGATGCGCTAGGGCGTTGCCTCAAAGCCCAAGGCCCCTTATGGTCCGGGCGTTTTTCCGTTGTAGAGGTTCCGATGAACGCGCTTCGACTTGCGACATGTCTGGTGGCACTGGCCGCTGTCTCGGGAGCTCATGCCCAGTCACCAGCCGCAACCCTCGGCCGCACGGTCGGCCCGACTCGTCAGGTTGACCCCAAGGTTCCGCAGCCCGGCCAGACAGGCAAGGTCTTCCCATTGAATTCATCCTGGGTGGCTGTCAGCCTGAACGGCAAGCCGTTCTCTGGCGAGCGTCCGAGCTTCAGGCTCGACGACCAGATGCGCGCCACGGGCTTTTCCGGCTGCAACACCTATGCCACCGCAGCCTATCCCCTGCGCGAGCAGGCACTCGCCGTCGGCCCCTTCGCCCTGACGAAGAAAAGCTGCGACAAGTCTGCCATGGCCATCGAGCAGGCGTTCCTCGTGGCGCTCCGCTCCTCGGGCAAGTGGGACATTGAGGGCCGCAACCTGGTGATCCGCACCCAGAATGGCGGCGAGTTGCGCTTCGAACGCTCTCTCTAAGGGTTAGCTGACGTGAACAGAAAAGGCCGGCTTTACGCCGGCCTTTTATTTTTGGAACGGCGCCTGCGTCACTCCGCGGGCTCGGCCTGACGCATGTCGACGGGAGTGGAGAGGCCGCTCTCCGTCTTCTTCATGTCGATACGCCGGTCGTGGTAGGCCGCGAGCGTCGAGCGGTGGCCAATGGAGACCACCGTCGTGTTCGGCAGCTTCTCCTGGATGATCCGGTAGACCTCCGCCTCGGTCGGCTCGTCGAGGGCAGCCGTCGCTTCGTCCAGGAACAGCCAGTCGGGCTTGGCCAGAAGCGCGCGGGCGACCGCGAGGCGCTGCTGCTCGCCGAGCGACAGGGTCTGGGCCCAGGCGCGCTCCTCGTCGAGGCGGTCCACGATCTGCGGGAGCCTGGCGGCCCGAAGCGCCTCCGTGATGTCGGCATCGGTATAGGCGTCGATCTTGCCCGGATAGGTGACTGCATCACGCAGCGTGCCGATGGGAATGTAGGGCCGCTGCGGCAGGAGCATCATGGTCTGCCCCTCCGGCACCAGAACCTCGCCCTCGCCGAACGGCCAGATCCCAGCGATGGCACGGAACAGGGTAGACTTGCCGGATCCGGACGGCCCAGTCATGAGCGTGCGCTCCCCCGGACGGAAGGCGAGGCCGTCCGTATGCAGGAGAGTGCTGCCGTCGGGCAGGCGCACGTCCAGATTTTGCAGGCGCAGCTCGCGGCCGGAATCCTGCGTGATGGCAAGCTTGCTCTCACCGCCGACCCGCTGAGCCGACGCGATGGCGCCCTCGAAGGTGGTGAGGCGGTCGAGCACGGCCTTGTAGTCGGCGAGCGTCGTATAGATGGTGATGAAATAGGTGAGCGCGGATTCCACCCGCGAGAAGGCGCCGACCACCTGCTGCATCTGGCCGAGCGAGATCCTGCCGATGAAGTAGTAGGGTGCGGTGAGCATATAGGGCACCACCACGTTCGCCTGGAAATAAGCCGAGGTGAAGGTGTTCAGCTTGATGAGGCGGACCACAATCTGCATGTAGTTGTCGACGATCTGGCCGAACCGCCGGGCAATGCCCTCCCGTTCGGCCGGCTCGCCGGACAGAAGTGCCACCTGCTCGGTGTATTCGCGCAGGCGTGCCAGGGAGAAGCGGTAGTTCGCCTCCACCCGCTCCTGCTCGAAGTTGAGGGCGATGAGCGGCCGGCCGATCAGGTGGGTGATCCAGGTGCCGAGAATGGCGTAGCCGGCGCAGACCCAGACCAGAAGGCCCGGCACCTCCACGTTCGTGCCCGGGAAGGTGAAGCCGGCCGAGATGGTCCAGAGGATTGCCACGAAGGAGACCAGCGTGGCGGCCTGGTTCATGAGGCCCACAGAGAGCGAATAGGTGCTCTCGACGAATTTGCGCAGGTCTTCCGAGATGCGCTGGTCCGGGTTGTCCGCACCGCGACCGAGAAGCTGCATCCGGTAGTGGGCGCCGTCGCCCAGCCACTCACCCACATAATAGGTGTTGAGATAAGCGCGCCAGCGGATGGTGAGCACGTTCTGCAGCAGCACTTCGGTCAGCGCGATAGCCACGAAGACCGCAGCGAGAGGCGTGAAGATGATGAAGAGCTGATACCAGAAGGCGGCCGCATCCTTAACTTCCAGCGCATTGAACATGTCTCGCGAGAAGAAGCTGAGGCGGACATTGAGGGCCACCTGCGCGAGGTTGATCGCGATCAGGATCCCGATCATCCAGGTGCCGATGGTGCCTTCCCGCGCCCGCACGAGACCGATGAACGGGATGCGAATGATGCTGTCGGCCTGGGATTCGAGATAACGGTCGGTGATGCGGCAGATGGTTCGGATGACGGGAATGTAGGAGAGCCCAAAGATGATGGCGCCGAACGCCGTTGCGCCGAGAGCAGCAGACGGGGGCGGCACATAGCCCGTGTAGTCGCCCGTGATGAGGCCGGCCCGCGCACCGAGGATCAGCGCGACGAGCACCAGATGCATGCCCGAGAGCATCACGAGGAAGATACGCAGGAACTTCGGGATATCGCGCCCGACATAGATCACCCCGGCCAAGGCCAGGGTGGAGAGAGGCAGGTAGAACGGAACAGCGACGGCTCCTGATACGGAGGCCACGAGAACCACCAACCCTAAGAGTGCCAGCACGAGGCTCGCCTTGATCATACATATCTCCTGCCAGGGTCCCTGCCCCGGCTCTTAGAAACTCAAGGCAGCCGGATCAATGGCGCTTGTGGCGAAAGAAAGGAGGAACTTCCTCTTGGGGCAAGCGATAGCAGCCTTGTGACAACAGCAACAGGCGCTTAAATGCCTGATAGGCGTTCTTCAAAACAGATTGTCCTTTTTAAAGGACGAAATAGTTGACATAGAGAACAAAATGGCTCATGTGTCGCACCGACCTAAGACGAAAATTTCCGAAGGCCAGTTTATGAACGCCCCTCTTGGCTATATCGGCGACACGCCGGCACAGCGCCTGATCCCGGCCCAGCCCATCGTGCGCCTGGAAAAGGTCTCGAAGATCTTCCCCGGCCGCGATGGTCAGCCCGTGACGGCTTTGCGCGAGACAGACCTCGCGGTGCCGCAGGGCTCCATCCTCGGTGTGATCGGCCGCTCCGGTGCCGGCAAGTCGACCCTGATCCGCCTCGTCAATGGCCTGGAGAAACCCAGCTCCGGCAAGATCATCGTGGACGGCGCCGATATCGCGGCCCTGCCCGAGGCGGCCCTGCGCCATGCCCGCCGCTCCATCGGCATGATCTTCCAGCACTTCAACCTGCTCTCCTCGCGTACGGCCGCTCAGAACATTGCCCTACCCCTGGAGGTAGCAGGCTTTGGCAAGGCGGAGATCAGGACACGGGTCGAGGAGCTTCTCGCCCTCGTCGGCCTTTCCGACAAGCGCAACCGCTATCCGTCCGAACTCTCCGGCGGCCAGAAGCAGCGCGTCGGCATCGCCCGCGCGCTCGCCACCAAGCCTAAAGTTCTTCTGTCCGATGAGGCGACCTCGGCCCTCGACCCGGAGACCACCCGGTCCATTCTCGACCTGCTCGCACGTATCAACGACGAGCTTGGCCTGACGATCCTGCTCATCACCCACGAGATGGCGGTGATCCGCAACATCGCCCGCGAGGTCGCGGTGATCGAAGGCGGCCGCATCGTCGAGCAAGGCGACGTGTTCGAGGTCTTCACCCGGCCGCAGCACGAGGTTACCCGCTCGTTCCTCGCCGACGAGTCCGGTCGTGCGCTTCCGCCCTATGTACAGAGCAGACTCACATCTGAGGCGACGCCAGGCAGCCAGGCGGTCATTCGCATCGGCTTCCGCGGACCTCATGCAACAGATCCGGTGCTGGCGCGGCTCGCCCGCGATCTCAACATCGAAGCCAACATCCTGTCCGGGTCGGTTGATGAGATCGCAGGACGCCCCTTCGGCACTCTGGTCGTCGGCGTGCCGGAAACATCGGTTTCCACCACCCTCGACTTTCTGAAGAAGCACGGTCTCGACACGGAGGTCCTCGGCTATGTCGCCTGAGATGATCAACCTTATCGCCGCCTCCACCGGCGAAACCCTCTACATGGTTGCGGTCTCGGCCCTGATCGCCACCCTTTTCGGGCTGCCGCTCGGCGTCTTTCTCGCCACGTCTGGCAAGGGTGAGCTGTTCGCCGCTCCCTGGATCAACCGCGTGCTCGGCGTGATCGTCAACGCCACGCGCTCCACGCCCTTCATCATCCTCGTGGTCGCGATCATTCCCTTCACGCGCCTGATCGCTGGCACGTCGATTGGCACCAATGCCGCCATCGTGCCGCTGACCATTGCCGCAACACCGTTCATCGCGCGTCTTATCGAAGGCGCGATCCGCGAGGTCGATCAGGGGCTCATCGAGGCAGCGCGCGCCTTCGGCGCAACCCCGCTTCAGATCGTGCTGAAAGTTCTGATCCCCGAAGCCCTTCCCGGCATCGTGCTCGGCCTGACGCTCGCCATCGTCTCGCTGCTCGGCTTCTCGGCCATGGTGGGTGCGGTCGGCGGCGGCGGCCTCGGCGATCTCGGCATCCGCTACGGCTACCAGCGCTTCATGCCCGAGATGATGCTCGCCGTCGTGGTCGTGCTCATCGTCCTCGTCCAGGCGGTGCAGAGCACCGGCGACCGCCTGGCCCGTCGCCTCAACAAGCGCATCCGCCACGCCTGATTACCAGCAAGAACATCGAACAAGGAGTCACACGATGTCCCTGAAGCACTTAAGCCTCGCCGCCCTCTTCTCCCTCGCCGCCCTGCCGGTTCTCGCGCAGCAGACGCAGACCGTCCGCATCGCCGCGACGCCCGGTCCACACGCGCAGATCCTGGAAGCCGTGAAGCCGATCGCCGCCAAGAAGGGCCTCGATATCAAAATCGTCGAGTTCTCCGACTACGTGGTGCCGAACACGGCCCTGGCCGGCGGCGACATCGAAGCGAACTCGTTCCAGAACCAGCCCTATCTCGATAACCAGGTGGCCGACCGCGGCTACAAGATCGAGAGCGTGGCGCTTACGGTGAACTTCCCGATCGGCATCTACTCCAAGAAGCACAAGAGCCTCGACGCGCTGCCGAACGGCGCGACGATCTCTATTCCGAACGATCCGACCAATGGCGGCCGCGCCCTCATCCTTCTGCAGGACAAAGGCTTGATCAAGCTCAAGGAAGGCACTGGCTACAAGCCGACGCCGCTCGACGTGACCGACAACCCAAAGAAGATCAAGTTCGTCGAGATCGAAGCCGCCCAGGGACCGCGCGTGCTCACCGATGTGGACGCCGCAATCATCAACACCAACTATGCGACATCGGGCGGGCTGGATCCGGTCAAGGATCCCATCGCTCGTGAGAACCCCAAGGGTCCGTACGTGAATATCATCGCCGTGCGCAGCGAGGACAAGAACAAGACCTGGGTGAAGACCCTTGTCGAGTCCTATCACACCCCCGAGGTGAAGGCGTTCATCGAAGAGAAGTTCAAGGGCTCGGTTCTGACCTCCTGGTAAGCAGCGTCCACCCTTGACACCGATGGAAAGCCGGCTCGTGGAGCCGGCTTTTTCATATCCGCCGACGCGGCGGCATACCTCCCACCTACCCAGTCGCTATTTGCTTATCGCCTCTCAGGCCCTACCTTCCTGCCGCACGATCAACGGAGCAGCCGATGTCGACAACGCCCACAATCCGCCTGAACGATGGAAGCGCGATGCCGCAAGTGGGCTTCGGTGTTTGGCGGGTCTCCAACGATGAAGCCAAGAGCACTGTCGCAGGCGCTATCGAGGCAGGCTACCGCTCGATCGACACGGCTTCCATCTACGGCAACGAGGAGGGTGTGGGAGAGGCGATCCGCTCGACACCCATCCCGCGCCAGGAGCTCTTCATCACCACCAAGGTGTGGAACGACCGCCAGGGCTACGACAGCACCCTACGCGCCTTCGACGAGAGCTTGGCGCGCCTCAAGCTCGAACATGTGGATCTCTACCTCATCCATTGGCCGGTGGCGGGCAGCGAGGCATACCGAGACACCTGGCGCGCGCTGATCAAGCTGCAGCAGGACGGACGTGCGAAATCCATCGGCGTCTCGAATTTCATGGTGCCGCACCTGCAGCGCGTGATCGACGAGACCGGCGCGACGCCTGCGGTCAATCAGATCGAGCTGCATCCGCGGTTCCAGCAGAAGGAGCTGAGCGCCTTCCATAAGGCGAACGGCATCGTCACGGAATGCTGGGGCCCACTCGGCCAGGGCACGATCCTGGCTGATGAAACCTTCGCCACGATTGGCCGCAAGTACGGCAAGACATCCGCTCAGGTCATCCTGCGCTGGCACCTCGACAACGGCTTCGTGGTCATTCCGAAATCCGTGACGCCGTCGCGCATCCGCGAGAACATCGACGTGTTCGACTTCCACCTCGATGCGGACGACATGCGCGCCATCGAGCGCCTCGACAGCGCCTCGGGTCGCGTGGGACCCGACCCGGCGGTGTTCGCCTGATCGTCAGGAATGCGCGCTACAGGCGGCTCTTCGCCGGGTCGCTTGTCGCTTCGAGCTGCCGGTAGATCGTCTCTGCGATGGGGAGCAGCTGCGCGCGCTCCGCTTTTGCGGTGACCACGTAGGACAGGCCGTTATCGATCCAGGAGAACGCGGATACATCGTCGCGCGACTCGAAGCGGAACGACGTCTGCTCTTCGGTTCCGCCCGACCGCGCATAAAGCGTGAGACGGTTGCCGCCCGCATTCTCGTACATGAAGAGAGCCGCCGCCTCGCCGCTGTCCGGGAGAAGCCGTCCGCCGATGAGCCGGTAGCCCTGCACCGTCAGGTTCGGAGCAGTGAGCGGCTTGCCGACGCGACGGGACAGCCATTGCACGAGATGCGCCTCCTGCTCGGCCGGCACCTCGACCGGATGCAGGCGCTCGCCGACATAGATCCGATGCGCCGCAATGGCATTGCCTGCAACGCTTGTCCCTGCCCGATGGTCTGATCCGACCCACCAGACCCCGCCCGCAGCTCCCAGGACAGTGCCGATGAAGAGCCCCGCCACGGCGGCCGCAACGGCCGCATTACGGCCCCATGACGGACGGCGCTGCGCGGCCATGAGATTGGCAATCCGCAGGCGCGAGGGAACAGGCTCCGCGGCCTTGAAGGCCAACCGGGCGCGCAGGGCCTCGCGCAGGTCGATCTCGAGCTTGACCTGATCGGCCAGGGCAGGATGGTCGTCCAGATAAGCCCTGACTGCCTCGTGCCGCGACGAGCCAAGCCTTCCGTCCACGAAAGCCTGCAGATCATCTTCTCCGATGGGTCGCTCGCCCGTCACTTCACTCTCCTTAAGGCGGTGCTACGCCCGTTCTCCATGAATTCCCGCAGCCGCGCCCGCGCCCGGCTCAGGCGCGACATCACTGTGCCGAGCGGAATCCCCAAAACCTTTGAGGCCTGCTCGTAGGACAAGTCCTCGATGCCAACCAGCAGCAGAAGCGAACGCTGCTCCTCTGGCAGGGCATCGAGCCCTGCGAGAACGTCGCGCAGGCCGGCATGGCTCTCGGGATTCGTCCCGGGCGCCTGAATGTCGTTCAGGGCCTCCTCTCCCACCTGAGTCCCGCGTGTCTTGCGCTGCCTGATCCCGTTAAGGAACAGGTTGCGCTGGATCGTGAAGAGCCAGGCTCGCAGGTCGCCCTCCTGGCGGCGCTGGCTCCACCGGCTGATCGCACGCTCCAGGGTGTCCTGAACGAGATCGTCCGCCGCCTCGTGGTCGCGCAGCAGGGCCCAGGCGTAACGCCTCAGGGCCGGGATCTGCGGTTCGAGAAGGGAGGCGATCTCGTCCAAGGTCAGCTCTCACATGGCGGCATCATTCAAGAATGAACCGCCGATCTCAGCAAGTCTCAGGGCATCGCCACATGCCAGACGTTGTTGACGCCGTCGCCTGTGACCTCGCCGGGCTTCGTATCCTTCACCCAGAGATAAAGCGGCTTGCCCTTGTAGGCCCATTGTTTGGAGCCGTCGTCGCGGGTGACCACGCTCCACTCGCCGGAGGCCGGTGCATTCGCGGCGGCCATCAGCGGCGGCCAGTTCTGGGCGCATTGGCCATTGCAGGCCGACTTGCCGGCCGTGTCGCGATCGAAGGTGTAGAGCGTCATGCCCTTGGCATCAACGAGGGCCTTGCCCTTGCTCGTATCGGCGACCTTCGCGGGGGCGGCGGTCTGGGCAAAAGCAACGGATGCGGCGATGAGGGCTCCGACCAGGGTGGCAGGGCGCAGGATCTGTTTCATGGATGTTCTCCAAGGTCAGGTTTGACCACAACCTGTAAGACACGCGGCAGAGCTGCTTATTCCCGGAAGCTTGACAATATTCCCTGTGTCTCACCGGCCCATGGGGTGAAACCGCGACGGGTCATCAAGGGGCTCGCGCAGTTCGATCCGGTGGCGGCCGTTGTCGCGGATCTGCGCCGTCCGGTAGGATCCGTTCAATTCGTCCTGCGGCGGCTGGAGAATGTCGACTCCAGCCTCGTCGAGGCGCCTCACCTCGCGGTCGACATCCGGCACGAGCAAGCTGACGACGGGTGCCTTTGTCACCTGCACGGCTGCCGTCGCCTCAGGCTCCTGCTGCAGGATGTGATCCGCCTCGGAAATCTCAATTAGGAAGCCGCTGCGCTCTAGTACCGCCTTGCGTCCTGCCACGAGGCTCTGGCTGCCGAGCAGCCGGAAACCCAGCTTGTCCTGGTACCAGCTGACGCTCTCGTCGAAATCCGGCGTGCGGATTGAGGCCGAACTCGGACGAGGATCAGTGTCGGCCAGCGCCGGTAATAAGACCGAGAGGCCGAAGCAGGCGATGATCAGCTGTGCCGCAAGAAGAACCTGTCGCAGGCTCTGCCACCCTTTCGAAACAATTGATTGTCCTGCTCTCACGTCTCGACCCTCGCTTAGTCAGCTATCGCTTAGCCGTATACACATGAACGCGCAGCGCGGCAGATCGTTTAGCAATGGGCTGAACCGTCGAGCTATGCGGTCAAGTCATTCCTGGATGAGCTTGAGCAGCAGAGCCGACAATTGCCCGGCTTCCTTGTCGGTGAGCTTCGCGCTGATGAAACGGTTGATCGCCGCGCCATAGACGCTCCACATCCGCCATTGAAGGGCCTTGCCCTCCTCGGTGATCTCGATCAGCTGGCGCCGCTTGTCGCCCGGAAAGGGGATGCGGCGCACCAGCCCCTCGTTCTCCATGCGATCGAGCAGCCTTGAGAGGTTGTACTGCTCGAAGAGCACAGCCTCCTCGATCTCACGCGGGGTGAGCCGTCCCTCCGGTCCCCGCTTCAGTTCGAGCAGCACATCGTACCAGTGCAGGGATGGAAAGCCGGCACTCTTCAGCTCCGCCTCGATCCGTCCCACCACCGTGCGCTCCGCCCGGATGAGACGCCCCCAGGCCCTGATAACGGCGGCAGATGGCTCCGGACCGTGTTCTTGCATCGTGGCAAAGCTTTCCTGTTTTTAATGCAACTGCATTAAGATTGACAGTTCCATGCATCTGCATCAAAACCATATGCACTTGCATGGAGATTGGCAATGTCAAACGCTCAGCCTACCAATTCCGACTATGCAGCCCTGCTCCTCAGGGTTGCTCTCGGCATCATGTTTATCGCCCACAGCCTCGTGCTGAAGTGGATGACCTTCACGCTTGCCGGCACGGCACAGTATTTCGAATCCCTCGGCCTGCCCGCCTTCTTGGCCTATGCCACCTTCTGGGCTGAGCTCATCGGCGGCATCCTGCTCGTGCTTGGCGTTCAGAGCCGCTGGGTCGCTCTCGGCCTGCTACCGGTTCTCTTCGGCGCAGCCTGGGTTCATATCGGCAACGGTTGGGTCTTCTCGGCCCAAGGCGGCGGCTGGGAATACCCGCTTTACCTGATCGTGCTCTCCGTTGCACAAGCACTGCTCGGTGACGGGGCCTATGCCCTGAAGCCCTCCCGCAAGTTTTCCCTCTCCCCCGCCCCGGCATCGCTCAAGGCAGCGGCCTAATCCAACCTCCGAGGATTATCATGAAGCTTTATTATTTTCCTGGCGCCTGCTCGCTCGCACCTCACATCGTGGCCCGCGAGGCCGGCATTGCCCTCACCCTCGAGAAGGTGGATCTCGCCAACCGCACCACAGAGACCGGCGCGAGCTACACCGCTATCAACCCGAATGGCTATGTTCCGGCTCTCGGTCTGCAGGAAGGCTCCGTGCTCACCGAGGCCAGTGTCATCATCCAGTACCTGGCTGACAGCCAGCCTGCCGCAGACCTTGCGCCGGCCCACGGCACCATGGAGCGTTACCGCCTTCTCGAGTGGATCGGCTTCATCAGCACCGAGATCCACAAGGGTTTCGGCCCTCTCTGGAATCCGGCAACGCCGGATGCCGTGAAGATCGCCACCAAGGAGCGTCTGGCCAGCCGCTTCGCCTATCTCGATAAAAAGCTGGGCTCGCAGCCATTCCTGATGGGCGACACATTCACCATCGCCGACGCCTACCTGTTCACCGTGGTGAACTGGACGAATTTCCACGCCATCGACATCTCGCCCTTCCCGAACCTGCAAGCCTTCCAGGCCCGCATCGCCGCGCGTCCGGCCGTGCAGCAGGCGCTTGAGGCGGAAGGCTTGGTGAAGAAGGCGGCATGAAGCTGATCTGAGCTGATCTAGATGACAAAAAAAGCCCCGGAGAAATCCGGGGCTTCTTCATTCTTAGGCTGTGGTGCTTGGACTTCTTAGAAGTCCATGCCGCCCATGCCGCCCATGCCGCCGCCGCCCGGCATCGCCGGACCGTTGTCGCGCTTGGGAGCCTCGGCAACCATAGCCTCGGTGGTCACGAGCAGGCCGGCAATCGAAGCTGCGTCCTGCAGAGCGGTGCGAACCACCTTGGCCGGATCGACGATACCGGCCTGGAGCATGTCCACGAACTCTTCCGTCTGGGCGTTGAAGCCATAAGTGTCCGACGAGGTGTTGTCGTTGATCTTGCCGACAACGATCGAGCCTTCGACGCCGGCGTTCTCGGCGATCTGGCGGATCGGAGCCTCAAGAGCACGCAGCACGATCTTGATGCCGGCCTGAACGTCCGGGTTGTCGGTCTTGAGCTTCGCAACCGCAACCTTGGCGCGCAGCAGAGCCGTGCCGCCGCCGGGGACGATGCCTTCTTCCACCGCAGCGCGGGTGGCGTTCAGAGCGTCATCCACGCGGTCCTTCTTCTCCTTCACCTCGACCTCGGTCGCGCCGCCGACGCGGATCACCGCGACGCCGCCTGCGAGCTTGGCCAGACGCTCCTGGAGCTTCTCACGGTCGTAGTCCGAGGTGGTCTCCTCGATCTGCGCCTTGATCTGCGAAACGCGAGCCTCAATGTCGGCCTTCTGGCCGGCGCCGTCGATGATCGTGGTGCTTTCCTTGTCGATGCGAACGCGCTTGGCACGGCCGAGCATCGCAAGCTGCACGGTCTCGAGCTTGATGCCGAGGTCTTCCGAGATCGTCTGACCGGCGGTCAGGACGGCGATGTCCTCGAGCATGGCCTTGCGGCGATCACCGAAGCCCGGAGCCTTCACGGCTGCGATCTTGAGGCCGCCGCGGAGCTTGTTGACCACCAGCGTGGCCAGAGCCTCGCCTTCCACGTCCTCAGCGATGATCAGCAGCGGCTTGCCGGTCTGAACGACAGCCTCGAGGATCGGCAGCATGGGCTGCAGCGAGGAGAGCTTCTTCTCGTGGATGAGGATGTAGGGATCCTCAAGCTCGGCCACCATCTTCTCAGCGTTGGTGATGAAGTACGGCGAGAGGTAGCCGCGGTCGAACTGCATACCTTCCACGACGTCGAGCTCGGTCTCGGCGGTCTTGGCTTCCTCGACGGTGATGACACCCTCGTTGCCGACCTTCTGCATGGCATGGGCGATCATCTCGCCGATGTCCTTGTCGCCGTTGGCCGAAATCGTGCCGACCTGGGCAACCTCGTCGGAGGACTTCACCTTCTTGGCGCGGGACTGGATGTCCTTCACGGCCTCGGCGGTGGCAAGATCAATGCCGCGCTTGAGGTCCATGGGGTTCATGCCGGCGGCAACCGCCTTGGCGCCCTCGCGGACGATGGCCTGGGCGAGAACCGTCGCCGTGGTGGTGCCGTCACCGGCGATGTCGTTGGTCTTCGAGGCCACTTCGCGCACCATCTGGGCGCCCATGTTCTCGAACCTGTCGGCGAGCTCGATCTCCTTGGCGACGGTGACGCCGTCCTTGGTGATGCGCGGAGCGCCGAAGGACTTCTCGATCACCACGTTACGGCCCTTGGGACCGAGGGTAACCTTCACGGCATCGGCGAGGATATCGACGCCACGGAGCATCTTGTCACGGGCATCGGAGGAGAACTTAACGTCTTTGGCAGCCATGGGCTTTGCCTCCAGGTATGTTCAAAAAATTCAGGAAAGGGCTTTTGGCGAACTTACTTCGCGACGACGCCCATGATGTCGGATTCCTTCATGATCAGGAGATCCTGACCATCGATACGCACCTCGGTGCCGGACCACTTGCCGAAGAGCACGCGATCGCCGGCCTTCACGTCGAGGGCGACAACCTTGCCGCTCTCGTCACGGGCGCCGGGGCCGACGGCGACGATTTCGCCCTCTTGCGGCTTTTCCTTGGCGGTGTCCGGGATGATGATGCCGCCGGCCGTCTTCTCTTCGGCTTCGATGCGGCGGACGACGACGCGGTCGTGCAGCGGACGGAACTTCATGGAACTTCCCCTTTGACTGTTGGGGCGACCCCTGTGGCCACACCCTGGTCTTACGGCTGTTAGCACTGTTCGTTGACGAGTGCTAACGCTGGTCGCGAGATAGGCATAAGCTGATTGGGAGTCAAGGCACCTGCCTCAAGGTCAGGCTCAGAAAGAGGCCTTGACGCAGTATAGGGGCGGGTCATGATCTTTTCATGACCGACCTGGAAGCCATCGGCAGGAGTTGCTTCGCTCTGCATGCACGCATGACGGCACGGCTCCTGAGCCGGACCTACGAGGCGGCTCTGCGCCCTATAGGCCTCAAGCTGCCCCAGTTCGGTATCCTGGGCGCTATCGGGCATGGAACAACTGTGTCCGAAACAGTCCTGGCCGAGCGACTGGGGCTGGAGCGCACAACCCTTGTTCGCAACCTGAAGCTCCTGATCCAGAACGGCTGGGTCGAACCCATGCCCGGAGATGGACGCGGCTTGCGGCACAGACTGACCCCCGCGGGCCAAGCCCTCCTCGAAGCCGCCATCCCCCTCTGGCAAGAGGCTCAGTCCCAGGTAGAGGCTCGGCTCAAGGACGTGGAGGGAGATGAGGCCCGCAGGGCCATGCGGGCTCTGAGAAAGGCCTCTTACTGTCCATAATGCTCATTGCAGGATCCCGCCCTTTTCCATACTGTGTATATGCACAAATGGGAGAGAGCGATGCTTGAGCGGGTTCACGGGATCGTATCGCGGGACGTTCTGACGGCCGAGCCAGGGCTGATGTTCCTGCGCAGCATGCTCGAAGGCCGTCATCCGGCCCCGCCCTTCTCCCGCTCCACCAATGTCTACATGACCCAGGTGGACGAAGGCCGGGTTATCTTCGAGGGCGAGCCGACGGAGGCGTTCTTCAACCCGCTCGGAACGATCCATGGCGGCTGGACATCCGCCATCCTCGACAGCGCCATGGCCTGCGCGGTCCACACGACGCTTGCTGCCGGCCAGGGCTATACGACGGTGGAGATGAAGCTGAACTTTGTCAGGCCGATTCTGCCGAACATGGGCAAGGTGACCTGCGAGGGCACTCTCATCCATCGAGGAGGAACGCTGGCGACCTCCGAGGGCAAACTTTTTGATGCCAAGGGCAGGCTTCTGGCGCACGGTACCGAGACCTGCATGATCTTCGACGCGACAGCCCGTAAGGCGGCTTAACGCTTCGAAGTCATCGCCGCCGCCGCGACGATCAACAGGCCGCCGCCGAGTGTGGCCCAGGTCGGAATTTCGCTGAACACCCCGTAGCCAATCAGCACGGCCCAGATCAGGGCGGTGTATTCGAGCGGGGCCAGCCGCGCCGCCTCGGCCTTGGCATAGGCCGTGACCATCAGCATGTGGCCCATGAAGCCTAAGAGCCCCATGAGCATGAACCAGCCCAGGTGCATGAGATCGAGCGACTGCCAGACGAAGAGCGCGAAGGGCGCCACGAGAATGGCCGGACCGATATTCTGGAAGACCACGATGTGCAGAAACTTATCGCGCTGCGCGCGCTGGCGCAGCAGCACAAGGCTGAGTGCATAGGTGACGGCCGATGTCAGCGCTGCGGCGACTCCGGTCCAGGACCTTGCGGAATTGGCTTCCTCGGTCTGCCCGAGAACAACGATGAGCGTTCCGGCGAACCCGATGCCGATCGCCCCGATGATCCGGATATCAACGCGCTCCTTCAGCATCAACAGCCCGAAGAGGGCAATGAACATGGGCGAGAGGAAGGACAGGACGAGGGTCTCGGCCAGGGGCAGTTGACCTAGCGCATAGAAGAAGCTGACGGCGGTCACCACGGCGATGACCGACCGGAACGCGTTGGCGATCACCGTCTCGCGGCTCGGCCAGCCGGGCCGCATGATGGACACGACGGCGGCCACGATGAGGGAGCCGCAGGCGAAGCGCAGGAAAGCCACCTGGAAGATCGGGTAAAAGGCGGCCATTCCCTTGATGACCGCGTCCATGATGGACAGGACCGCGATGCCCGAGGCTGCCCGCAGGGCGGGACCGAATTTCATGATGTTACGACGTGTGAAAAAGCAGCGTCCGGGATGAGCGCCGTCGAAGCGAAGGCTCTTACAGCACTTTCCGGAAGGCTTCACGCTTCTTTTCACAGGATTGACAGGAAAGCGATCCTGGGCTCCGCGCTTAAATTCATGCGAGCTTGGCGGAAACAAAAGCCGCGCTTGCCGTTTACTCTGCAAAACAGCAACAGGAAACTTCAATGCGTGCTTGGATCCCTTGGTCTGCAATGCTTTTGGCCGCCCTCCTGCCGGCTGCGGTCTCGGCGCAGCCGATGGGCCGCGCCGGACAGTTCTACGGCAACACCTACATCTCCTCGGAATATGACAACTATCCCTACGCTCGGTCCCAGGACGGATACGCGGAGGATTATCCGCTCGTCACGCGTCCTTCGTCCCGATCCCAGGTCTATCGCAGCGAGCGCACCACCGGCTATCCGTATGACGTGCGCTCCACCGGCAGCGTCGTCGCCTCCCTGCCGCAGGATTACGGCAACGGCACGGGCTACGACAACAGCATCGATTATGCGATCTCGCCGGAATTCCAGCGCCAGATTGTGTCCTACCGCGGCAACGAGCGCCCGGGCACAATCGTCGTCGATACCAACAACAAGTTCCTCTACCTCGTGCAGGACAGCGGCCGCGCCATCCGCTATGGGATCGGCGTCGGCCGCGAAGGCTTTGAGTGGAGCGGGCGCCAGACCGTTTCCATGAAGCGCGAATGGCCGTCCTGGCGTCCACCGGCCGAGATGATCCGCCGCCGCCCCGACCTTCCTCGGTTCATGGAAGGCGGCCCCGACAACCCCCTCGGCGCGCGTGCGCTCTATCTCGGATCCTCGCTCTATCGCATTCACGGCACCAACGAGCCGCACACCATCGGGCAAGCTGTTTCCTCGGGCTGCATCCGCATGCTCAACGAGGATGTGGTCGACCTCTACAACCGCGTGAAGGTCGGCACGAGCGTGATCGTGATCTGATCGCGAGCGGAGTCACACCATCTTACGATGGCCGGGCTCAAGCCCGGCCATCTGCTTTTGATTATCGCGGAATCAGATAGAGAGCGGCTCATTTAAGCGCACGCGCCCGATGGTGGGCGCGCCTGGTGTTTTGAAGCCGATCAGGCCCAATCGCCCGCGTCCCCGCCATCGCCGCCGAAATCAGCGAAGTCCTGACCGGAATCCTGGTTGCCCTGATCCTGGTAGAGCGAGTCCGTGATGCCCGAATTGCCGGCGTCAGTAGCCTTATCGGCGCCTCCAAGACCGGCCGCAGACGCCACATCGCTCACCGGATTGTTGTCGCCGCTGAAGGCGCTCGTCAGGGCATTGGCGATCATCATGCCGCCGGCGACGCCGGCCGCCGTCGAAAGCGCCGTTCCCAGGAACCCGCCTCCGCCGCCGCGCTGCATCATGCCGCCGCCCCAAGGGCCGGGCGCGCCGCCCGTCATGCCACCCTGAGGGCCGCCAAATTGCTGTTGCTGATGATGGGGCTGGGAGTGCCCCCAAGGGGAAGCCTGACGGGCCGGCGGAGTGTTGTAGGCCGGACCAGGCGGGCGGGAGCCGCCGCCGAAGATGCTGGAGAGGAAGCCACCTTGTTGCGGCCGCCGGCTTGCCTGATCGAGCTCGGCACGCAGGTGCTCGTTCTCCCCCTGAAGATTGGCGAGCGCCTGCTCCTGCACGTAGACCGCCTGGGCCATCGCGTAGGGCGCATAGGGCTGCTCGCGAATCTTCTCGGCGATGAAGCGCTCGGCCTCGGGATCGCGCGGCTGGTTCGCCACCTGTTCGAGCCGTCGGAAGATGTCGCTGATGACCTGGCGTTCCTGATCGTTCATGGCAAGCCTCCTTACAGTGAACGTTGGAGACAGATGTAAGCATGGCCATCGGGTTTGTTAGGGGCGCACGAGGCCGAGATTGCGCATATTCCGCAAGGCCTGCGGTGCGAGTGCGTCCAGCTGGTGGAGGTCACTCCACTCGGCCCCATGCACCTCCTGCAGATCGGGCCGGATGGCGGCACCCTTCTCGGCTCTCACCACATAGCGGATGTCGTGATGCCAATGCTCGGGCTCGCCTCGTTCGGGACGGGCGGGAATGCGGTGGCTGTCGATGTCTATGGGAAGACCGGACGTGCGATGCCAGGGATCGATCACAAGCCCCTCCATCCCGGTCTCCTCCACGGCTTCGCGCAGGGCGGAGATCGCCAGATCCTCCGGGCCTCGTAATGCCCGCCGGGCTGCAGCCAACGCTTGAGGGAGCGGTGATGGATGAGGAGGATTTTTTCGCCAGTTCCATCGAGGATGAAGGCCGATGTCGTGACATGGCCGGGAAAGGTGCGGCGGGAGTGGATGTCGTCGCCATTCGCGATCTGGCGCCGCAGGAGAGCATGTCTTTCCTCAGGCAGGTCGAATGCTCTCGCGTACTCGCTGAGGAGCAAAAGAACATGCCTTCGGAAGGCGGCAGGATCGAAGCTCATGGGGCCCTATCATCCAGCATCGGCGGCTGCCTGCATTCGGCACATGCCGAGCGCAACCATGCTGTCACGCCTCACAGGCATCGCGTCAAGACTGGAAAGGCGCAGAACGAAAAAGCCCCGCATCTCTGCGGGGCTCAAGGCTTCTGATTATTCAGCGTCCGGCGACTTGAGAGGCCGGACATTGGTCTCGACCTCTTCCTCATCGAAGAGGGACGGATCGTCCTCCTGCGTGTCGAGGCGGGTCCTCTTGCGCAGGGCCACATACTTCTTCTGGATCTTGGTGCGACTCTCGCGAGCGATCTCAAGGGCGCCCTGAATGAGGGAGCGCTCGGCCTTCTCGTTCTGCAACTCTTCGGTGAGGCGGCGGTTGGCGGCCTCGAGGGTGCTGCGATCCTGCTCGAAGCGCTTGGTGAGCTGGTCGATGCGCTCGGAGAGGCTCGCCACCTTGTTGTCGGAGCTTTCGATCTGGAAGTCCTTGGCCGCGATGGCCTTGCCCAGCATCTCCACACGCTCCTGCAGCTCGATGCGCGAGCGCTGGAGCTCGTTGACCATGGCCACCTGACGCTCGACCTCCTGCTGGGTCGCCTCCAAGCGACGGTCGACGGTGTTCTTCTCGATGGTGGTCTCTTTCAAGGTGCGCTCGACGCCGCGCAGGGCCTCGTTCTTGTCGCGCAGCTGGTCGCGGGTATGGGCCAGGATCTTGTCAGTGGCTGACAGACGCGAGGTCAGGCCCTCGATCTTCATGTCGAGCGAAGAGAGATCGGTCTGATGGGCAGAGCGCTCGGAATCGATCTGCGTTTCCAGGCGCTGGCGCAGCACCTGCTCGGCCATGAGCTTGGTCTCAAGCTCGGAGGCGCGCTGGCGGGTGGATTCGAGCTGCGTCTCAATCTCGCCATAGCGGTTGCCAAGGCTGGAGAGACGGTAGTTCTGCTCCTCGGCCACCTTCTGCAGGCGCTTGACCTCATGATCGAGCAGGCCGTTGCGCTCGCGGGTTTCGATGAGCTCCCGCTCGGCGCGGGCCACCGTCTGGTCGGCCTCCTGGGTTTCGAGGCGCAGGGCCTGGTTCTCTTCCGTGATGTTGCGGGCGCGCTCGGTCTCGATGGCGAGTTGGTTCTCAAGGTCGGCGACAATCGCCTCCTTGTCCTTCACGTTCAGGCGCAGGTCCTCGACAAAGCTGTCCTGCTCGCGAATCTTCGATTCGGCCTTGCGGAGCTGCGAGACTGCGGCGTTCAGGTCATCCACCGTCCTGGCATGGACGCTGCCGATATCTCCAAGCTCCCGGCGCAGGGCCTGAGCGTTCTCGGTTTCCTGCCTGAGAACCGCCTCGGTCTCGAGGAGCCGCGACTGGAGCTGTGGATAGTGCCGGATCAGTTCGGTCACCGGCTCATTCAGGAGGGTAAAATCCTCCTTGAGGCTGCGGAGCTCTTCCAGCCGGTCGATCATGTTGGCGAAGCGAACGCGGATCAGCTCGTTCTTCTGGCCGACGGAATCGAGCATGCCATTGGGCCGAACAAGGGCCGGCTCAGCCTTTTCCGGCGCAGCGGGAGCCGGGAGCGCCGGGGCGGCAGCCGCCCCGCCACCCTGCTGATGCGGCGACAGAAGGGCAGAATCAGCCTCATCCTGTTTTTTGCCAAAACGGTTCCTGAAAGACGTCCATCCCGAAGACATGATGCCGGCCCTTACGTCCTGAAATTCATACTTTCGTAACTTTTAACCCAGTCGGGCCCAGTTTGGAAATAAAATTTCGTTGCGTAAGAGTGTAGCAGCCTCACTCTGCCGCCATGGTTAACGCCTGATCGGAGCGCTTGCCGAAGCCCGCCTCCTCCAGGGTTTCCGGCATGGGGCCACCGGTCGCCCAGTCGAGAAGCTCGACGGTATGGACGATGGGGATCCCGGTGCCTTGGCCGATCTGGGTCATGCAGCCGATATTGCCGGTGGCGATCAGGTCGGGCTTGGTGCGCTCGATATTGGCGACCTTGCGGGCCCGGAGCTGGGCGGCAATTTCGGGCTGGAGCAGGTTGTAGGTGCCGGCCGAGCCGCAGCAGATATGACCCTCCGGCACGTCCTTCACGGTGAAGCCTGCCTTCTTCAGCAAGGTCTTCGGCTCGGTGCGGATCGCCTGACCGTGCTGCATGGAGCAGGCCGAGTGGTAGGCCACCACGAGATCCGTCTCGCGCACCGGCTCCATGAGCGTCAGGGACGTGACGTATTCAGTGACATCCTTGGCGATGGCGGAAACGCGGGCCGCCTTCTCGGCATAATCCGGGTCCTCCCGGAACATGAAGCCGTAATCCTTGATCGTGGTGCCGCAGCCGGAGGCCGTGATCACGATGGCATCTAGCCCCTCCCCATCCATCTCGGCGACCCAGGCGTCGATGTTGCGCTTGGCGAAGGCGTGGCTGTGCTCGTCTCGCCCCATATGGTGGACGAGCGCGCCGCAGCACCCCTCCCCCTTCGGCTGGACCACGTCGATGCCGTGGCGGTTGAGGAGGCGGATGGCGGCCTCGTTGAAGCCGGGCTTGAGCACGGGCTGGGCGCAGCCGGACAGGATGGCGACGCGGCCCCGCTGCTCCCCATGGGCCTTATAGGTGCCGGGCTGATCGAACGGCGTGCGGGCCGGCACCCGCGCCGGTGCCAGCTCGATCATGGCCTGCAGGCGGCTGCCCAGCAGCGGTAGCGCGCCGACCAGACCCTTGAAGGGCTTGGCCAGCATCGCGGCGCCAAGCGCGAAGCGGAAGCGGTTCGGATAGGGCAGCACGGTGGCGAGAACCCAGCGCAGGAGCCGGTCGTGCCACGGCCGCGTATAGGTGGCCTCGATATAGGCTCGGGCATGATCGACCAGGTGCATGTAATGCACGCCGGACGGACAGGTGGTCATACAGGACAGGCATGAGAGGCAACGGTCGATGTGCTTGACCACCTCAGGTGACGCAGGCTTGCCGCTCTCCAGCATGTCCTTCATCAGGTAGATGCGCCCGCGTGGGGAATCGAGCTCGTCGCCGAGGAGCAGGTAGGTCGGACAGGTCGCAGTGCAGAAGCCGCAATGAACGCAAGTGCGGAGAATTTTCTCCGAGGACGCCATGGCGGCGTCTTTCAACTGATCGGGCGTGAAATTGGTTTGCATGACGGATCAAAAATACTTTCTGCCAAAAGCCGCTTTCACAATACGCTTCCTGCACGCATTGACTACACCCCTGCATACATCCGGCCTGGATTGAGAATCCCAGCCGGATCGAGAGAAGCCTTGATGCCGCGGGTCAGCGTCATCAGCGCGTCGGATTGCGGCTCGAACACGTCGAGGGTCGAGCGAATCTCGGCCGGTGCGCGCACGAGGGTGGCGTGGCCGCCGAAGGCTTTAGTGGCCTCGCGCATGGCGGCGGCACCCGCATCGCCGTCGATGGGCGTCGAAATCCAGAGAAGCCCGCCACCCCAGTCGTAGAACCACTGCGCGTCGAGCGACTGTGCAATCTGGCCGACGAAGTCGGGGCCTTTCGTTGGCGCGGTGGACACGCGCCAGATTGCGCGTTGGCCCTGGTCCGTCAGGATCGTTGCGTCCCGTACCGACTGCCAGAGCGCCTCGGCCCCGACGCCCTCAAGAATGTCCATGAACCGAGAGCGCTTCAGGAGGCGCTTGAGCTCGTTCATGCGGTAATCGACGGAGACCCGGAACCCTTCGAGGCGGATCAGTGTGCTGCCGCCGCGCCGGTCGCGGTCGGGGAGATGCGCCGCGCCCGTCACATCGAAGGGCGAGCCGAGGGCCATGGACAGGGCCTCGATGGCCTGCCTATCATCGAGGCCGCGAATGACCAGGGTCGCCATGCGCTCCGACTTCGGGAGCACCTTGAAGGTGACCTCGGTAAGAAAGCCGAGCGTCCCCCAGGAGCCCGCCATGAGCTTGACGAGATCGAGGCCCGTGACATTCTTCATCACGCGCCCGCCGGACTTCACCACCTCGCCGCGCCCGTTGACGAAGCGCACGCCGATGAGGCTGTCACGCGCTGCCCCCGCCATGATCCGACGTGGGCCGGAAATGTTCATGGCCGCCACGGCCCCGATGGTGGGCTCGCCCTTCGTGCCGAGCAGATACCGATAATCCATCGGCTCGAAGGGCAGCTCCTGCCCTTTTGCAGCGAGAACGCGCATGACCTCCAGCACCGGCGTGCCGCTGCGGGCGGAGATCACGAGTTCGGCCGGCTCGTAGAGCGTGATGCCGGCCATCGCCGACGATGAGACCGAGGCATCGGTCTGGTTCGGCCGCCCCATCGGCGCCTTGGTGCCGTTGCCAGAAACGTTGAGAAGAGTGCCCTTGTCGGCGGCGTCGCGGATGATGTTGGAAGCGTCCTGCTCGTCGCGGGGAGTATAGGTGGTCACGCGGCGAACCTTCCTTCGAGCGGAAACACCTTTGCCGGGTTGAGGAGCCAGCCGGGATCGAATACGCCCCGCACGCGCATCTGCTGCTCGAGATCGACGGGATTGAACTGATAGGTCATGAGGTCGCGTTTCTCGATCCCGACACCATGTTCGCCCGTGAGACAGCCGCCGACCTCGACGCAGAGCTTGAGGATATCCTCGCCTGCCTTCTCCGCCTTCTCCATCTCGCCTGGAATATTGGTGTTGAACATGACAAGCGGATGCAGGTTGCCGTCGCCGGCATGGAACACGTTGGCGACGCCGAGCCCATAGGACTTCACGATCTCGTCGATGCGCTTGAGCACGTAAGGCAGCTGCCCCGTCGGAATCGTGCCGTCCATGCAGATGTAGTCGGCCACGCGACCCGTGGCCCCGAAGGCGGATTTGCGACCCTTCCAGATCGCCGCGCTCTCAGCCTCGGACTGAGAAACCTTCATGGTCTTTGGCCGGAATGGCTCGGCGATGGCGACGATGCGGCGGAGCATGTCGTCGATCTCCTGGTCCGAGCCCTCGACCTCGACGATCAGCATGGCCTCCACGTCGAGGGGGTAGCCTGCATGGGCGAAGGCCTCGCAGATCTGGATCGCCGGCTTGTCCATGTATTCGAGCGCGACCGGAATGATGCCGGCACCGATGATCGCCGCCACGCAGGCGCCCGCATCCTCTGCCTTCTCGAAACCGAAAAGCGCAGGCCGAGCGCCCTCCGCCGCACGCAGGATTCGCACCACTGCTTCCGTGACCACGCCGAGCTGGCCTTCTGAGCCGCAGACGAGACCGAGAATGTCGTAGCCGGCAGCATCGAGATGATCGCCACCGATCTCGACCACCGTGCCGTCGAGGAGCACCATGGTAACGCCCAGCAGGTTGTTGGTGGTCACGCCGTATTTCAGGCAATGGGCGCCGCCGGAATTCATGGCGATGTTGCCGGCAATGGTGCAGGCGAGCTGGCTCGAGGGGTCGGGCGCATAGAAGAAGCTCTCATGGGCCACGGCCTGGCTGATGCCGAGATTGGTGATCCCGGCCTGGACTCGCGCGGTGCGGCCTTCGAAACTGACGTCGAGCACCCGGTTCATCTTGGCGACGCCGAGCACGATGGCGTCTGCTTGAGGGATCGCCCCGCCGCACAGCGAGGTCCCTGCCCCGCGCGGCACCACCTTGACCCCATGGTCGTTGCAGAAGCGCATGATAGCCGAGACCTCTTGCGTCGTGGAAGGCAGCACGACCGCAAGCGGCATCTGCCGATAGGCGGTCAGGCCATCGGTCTCGAAGGCCCGGCGCTCATCCTCGGAGACGATCAGGGCCTCCGACGCGACAAGGCGCCCCAGCCCCTCGATGATCTCCCTCCGGCGCGCCAGAACAGCCTCGTCCGGTTTGGGAAATGCAATGGTCATGGAAGCCTCCTTGAGATCATCGCCTGCGCTTGCGGTATGTCTACCTTAACAAGAAGGTAGCTTTCACCGAGAGCTTTTTCCAATAATGTAGAATCTCTCTAAGATGGGACAGGTGTCCCGCAAAGGAGTTTTTGATGCGTTCCTTCGTTCTATCCGCCGCCCTCCTCCTCGTTGGGTTCGGTCAGGCCCAGGCTCAGGACGCGGCCGCCGGCGAGAAGGTGTTTACCCAGTGCCGCGCCTGCCACCAGGTCGGTGAGACTGCCAAGAACGCCGTTGGACCGGTGCTGAATGGTATTTTTGGGCGTCCGGCCGGGTCGGTCGAAGGCTACACCTACTCCCCGGCCAACAAGAATTCCGGCATCACCTGGGATGAAGCGGTCTTCCGGGAATACATCCAGAACCCGCGCGCCAAGATCCCCGGCACCAAGATGGTCTATGCCGGCCTCAAGGACGAGCAGCGCATCAACGATCTCGTCGCCTATCTCAAGCAGTTCAACGCGAAGGGCCAGAAGGCCACCCAATGAGCGCCACGTCGTCTCCAGCCCGCCCGGCAAAACCCCGGGTGGGTCTCTTCGTCACCTGCCTCGTCGACCTGATGCGCCCCTCCGTAGGCTTCGCGGCCGTCAAGCTCCTCGAGGATGCCGGCTGCATTGTCGACGCACCGGTTCAGACCTGCTGCGGTCAGCCGGCGTACAACTCGGGCGACCGGGGCACCACGCGGGATCTGGCGATGCGGCTGATCGAGGCCTTCCAGGGCTACGACTACGTGGTCGCGCCCTCCGGCTCCTGCGCCGGCATGATCAAGGCGCATTACCCGGAACTCTTCGAGGAGGATCCGAATTGGCGCGCCAAGGCCGATGCCCTGGCGGCCAAGACTCATGAGCTCACGAGCTTCCTGGTCGATGTGCTCGGCGTCACGAAGGTCGAAGCTTCCTTCGACGGCGCCGTGACCTACCACGATTCCTGCTCGGGGCTTCGCGAACTCGGTGTGAAAACCCAGCCGCGCAGGCTGCTGGCGAGCGTCGAAGGCCTCACCCTGGTCGAGTTGAAGGACAGCGATGTGTGCTGCGGCTTCGGCGGCACCTTCGCGGTCAAGTACAGCGACATCTCCGGGGCCATTGTGGAGGCCAAGGCCAAGAACATCGAAGAGTCCCACGCTCCGACCTTGCTCGCTGGCGATCTCGGCTGCCTCATGAACATGGCCGGCAAGCTGAGCCGTGACGGCAGGCCCATCCAGGTGCGTCATGTGGCGGAGGTTTTGGCTGGCATGACCGACGAGCCGCCAATCGGTGCTGCAAAAAATGCGGCAATCAAGTAGAAATCATTCATGCTCGTTCATTCCACCTCTCCCCAGTTCAAGCAGAATGCCGCGCGGGCGCTGAACGACGTTCAGCTGCAGAAGGCGCTCGGCAACGTGAAGCAGGGCTTCATCGACAAGCGCCAGATGGCCGCCGACAAGCTGCCGGAATTCGAGGCGCTGCGGGACTCCGCCCGCGACATCAAGAACCACACCCTGGAGCATCTCGATCTTTACCTCGAGGCCTACGAGGAGAAGGTGAAGGCGTCCGGCGGGCACGTGCATTTCGCCCGCGATGCGCAGGAGGCCCGTGACATCATCTTAGAGATCTGCCGCGAGGCAGGTGCCAAAACGGTCACGAAGGGCAAGTCCATGATCTCCGAGGAAATCGGGATCAACCATCACCTGGAGGCAAACGGCATCACGCCCGTCGAGACGGATCTCGGCGAATACATCATTCAGCTCCGCAACGAGCTGCCGAGCCACATCATCGCACCCGCCGTTCATCTCAACGCCACCCAGGTGGAGGAGGATTTCCGGCGCGTCCATACGCATCTTGATGCCAAGCGCGATCTCTCCGAGCCCGTGCAACTCCTCACCGAAGCGCGCGCCGTGCTGCGCGAGCGTTTCCTCGCGGCCGATGTGGGCATCACCGGCGCCAACTTCCTGGTGGCCGAGACCGGCACCTCGATCATCGTCACCAACGAGGGCAACGGCGATCTCACGCAGATCCTGCCGAAGACCCATATCGTGCTCGCCTCCATCGAGAAGCTCGTGCCGACGCTCGAAGATGTGAGCCAGCTCCTGCGCGTGCTCGCCCGCTCGGCCACGGGCCAGGAGATGTCGGTCTACACCACCTTCTCCACCGGCCCCCGCCGCAGCCAGGATGCGGACGGGCCGGAGAACTATCACATCATCATCCTCGACAATGGCCGCTCGTCCATGCTCGGCACGGCTTTCGAGGAGATGCTGCGCTGCATCCGCTGCGGCGCCTGCATGAACCATTGCCCGGTGTATCACGCGGTCGGCGGGCACGCTTATGGCTGGGTCTATCCCGGCCCCATGGGCGCCGTGCTTACGCCATCGCTGATCGGCGTCGACAAGGCCGGTCACCTGCCCAATGCCTCCACCTTCTGCGGACGCTGCGAGAGCGTGTGTCCGGTGCGCATTCCGCTGCCCAAGCTCATGCGCCACTGGCGCGAGCGGGAGTTCGAGCGGCACCTGACGCCCGCCACCGTGCGTTCGGGCCTCCAGCTCTGGGGCTTCTTCGCCAAGCGCCCGGCTCTCTACCGGTTCGCGACCCGCGCGGCTATGGGCGCTCTCGCTCTGGCAGGCCGCCAGCGCGGCCGCTTCAGTTGGCTGCCGATGGCGAAGGGCTGGACCAAGTACCGCGACTTCCCTGCCCCGCAGGGCGAGACGTTCCAGCAGCGCTGGAAGCGCGAGCGCAAGGGAGCCCGTGCATGAGTGCCCGCGACGACATCTTCGGCAACATCCGCCGCTCGCTCGGCGTGAAGGGCAGCGAGACGATCCGGCAGCAGATCGTGGCCGACCGGCTGGAGCGCTCGCCCCGGGGCGTGATCCCCCAGCGCGGGCAGGTTTCCGGCGAGGAGCGGATCGCCCTGTTCAAGACCATGGTCGAGACCTCGCTGGCGACGGTGACGGAAGTCGCCTCCGCATCGGAAGTGCCGCAATCTATCGCGCTCTTCCTGCGCAACCACAACCTTCCGGCCAGCTTGCGCATGGGCGACGATCCGCGCCTCAACGCCATGCCTTGGTCCGACACCACCCTCGAGATCGCCCACGGGCCGAGCGAAGGCCGCGATCTCAATGCGGTGAGCCATGCCTTCGGGGGCATCGCCGAGTCCGGTACGCTCGCGATGGTCTCAAGCGCGGACAACCCCTCCACCCTCAATTTCCTGCCCGACAACCACATCATCGTGGTCTCGGCCAAGGACATCGCAGGCGATTACGAATCCGTCTGGAACCGGGTGCGCTTCGCCTATGGCAAGGGCAGCATGCCAAGAACGGTGAACTGGATCACCGGCCCGTCCCGCTCAGGCGACATCGAGCAGACGCTGCTGCTGGGTGCTCATGGACCAAGGCGGCTGCATGTGATCCTGATGTGCGACTAAGCACTGACACATACAAAACGTTAATACATATCTCTTCTCTCAATCGGAGAAGAGTCCGTTGGCATATTTGTACTGGCTTGGGGGATTCGTTGTTGTCAGCCCCCTGATCGTTGGCCTTCCATTTCTGAGCCGGAACAGAGGCTATCGTATCGCGACCCTTTTTGCCGGCATGAATGCTGGCATCGTCACGCTTTCATTGTTCATCAATCTGCTGCGATGGGGCTCAGGCCCTACTTATGTGGATCAGCTCCATGGCTATTTCACACGCGCGCTCCCGAGCCTCTACATAGCTTCCCTCTTAGTCGGCTCAACAATCGTTTCAAAGTATTACCTGAGAACCACCACTCGCGTCGGAGCCTCGCTTGTCACGTTAGGAACTCTGTTCAGCGTTTATGCATTCAGCACCGCCATGGCACGGTTATTGGAAATACTCTCTATAACCGTGACAGAAGGCTTTCCGTCTTTCGACGTTCTATCGGACATCATGGATCGCTTCTTAGAGGTTCTGATCCATCCGAACCTATCTTTTGTAATTATGCTGTGTGTGTCTGTGTTTATTGCCTTGAATGGAACGGCCGCAGCCATGCGAATATCCGATGAAGCCGCGTCCCTGAAAGACGGGGAGACAGACTAACGAGTGGTCTATCTCGGAGGTCTTGCTCCATGCAGAATGCAGTCCCTTGTTGTGATGACCTGGAGCCCCGGCATGTCCATCCCGACGCTGATCTTCCGCACCATCCGCTGGTCGGCCTGGGACGGCTGCGAGGCGGGGCTGGAGCATGTGGACATCCGGCCCGCCGATGGTGGGCTTGATATCTCCGGCGTGGTGATCGCCCGGGAGGATGAGACCCAGTTCGGTCTCTCCTATCGCCTCAAGCTCGATGCCCTGTGGCGAACCAGGGAGGTCCGCCTCACAACCACTACTGGTCACGCTCTTCACCTTGAAAGCGATGGCCAGGGGCACTGGCAGGAGAACGGCAAGGACCAGCCGGCGCTCCAGGGCTGCATTGACATCGATGTCCAGGCGACACCGCTCACCAACACTCTCCCCATCCGGCGCCTTGGTCTGGAGACCGGCAAGAGCATGGAGATCCGCCTCTGCTACATCACCGTGCCCGATCTGACCGTCTTTGCCTCGAACCAGCGCTATACCGCGCTTGAGGCAGGCTCGCTTTATCGCTTCGAGAGCCTGGAAGACGGGTTCACTGCTGATTTGCCCGTCGATGAGGACGGTTTCGTGCTCGACTATCCCGGATTGTTCAAGCGCCTGGGCTGACCCGACTTTCCCAACCGTGACATCTGGGCACAGGAGATAGCGCTGGCGCCTATCTCCTTTTTCAGTTAAGTCTTTGAAATCGCAAGTAGTTTTTAGTCATTCTAAACTAGAACAACAAATGATCGTCTGCTCCTGCAACATCCTCTCCGACGGTGATGTCAAAGCCTGCCTCAAGCCGGGTCCAGAATGTCCCCGCACCCCGGCGCAGGTCTATCGCTGCCTTGGCTGCAGCCCCAATTGCGGGCGCTGCGCCCGGACGATCCGCGCCATCATGGACCAAGCCCTGACCGCGGCGGGCGTGGAGCCTATTGCCGCCTGCCAGCGCGGCTGCTGCCCGACGACCCTTGAAAAAGCGGCTGCCGAACCCACCCTTTGAACAAAGGGGCTTTTACCCTAGTTCATAAATCCTCTAAGGAATGGTCCGGCGCATCGGCGCCGTTTGGACGAGAGGGTTAGAATGAAGGGTGATCCCAAGGTAATCGAGTATCTCAATCGCGGCCTGCGCAGCGAGCTGACGGCGGTCAACCAGTACTGGCTGCATTACCGGCTCCTGGACGATTGGGGCTACAAGGAGCTTGCGAAGACTTGGCGCAAGGAATCCATCGAGGAGATGCACCACGCGGATCGCTTCATCGAGCGCATCATCTTCCTCGAAGGCTTTGCCAACCTGCAGGTGCTCGATCCCCTGCGCATCGGCCAGAACATCCAGGAGATCCTCGAATCCGACCTCGCGGCGGAATACGAAGCCCGCAACCTCTACGGCGAGGCGGCGGCCTATTGCGACAGCATCGGCGACCGGGTTTCGAAGAACCTGTTCGAAGAGCTGATGACGGACGAGGAAGGCCATATCGACTTCCTCGAAACCCAGATCAATCTCGTCGAGCAGATCGGCATCGAGCTCTATGCCCAGAAGCATATCGGCGGGCTCGACGACGACCACTGACGATTTCGTATCGTACGGATGTAGGATGAGGCCCGCTCCATGGCGGGCCTTTTGCTTTTCAGGTCGACTTTGCGAGCTTGCCCGGCTCCTCGATCGAGGCGATCGGCAGGGTCACGAGGCGCAGTTCCGGATCGTCCGGATCGATCCGGATCGAGAAGCCGAGGCTGCGGCACATGTCGAGCATGGTGGAGTTCTCGCGCAACACCTGCCCCTCGACCTCGCGCAGGCCCTCCACCTTCGCCCATTCGATCATGAGCCGCATCAGCTCCCAGCCAAGGCCGAGCCCCTTCAGGTCCGAGCGGAGCAGGATGCCATACTCCCCGGTTTCGTGGTTCGCATCCGCATGGAGGCGCACAGCGCCCATCATCTCGCCCGTCTCCCCATCGAACGCCACGAAGGCGATGGCGCGGGCATAGTCGAGCTGCGTCAGGCGCGCCAGGAAGGTGTGGCTGAAGTCGCGAACGGGCGCGAAGAAGCGCAGGCGCAGGTCCTCCGGCGTGATCTTCTCGAAGAAGCGCCGGAACTCGTCCTCGTCCTCCGGCCGCACGGGCCGCACGAAGGCGTTTGTGCCGTTGCGCAGCTCGATGGTGCGCTCCCATTCCTTCGGGTACGGCCGCACAGCAAAGCGCGGATGGCCACTGCCCTTGCGGGTCTCGGGCGCAACCGCCACGCGGGCATCGACCACGATCACGCCGGTCTCGTCGGCGAGCAGCGGGTTGATGTCGAGCTCGCGGATTTCGGGCAGGTCGGCCGCCATCTGGGCGAGCTTCACGAGGCTCAAGGCAATCACCCCCTCGTCGGCCGCCGGAACGTCGCGGTAGGCCTTGAGGCGGCGCGACACGCGGGTGCGTGCGATGAGATCGTGGGCGAGCTTCAAATCGAGGGGCGGCAGGGCCAGTGCCTTGTCGTTGATGACCTCCACGGCCGTGCCGCCGCGCCCGAAGAGCACGACCGGGCCGAAGGATGGATCATCGGCAATGCCCATGATCAGCTCGCGGGCCTTGGTTCTGCGTACCATCGGCTGCACCGTGACGCCCGTGACATGCGCGCCCGGCTTCAGGCGCGCCGCGCGCTCGAAGATGTCGGCGGCAGCCCTTTGCACCGCCTCCTCGGTGGTGAGATCGAGCTTCACGCCGCCGATGTCGGACTTGTGCACGATGTCGGGCGAGAGAATTTTGACCGCCACCGTACCGCCCTCCGCAATGATCGGGCGTGCGGCTTCTGCGGCCTCCTCCGGTGTCGTCGCAAGCATGACCGGCGCAGTGGGAATGTCATAGGCCTTGAGCAGCGCATTCACCTCGATGGGATCGAGCCAGCGGCGGTTCTGCGCGACCACGTGCTCGACGATAGCGCGGGCCGCTTCCGTATCCGGCGCGAAATCGCCCGGAAGGTCGTCGGGCGTTTCCATCAGCTGGTTCTGCGCCTCGCGGTAGCGCACGAGCTGCATGAAGCCGCGTACCGCATCGGCCTCCGTGGCAAAATGCGGAATGCGCGCCTCCTCGAACACGCGGGCCGAATCCGGATCCTCCCCGATCCAGGCGGCAAAAACCGGCTTCTGGCGGTAGCCTTTCGCCCGATCCTTCTTGACCACGTTCACGACAGTGGAGGCCACGTCCGAAGCGCCGGCCACGGCCGTCGGCACGTTCAGGATGAGAATGGCATCGTTCTCCGGATCAGCCAGCAGCGCCTCCAGCGCTCCCGCATAACGCTCCGGCTTTGCATCGCCTATGATGTCGATTGGGTTCCCCTTCGACCAAGTCGGCGGCAGGATGGCATCGAGCGAATTGCGGGTTGTCTCCGAGATGGCGGCCAGTGTTCCGCCGAGATCGATGAGGCGGTCCACCGCCAGCACGCCGATGCCGCCGCCATTGGTGAGAAGGGCGAGGCGATTGCCCGGGAAAGGCTTCTGACGGCCCAGCGTCTCCGCCGCCGCAAAAAGTTGGTCGAGGTCGAGCACGCGCAACAGACCGGCCCGGCGGAAGGCTGCGTCATAGACCGCGTCAGCACCCGCCAGCGCACCTGTATGCGTTGCGGCGGCTTTGGCCCCTTGCGCATGCCGTCCAGCCTTGATGACCACCACCGGCTTCACGCGCGCCGCGGCACGGGCCGCGGACATGAACTTCTTCGCGTTGTCGATGGACTCGATGTAGAGAAGGATCGCCCGCGTGCCGCTGTCGGCGGAGAAGAAGTCGAGGCAGTCGCTGAAGTCGACGTCAATCTTGTCGCCGAGCGATACGATGGCCGAGAAACCCACATTCCTCTGCGCTGCCCACTCGACGAGGCCTGCCGCCACCGCACCCGACTGGGAGACGAGCGCCAGATCGCCGGGCTTGGCGCTGTGGGCCGCGAAGCTCGCATTCATCTTGGCCCGGGGGCTAAGCACGCCGATGCAGTTGGGTCCGACGATGCGCAGCCCATGGGCGCGCGCCGCGAGCCGAACCTGCTCGCTCAAGGAGCTTTCGCCATAGCCCAGCCCGGCTGTCGCGATAATGGCTACGCTCACGCCGACACGCCCAGCCTCTTCGATCACGCCGGGCACCCTCTCCGGCGGCACTGCGACAACCACGAGGTCGGGGGCCTCCGGAAGCTCGGTCAGGGACGGGAAACACGCTCTCCCCTCGATCTCCACATGGTGCGGGTTGACGGACGCGATGTCTCCCTCAAACCCGCCGGCAATGAGATTGCGCAGAAAGGTCAGGCCGAGGGAGCCCGGGCGCGGGCTTGCACCGACAACCGCGATGGAGCGTGGGGCGAGCAGCTTGTCGAGGCGATAGGTAGACATGAGGATCCTTCGTCTCGTGGACATCTCGGGGCGGAGCAGCCCACCAGAACCTATTGCGCCTGGCTATAACCGCAAGTCACACGGCGGCTTTGATCGATCGCACAGGATCACGAGCGAGTGTCAGTCTCGTGAAGGCGATGGATCACCGCCCTACCCGGCTTGATTGCGCGTCCAGCGATAAAGCGCATCCGGGGTGCGTTCCTCGTTTCCGGAGCCATCAGTCAGCTCGACCGCCCTGAAGCCGTGGCGCTCATAGAAGCGGCGCGCCTGCCCATTCTCCTGGAACGTCCAAAGGTTCAGCTCCGCCGCGTCCTGCCGGACAGTCGTCAGAAGGGCCGTTCCCACCCCGCGGCTGTGCCAAGCCGGATCGACATAGAGATGATCGAGCCAGTCCTGCTTGAAGACTGCAAATCCGATCACCTGGCCCTCATCCTCGGCCAACCAGATCGTGGAGGCTGGAAAGACGTGCTGCTCGAAGAATGCCAGATCCTGCTGCGGCGTGTGAAGCTCGGGCAGATATGGGAGGCAGGCTTTGCGCACGTGGCGATGCAACCGGGCGACCGCCTCCATGTCGGCGCGGGCGGCGCGCCGAAGAACGAAGCTGCGCACTATTCGGCCCAAACCCGCGTCGGCGGGAAGATCACCTCGACGAGGGTTCCCTCGCTGGGCCGGCTGGAGATCTGCAGCGCACCTCGGTTCGCTTCGACGAGCGCCTTGGTGAGGGGTAGGCCGAGACCGGTTCCGCCGCGCTTGCGCGAGGTGGCGAGTTGGCGGAACGGTTCGAGAGCAGCCTCGACCTCCTCGGGCGTCATGCCGATGCCGGTGTCGCGCACCCGGAAGGCCACTTCGCCGCGGTCCGTCATAGCCGTGGAGACGATCACCTGCCCGCCCGCATCGGTGAACTTGATGGCGTTCGACACGAGGTTGAGCACGATCTGGCGCATGGAGCGCTCGTCAGCCACGACGGGCGGCAGCTTGGGCGCGAAGCTCATGCGCATGACGATGCGGTCACGGGCGGCCTGCGGCTGAAGCAGGGACACACAGGTGGCAACGAGGTCGTTCAGGCTTACGCCGGTGAAAGAAAGCTCCAGACGCCCTGCCTCGATCTTTGCAAGATCCAGAAGATCGTTCACGAGGCTGATTACGTGGGAGCCGGAGGCGTGAACGTCCTTCAGATATTCCTTGTAGCGGTCGTTGCCGACCGGGCCGAAGCGTTCCTCGAGCATGACTTCGGCGAACCCCAGAATGGCGTTCAAAGGCGTGCGGATCTCATGGCTGATCTTGGCCAGAAGATCGGATTTCTGCGCGCTTGCTTCCTCGGCTGCATGTTTGGCGCCGATCAGCTCGCCTTCGGTCTTCTTGAAGGCGGTGATGTCGCGCAACACCGCGCAGAACCGCCGCTCTGGACCATCGCCGAGGTGGCCCATGGTCATGAAGAGCGGGATGGATCCGCCCTGACGCTCCCGACCGAGCACCTCACGCCCATCGTTCAGCAGGCTGCCGACACCGGGCGAGCGCAGGCGCTCAAGGTAATCAAGGGCGACGATGTGGCTCTCGGGCGCCAGCAGCACCGTGATCGCGTCGCCCGCGACTGCCCGCTCGTCATAGCCGAAGAGCGCCTCGGCGGAACGGTTAAGGGAGAGGATGCGCCCCGTCTCGTTGAGCACGATCACGCCATCGGTTGCCGTATCGAGGATCGCCTCCAGCTCGTGGACTCGGCTGTTCTGTGACGGATGCGAATGAAGATCGACATTGGAGGCTCTGCGGATCACCAGAAGGTCCGCTTCGCCTCCATCCCATTCGGCCGGCGAGGCACGCAATGTGACGGCGATGTTCTCGTCGCTGCGGGTCGTCAGCGCAAGAGATGTGTCCTCCTCACCCGAACCGCCGAGCGCAGGAGAGCCGCGAAACAGATGCACCAGGCCGCCATCGACCCGGATCTGCTCAACAGTCTCATAACCGGTGAGATCAAGCAGGAAGCGGTTGGCGAAGACAATGTGCTCACCACGATGGATCAGGATGCCGATCGGCAGCCGGTCGAGGATGGGGTCGCTGCTAACCGGAGGCACGGCTGGCCTGGGAGGAGCGTCTCTCTCGGCAGCCGGTTCGGTCTCTTCGGAACCGCCAGTCTGATCCGGGGTCTTGTCCTGAGATGCCACGTCCTCCAACCGGGCGCCGAGCGCCCGGGCAATTTCTCGAAAGGCGTTTCGCTCGGTATCGGAAAGGGTCGATCCCGGAGACTGTCTTTCGGCGAGCTTGCGTTGCGGCGCAGGTTCCGGCGGAGCGGTGCTGGAGAGAGCTTCTGCTACCTGCTCACGAAGATTGGTGAACCAGTTGTCCTCATCGGGCACCTCGCTCTCGTCCTCTGGCTCCTGCGAGGGCATCTCCTCTGGCGGACGGAACGGGAAGGTATCATCAGGGACAAGGCTTTGCGCGATCAGATCCTCCCGGCTGCTCCCCACATCGCTTGGGATCTCGTCGATATCCGTCCGCTCGCGCGCCGCATCCATGCGCAGCAGTCCGAAGCCCCGGAAGCCGGTCAGTCCCCGGTCCGTGCTGAAGACAGGCATACCGGCCCAGTCGACAGGCACCTGCAGGGGAGCGTTGTCGATATTCCAGAAAACAGTTCGTCCGCTCCAGGTATCCTGGCGTGCAAACAGGTCTGCAACGGCGCCATCTGGATCCTCGACGACCGAACGGGCCACCTCATCCCAGGTCCGCCCGACGATATTGGCCGCATCGGGTCCGACAGCTTGGGCGAGTTCCGGCGAGACCTCCGTGAAACGGGTCTGCGCATCCGCCTGCCAGACGAAGCGGATCGTGCCGCGGGGCTGGTCCGCCTTGGGAGCAGCATCGCCGGAGATTTCAGGGGCCTGTTTCCGAGCCAGTGAATTATCGTCGGCGGCTTGAGGAGCGCGAGGGCGCCCGGCCCTGTTCACCGATCCAGTGAATGCCGTCACCAGCACGGCTTCGCCATTGTCCAAGGCCGCCAAGCGGCAGGCACAGGCAACCGGAAGCCAAGGGCGAGCTGGATCGAGCCTCAGACGCTCCATCCGAACGCCCCCGCGTGGGGCAAGGCCGCCGGCGAGGGACTTGATGCGCTCACGGGTGCGGGCATCGCCGGTTACCCGTTCGAAGCCCTCGGCAAAGGCATGCCTCAATCCCTCAGTGCCCGGTGATGTCCAGAGCAGCCTCTCACCTGTCCGATCCCATATGAACACGACCGCGCCTGGCTCGGCGAGCAGACCAAGGTCCGGCTCGGCGGCAAGCCGCGCGATCAACATTTCAAAGGGATCGGGACCACCCGTCATCAACGGTCCTTATGAGGAATATCATTGAAACTCTTCTGGTTGAGCTTCTAGACTAATATCTGCGGCCAAGCATGCAAGGCGGAACCCTTGAATCCGTTTACTTTGAGGTAACCTTAATAACGCAAGGCACAATGGAGTTGATTTTGCAGCGCACAATGTGATATTGCACTGCACAAATGCCTTACAACAAGGAGCATGTCATGGCAGCGAACCAGCCCCAAGGTTATGAGATCCCCCCGGAGATGCGCGACTTCGCCGAGAAGAGCGTCGAGCAGGCCCGCAAGGCGATCGACGGCTTCATGAGCGCGGCTCAGAAGACGGCCGACACTTTCGAAGGCTCGGCCACTACGGTTCAGACCAGCGCCCGCGATGCCGCCCGCAAGACCTTCACCTACACCGAGCAGAACCTGAACGCGGCCTTCGACCTCGCCCAGAGGATGGTTCGCGCCAAGGACATGCAGGAAGTGATGCAGATCCAGGCTGAGTTCGTACGCAGCCAGTTCGAGGCGATGCAGGCTCAGATGAAGGAATTCGGCTCCATGGCGCAATCGGCCATGAAGCAGCCGGGCTCCAAGAAGTAAGACACTCTCCAACAGCCCCGCGAGGACCTCACGATGGCGGAAGCGAAGAAGCCAAGAGTCAAGAGTGCAACGAAGGCCGTCAGCCCCGAGCCGAAGGCCGATCTCATCGAGTTGGCGGCCGTTCGAGCCGCAACGGTCTTGGAGGCGGTCCCGGCTGCAAAGCCCGTGACGCAGGCGAAGGCGCCCGAGGTGAAGCCTGTCGCGCCTGAGGCACTCTTCTCCTCGGCGAAGAAGCAGAGCGATGCCTTCCGCCAAGCCGTCGGCGAGGCCGTGACGGCGTCCGCACAAGGCGCCCTGGAGGTCAACGGCAAGATCATCGGCGCCCTGACGGTCCAGAGCAGCGCGGCTCTCGACCTCTGGCGCTCGGCAATCAGCCCGGCTCCTCTGCCCGAGGTCCTCAAGGCGCACAGCCAGGCGACCCGCCAAGCCTACGAGGCGGCTTCCGCCCAGTGGAAGGACGTCGCAGAGTCCACGGCTCTCTGGTTCACCAAAAGCCTTGAGCCTCTGCAATCGGCCTTTCAACGGCCGGGGCGCTAACTAGCCTATCCCACTGCATGATCATGCGCTAAGGCTCGGCCACATCGGCCGAGCCTTTTTCATGTCTACATCACCCGTTCCAGCCGTCATTGCCGTGGTTATCCATGAGGATCGGACCCTGCTGGTCCGCCGGGCCAATCCGCCCGATGCGGGGCTGTGGGGTTTCCCCGGCGGGAAGATCGAATTCGGCGAGACGGTCCGGGCGGCAGCCACCCGGGAGCTCCTGGAGGAGACGGGCGTTCATGCTGAGGCCCAGGACATCATCACCACGCTCGACATCCTGGTGCCGGATCCTTCGGGAGCGATCCACCAGCATTACATCCTGATTGCTGTTCGTTGCCGCTGGATCTCCGGAGAACCTGCCGCAGGCGACGATGCGCTCGAGGCCGGTTGGTTTCCGGTGATCGACCTTGAACAGGACAGGCTTGCCATGAGCGCAGATGTGGACGTGATCGCTAGGCGTGCTCAGGCCCTCGGGTTGAACTGATTCCAGCTGTCAAACAAACAACATCTCAGTTTAAGAAAAAGGCCTCACCCCTGTTCGGATGAGGCCAAGTTGTTGTCTCTTAACTTGAGGCTGGAAGGCCTAACGTCGCCCTCCAATATGCACATAATCGCCAGCTGATCTCAATCCGCGCCTCCGCATCATGGTTGATGAAGAGTAAATTTTCATAAAGCGTCAATCATATTGAGAATGGTTACATTCAAACATATTGCAACATTCTCTCATATCCTCTTATGACCTCAGCGACAGGCAATTGATGCCTAGCGATTTCTGGCTCACAAGTACGGAATACAATCATGCGTAAATCTGCTCTTGGACTGCTCGCTGCCACAGCGGCTCTCGGCCTTGCGTCGTTGAGCGCCCAGGCGGCCGATCTTCCGTCCCGCTACTCCCCTGCCCCCGCCTACAATGCGCTTCCGGTCTTCACATGGACCGGCTTCTATGCGGGCCTGAACGCGGGTTATGCCTGGAACATGGGCGACAGCCGCTTCTACGATCCGGCCTTCGGCAACGTTTCCGGCCGACGCCGCGGCGGCTTCGTGGGTGGTGCGCAGGCCGGCTACAATTATCAGTTCGGCATGTTCGTGGCAGGCGTGGAGACGGACCTCCAGTACGCCGCTGTCGGCAACAAGGGCGCTTCCTACGGCACGACCTACTATCCGGGCGACTCGGGCGGCTTCTTCGGCACCATCCGGGCCCGCGCCGGCGTGGCCTTCGACCGCGCTCTGGTGTACGGCACGGGCGGCTTTGCCTATGGCGACATCGGCGGCAACAGGGGCAGCGATCCGCTCCTCGGCCACCATTCCGGCGATGAGATCAACTGGGGCTGGACCATCGGCGGCGGTGTCGAATATGCGATCACCAACAACTTCACCGCCAAGGTCGAAGGCCTCTATGTGGACATCGACACCAAGGACAATTTCGACCGCGGCGGCCGCGTCAACATCAACCGCGATGCGGAATTCGGCGTGCTGCGTGCCGGCGTGAACTACAAGTTCAACTGATCGCCCACCGTTTCTCGAAACACGAAGGCCCGGTGACAGCACCGGGCCTTTTCGTTTTGTGTTGGCTGGCAACTGCATCAGGGATCGTTGACAGCTTTGGGCGCCTGGAGGCTCTCCGCCTCGCTTCGCTTGAGGGCCAGCAGCCGCTTGGCGGCGATCCCACCCGGATCGGATGAGTAGAGCCTGTCACTGAGCACTTCGATCTGCCAGCGCTGCAACTCGAGCAAGGCTCTCAAGGACCTCACGCGATTCTCAAGATCGAGGGCATCCTTCAAGGGATCTGGGTGGCGGCATGTCATGAAATTATGACTGCCAATGTGGCGATGAATCATGTCTGAACGCGCAATCGGATGAACGTCAATCGGATGGGCCCGCCACGAACGGGCCCGGCGGCAGGTGTGGCCATACGCAAAACGATACTCGTCACGGCCCCGGAATGAGGCTCGTGTATCTGCAATCATGAGAACTCTGCTTAATGGATGTAAGTGTCTTACAATTCCTGGAGGCTGGCAAGGGTCACCGATGCATTTCAAGCGGCCTAAGGGTCAAGGTTGGCTCTTTTGAGGCCGAGGTATTCGACCTCTGAAAAGGGTGCTCGGAATCAGCCTGGAACCTGAGGTGACGTTTGGCAGTTCCACCGGCAGAGCTTGGAAAAGAGAATACCCCATGCCAGACACGCGCCACGAAACAGAAGCGGACAAAATTCTCTCTGCCTTGAGCCTCACCGTTCCTGACGAGCAGGCGCTGGTGCAGAGCCGGCGTCTTCTTGCCGAGGCCTTGGAGCAGGCGGAGCGGCGCGGGCGCCAGATCCTTGGAAATCAGAAGGAATCGAGCGGCTGAAGCTTTGCCAAGGATGAGGCGGCTCAGCTTTTCAGGGCCAAGATTCAATCTCTGCTAACGGTGGCAGGATAGGATTCATGCCGACTGGTGGACATCCCCTGCGACATTGACGGCGAGGAACGGCCTATGCCGAGGCACGTTCCCCTCCTGTGCGATAGAGCACAGCGGGCAAGACTCGGGCGTGATGATCTTCCGGGTGTTGGAGAATAGGTCAATGCGCTCCCTTCTGACGATAATCTTGGCTGGCACTTTCGGCATGGCAGTTCTCGGGGCTGCTCAGGCTCAGTCCCCTGATACCCGGATTGCGTCGATGCCGTTCGGAGAATGCCTGTCCATCATCAGCGAGGCTGCGCAGGAGATGGATGAGGAACCTGTCAAGCTCGTCAACACGAGCGATGTCGTGACGGCTCGCATCCACGCCTCAGACGGTTTCGTCACCGTTTCGTGCGACCGAGGCGCAAACAAGATTACGCTCACTAAGAGCCCTGTTCCGGAAGCCGCCGGAATGACCGCTGCGCGCTGAGCACAGCTGCTATCACTTTCGCTCACGGCACGGCGGGCATGAGGCCCGCTGTTCTGCCGAGACGTCCAAGCCTATTCTGTGTGCCGTCAGAGGCAGGCGAAGAGGCCCAACACAACCTCAGTGTGAGTGATGAGGTTGTGTTGGGCCTTTATCGATTCATTGAGTCCGCCAACGTGCGATGCAGACGACTTTGATTACGCGTTGCCGCACCGGTTTTCTACATCGATTCAGTTTTATCGGCGGTAGGTCCGTAGGAATTGCAATATTCTCATGGCCTTGTCGTATTCAGGTCATGGTTTGCTGGTGAGGTCACTGCACACATCCGATGGATGGCGGCTGCGTCCGGAGCCACAAGAAATTAGCGTGACGTCGGAGGATTCCGGCTGTGACGCATAAGCCGAGTGTGTTTGAGTTTATTCATTCTTATAACAATGAGGAAAAACAATGCCTGCGAAACATTTCAGCCAGACACCGCCCGATAAGGCCAACGACCTTTTCGACAAAATTCTTGCGACCTCGGATAGCGCGACGAAAACGCGTGAGCGCCTCTTCGCAGACCTGAAGGATGAACTGGAGCTTCTCGCCAGCCTGCAGGAGCAGCATCTCTTCCCGATTCTGCAAAGGCATGGGATGCAAGACCTGCTCGCGGCCTCCATCGGCGACAATGAGGAGACTGCTTCGCTGCTGGGAGAGCTCGAGCGCATGCAAAAGAGCAGCGGCGAGTTTCTTGGCAAAGTCGCCGAGCTCAGGAAAGCCTTCCAGCAGCATATCCGGGATGACCGGAAACAGCTTCTCCCGGCCGTTCTCGAGGTGCTCAGCGATGAGGAGGCTCAAGCGGTTGCAGACCAGGTCGAAGACGAGCTGGAGAACCTCAGCGACGCCAAGCAAGTCGAGGCCCGTGTTCCTGCCGACATGAGCTCTGCGATCCGGAGCAGCCTGGATGGCGTCGACGACGTGGTTCGCATGGGGGCAGACAGCACGCATACCATTGCGGTCGGCGTCCAGGATCTCTCGCAGGAGTGCCTGCGCATGAGCCAGAAGCGGCTTCAGACGAACCTCGATGGATGGACCAAGCTCGCCCAGTGCCGGTCGCTTCAGGATCTCACCAAGACCCAGGTCTCGCTCCTGCAGGACAATCTTGAGCTGACGTTCCAGAACAGCTTCCGCTTGGCTGACTTGGCCGTAAAGCTCTCCGAGAAAGCGACGTGGCACGGTGCTGCCAAGAGGTAGACATCCATCCATACCGCCTTTCAGGAGCCGAGGGTGAGAAAGCCCTTCTCTGGCTCAGGATAGCATTAAGCATGGAATGGCACCGGGCGACATGATCCTGGGCCATTCCCACCCGCTCCTAAGAATGGCTGGCCGTGAGCCTTCTCTCACGACCTTCACGGCCCGCCATTGATGGACAGTCAGCTTACATGGCCTATATGTGGAGCATTCCCGACGAGGCGAATCCATGCCCGAGACCGACCAGAAGCATGACGAGGAATTGGACGAGCTTGACCCCGCAAGCCGAGTCAATTTCCGGGATTATCCGAGTTCTGGTCTGGTCGTGATTGCCGCCGTCAGCTCCGGACTGGGTTGGATGCTGTACAAATGGCTCGGCCGTAAGCGCAAGGCCCGCGGCGATGCGCCGGGTGCGCCGGCCCAAACAAACGCCTTATCCCAACCAATAGATCAGCCTGCCGATAAGAGACCGTAACTGCGTTGACAGCGCAGTTGCTGGACGTGCTGCAGCACACCGCTGCCTGAAGAGTCCTGGCTTACCTTTCGGTAATCAGCAGGAGGCTTTTATGGCTCACAGTGCTGTTTCATTCGTCCTTGGGATCGTCGCTCCTCTGGCTCTGGTGAGCTGGTTGCTTGTGCTGCATTGAACCGGCCCCTGAAGATTTGTCAGGAGGAGATCTGTCCTATCGGCCGCTTCATATCGGGCAGGCTTGCTTTGGGCCATGCCATCGCTTTGGACAGCGTTGATGCGGCATCTCCCCGTCTGTCAGGGCGCAGAACGGCAAGATCATCAGTTGGTCTTGTAATCGCCGGCTAGGGTCGCTGCGGCTCGATCGAAAGTGCAAAGTTGCGTGAGGCTTTGCCCCTCAAATACATTTTCAGGGACATGGCGCGCATCCTTCCCTTTCGTAATCACCTGTTTACCTTTCAGGCGCAGCCTTCCTAGGTGCCTGACTGGCACGGTCCTCCCTCTCGGTCGCGACAGCGACCCTCCTAGAGCGCCATCTGACACGGCGCTCTTTCTTTAAGCTGCACACGGCGAATGAGAACGAGCAGATTGAAGGCACGGGCCGCCAAAGTACCGAGGAGCAATCTACGCTCCTGAGATCTCTGTTTATCGGATGATATTCTTAGGTTATAGGCTTCTTTTACTATTAGACTTTGGCATCTCGGCTGATAAAAATAAATACCTGCCACGATGTTGCCTTATTCAACAATCAAAACAACCTCAACGGATCACAAGATTTTGATTCTGAAATCCGAAATATTATGAGCAACGCCAGAAGTGCTCACCTGAATATATAGTAGCTCGTCGTCTCCTTCCTGCGTAATCACAATAAATTCTACATAAACTGCATAATTACTATTCGGAGACCTCGAAAAGAGGCTCACTCAATTTTGGGGCAGATAATATGGCTTTGAATCCTTCAGTCGCACCTGGCGGCAACTTTGACTTGTCCAATTGGAAGATTACCCTTCCTGTCGATGCCAATGGCGGCCTCAGCGGCAATGCCATGGAGGTGAAGAACCTCTCCACCTACCAAAACTCCAAGTACTTCTACACCGCTGCCGACGGCGCCATGACCTTCGTGGCTCCGGTCGATGGTGCCACCACCAGCGGTTCCTCCTATGCCCGTTCCGAGCTGCGCGAGATGAACGGCACTGCGAATGCCGCATGGGACCTCAAGACCGGCGGCTTCATGAGCGCCACTCTTGAAGTCGATGCCGCTCCCAACCGCGACGGCATGGGCGGCCGCATCATTGTCGGCCAGATCCATGGCCAAGACGACGAGCTGGTCCGCCTCTACTGGGAAAACGGCAAGCTGTACTTCGCCAACGATCAGGCGGGCTCCAGCAACAGTGAGACGAAGTTCTACTTTGTGAATGCGTCCGGTCAGCAGCCGAGCGTGTCTCTTGACGAGCGCTTCTCCTACACGATCAATGCCAAGGGCAACACGCTCGAGGTGACGGTCTTCGCCGATGGGCAGGTCTACAAGTCGGTCAGCGCGATCAACAGCGTGTGGCAGTCGGATGCCTTCTACTTCAAGGCCGGCGCCTATCTCGGCGCGAACGAGACCAACGGCACGGGCTACGGTCAAACCTCCTTCTACGCCTTGAACTTCAATCACAACGGCACCGTGACGACGCCTGCTCCGACCCCTGACTCCAAGGACAATGCGGTCACGGCAGCAGACGATCGCTATGCGACAGTTGAGGATAAGGCTCTGACCGTCAGCGCGGCACAGGGCGTTCTGATCAACGACACCGCGGCCGATGGCGGCAAGGTGGCCGTCGCCGGCACGTTCGCCACCGCTCAGGGCGGCAGCGTGAAGGTCAGCGCCGATGGCTCCTTCATCTACACCCCGAAGGCCAACTTCTACGGCTCGGATAGCTTCAGCTACACCGCGAAGGACGCGGACGGCGACACCGATACCGGTACCGTGACACTTGCGGTTGCCGATGTGGCGGAGACGGACGCACCGACGCCCCCGCCCACCACTTCACGGCCGACCACGACGAAGACCCTATCGGGCACGAGCAGCGCGAACAGCCTGACGGGTACGTCCGGCAACGATCTTATCGACGGCAAAGGCGGCGACGACAAGATCTGGGCGAAGAACGGCAGCGACGTGCTGATTGGCGGCACGGGCAAGGACACGTTTACCTTCGACACCATGCCGAGCAGCAAGAACGTGGACGTAATCGTCGACTTCAATGTGGCTGACGACACGATCCGCCTCAACGACTCGGCGTTCACTAAGCTCAAGTGGGGCACGCTTTCGGCCAGCAGCTTCGTGGTCGGCACGAAGGCGTTGGATTCCGACGACCGCATCATCTACGACGGCAAGACCGGCGCCCTGTCCTACGATGCGGACGGCTCCGGCTCGATGGCAGCCATCAAGTTCGCCGAGATCGAGAACCGCGCCAAACTCACGGCGGCCGACTTCCTCGTCATCTAAAGGCAGCCCAAACTATCAGCCGTGAGGCGGCCCCGGGACAACCGGGGCCGCTTCTCTTTGCGTGTCGTGCAATATTCCTGCTTCGGGTAGATCTAAAGCCACAGGATCATGACAGCAGTTTTCGTTCCATCATTGGCCGGGTGGAGACCTCAAGGCGCTCGCTGTGTAGATCGTCAAGGCCGTCCAGATTAGGCCAAAGGCGATGGCATCTACCCATCCGAAGGCTTCCCCATAGACGAGAACGCCGAGCGCCAGCTGTCCAGACGGCGCCAGGTATTGCAGAAGGCCAATGGTGGACAGCTTCAACCGCTGCGCCCCGGCAGCGAACCAAATCAGCGGCGCCGCCGTGGTGAAGCCGGTGAGCACAAGAAGAATGTCGAGACCAACCTGTCCTCGGAACGCCGCAGCGCTGCCATCGGCGAATGTCATGACAAGATAGCCAAGCGCCAAAGGTGTGAGCAGAAGGGATTCAATGCAAAAGCCCACGAGAGGCGCCACCAGCACGATCTTTCGGACCAAGCCATAGAAGCCGAAGCTGCATGCAAGGGTCAGGGCGACCCAAGGCATCTCACCGGAAGAGATCCCCAGAACAAGAACGCCCACTCCTGCAAGGAGGCAAGCTGCAACCTGGGCAGGACGAAGCCGCTCCCGAAGGAAGAGCACCCCCAGCACCACGTTTAGGAGCGGGTTGATGAAGTAGCCGAGACTCGTCTGAACGAGGTGTCCGGAGTTCACCGCCCAGATATAGATCAGCCAATTGATCGCAATCAGCCCTGCCGAGATGCCGAGCAGAAGCAGCTGCCGACCGGAGAGGACGGCCTCAACGAGCTTTCCCCATTGCCTGGAGGCAAAGATCAGCCCCAGCGCGAACAGGCTCGCCCATACGATGCGGTGAGCGAGGATCTGAAGCGGCGGTATGGACGAAAGGAGCTTGAAGTGCAGCGGCACCGCCAAGCCTCACATGAAGAACGCCGCGAGCGCATAGAGAACGCCAGCCTGCGTCCGACGCGCCTCGGCGACTTCAGACTTAGGTCCCATCGATATCGACCTTGTTAGACATTTTGAGCGCGATGACCCAGGGAACCCGCGATAGCGGTCCTAATCCAAATTATAAAAACGGCATAGCCGCCGGCAGCCGGTTTCCGTCCAAGAGCGGAACACGACAAGCCGCCACGCCTTTGAAAGGAACATCAAGTTGGGATCTTTGGGAAGCAATGCCTCGAACCTGCGAGGCCTAAGTCATTGACTTTGAAGTGGTACAGCCGCCCTGGCTTGAACAGGGGACCCCCAGATCCACAATCTGGTGCTCTAACCAACTGAGCTACGGCTGCACGTGAGGCAGGGTGTAATCGCCCAGGCGAGTAATTTCAAGACCTGATTGAGGCCTGATGATCCGGAAATGACTGCGGCGGGCTCAAGGCCCGCCGCATTACATGCTCAAGCTTGGAAACGGTTATTCCGCCGTCGCGCCGGCAGCCTTGAGAACCGGAGTCCAGCGGGCGACCTCGCTCTCGACGAGCTTCTGCAGGGCTTCCGGGGTCCGCTCGGTATTGCTCGGGATCACGCCGCCCAGTTCGAGCAGGCGCTTCTTGGTGTTCTCGTCGTCCAGGGACTTCATGAGAGCATCGCTGAGCTTCTTGACCACATCCGGCGGGGTACCCTTGGGCGCGAAGACGGCGTTCCAGGCGCTGACTTCGTAGCCTTCGAGACCGGCTTCCTTCGTGGTCGGCACGTTCGGCAGCACGGGGGAGCGCTGCGGCGTCGCGATGGCGTAGGCCTTGATGTTGCCGCCCTGGATCTGCGGCGCCACGTTGACGATCTGGTCGGTCATGAAGTCGACCGTGTTGGCCATCAGGTCGTTGAGGGCCGGGCCGGTTCCGCGATAGGCCACCATGGTGGGCTTCGCCTTGACCACGGAATTGAAGAAGATGCCGGTGGAATGGGAGACCGAGCCCACGCCCGCATGGGCCATGTTCACCTTGTCGGCGTTCTTCGTCAGATAATCGAGGAAGCCTTTCAGGTCGGTGGCCGGGAAGTCCTTCTTGGCCACGATCACAATCGGGGTTCCGGCCGCCAGGCCGATGGGGGCGAAGTCCTTGGTCGGATCGTACTTCAGGTTCGGATAGAGGGCAGGAGCTGCACCATGGGTCCCCATATGGCCCATCATGATGGTGTAGCCGTCTGCTTGAGACTGGGCCGCGCGGGTGATGCCCGTGGTGCCGCCTGCACCGGCCACGTTCTCGATCACGATCTGCTGACCCAGCGTACGGCTCATGTTGTCGGACACGATGCGGGCGATCACGTCCGTCGGGCCGCCGGCCGCGAACGGGACGATCATGGTGATCGGACGGGTGGGATAGCCTTGGGCCTGAGCGCCCGTTGCAGCGAGGCCAGCAACAGCGGCAAGGGCCAGAGCAGTCTTCTTCATCAATTTTCCTCCCTTGGGAAAGTTATGGCTTTACATGTGGGCAAGATGGAGTTGAAGGCAAGCTACTCGGTGAACACCTCGTCCCTTCCCTTTCGGATGGAGGGCAGGAGGGCGATCACAAGTAGGATAGCCGCCACCGCGAGCAGGCCGGCGCTGACCGGGCGTTCGATGAATGTTTCAAGCGAACCACGCGAGATGATGAGCGCTCGCCTTAAGTTTTCCTCCATGAGCCTGCCGAGCACGAAGCCGAGCAGCATCGGCGCCGGCTCGAAGCCGAACTTGATCAGCATGTAGCCCACCAGCCCGAAGAAGGCGATGAACATCACATCGGTGGGCAGCGAGTTGATCGAATAGATGCCGATGCAGCAGAACATCAGGATCGCCGGGAACAGCAGCCGGTACGGCACCTTCAGCAGTCGCACCCACATGCCCACCAGCGGCAGGTTGATGATGAGCAGCATCAGGTTGCCCACCCACATGGAGGCGATCATGCCCCAGAACAGTGTAGGGTTCTTGGTCATCACCTGCGGGCCCGGGATGATGCCGTGGATGGTCATGGCACCGACCATCAGGGCCATCACGGCATTTGGTGGAATCCCTAAGGTCAGCAGCGGGATGAACGAGGTCTGCGCACCGGCATTGTTGGCGGACTCAGGTCCCGCCACGCCCTCGATGGCGCCCCGGCCGAAGCGGCTGGGGTCCTTGGCGAGCTTCTTCTCGAGCGTATAGGCCGCGAACGGCCCGAGCACCGCCCCGTTGCCGGGCAGGATGCCGAGCGTCGCTCCGATCAGGGTGCCGCGCAGGATGGGCTTGTAGGATTGCCTGAAGTCATCCTTGTTCGGCAGCAGGCGGCCGATGGCCTGACGCACCACGTCGCGTGTCTCGGTATGGTCGAGATTGCGCATGATCTCGGCGATACCGAAGATTCCCATGGCGAGCACGGCGAAGTCGATCCCATCAGCCAGGAATGGCAGGCCGAAGGTCATCCGCTCCTCGCCGGTCTCCAAATCCGTGCCGACGGTGGAGAGCAGGACGCCCACCAGGATCATGGCGATGGCCTTGAGGATCGAGCCACGTGCCAACACGACCGCGAAGACCAAGCCCATGACCATGAGCGAGAAGTACTCGGTCGGCCCGAAGATCAGCGCCAGTCTGGTGAGCGGAGCCCCAAGCGCGGCGATGACCAGGGTCGCCACGGTGCCGGCGAAGAAGGAGCCGATGGCCGCGATGCCGAGCGCCACGCCGGCGCGGCCCTGGCGGGCCATCTGGTGACCGTCGAGCGCCGTGACCACGGAGGTGGCCTCGCCCGGGATGTTGACGAGGATGGCGGTGGTCGAGCCGCCATACTGAGCGCCGTAATAAATGCCGGCGAGCATGATGAGCGCACCGGTCGGATCAAGCCCGAAGGTGATGGGCAGCAGCATCGCGATGGTGGCGATCGGGCCAACGCCCGGCAGCACGCCGATGAGCGTACCCACCAGGCAGCCCAGGAAGGCCAGACCAAGGTTCTGCAGGGTCAGGGCGACCCCGAAGCCGAGGCTCAGATTGGAGAAAAAGTCACCCATCAGATCCTCCCGCTGTGGTCGGCCACGTCAACCGGCCCCCGACGCCGCCCTCGGGTCGCGAGAAAGACGATCACGGCTGCTACGGCCATGATAGCTGCGGTCGCCCGCAGCACCGCCTTCTGTGACCAGTCGGAGGGGAACAGGCCCGTGAGCGCCTGGGGAAAGACCGGAATCGGCAGGTTCAGGAGATCGCCGAACAGCACCATGCAGAACGGCGTGAGGCTTAAGCTGAGGATGACGAGATCACGCAGCCGCACCTCGGGCGTGGCATAGCCGCCGATGATGATGGCCAGCGGACCGGCAAACAGCATACCCAAACCTGGGGTTGTCAGGGCTCCGAACGAGAAGGGGCGGATGGTCAGCGCGAAGGCCAGGATGCCGCCGATCACGAAAACCGGCCCGCGCAGGTTCCAGCGCTCCAGGACATCGCCTTCCTTGATGAAGGCGAAGGCAAGGAGAGCCAGGCCCGACAGGCCGACCGCGATGGCCAGCCACCGGGGCAGCATGGCCGGCCCCATGGCATTGAGGGTGCCCTGGTCGAGATCCCGCGTGAGCCACAGCGCCAGGGCTGCCAGCGCCAGCAGAACCACCCCGCCCGCTATGTTTTGGGGGGCGCGGACTGGCCCGCTGGGCCTCGAAGGCCCTGAGCCTTCGTGAAGAGTGGACATGAATGACCTCCCGCCAGACGCCTCGAGCGCCCAATGTACTTTCCGTCCGATATGGCCTGAGGCACTAACCGGGATCAAGCTTCTGTTTCCCGGAAGCAGGCCTTCTCAACAATACGTCTTGAGAACTAGGGGCAGGAGGGATAGCGCCTATCATCCTTAGGATAAGCGCGGCCTTCCATCAGAGGTGACTTGATCCCTGGACCCGGGTTGTCTAGATGGACCCTCTATAGCCAGGCCGGGCCCCTCTGGTCGCTCCCCACAGGAGCGGCGATGTCGGACTGGATGAAAACCAGGGCGGCCTGGGTTCGTTCAAAAAGACGGTTTTGCCTGCATTTCGGCTCCTGCTTCGAAAAATTCCGTGGCAGGGCAATGCCAGATGCGTCTCTTTGAACGTTTCGCATGCGCTGCCCGCAACCCGACATATGAGGCACCGCATGTTTGATCTCTCGCAGTATTTTGGACCCGAGGTCGTCGCCTTTCTGATGGTGATCGGCATCGATCTGGCGCTGGCCGGCGACAATGCCATCGTCATCGGCCTGGCCGCCGCCGGTCTCCCCAAGGAGCAGCGCAACAAGGCGATCCTGCTTGGCGTCCTCGCTGCAACCGTCCTGCGCATCATCTTCGCTCTTCTCACAACCCAGCTCCTCCAAATCGTAGGACTTCTGCTTGCAGGCGGCGTCCTCCTTCTCTGGGTGTGCTGGAAGATGTGGCGTGAGCTTCGCACAGGCCATGAGGAAGAGCAGCATGCGGCGGAGGAGGCCCTGGAGGGCCGCGACATCAACCAGGACGGCACCATTGCCGGCGGCGTCCCGCGCAAGACCTTCTCTCAGGCAGCCTGGCAGATCGTCATCGCCGACGTGTCCATGTCCCTCGACAACGTGCTTGCCGTGGCGGGCGCTGCACGCGAGCATCCCTACATCCTGGCCTTCGGCCTCCTGCTGTCGATCGCCCTCATGGGCTTGGCGGCCTCGTATATCGCCCGCTTGCTCCAGCGCTACCGCTGGATTGCCTATGTGGGCCTGGCGATCATCCTCTATGTGGCGATCAAGATGATCTACGAGGGCTATGTCGAGGTGGCTCCATTCGTCAACGGTGCCGTCGGCTAAGCCGAAACATCGATCCGAGATCACCAATCTCCAATTGACGGCGGAGATGCGGGAAGGCACAGAGCGTGACGCTCATGTCCCCCGTTCTCCGCCCTCATTTTTCTGCACAAGGCCTGCGCCAGGGCGCCCGCGCCGCACTCCCGGCCTTCCCGGGCTTCATCATGTTCGCCCTGGCCTTCGGCACGGCAGCGGCCCAGAAAGGCCTCTCGCTTGGCGAGACACTGGGCCTCTCCGCCTTCGTCTATGCCGGCGCCTCGCAGATGGTGGGGCTTGAGATCTGGCAGCAGGTCTGGACGCCGACCACGATCCTGACGATCATGACCGTCACGGCTGTTGTGAATGCGCGCATGATCATGCTTGGGGCGACCCTCCAGCCATGGCTCAAGCACGAGCCTCTCCCGCGCACGGCACTCAACCTCTTCCTCCTCACGGAGGCTGGCTGGCTCATCGGCACCCGGTATCACAATGAGGGCGGCCGCGACGTAGGCGTGCTTTTGGGATGCGCGCTGATCCTCTGGCTGGTCTGGCTGGCAACGACGTTCGTTGGTTTCTTCGCAGGCGCCCTCGTGCCTGAACCCAAGCGCTTCGGCCTCGACCTGGTGATGCCGATCTTCTTCGGCGTCATGCTCGTGCCTCTGTGGAAAGGCGCGAAGCCCGCCCTGCCCTGGCTCGCGGCAGGTGTTGTCTCGCTCATCGTCCATGCGCTGGTGCCAGGCTATCTCTTCATCATCGCCGGTGCGCTGGCAGGCGTCGTCGCCGGGATGCTGATCGAATGAACGCGTTCGGCAGCTTCATCGCGAGCCCGTGGGGGTCGGTTCTCGCCATCGCGGGCATGACGTTGGTGACGTTCCTGTGCCGCATCGCAGGTGTCGTGGTCATGAGCCGTGTGCGCATCACGCCGCGCATCGAGCGGGGCCTGCGCGCCCTTCCCGGCTCCATCATCCTGGCGACGATCCTGCCCGTGGTGATCGACAACGGCTGGCCTGCCATGATCGCGCTTGCAGCTGCCATCATCGCCATGGCGGTGGCGCGGATCGACATCGTCGGTCTCGTGACTGGCCTAGGCACCCTCGCCGTCATTCGGGCTTTTGGGTGAGGTCTGCTTGAGCCGCAGGCGGATGCGGTACATCAACCCGTCGCGGATGTTGCGATAGGCATCGAGCACCTGGTCGCGTGAGCCCTGCGTAATCGTCGGATCCGGCGTCGGCCAGTATTCCACGTCGGCCGCGATGGTGCGCGTGAGCTCGAGCGCCGCGTGATGCGCCTCCGGCGAAAGGGAGATGATGAGGTCGAAATTCAGCCCCTCCCACTCCTCAAGCTCGTCGAGGGTGCGCGGCTTGTGCTTGGACGCGTCGATGCCGATCTCGGACAGGATCGACGCCACGAAACCATCCGACTCGCCTTTGCGCACGCCGGCGGACTGCACATAGATCGACTTGCCGAAATAATGCCGCGCGAGGGCTTCCGCCATGGGGGAGCGCACCGCATTCATCGCACAGACGAACAGGACAGAATGGATCCGTTTGTGGCGCGGCTCGTCGGGGCGCTCCTCCAAGCGTCAGCCCCTCCAGTGAAGCGCGAAGATGAGCGTGAAGATGCGCCTCGCCGTGCCGAAATCGAGGATGAGCTTGCCCTCTAATCGCTTCATCAGCAGTTCGGCCGCCTCGTTGTGCAGGCCACGCCGCCCCATGTCGATGGCCTCGATCTGCGCCGGTGAGGCGGAGCGGATTGCCTGGTAATAGCTGTCGCAGATCATCTCGTAGTCACGGATGGCCTTGCGGAACGGCGTCAGCGACAGATGATGTGAGACGAGATGCGCGCCATCCTGCGTGGTCACCTCGAAGCAGAGCTTCTTGTCGATCAGCGAGATCCGAAGGGCATAGGGCCCGCCGTCGTAGTTCGGCAGCGCGAAGGTGTTCTCTTCGAGGATGTCGTAGATGGCGATGGCCCGTTCATGCTCCTGATCCGGGTTGCCACGGCCGATGGATGCCTCGTCGAGAGTGACGGCGACCAGCCGGGTCCGCTCCTTCGCTTCGCTCGCCATCCCGCCTCCGATCTCTTAGAGATTCAGGCGGATCGCGATCGACCGCGCATGCCCCTCCAGACCCTCCGACCGCCCGAGCGTGATCGCTGCCGGGCCGAGCGCCCTAAGAGCACTCGCATCGCATTTCAGGATCGAGGTTCGCTTCATGAAGTCAAGCACGCCGAGTCCCGACGAGAACCGAGCGGAGCGGGCCGTGGGCAGAACGTGATTGGGGCCGCCCACATAATCGCCGATGGCCTCGGGCGTGTGGCTGCCGAGAAAGATCGAGCCTGCATTGCGGACTTTAGCCGCAAGTTCCTCTGCGTTCTCGGTCTCAATTTCGAGATGCTCCGGAGCCAGGCGATCCACGAGGGGAATGGCGTTTTCCAACCGGTCGATCAGGATGATTGCCCCGTAATCGCGCCAGCTCGCGCCCGCGATCTTCGCCTTGGGAAGGGTCTTGAGCTGGCGCTCGACAGCCTTTTCCACCGCATCGGCCAACGCCGGACTGTCCGTGATGAGGATCGATTGAGCGGCTGTATCGTGCTCAGCCTGGGCCAGCAGGTCGGCGGCGATCCAGTCCGGGTTGCCATCGGCATCGGCCAGGATGAGCACTTCGGACGGACCCGCGATCATGTCGATGCCGACCTGACCGAAGACGCGGCGCTTGGCGGCGGCCACATAGGCATTGCCGGGGCCGACGATCTTGGCGACCGGTTTGACGCTCTCGGTGCCATAGGCGAGCGCCGCCACGGCCTGGGCACCGCCGATGCGGAAGACCTCGTCGACGCCGGCGAGGCGCGCCGCCGCCAGCACGAGCGGGTTCGTCTCGCCACGCGGGGTCGGGACCACCATGGCGATGCGCGGAACCCCTGCCACCTTCGCCGGGACGGCGTTCATCAGCACGGAGGACGGATAGCTCGCAAGGCCGCCGGGAACGTAGAGGCCCACGGATTCAATCGCCGTCCAGCGCCAGCCCAGGGTCACTCCGACGGAATCCGTCGTCTTGAAGTCCTTTGGGCGCTGCTCCCGGTGATAGGTCTCGATGCGTTCCTTGGCGAGCGCCAGGGCCTCCAGGGACTCCTTGGGGCACTGGGCTTCGGCTGCGTCGATCTCGGCATCTGAGACCCGCAGGGTCTCGGGCTGAAGCGCCAATCCGTCGAAGCGGTAGGTGAAATCGATCAGCGCCTCGTCGCCGCGCACCACCACATCCTCGATGATGGCACGCACCGCCTGATCCACATCCTCCGAAACCTCACGCTTGGCGGCGAGCAGGGCAGCGAAGGCCTGCGGGAAGGAAGCGTCCCGCACATCGAGCCTCTGCGCCATTTACGGGCGCTCCGCCGTTTGAAGCTGGTCCTCGTGGGAGGGGCGGCTTTCGGCAGCCCAGACCGGGCCGGTGTCTTTCATCTGCATTTCGATGCACTCCAGGTCCACCTGGATGGCGCCACCATCGGCAAAGATCAAGGTGGCGGTGCCCGATGGAGCATCCCCTGCCTCGAACGCAATGGCGAGAAGGTTAAGAACAGCGTCCTTGTTGCCCTGTTCGATGCCGCGGACCCGCACGCCCGTGACATTCTCGAAATGCATGCAGGTCAGCCGTCGCTGGGGCGTGGCTGCCTCCCAGTCGTAGCGGCGGACCTGGATGGCGAAGCGCCGTTCCTTGGGCAGATAGGCGATATCCCCAACCTGCAGCAGCGCATCCTGCAGGTGAGCGGAGATGACAGAAAGGTCTTCAGGGTCGAACGCGACGAGTCTCAGGAGATCCATAGCCCACCAACCTGTTGTTGAACTTTGATCTTTAGGTAGAGGGCCCCCTGCCCCGGCGCAACCTTTCGCCCGGGTTTGCCTTCCAGACCCTGAAAAGAAAAAGGCCGGCAATGGTGCCGGCCTTTGGTCTTTAGCCTCTGACGCGCTCGATAAGAGCGCCGCATCGGGCGAGCTTGGCTTCCAGCGCTTCGAAGCCGCGATCCAGGTGATAGACCCGGTTGATCGTGGTTTCACCATCCGCCACGAGGCCGGCGATCACCAGGGATACGGAGGCGCGCAGGTCCGTGGCCATGACCGGAGCCCCCTTGAGGCCGGGAACGCCGTCCACATAGGCGCTGTCGCCGTCAAGGCGGATCTGGGCGCCGAGGCGGGCCAGCTCCTGCACGTGCATGAAGCGGTTCTCGAAGATCGTCTCGCGAATCCGCGAAGTGCCATTCGCCCGAGTCATGAGGGCCATGAACTGGGCCTGAAGATCCGTCGGGAAGCCGGGGAACGGATCCGTGGTCACGTCGACCGGCTGAAGGCCGTTGCCGTTGCGGCGGACGCGAATGCCCCCATGGGTCGAGGTAACCTCAACCCCAGCTTGGCCAAGCACGTCGAGGGCGGCCTGGAGATACTCAGGCCGGGTGTTGTCGAGCACGAGGTCGCCCCCAGTCATGGCCACGGCCATGGCATAGGTGCCGGTCTCGATGCGGTCCGGCATCACGTCATGGGAGGCGCCGTGCAGGCTGGTCACGCCTTCGATCACGATCTCGGACGTGCCGGCACCCTGGATCTTGGCCCCCATCTTGATGAGGCATTCGGCAAGATCCACCACCTCGGGCTCGCGGGCGGCGTTGCGGATCACGGTGGTGCCCTGGGCCAGGGTCGCCGCCATCAGGGCTACATGGGTGCCGCCCACCGTCACCTTCGAGAAATCAATCTCGGCGCCCCTGAGCCCCTTCGGAGCTGTCGCCACCACGTAGCCAGCCTCGATCTCGATGGCAGCGCCGAGCTTGGCCAGCGCCATGATGAGCAGGTCCACCGGGCGGGTGCCGATGGCGCAGCCGCCGGGCATGGAAACCTTGGCGCGGCCGAAGCGGGCCACCAGGGGAGCGATGACCCAGAAGCTCGCCCGCATGGTCGAGACCAGCTCGTAGGGGGCGGTGGTGTCGATGACATTCTTGGCCGACAGGCGGATGGCCTGCCCTGTCTCGGAAGACTGCCCGGGCCGGCGCCCGGCGATCGAGTGATCGACGCCGAAATTGCTCATGATCCGCAACAGGGAGGAGATGTCGGCAAGCCGCGGCACGTTACCGAGCTCGAGCGTATCCTCCGTGAGCAGGCTCGCGATCATGAGGGGCAAGGCCGCATTCTTGGCGCCTGAGATGGGAATCAGGCCGTTGAGGGGCGCGCCGCCCCGGATGCGAATGCGATCCATCAATATCCCCTTGCAAAAATGTTCAATAAGCCATGCGCTATGCGCGCCTTGAGCTCATCAGGCTAGTCGGACGGCTTGTCGCGCTCTGCCGAAACGCTCAAGCTCTCGGCTTGGTTTCCAGGCACCTTGACGGCCTGCCGTCCCCGCGCCTGTGCCTTGCGCCGCTTGAGGTTTTCCTTCAGGGCCGCCTTGAGCCGATCGGCTTTCGCTTGCGATTTCACGTCAGTCATGGTTCACGCGACCCATCGTCGCCTTTACCAAATAGAGGCTTCGCACCCGGCCCTCAACCGCAATATCACGCTTGCGGACTTTGACCCGGATCAATGTGATCTGGCATAATAGGCTCAGTATCCCCGGGCATTGCGTTGCCCACCCGGTGAGATGATGGATTATCAAAACTTCTTCACGTCAGCCCTCGACCGCCTCCAGGCGGAGCGCCGCTACCGCGTTTTTGCCGACATCGAGCGCCTGGCCGGACGTTATCCCCAGGCAATCTGGCACTCCCCGGAGGGCTCCCGCCCCATCACGGTCTGGTGCTCGAACGATTATCTCGGCATGGGCCAGAACCGGGAGGTGACCCGCGCCATGGTGGAGACGGCCTGGCGCCTCGGCACCGGGGCCGGCGGCACTCGCAACATTTCCGGCAACAGCAACCCCCTCGTTGGTCTTGAGGCCGAACTTGCCGATCTGCACGGCAAGGAGGCGGCCCTCGTCTTCACCTCGGGCTACGTTTCGAATCAGACCGGCATCTCGACGCTGGCCCGGCTGATCCCGAACTGCCTGATCCTGTCGGATTCCCTCAACCACAATTCGATGATCGAGGGCGTGCGCCAGTCCGGCTGCGACAAGGTAATCTTCCGCCACAACGACCTTGAGCACCTAGAAGAACTGCTCCAAGCGGCCGGCGACCGGACCAAGCTCATCGTGTTCGAGAGCGTTTATTCGATGGATGGCGACATCTCTCCCATCCATGCCATCTGCGATCTGGCCGAGCGCTACAACGCCATGACCTATATCGACGAGGTTCATGCGGTGGGCATGTATGGCCCCCGCGGCGCCGGCATCGCCGAGCGCGAGGGCGCCATGCACCGGATCGACGTGATCGAGGGCACACTGGCAAAGGCTTTCGGCGTGATGGGCGGGTACCTGACCGGCACCAAGGCCGTGATGGATGCCATCCGCAGCTTCGCCCCAGGCTTTATCTTCACCACGGCCCTGCCCCCGGCGGTGGCAGCCGCCGCCACAGCCTCCATCCGGCACCTCAAGTCCTCCTCAACCGAGCGCCAGCAGCAGCAGCGCCAGGCCGCCCGCACCAAGGCGGTGCTCAGCAGCGCCGGCCTGCCGGTCCTCGACACGCCCACGCATATCGTGCCGGTGATGGTAGGCGATGCGGAAGCCTGCAAGGCGGCCTCCGACCGGCTGCTGGAGAAGCACGGGATTTACATCCAGCCGATCAACTACCCCACCGTGCCGAGAGGCACCGAGCGGCTGCGCATCACACCGGGGCCCTTCCACTCGAACGCCCATATCGACGCCTTGGCTGCCGCCTTGGTCGAGGTCTGGACCGCGCTCAGGCTCCCCTTGGAGCCGAAAGTGCAGGCGGCCGAGTAAAGATCATTTTCAAGCTTGCATGGAGGGCAGCCCTGTGGCAGTAAGCGGCCCTCCCCGTTGGCGCGCTGCCGTAGCTCAGTGGTAGAGCACTCCCTTGGTAAGGGAGAGGTCGAGAGTTCGATCCTCTCTGGCAGCACCAGCCCCGCCGTATGACTCAAGAGTTCGAAGTCGCGGCCGCGAGATCCCGTTATTCCCTGACACCTGAACGCTCATGCGGCCGAGATCGTGCCTGCACGTCCTGACCAAAGGCGAAGTTGTCTTTCTCTTCAAAGCCCTGCAATAATACTGCATCGGGAGAGGCTTTCGCCATCGAGACGAAGCCCTCCTGAAGAACATGACCGGAGGAAAACATCCGGCTTGGACAAGGGGTATGAGGACCATGAAGGACTCGGCCATAACGCCTGAGATCGCGGATCCGTATGCGACTCTCGAAACAATTCTCAAGATTATCGGCAGATCGTGGCTGAGCGAGGAATGGCGGCTTGAGGACATTCGTCTCCTGGCCCAGGAGACGATCGCGAAACGAGGCAGCGCCGACGATAAAGAGAGCGCCAGGGCGGCTATGCACGCTCTTCAGTCCCGGATTCGCCTGAGGACAGGTCCAGAGGTGCAGGTTTCCGGGCAGCGAGGCGAGGGTCTCCCATCCTGAAGTAGACCACCGGATCAAGCCAACGACGAGACGTGCTCATCCAGGGGCGGCGCCCCTGAGTCCTGGTCCTTGCCTCACCTGAAGCCCTGCTCTCGAATACTTCCTACTGTCTCGCCTGTTTAGACTTCAAAGGACAGCCGTGCGGCACATTGTCAGGAAGGGCAAAATTCAAGCCAATCTGCTTTTAGTCCTGCCGCTAATCTTTTAATAACTTACCTAACGTTATTTTTAAGCGAGACAAATCAACCATAAAAGTCTCGCTATGGGGCATAATACAATGACACACGTTTATTTACTGTAGCGCTTCGTATTGCACGACGTGGCGCAGCAGTCGCGGGCTCTCTCCGAAGATTAGCTTATCCTTCAAAGAGTAATCCGGCCTGCATCTGGCGCCAATCACGCGCGAGACATCGCATCTCTCAATCTATGCTTGAAGTTTATTGAAAATGCCCGCTGTCGAGACATATAGCTCCGCCGGAAATCCCTACATTGACTCCATCCTCGGCAACATCAAATGGGTGCCAAGCGACCTGACCTACAGCTTCCCCACCGCTGCCGTCGCTTATGGCGCGGTTTATGGAGACGGTGAGACCGCCAAAGGCTTCGGTTCCTTCAACGATACGCAGCAAGCCATCACCCGGTCGGCTTTGAAGCTCTTCTCATCTGTCAGCAATTTGACGTTCCAGGAAGCCGCCGGGGCAGGCGCATCATCCGCCGATCTGCGCTTCGCGCAATCGGATGTGCCGGGAACCGCATGGGCCTACTTTCCGACAACGGATTCAACCGGCGGCGATGTCTGGGTCAACAATTCCAGCCGGAACTACGCAAGCCCTGCCAAGGGCAACTACGCCTATCTCACCATCGTGCATGAGATCGGGCACGCTCTCGGACTCGAGCATGCCCATGAGGGCAACATGCCTCTGGATCGAGACAGCATGGAATACACCGTCATGAGCTACCGCTCATATTCGGGTGCATCGACCAGCACGGGTTATATGAACGAGACCTGGGGCTACGCGCAGTCGTTGATGATGTACGACATCGCTGCTCTCCAGCATATCTACGGTGCGAACTATCAGACGAACAGCGGCAGCACGACATATTCATGGAGCGCGACGACTGGTGAGATGTTCATCAATGGCGTTGGTCAAGGCGCTCCAGGCAGCAACCAGGTTTTCCTCACAGTTTGGGACGGTGGCGGCACGGACACGTACAGCTTCACCAACTACACGACGGCTCTGACGATCGATCTTCAACCTGGTGCGTGGAGCATCACCTCGCAGGAACAGCGGGCCAAACTTCACTGGGACGGGTCCAAGACCGCTGCTGGCAACATCGCCAATGCGCTTCTGCATCAGGGCGACACCCGCGCCCTCATCGAGAATGCCTATGGCGGCTCGGCCAACGACTCCATCAAGGGCAACGTCATCGACAATAACCTGCGCGGCAATGCCGGCGACGACAAGCTTTATGGCCTGAGCGGCAATGACGTGCTGATCGGCGGCAGCGGCAAGGACGTACTGAGCGGAGGCGCCGGTACGGACACGGCAAGCTACAGCACCGCGAAATCCGGCGTGGTGGCTGACCTCGTAACCAGAGCCAACAATCGCGGCGATGCCACGGGCGACTCGTATTCAAACATCGAGTCGATCATTGGCAGTTCCTACAGCGACACTCTTCGCGGCAATGGGTCGGCCAACCAGATCAAGGGTGGCTCCGGCAGTGATAAGCTCTATGGCCGAAGCGGCAATGACGTGCTGGATGGCGGCACAGGCAACGATAAACTCTACGGAGAAGGCGGGAAAGATCTGCTGATCGGCGGAAGCGGAGCGGATACCTTCATCTTCTCCTCGTCGTCTCATTCACGGATGTCCTCGGCCGATACCATCAAGGATTTCCGTCGCGGCTCCGACCACATCGATCTGCGCGCTATCGATGCCAACACAAAGGTCGTAGGCAATCAGGCATTTGCTTTAATCGGAAAGGACGCCTTCCACGGCAAAGCCGGTGAACTGCGTTTTGTCGACGGCATTGCAGCGGGCGATACGAACGGGGACAAGATTGCCGACTTCGGCATCAATGTCGCCGGACTCTCGGCGCTGTCCAAGGGCGACTTCTACCTCTGATCGGCGCTCGATATACAATATTGCAAACCGGTTATAGGGCTCAGTCTATTGGCTGAGCCCACATGCACAGAAACTCCGCGTTAACCATCTGGACAAGCCCCAAGCTTAAGCATTATTCCCACTGGACCATCTTTCGGCTCTTGGGGAAGCGCGAATGGATCGCCCGGAAAAACGCCACCCTGCCAATGACGCATTGGCCTGTCTGATGAACCTGATCGGGCTGGCGTTCAGCATCAGCTGCCTGTGGGTCGTGGCCTCCGCGGCCAAGATGTAAGACAGCCTTGCTCCGGCTGCTTCAGCGGGAGCGGAATTCCTTGGCTGCGTCGGCAGCCTGATAGCTCCAATAAGTGAGCTGAGCTGCGGTACGCCCCAGAATGCCGCCATTCCACGCGAGACCGAAAGGCGCGAAAAGACGATAGCGGTCGCTCTCGCCCGTGATCCCCTCCGCAATCACCATGCCGCCGATGGCGGTGGTGTTCATGCCGTGGCCGCCGAAGGCCGTGCAGTACCAGGCGCCGGGCTTCCACTGTCCGATCTGAGGCATCAGATGCCGGGCGTAAGCCATGAGCCCCGACCAGGCAATCTCGACCTTTAAGCCGGCAAGCTGCGGATAGGTGGTCACCATCTCCCGTCGCAGCAGGGCCGCGATGTCACGCGGATCCGTCGTGCGTGTGGTGATGCGCCCGCCCCAGAGAATGCGGCTGCCATCCTCGACGAGGCGGTAGTAATCCCCGGCCCGTCGGTCGTCGAGGATTGCAGCGCGTGTGCGGATGGCGCTCCGCACCAGTTCAGGCGCGTGCTCCGTCAAAAGGACGTAAGTGGCGATCGGCAGGAAGGCGCGCTTCAGAGCCGGCAGCACGGCACCCGTGTACCCGCCCGTCGTAAACACCACGTGCTCTGCCGCAATCTCGGCGTCCCTCGTCCGGATGATCTTCCGAGCACCCTCCAGATCGACGGAGATCACGGGGGAGTTCTCGTGGATCGCAGAGCCAAGGCTTGCTGCTTCGCGGGCAAGCGCGCGTCCGTAATTCAGTGGATGAAAATGGAACGCGCCCTCGTCGAGGATCGCCTCATGGTACTTGGGCGAGACGAAGAGCCTTCTTACCTCGTCACGGGGCAGGTAGCGCAGGTTCAATCCGAACTCGCGCTGCTGGGTCTCGCAGGCAGCTTGCAATGCACCTCGCGAGTCGTAGCGCAGCGCCTTTGCGATACCGGGAACAAGTTTGGCATCCTGGAGATCGAGTTCGTCGATGGTGCGACGGACGATCTCGACGCCCTCCATCGACAGGCGATACAGCTCCTTCGCTTGGTCTCTTCCCACGCGCCGCTCGATCGACGACAGGCCCGTTGCGTAGCCCGCCGAGACGAAACCGCCATTGCGCCCGGACGCGCCCCACGCAACGCGCTGCGCCTCGAGCAGCACGACCTTGCGCCCGCTGCGGGCGAGCTTCAGCCCTGCGGTCAGTCCGGCGAGCCCGCCGCCGACAATGCAGACATCCGTCTGGGTCCGGCCGGTCGCAGCAGGATAGGTCTCCGACGTAGCGACGGTCCGGCTGTAATAGGTGTCGATATAGGCGGATGCCATGCTGGAAGAGCTAGAGCGACATGTCGGTGGCTGCGAGGAAGATCCGCACGAGCGTCTCGCAGCCCTCGCGATCTTCGTCATCGAAGCGGTTCGGATTGGGGCTGTCGAGATCGAGCACGCCCAGCACCCGGCCGTCCTTGATGAGCGGCACGACGAGTTCGGAGCGAGAAGCACTGTCGCAGGCAATGTGACCCGGAAAGGCATGGACATCCGACACCACGATGGGTTCCTGGCGCTCCACCGCCGTGCCGCAGACGCCACGCCCGACCGCGATGCGCACGCAGGCCGTCTTGCCCTGGAACGGCCCGAGCACGAGTTCGCCTCCACGCATGAAGTAGAACCCGGCCCAGTTCAGACTGGGTAGGAACTGATTGATCAGCGCGGACATATTGGCCGCGTTGGCAATCATGTCACGCTCGCCTTCCAGGAGGCCGGTGAGCTGCTGGGCGAGCGAGGCATAAAAGTCCCGCTTGTTGTCGGAGATTGGGATGTCTTTGGCTTCGAACATGCGATTTTCCTTATGAGTCTGCGGGTTCCTTGTCGAGACCAGCTTATTCCGCCGCCATGTCGGGCCGGTGAGCCCTGGCGAAATCCAGCCCTTGGTGGTCGCAGAGGCGGCGATAGAGGCCGCCCTTGCGGTAGAGGCTGTGGTGATCGCCCTCCTCGACGATCCGCCCTTTGTCGAAGACGAGGATGCGGTCGAGGGCGCGCACCGTCGAGAGGCGGTGGGCGATCACGATGGAGGTGCGCCCCACCATGAGCCGCTCCATGGCCTGCTGGATCAGTACCTCCGATTCCGAGTCAAGCGCGGAGGTCGCCTCGTCCAGGATCAGGATCGGCGCGTCGGCGAGAAACGCGCGGGCGATGGCCACCCGCTGGCGCTCGCCGCCCGAGAGCTTCACCCCGCGCTCGCCCACGAGCGTGGAATAGCCCTTCGGCAGGCTCATGATGAACTCGTGCGCATTGGCAAGCTGCGCCGCGCGCTCGATCTCCGCCATGCCGGCGCCGGGCCGTGCATAGGCGATGTTCTCGGCAAGCGTGCGGTGGAACAGGATCGGCTCCTGCTGCACGATGGCGATCTGCGAGCGCAGCGACGCCTGTTGCGCATCCGCGATGCTCTGGCCGTCGATGCGGATCGCGCCATCTGTGACATCGTAGAGCCGCTGGATCAGCTTGACGAGGGTCGTCTTGCCCGATCCGGACGGCCCCACGAGGCCCACGCGCTCGCCGGCGCGAACCGTCAGCGATAGGTTTTGGTAGAGCGGCGTATCGTGCCCGGCATAGTGGAAGGTCACGCGGTCGAACGCGACCTCCCCGCGGTCGATGCGGATGAGCTTCGCACCGGGACGGTCCGGCACGCCGATGCGCTCCCGGTGGATCTCGATGAGTTCCTCCATGTCGTTCACGGAGCGGCGCAGGTTGTTAATGTGCATGCCCACGTCGCGCAGATAGCCATGGATCACGAAATAGGTCGTGAGCACATAAGCGAGATCGCCCGGCGTCGCGCGGTTATCCCACCACAGCCAGATGGCCGTGCCGATGATCGCCGCGCGGATGAAAAGCAGCGCGATGAACTGCAGCGTTCCGCTATTGGTGCCGCGCTGCCAGAGCCGGCTCGTGCGCTTCTGCCACTTGTTCAGCACCCAGGTAAGGCGCGCATCCTCCCTGGTCTCCGCACCGAAGGCCTTCACCACGGGATTGCAGCTCAACGCGTCCGCCAGCGTGCCGCCGACGCGCGTGTCCCAGGCATTTGCCAGCCGCGCAGCGGGAGCGACATAGCGGGTCGAGAGCAGAGCCGTCATCGCGATGTAGGCCAATGCGCTTACGCCAATGACGAGCCCCATCACAGGCCAGCGAAGCCCGAGCACGATCATCGAGCCCGCGAGCACCGTGAGCGACGGCAGGAGCGCGAGCAGGAGCGTGTCGTGCATGAGGTCGAGCGCCCACATGCCGCGGGTAATCTTGCGTACCGTCGAGCCAGCGAAGGAGTTCGCATGCCAGTCGGTGGAAAAGCGCTGCACGCGCGCAAAAGCATCCTGAGCCACACGGCCCATGACGCGCAGGGTCAGCTCCACGATGCCGTAAAACGCAAGATGACGCATGACGATCATGAGCAGGCCGAGCCCGGTCATGAACGCGAACGCCATGAGAGCCGCATGCAAGGCAGCCTCGCGGTTGTCACCACCCGCCGCGATGGCGTCGACGAGCTGGCCGGCGAAGACCGGCATGAACACGTCGGCCAGGGTCGAGACCATCATGGTGACGACGATCAGCACCACGTAGCGCGGCTCCTCGCGCCAATGGCGGAACGTGAATCGTAAGACGTCGCGGGTCGCATCCCCGCCCTTCTTCTGCTGGTTCATAGCAACGAACAGGTGACGCTTAAGTGCGCGCACCTCTCCCGGAATTTTGAGGAGCGACAGCAGGAACGGCGGCTCAGCGCGTTCGAAGTCGCTCGATTGTCATGGATATGGAAAGTATGGTAAGGTTTGCCGGGCCTTGGAGCCCCGCCTGGTCCAACCTAGGATTTCGGGCGGGACGCGGGAGGAACGTTCAGCAAGCACACAAAAGCCATGCAGTCCTCCCTCTCTGGAATAAAAACCTGAATGCAAAGTAGTGCAGTTCGTTCAACTTGGCAACCGCACTTTTGTTTCACCGTTTTCTGACGGATTTACACGACTTCGAGCGACCTGTGTGGCCCCGTCGGCAATTCTACCCGGACGGCATCTCCGGGCCGGACCTCCCCGCCCTCAAGCACGATGCCCATGATTCCGGATTTGCGGATGACGTTGCCCTGCGGGTCCTTGCCCAGCACTGCCTTCATGAGCCCCTTTTGAAACCTGTCGATCTGAACGCAAGGATTGCGTAAGCCGGTCACCTCGATGACCGCGCTCTCGCCAAGACGCAGGCGCACCCCGGTGGGGAGGCTCAGAAGATCGATGCCGCGGGTCGTGACGTTCTCGCCCATCTCACCAGCCGCGACGGTAAAGCCTTGGACCGCGAGTTCGTCGAACAACTCCGCATGAATGAGATGGACCTGCCTCAGGTTCGGCTGAGTGGGATCCTTGGCCACCCGCGAGCGGTGCTTGACCGTGGTGCCGAGATGGGCGTCTCCCTCGACACCGAGGCCTGCCAGAAGGCGGACGGAAACCTGATTGGGCTTGCTGAAGCTGTGGCTCGAACTGAGGCTCACGGCCGTGACGATCGCGTTCATGAATGCCCCACTCCCCTGCGCTTTCCTGCCTTGTAGCGTCAGAGAACCGTGAGATCCACCGTCTCGAAGCCGCGCTCAGCCAATCGTTGCGCCAGCACGGTGCGATGGCAGTTGGCAGGGTCCCGCTCGAAGCACAACAGGCAGATCGGCTGGGCTCCGGCCAGCGCCTCCAGTTCGCGGAAAGCGGCTTGAGCCGGCTCGGTCGCCAGAACCTCGTCGCAATAGATGCGGCGCATGAGATCGCCGTCGCCGGCGCGCGCCGCCTGCCGGCCCTCCTTCGGCGTCCCGAGCTTGATGAAATGTTCATAGCCGATGTCCTGATGCGCCAGGGCATCACGCAGGGCGGATTTCGAGAACCCGCGCTTGCGGGAGAGCGCAACGGCGCGCACGTCGGCCAACGTCGCGACGCCTGCATCCTTCAAGGTGGTGAGGAAGCGGTCCACGTCCGCTCCCTCGTATCCGATGGTAAAAACCTGCGGCTTTGCCATGCCTTTGGATTACATGGACGGCATCGGCCGCTGCGGCACCTGCGGCTGGGTGTAGGGCCGCATGGCCTCGGGCGTGCGGAAGTCCCGCGGCACCTCGAAGTCTTGCGCAGCGCCATGGCTCTGCTCGATCCCGCCTGGATACCCCGTGCGGTCGGAATAATCCTGCATTGGCGGCAACGGATACGCGGTCTCGCGGCTGAGCGTCTGGGCGCAGTAGACGTCGAGCGCCGTCACGCCGGCCACCGCCGCTATGGCGATGCCGACATTGCCCTTCTTCGGGTTCCTGCCCTCAAGCGCCGTCGCCAATGTCGCCAGATCGAGCCCGTCGCCTGCCACGCGGCCCCAGATCCAAGGTGTCGGATCCTTCGAGGCCAGGATGCCGATGCCGGTCGCGATCTCGCGAACGCCATAGCCTGCGATCAGGCCCTCCTGCCCTTTCATGCCGAGCGCCCGCGCCAAGGCGCGCGGTGCGGCGATCTCGGCAATGCCGAGCGCGATGGAGAAGATGCCAAGACCACGGGCCAGGGTGTCGGTGGCCGTGTCGGCATGTCCGCGACGGCGCGTTCTTTCGGTTTCGTAGCGCATGATCTCACCTATCAGGGTTTGAGAACGACCTTGATGCAGCCGTCCTGCTTGTCGCGGAAGATCTTGTACATGTCGGGCCCCTCTTCGAGCCCCACCGTGTGGGTGATGACGAAGGACGGGTCGATCTGCCCCTCCTCAATGCGGCGCAGAAGATCGTCGGTCCAGCGGTTCACATGCGTCTGGCCCGTGCGGATGGTGAGACCCTTGTTCATGATCGCGCCGAACGGGATCTTGTCGAGAAGGCCGCCATAGACGCCGGGCACCGAGAGCGTGCCTGCGGGACGGCAGACATAGGCCATCTCGCGTAAGACATGCGGACGGTCCGTCTCCATCATAGTCGCCTGTTTCACGCGATCATACATGGCATCGACGGTACCGGCGGCATGCGCCTCCATGCCGACGGCATCGATGCACTTCTCAGGCCCCTTGCCATTGGTGAGTTCGTTGAGACGCTCGATCACGCTCTCCTCATCGAAGTTGATGGTGATGGCGCCGCCGGCCTTCGCCATATCGAGACGTTCGGGAACGCGATCGATGGCGATCACCTGCTTGGCGCCGAGCAGGATGGCACTGCGGATCGCCATCTGGCCGACGGGGCCGGCACCCCAGATTGCCACCGTATCGGTTGGCTCGATGTCGCACTGCACCGCGGCCTGCCAACCTGTCGGGAAAATGTCGCTGAGGAAGAGAAGCTGCTCGTCGGACAGCGTGCTGGGAACCTTGATGTGGGTGGCGTCGGCGAAGGGAACGCGCAGATACTCGGCCTGCCCACCTGGATAGCCGCCGGTCAGATGCGTGTAGCCGAAGAGGCCTGCCGTGGTGTGTCCGAAGGCCTTGGCGGCGATGTGGCCGTTGCGATTCGTCCGCTCGCAGACCGAGAAGTTCCCGCGCTTGCACTGGTCGCACTCGCCGCAGATAATGGTGAAGGGGATCACCACCCGGTCTCCGACCTTCAGCTTGCCCTTCGATTCCGCTCCGACCTCGACCACCTCGCCCATGGACTCGTGGCCCATGATGTCGCCGGACTTCATGCCCGGCATGAAATGATCATAGAGATGAAGGTCCGAGCCGCAGATGGCGCAGCTCGTCACCTTGATGATCGCGTCGCGCGGATGCTCGATCTGGGGATCGGGAACAGAATCGCAGCGGATATCGGTGGTGCCATGCCAAACAAGCGCCTTCATCGATGTCTCCCTCACTGTCTGGAAAATGGCCAAGCTTCAACGCTCGACCGCCTTCGTCAGAGGAAATACTTCTTGAAGGGCTTTGCGTTCCCTGGAGGGCTGCAAAAACTGCTGTCTACCCCCTCGGAGCCAGTCGATCAGACATGCTCCGGCAGGCTGCGGATGAGATCGGCGAGAGCTGGCTCCAGCACTTGGTGCGCGGCCTCCTCGACATCGAACCATTGGGCCTGACGCTGGCCCTTCTCGCGCCAAGACTTGAGCTGCTTGGACACCTCGAGCGGATAGACATTCACTTGGCACAGATCGAAATGCGCGGCCCGACGCTTCCAGTAGTCGTAGGAGCCGAGAGGCTTGTTCTTGATCTCGCCTTTGACGCCGGCCTCTTCCTCCGCTTCCTGCGCGGCCGCCTTGTGGGGCTTCTTGCCCTTCATGGGCCAGCCCTTGGGGATCAGCCAGCGCTTGGTCTCGCGTGACGTAACGAGAAGCACCTCGATCCTTCCGTCCCGGATCCGAAAGGGCAATGCAGCAACCTGGCTGAGTTTGTCTTTGGAGGTCTGACTCATTCGACGAGAGTAGGATTCCTATCGGGTAAAAATGTAACGTAGATGATTTAAGCCGGCTAAGAAAGGACTCAGGCGAAACAATATGAGGACATTGTTGCCTTTGAACTCATATCATCGTCCATCCTCTTAAAGCTCCATGACGGGTTCATAACAACAATGGCCCCGCTTTTGATCCGGAAGGACACGCTGCCCCTATGACGACCAACGGTCTGGACATGAGATTTGCCGCCGCCTGCGCCATTGCGCGGGAGGCCGGCGTGCTGGCGCGCAAGCGCTTTCTGGAGCGTCCGCGCTCGCAGCGCCCCGACTTCAAGGGCCCTCAGGACTTTCTCACCGCCACGGATGCGGAGGTGGAGGAGTTGATCCGCACCCGCTTGAGCGTCCTGTTCCCGGAGGATTCGTTCTTCGGCGAGGAAGGCGGCGGCTCCTTCGAGCGCGATGTGTGGGTGGTAGACCCCATCGACGGCACTGCGAACTTCGCCCGCGGCATCCCGCATTTCGCCATCTCGATCGCGTTCGTGCGCGACAGCAGCATTGAGATCGGCGTGATCTATGACGTGATGCATGCGGAGCTCTACACGGCCCAGCGGGGGCGCGGCGCCATCCTCAACGGTGAGCCGATCCGGGTGAGTGGCCTGGCCGACATGAACCAGGCGACCGTGGAGGCCGGCTGGTCCCCGCGCCTGCCGCCCGAGCCCTACATCGCCGCCGTCGACAAGCTGAAAACCGGCGGGGCCAATGTGCGACGCGCCGGCTCAGGAACCCTCGGCTTGGCTTATGTCGCAGATGGGCGCATCGACGCCTATTGCGAGCTCCACATCAACTCCTGGGATGCCCTGGCAGGCCTGCTGATCATCGAGGAGGCAGGCGGCTGGACCAACAATTTCCTGGCCAAGGACGGCCTTCGCAAGGGTAATCCGGTTCTTGCCTGCACGCCGGAACTGGCGCTAGCCCTGACGGCTGCCACCGGAATTTCCAAGGAGCCTTGAGCCGGGCATGTTATTCTAAAGATTCACATTTGAATGATCGGCAAGGCTCTTGACCCGCCGTTGCAATGGGGAGAGCTTAGCCGGCCAATAATAACGATAACTACATCATCACGGGAGGATAGAATGGAACTCAAGAAGACTTTCACTGCGGCGACCATGCTGGCAGGCACCATGACGGCCTTGTCCTTCATGTCCGCCGGAGCAGCCCAGGCCCAAGGCGCTCTGGTCATGTACTGCGCCGTCCAGGAGGAATGGTGCCGCGCCATGACCTCCGCGTTCGAGCGCGAGACCGGGATCAAGGTTTCCATGACCCGCAAGAGCTCCGGCGAGATCTATGCGCAGGTCAAGGCAGAGTCGCAGAACCCACGCGCCGACATCTGGTGGGGCGGCACCGGCGATCCTCATATGCAGGCGGCCGAGGAAGGCCTCACCGAAGCCTACAAGTCGGCCAAGATGAGCGAGTTGCAGGATTGGGCCGTACGCCAGTGGGATCAGTCCAAGCAGCGCACGGTCGGCATCTATTCCGGCGCACTCGGCTTCGGCTTTAACACTGAACAAGCCAAGGCGAACAATATCGGCGAGCCGAAATGCTGGGCCGACCTGCTCAAGGCCGAGTTGAAGGACGAGGTGCAGGTCGCCGACCCGAACTCCTCCGGCACGGCCTATACGCTTCTCGCCACCATCATCCAGATCATGGGCGAGGACAAAGGCTTCGAGTACCTCAAGGCCCTGCATAAGAACGTGAACCAGTACACCAAGTCCGGTGCCGCTCCTGCAAAGGCGACAGCCCTGGGCGAGACTACCGTTGGCATCACCTTCCTGCACGACATGGTGACGATGGTGGTCGACAAGGCCCCGGTGAAGGTCGTGGCTCCCTGCGAGGGCACGGGCTACGAGATCGGCTCCATGTCGATCATCAAGGGCGCCAAGAACATGGACAGCGCCAAGAAGTTCTACGACTGGGCGCTGACCGCCGACGCGCAGAAGCTCGGCGCCGAGGCCAAGTCTTATCAGGTGCCGTCGAACAAGAGCACGCCGATCCCGCCGCAGGCTCCGAAGCTCACCGACATCAAGCTGATCAACTTCGATTTCGCGAAGTACGGATCGTCCGACGAGCGCAAGCGCCTCTTGTCCAAGTGGGACAACGAGGTGAAGAACCTGCCGAAATAGTCGGCTTTCATCGCCTTCGGCGAGGCGGCTCACGTCTCGCCGAAGGCTTAATTTTAGATGCGTTCGAATGACAGGCCGGTCCTCGCACCGGCCGTGAGGCGGGAATCCAAAGATGTCACGGGCAACCCTTGGCTGGATCGTTCTGAGCTGGGTCGGATTTGCCCTCCTGCCCTGGTATGGTTTCGATCGCTCCGCCTCTCCTACCATGGCCGATTACTTCGTCAGCGGATCGGCGCTCCTCCATGGGCTCCGCGGAGCTTGGTGGCTTCTGCCGATCCTCCTGCCCCTTGGCCTAGCCTTGATCCCTGTCGTCCGGCCCTCGGTCCAGCAGAAAGGCACCTGGCTCGTCGCATCAGGATTGCTCGGTCTTGCTCTCATCGTCCTTCAAGGCTTCAGCATCGGCCTCAACGGCTGGACGCTCGACATCCTGAGGAGCCTGTTCGGTGAGCCGGGCCCGAGCCAAGCCGGCATGGGCTATGGCGCAGCCCTCACAGCGGCCGCGTTCCTCATCATTCTCTGCCACGGCCTTGCGGCGCGCGGCTGGTGCCGGGGCGATGCCTTCGTCACCTCATCCATCGGCGCAGTCGTCGCACTCATCATGGTCTTCGTGTTCTTCCCGGTCTCCACGATCCTGGCGAGCGCATTTGCCGATAACAGCGGCAACTTCGCGCCGTCGGAGTTCGTGACCAAATTCATGGACAAGTCGATCTGGGGCCTCGACTGCCTGTCGAGCGACCTGCGCTGCGGCGTGGCGTGGAACACCCTGTTCCTTGGGCTGCTCGTCGCCTTCGGCACCACGGCTCTGGGTCTTGCCTTCGCACTCATCGCAACGCGCACCGATTTTCGTTACAAGAAGCTCCTGCGGGTGATGAGCATCCTGCCCATCATCACGCCGCCTTTCGTGATCGGCCTCGCGTTGATCCTGCTCTTCGGCCGCTCGGGCGCCCTGTCGAACCTTCTCTGGGAATGGTTCGGCGTGCCGCGCTCGCGCTGGATCTACGGCCTTCCCGGCGTGCTTATCGCACAGCTCCTTGCGTTTACGCCCATTGCCTTCCTGGTGCTCATCGGCGTGGTGCAGGGCATCAGCCCGACGCTGGAAGAGGCCTCCCAGACCCTGCGCGCCAAGAGCTGGACGACTTTCTGGATCGTGACGCTGCCGCTCATGCGCCCTGGCCTCGCCAATGCATTCCTGCTCGGCTTCGTCGAGAGCCTTGCCGATTTCGGCAACCCGCTGGTGCTCGCCGGCAATTATGAGGTGCTCTCCACCAAGATCTTCTTCGCAGTCGTGGGCGCGCAACAGGATCAGGGCCGAGCTGCGGTGCTTTCCATCATCCTGCTCGCCTTCACGCTCGGTGCCTTCTGGCTGCAGCACGCTTGGCTCGGCAAGAAGGTTTACACCACGGTGACCGGCAAGGGCGATTCAGGCATTCCGCTGCCGCTGCCGCGACGGGTCGCGCTGGCCTCCTATTTCACGGCCATCCCCTGGGCACTCTTCACGGTTGCCGTCTATGCGATCATCGTCGTGGGGGCTTTCGTCCGTTCGATGGGCCGCGACTACACGCCGACCTTCGAGCACTTCGTCACCGCCTTCCGCGTCGAGCGTGCCGATTGGGGCCTCTATTTCTCTGGGTCGGCCTGGAACTCATTCTTTGCCACGGTGAAGGTGGCGGCCCTGTCGGCGCCGCTCACCGCTGCCATCGGCCTGCTCACCGCCTACCTCCTCACCCGCCAGCGCTTCTCCGGCCAGCGGTCCTTCGAGTTCGGCACGTTGCTGAGCTTCGCCATTCCCGGAACCGTCGTGGGTGTGTCCTACATCCTGGCCTTCAACGTGCCGCCGATTGAAATCACCGGAACGGGCTTCATTCTCGTGATGTGCTTCGTATTCCGCAACATGCCCGTGGGCGTGCGCTCCGGCATCGCCACCTTGAGCCAGATCGACAAGAGCCTCGACGAGGCATCCCTCACTCTGGGGGCCGGCTCGGCCACCACCATGCGCCGCGTGGTGTTGCCGCTGCTGCGGCCGGCCATCGTCGCCTCGCTGGTCTATTCCTTCGTGCGCGCCATGACGGCCGTGAGCGCCGTGATCTTCCTTGTCACCGCCGAGTACAACATGGCGACGACCTATATCGTCGGCCGCGTCGAAGCGGGCGAGTTCGGCCTTGCCATTGCCTATTCCACCGCGCTCATCCTCGTCATGCTGCTTGCCATCGTGGCGATCCAGCTTGTGGTCGGCGAGCGGCGCCTCGGGCGCCGCAGCGCGAGCGCCGCCCCCTCCCCCGTTGTCGTGCAGGCGGTTCCATGAACAAGATGTCCTCCGTCCACTCCATCTCACGCCCCGCCGCGTCCAAGAAGCAGGCGGCTTCCGTGGAATTCCGCAACGTGACGAAGCGCTATGGCACCGTCACGGCCGTGGACAGCGTCTCCTTCACCATCGAGCCCGGCCAGCTCGTGACCCTGCTTGGTCCCTCCGGCTGCGGCAAGACCACAACCCTCCGCATGATCGCAGGACTTGAGATGGCAAGCGAAGGCCAGATCCTGATCGGCGACCGCGACGTGACGAACCTCTCCGCCGCCGACCGGGACGTGAGCATGGTGTTCCAGTCCTATGCACTCTTCCCGCACATGTCAGTGCTGGAGAACGTCGCCTATGGCCCAAGCGTGCAGGGCGTTCCGAAGAAGGACGCCTACGCAATGGCGATGGAGAAGCTCGATATCATCGGCCTGAAAGGTCTCGAGAAGCGCTCACCGTCTGAACTCTCCGGCGGGCAACAGCAGCGTGTGGCGGTGGCCCGCGCCCTCGTGCTGGAGCCGCAGGTCCTGCTCTTCGACGAGCCATTGTCGAACCTCGACGCCAAGCTGCGACGGCGCGTGCGCGAGGACATCCGCGAGCTGCAGCAGAACCTCAATCTTACCGTGGCCTATGTGACGCACGATCAGGAAGAGGCACTTGCGGTCTCCGACCACATCATCGTCATGTCGAACGCCCGCATCGCCCAGACCGGCACGCCGCACGAGCTGTATGAGGAACCGGCGAACCTGTTCGTCGCCGACTTCATAGGTGATGCCAACATCATCACCGGGGATCTCGCGAGCATTGTTGGTCCGATGGCGCAGGTGAGGATCGGCGGCGTGAATCTTCAGCTTCCCCATCGGGGCGCTGGCCAGGGCCCTGTGAAGCTGGCCGCCCGGCCGGATGCCATTTTTCTTGACGAGGCCGTGCAGGCCGGAGCCCTGGCCGGTACTGTGCGCAAGACGTCCTATCTCGGCGCGCAGGTGGAATACGACGTGGAGAGCCCGATTGGAAACCTGTTCGTGGTCCAGTACGGGCGCAAGGAGGCGATCGCGCCCGGAACTCCGGTGTCAATCTCATTCTCGACCCAGCGCGGCGTCGCCATCATTCCGGATGCATAAAGCAGTCAGGACAGCGCCTTCGTCGGAAATGTTGAGGATCCGTGCCACAAGCCTTGCAATGAACGCCTCTTCGGTCGCGGCACTGAAGGTCGCAAACCGGCATGGCGCCGCACTTTGCCCGATCGCAAAATATCTATAGAGCAGGGCTACATTTCCAACGGGGTGCTTTTCTGACCGTAGAGCTTTAACCCCTGCTGGAGTTCTGACCCATTCTAGAGACGACGTGATGCTCAAAGCCTTGATCTTCGATATGGACGGCACCCTGGTGCATAGCGACCCGGTTCACTTGGAGGCCTTTGCCAAGGTCCTGAAGCCAGAGGGCGTGGCCATCACCGAGGAAATCTATCACTCCACGATCATCGGGCGCACCAACGAGGCCATCTTCGCATCGCTCCTACCACACCTGCCTGTAGAGCGGCACGAGGCGTATGCGAACGAGAAAGAGGCCACCTTCCGCCGCATGGCCCAGGATCTCACGCCGCTGGATGGGCTCCTTAACCTGCTTGAATGGGTCGAAGCGCGGGGCATCAGGATCGCCCTCGTCACCAACGCGCCGCGGCTTAATGCCGATCATATGCTGGAGGCGCTGGGGCTGGCGAATCGCTTCGAGGTCGAGATCACCATCGATCAGGTCGAGCGCGGCAAGCCCGATCCCCTGCCCTATCTCACGGCAATCGAGCGACTCGGCATTCGGGCAGATGAAGCCATTGCTTTCGAGGATTCGCCCTCCGGCATGAGGGCGGCCAAGGCAGCGGGGCTGTTCTCCTTCGGCGTCCTGACCGGCCTCAGCGCCGCGGAACTCACCAAAGTCGGCGCCGACAGGACCATCGAGACCTTCCGCGACAGCGCGCTCTGGGAGGTTCTGGAGCGCAGGATCGCGGCTTAACCTCAAGCTGCATCGGGCTGCCGGTCAAGCTCGTCGCCTGCCGCATCGAAGCGTCGCCGGGCGGCCAGAATCTCGTCCCGGTTCTGGATCGCCCATTCCCCCAAGCCGCGTACAGTCTTGAGCAGGGAGCAACCCAGCCCTGTGAGCTGGTAATCCACCCGGGGCGGAATCGTTGGGTAGACGGTGCGCGTAACGAGTCCATCGCGCTCCAGCCCGCGCAACGTCAGGGTCAGCATGCGCTGGGAGATGCCGGTTACAAGACGGCGCAACTCATTGAATCTCTTAGGGCCTTCGCCCATCTGGACCACAACTTGAACGCTCCATTTGTCGCCAACCCGTGACAGGATCTCCGTCACGGTCCGGCAGTCAGTGGGCACATGGATGTGACTGGGTGACATGAAAGTGCCTCCTTGCGGAATGCGTTTTAAGTTACTTAATGAGCCTCGGTAACAAAAGGGAACTTAAGTGTTCTCAGGCCTGATTGCAAACCAAGGAAGTCCCATGAAGCCCAAGCTTCACGTCATCATCGCCAGCACACGTCCCGGCCGGGTCGGCCCAGGCATCGCCCGGTGGTTCTCCGAATACGTGGCCGAGCACGGCAAGTTCGAACCGGTCCTGGTCGATCTCGCGGAGTTCAACCTGCCGCTTTTCGACGAGCCAGAGCACCCCATGAAGCAGAACTACCATCACGCTCATACGAAGGCCTGGGCCGAAAGCGTGTCGGCGGCCGACGCCTTCGTGTTCGTGACGCCCGAGTACAACTACGCTCCGCCGCCGGCCCTGGTGAACGCGTTGAACTACCTGTCCCGCGAATGGAACTACGCTCCTGCCGGCTTCGTGAGCTATGGCGGCATTTCCGGCGGCCTGCGCTCGGTCCAGGTGGCGAAGCAGATCGTCACGACCCTGAAGATGATGCCGATCCCGGAAGGCGTGCCCATGCCGATGGTGTTCCAGAACCTGGACGAGAATGGCAACCTCAAGCCGCAAGACATCTACAAGACATCGGCAGCGACCATGCTCGACGAGCTCCTCCGCTGGACGGAAGCTCTCAAGTCGCTCAGAGCCGAACGTAAGACTACGATGAAAGCGGCTGCTTAAAGCACCAAGACGCCATCAACGAAAAGGCACCGCTGAAGCTATCAGCGGTGCCTTTTCGTTTGGCCTGCTGGATCAAACACGTCCGGCGAGCGCATCCTCGAAGAGCTTGCGCGCGCTCTCCTTGGTAATCGGCACCGGGTTGCCGCCGGCGGTGGGATCATTGAGCGCCATCTCGGACATCTCGTCGAAGCGTGCGCTGTCGACCTTCAACCCTTCCAGTGTGTGCGGCACGCCAAGATCCTTGCGCAGCTGCAGCACCCAGTCGAGGAAGGCCTGGAACGAGGGTTCGAGCCCGATATAGGCGGCGAGCCGCTCGATCCTCTCCTCGATGGCCTTGCGGTTATAGACCAGCACGTAGGGCATGAAGACCGCGTTGGTCAGGCCGTGATGGGTGTCGTAGAGCGCGCCGGTCGGATGCGACAGGGCGTGGATGGCACCAAGCCCCTTCTGGAACGCCGTGGCGCCCATGGCGGCCGCCGACATCAGCTGCGCGCGGGCCTCAATGTCCTTGCCGTCCTTGTAGGCGCGCGGCAGGTATTCCTTCACGAGGCGGATGCCCTCGACCGCAATGCCGTCGGCCAGGGGGTGATAGCCCGGCGCGCAATAGGCTTCGAGACAATGCGCGAGCGCGTCGAGGCCCGTGCCGGTGGTGATATGGGGTGGCATGCCAACCGTCAGCTCTGGGTCGCAGATCACGATCTTCGGCATCATGAGCGGATGGAAGATCACCTTCTTGGTGTGGGTCGCCTCCTGCGTGATCACGCCGGCGCGACCCACCTCCGAGCCAGTGCCCGCGGTCGTCGGCACGGCGATGATCGGCTGGATCCCTGCAGGGTCCGCGCGGGTCCACCAATCGCCGACATCCTCGAATTCCCACATGGGCCGGGTCTGGCCCGCCATGAAGGCGATGACCTTGCCGGCATCGAGCGCCGAGCCGCCGCCGAAGGCGACGACACCGTCGTGCTTGCCGGCCTTCAGGGCTTCCAGGCCCTTGTACACGTTCGTCTCGACTGGGTTCGGCTTGATGTCGGAGAAGATCGCCGCCTTGAGTCCTGCAGACAAAAGCTGGTCGAGCGCCGCCTTCGTCATCGGTTGCGTAGCGAGGAACGGATCCGTGACGATGAGCGGCGCCTGCATGCCCACAGACTTGCACGCCTCGGCGAGTTCCGAGATGCGGCCTGCGCCAAAGCGGATTGCGGTGGGATAGCTCCAGTTGGAACGGGGAGACATGGTCATGATGCTTTCAATCAAATCTGGCGAAGATGGTAGGATTTCGGGCGGGTGAGCAACTCGTAGGCGAGCCGCGACAGGCTCGCGCCGCGGCCGGTATCCTTGACGCCGGTCCAGGCGAGGGCGGGATCGAGATAGTCGCAGCGGTTCATAAACACGGTGCCGGTCTCGAGCTTCTCGCCGATGGCCTCGGCCACATCGACGTCCGAGGTCCAGATTGCGGCAGACAAGCCATAAGGTGAGTCGTTCATGAGGCGGATCGCCTCTTCGTCGCCGCTTACCTTCATGATGCCGACGGTTGGGCCAAAGCTCTCCTCACGCATGACGCTCATGGAGTGATCGACATTGGTAAGCACCTGCGGCGCGAGATAGGCAGTGTTGCCGGTGTCAGCGGCAAAGCGCTTTGTATCGATATGCGCCTTCGCACCCTTCGCCACCGCTTCCGCGTTCTGCCGGCGTACGAGGTCGGCGAAGCGCCGGTGTGCCATAGGTCCGAGCGTCGTCGCCTCATCGAGCGGATTGCCGAGCATATACTTGTTCACGAGATCGACTGCGCCTTCTACGAAGCGGTCGTAATGCTTTTCGTGCACATAGATACGCTCGATGCCGCAGCAGCATTGCCCTGAGTTGAAGAAGGTGCCATCGACGAGATTCTCGATGGCGTGATCGAGATTGGCATCGTCGCGCACATAGGACGGATCCTTGCCGCCGAGCTCGAGACCAAGCGAGGTGAAGGATCCGGCCGCCGCGCGCTCGATGGCACGCCCACTGGAGACGGAGCCGGTGAAGTTGCAGTGATCGACGAGGCCGCCGCTCAAAATGCGGCCTGTCTGGTCGTGGCTGAGATGCATGTTCTGGAACAGGCCATTCGGCAGGCCGGCCCGGTCCATGGCCATCTGGAAGCGCTCGCCTGCCAGCACCGTCTGCGAGGCGTGCTTCAGCAGCACCGCATTACCGGCCATGAGCGCCGGCACGATGGTGTTGATGGCCGTCAGATACGGATAGTTCCAGGGAGCGATGACCAGCACGAGGCCCACAGGCTCGCGCTTGATCATGCGGCGGAAGCCGGGCTTCTCGTCATCGGCCGGGATGGGCTGCAGACTCTTCTCGGCAATCGAGATCATGTAGCGCGCCCGCTCTTCGACGCCGCGGAACTCGCCGCCATAGCGCACGGGCCTGCCCATCTGCTGGGCAATTTCCGGCACCACCTCCTGGTTCATGGCGAGCAGCGCATCGAGAAAGGCCGAGACCCTGCTCGCACGCTCCGCGATAGTGGTGTTGCGCCAGGCCTTCTGCGCCTCACGGGCGGACGTGACCGCCGCATCGATGGCAGCTTCGGACATGATGGGGCGGCGGACAAGCTCGCGTCCGTCGACGGGGGAAATGCAGACGATATCGGTATCGGCCATGGTGTGATGCCTGAACGACCAGGACCCGAGAGGGCCATGGTCTTCTCCTGTGCTTGAGTCTTGAAAAGGCTTTTAGATGATCTCGAAGTAACGGGCGAGCTGCCAATCGGTGATAGCCTTGCGCGCCTCGCGCTCCTCCCATTCGCGGGTTGCAGCGTAATGGTCGACGAAGGTGTCGCCGAAGAGCTGGCGCGCGGGCTGCGAGCCCTTGAGCCGCTCGGCCGCCTCGCCGAGAGAGCGCGGCAGGGCCATCTCCTTCGGGTGCTCGACCGCATAGGCGTTGCCCTGGATGGGCTCGCCCGGATCGATCCGGTTCTCGATGCCCCAGAGGCCGGAGCCGATGGCGGCGGCGAGCGCGATATACGGGTTGATGTCGGCAGCCGCGACCCGATACTCCACCCGCTGCGATTTCTCGGAGCCGGGAATGACCCGAAGTGCTGTGGTGCGGTTCTCCACGCCCCAGGCGGAGTCGGTGGGAGCCCAGAAACCGGGGATCAGCCGCGTGTAGCTGTTCACCGTGCAGGCCACCATGGCGAGGATCTCGGGCATCAGCCTCTGCTGCCCGCCCACGTACCAGCGCATGGTCTCCGACATGCTGTGCTTGCCGTTAGCGTCGTAGAACACGCCTTTGCCGGTGCGCAGATCCCGCAAGGATGAGTGCAGGTGTCCGGACTGGCCCGGCCAGTCTCGCGACCACTTGGCCATAAAGGTGGCCATCCAGCCGCGGCGCTGGGCAAGGATCTTGGTATAGGTCTTGAACAACGCCGCCTTGTCGGCAGCCTTCAAGGCATCGTCGACGCGGATTGCGGCCTCCAGCACGCCGGGGCCGGTCTCCGTATGCAGGCCCTCGATCTCGAAATCCATTGTCTTTCCGAGGTCGAGAAGCTCATGGTAGAAATCCGCATGCACGCCGGAGCGGAGCACCGAATAACCGAAAAATCCAGGCGTGATATTCTTGAGATTGCGATAGCTCTTCTCGCGCACGGAATGCGGCGTTTCCTCGAACAGGAAGAACTCGAACTCGGCCGCAGCCGAGACTGCGAATCCCATGTCCTCGGCTTTCTTGAGCACCCGCCGCAACACGCCGCGCGGGCAGGCCGCCTCCGCATAGCCCTCGAACTCGGCGAGAAAGAACGGCAGGTCGTTCTCGAAAGGAATGAGCCGCATGGATTCGGGAATCACCCGCGCTGTGGCGTCGGGATAGGCCGTATGCCAGCCGGTGAGCGTGGTGTTGTCGTAGAGCTGATCGTTGGAGTCCCAGCCCAACACCACGTCGCAGAAGCCGAACCCTTTTTCGAGAGCTGATTCGAACTTGTCGCGGGCCATGTACTTGCCGCGCATGATGCCGTCGACATCGGTGACGCCGATCTTCACGAAGGGAAGATCGCGACTGCGTACGTATTCCAGCGCGTCGGCGGCGTTCTTGATCTTGGGAGCGTCCATACGAATGACCTTGACCGCAAGTGGAGAAGGGGAGCGCGCGACATGCGCGCTCCCGAAGGATTTAGTAGGACTTGTACTCGCTCTCGCCCTTGGTGACTGCGAACTCCTCCTCCGGGGAGAGGATGAGCTTGTGCCGCCCGATGAGTAGGAAGTAGGCCATCATCACAGCATAATAGACCGCGACGCCGATGACGGCAGTGCGGAAGACCGAGTCGGTGAGCTGGAAGTAGAGCGTCACCGCGGCGGTCACCATGCAGATGATTGCACCTGCGATGCCGAACGGACTCTTGTAGGGCCGGTGCAGGTTCGGGAACTTCCTTTTCAGCACGACATAGGACATGCCCTGCATGAAGTAGGCCAGCATCGCACCCGCCACCGCCATGTTCAGCAGCGTGCCGCCGATGACCGTCGCACCCGCCTCGGCTCCTGCCGAGAACCAGATGATCAGCATCACCAGGAGGCCCAGCAGCGCGCCCGCGATCAGCGCCACATGCGGCGTCTTGCGTTCGCCATGCGTGACCGACAGGAAGCTCGGGAAGTAGCCGGCCCGCGACAGCGAGTAGATCTGCCGCCCAAAGGCGAAGATGATGGTGTGGAAGGAGGCGATGAGGCCGATCACCGCGATCGCCGCCAGGATCTTGGCGATGTCTGTGCCGAACAGGGTGCGGAACCCGTCGAGCAGGGGCTCGCCCGACTTGCCCAGGCCTACCGCGCCCGGCGCAATGCCCGTGTTCAGGAAGAGCACGAGGAACGCCGAGGCGATCAGCGTCAGGATCCCGGCGATGATGCCTTTGGGCATGTCGCGCTGCGGATCGTGCGATTCCTCGGCTGCCAGCGGCAGTTGCTCGATGGCGAGGAACAGCCAGACCGCGAAGGGCAAAGATGCCAGGATGCTGCCGACGCCCAAGGGGAGGAAGGGGCCGTTGCCGCTTGGCAGTTCTGCGCCATCGGGCCCGATGTTCAGAGCCCAGCGCGAGAAGTCGAACTGGCCGGAGAACAGGACCGACAGGTAGAAGGCGGCAAGCACGGCAAGGGCTGCAAGCGTCACGCCCACAGTCACCCTGAACGAGAGCTCGACACCGATGATGTTGAGGCCGACGAACAGCGCGTAGCACAGCACCCAGTAAACGGGCTGGAACGCCGGCGCAGTCTCGAAGATCGCCGAGAGATACGAGCCGATGAAGAATACGATCACCGCCGGCGTGAGCACGAACTCGATGTTCTCGGCAATGCCCGTGATGTAGCCCGCCCACGGCCCCATGGACGTGCGGGCGAAGGAATAGGCGCCGCCCGTATGCGGCAGGGCCGGCGACATCTCGGCGAGCGAGAAGGTGAGGCCCAGATACATGATGGCAATGATGATCGTGGCGAAGAACATCGCCCCGAAGCCATTGGCGAGTCCGAGATTCCAGCCCGAGTAATGGCCCGAAATCACCGCGCCGACGCCGAGCGCCCAGAGCGACCAGACACGCGCGTGGCGCTTGAGGCGCCGGGCTTCGAAATAGTTTTGATCCACCGTGGTGTAGGTGACACCGGGGGCGTTCTGCACCCCGGCTGGCGGGGCGTGAACCCCGGGACTTCCTTGTCCGGCTGACATCGAGTTGATCCTCCAAGAAGTTCTGCGTTTCGGGCCACGGCACGTCCTGCGCCATGCCCGTCATCAGAGCGTCCGTGCCCCCTCCCTCAAAAGCGGCGCCAGACGGTTGGCCCACGACGCCTGTCCGTCTTGTGTGCGGATCAGGTCGTTGCGGATTTCGATCATCAGCGGAGGAAGACCGCGCCGCTCGGCGTGGCGCTCCAGGGTGTGGAACACCCGGTCCGCTGGCGAATAGGGTTCGTTCATGCCCACGTTCAGCGCCGGATCCTGCTTCAGGCCGGCTTCCAGGTGGCGGGCATAGCGCTCGTCGCGGTTGAAGATGAGGCCGACCTGCCAGGGACGCGGCACGTCGCGATAGACGGGCGTGAAGGAATGGATGGACACGACGGCGCCGAGCTGGCCTGCCGCCATCCGCGGATTCGCGAAGGCGTCGACCGCGTCGTGGAACGCATCGTAGACCTCCCGCACACGGGTTGCCCGCTCCTCCGCGTCGAGGTCGAGATTGCCGGGGATCGTCGTGCGCTCGCTCAGGGTCCAGATCGAATCCGGCGCAGACGGCTCGCGGTTGAGGTCGAGCACGAGGCGCGAGACCGTGGCATGGACCAGCGGTGCATCGAGCAGACGCGAGAGTTCCCTTGCTACTCCAAGGGCGCCGGGGTCCCAAGCGATATGACTTTCGAGTTCCTCAGGTCCGAGGCCCAACGCGCTGTATCGGGCGGGCAAGCGATTGGAAGCATGTTCGCAGATGAGCAGGATGGGCGAGCGCCCTTGCAGGTTCTCGATGGCGGCAACCGCCTGCTCTGCCGTTCCGGCAGAGGATTGATCGGCTGTCACCCGACTCGCCTGCGTCATGCGGTTCTCCGTCAACCTGCCCTAAAGCAGGGATTGCCCCCGGTTGAACGCTTGATACGTTTCTTCTTGAATTCTCAGGTTCTGAAATTTCTGATACAGCTTTTGCGAAGCGTCAAGGAGGGGCTGTGAATCAATCCGGTATGCGCGGCAAAGGTCGCCTCCCTCCAGCAGACCCGCCGAGCCTCGCCGAGCGCATCCGGCTCGAGATGGATGCCTTCACGCCCAGCGAGAAGCGGGCCGCCCACCTGCTCCTGAGCCATTATCCCTTCGCCGGCCTCGATACCGTTGCGGAATTTGCTTCCCGCGCCGGCATCTCGGCGCCATCGGTGCTGCGCTTCGTCACCCGGCTCGGCTTCGGCGGCTTCCCTGATTTCCAGAAGCACCTGCGGGAGGAGTTGGAGGCGCAGCTGCTCTCGCCGCTCGCCAAGGCCAGTCCCTCCGACAAGGGCCAAGGCGCTCCAGCCCTTGCCTCCTTTGCGGAATCGGTGATCGGGAACCTGAGGGCAACGGTGGAGAACATCGCCCCGGCCGAGTTCGACGCGGTGGTGGCACTGCTGTCCGATCCGCGCCGGCACATCCATTTCACCGGCGGGCGCTTCACCGGGGCGCTGGCGCGGTATGCGGAGAGCCACTTCCGCATCGTGCGCAGCCATGTGGATTTCATCGAGGGGCAACCGGCCCTGTGGCGAGACCGGATGGTCGAGATCGGCCGGAAGGACGTGATCGTCGCCTTCGACATTCGCCGCTATCAGGAGGATGTCACGGCGCTCTGTGAAACGGCGTCGAGACAAGGGGCAACGGTGGTCCTGCTCACCGATCCCTGGCTGTCCCCTATCGCCCGCGTGGCGCGGCACGTGCTGCCCGCCCACATCGTCGCGCCGTCCAACTGGGATTCCTCGGCAGGCCTGTTGCTCCTGACCGAGGCTCTCGTCGCGTCGGTCACCAAGCGCCTGTGGGACACGGCCAAACCGCGCATGGAGGCGGTGGAGCGCCTGCGGAGCGAGAGATCCTAGAGCCTATTCCGCAGCCGCGGTCTTGTCCCGTTGCAGCCAGCCGATCAGGAACGGCAGCACGAGGCCGATGCCGAGAAATCGCACGAGGTGGTGAATGCCGACATAGAGCGGATCGAGCCCCAGAATGAGGGCGAGCACCGTCATCGCCTCGAGCCCGCCCGGCGCGAAGGCGACGAGCCCATTGGCGAAGCTCACGCCGGCGAGCCACGCAGCAACACACGCAAAGAGCGCAGCCACGATCATGCCAACCGTGAAGGACCCAAGCGCCGACATGAGTGCCCGCTTCAGGGTGGCGCGCTGAACATTGCGAAACCGCTCGGCGATGAAGAGGCCGATCAGCACGAGGCCTCCTGTTGCAATCACCGGAGGAATGACGCCGGTCACGAACTCGGTGCCATGGCTGATGGAACTCACCATTGTTGCGCCGAGCAGGATCGGAGCGGCCACCTTCAGCCTTTTGAAGACAGCTCCCAAGAGCAGCCCACCGAGGAGGAGGAAGGCCATGCCGCCAGGGCTCTCGATGGGGAGGCCTTCGCCGATAAGCGCGCCGGTGTTGCCCCCATCCCCGGTCAGAACAACCAGGCTCGGCAGAAGCGCGATCAGAACGAAGAGGCGAAAGTTCTGTACGATAGCAATGGAGGCGACCTCCGCCTTCCGGTCAGCGGCAACGGCGAGAACGGTGGAGAGCGCGCCGGGCACGGAAGCGAGCACCGCATCGGCGATGCGCCAGCCCGACATCCGCATGAGCCAGATCGTGGATGACGCGGAGATTGCGAACACGCCAATGACCAGCAGGATCAGGCTGCCCGGATAGCGACCTATGGCGGCAATAGCGGCGGGCGTGACCGCTGCGCCCATGGCCGCTCCCGAGATGAGCATCGCGGCATCGGCCAAAGCGCGAGGCATCGGCATGGCGCGACCAGAGAGGCCCCACAGGGTGGCCGCGATGGCGGCACCCGACAACCATGCGGCCGGCACGCCGAGCCAGTGGAACACAAGGCCGCCGAGAGCCGCGATCAGGATCTGGACGAGATGGGCGAGGACGAGACGCATCACGGTTCTGGTCAATGAACGCCCTATCCTCTCCCGTCAAATGCCGATGACGCGCAGAGGCCATGCGATCAGCGCCTGTCGATGCAGGCCAGACGTGTTCAGCGATGTCGGCAGCAAGCGTGGCCGTTTACTAGGTCACGAGCCGCGGCAGGGCCTCGCTGATGCGACGGACCGCCTCTTCCACATCGTCGGGCTTGCGCAGATAGCACAGGCGCAGATACCCCTCGCCTGCCTCTCCGAAGGCCGAGCCCGGCGCCAAGCCCACATTCGCCTCGTCGATGAGGCGGAAGGCGATGTCCTTGGAGCTCTTCGCGCCCTTGATCTTCAGGAAGGCGTAGAAGGCGCCGCTTGGTGGCGGCAGTTCGACGAGACCGGTTTCGGCAAGCCGAGCGACAATCTCCCGACCCTGGCGCGCGCGGACGATCTGCTCGGCCAGGAAGCTCTCGCCCTGCTCGATGGCCGCCACGCCCGCACGCTGGATGAAGGTCGGGGTGCCCGAAGTTTGATACTGAATCAGGTTCTCGATGACCTGCCCCAAGGCAGTCGGGGCCTCCAGCCAGCCGAGGCGCCAACCGGTCATGGCCCAGTTCTTGGAGAAGGTCTGGACGAAGATGATCTTGTCGTCCGACTCCATCACATCCCGGAATGATGGTGTGCGCCCATCGATGGTGAGCGCCGGATCGTGGATGAAGCGGCTGTAGATCTCGTCCGCCACGATCCAGAGTCCGTGACGGCGGGCAAGATCGAGCGCGGCGCGAAGATCGGTGTGGCTCGCCACCCATCCTGTCGGATTCGACGGCGAGTTGATAACGAGCACCCGGGTGCGCGGCGTGATCGCTTTTTCGAGACGCTCGAAGTCGAGATGCCAGCCTTTTTCATCAATCGTCATCGGCACGGGCACAGGACGCGCGCCGGTAATGGTGATGGCACCGGCGAAGTTCGGCCAGGCAGGAGTGGGGATCAGCACCTCGTCGCCATTGCCCGCGAGCATGCGGAAGGCAAGCTGCATGGCCGGCATGCCACCGGATGTGACGAAGAAGCGCTCAGGGTCGAAAGCCTTGCGGTAGACCTGCTCGTGGTAGCGGGCGATCGCCTGGCGCAGTTCGGGAATGCCGCGCTGGTAGGTATAGAACGTCTCGCCCTTCGCGAGCGATTGTGCCGCCACCTCGCAGATGAAGGATGGCGTCGGCAGATCGCCCTCGCCGACCCAGAGCGGAATGATGCCGGGCTTCAACCGACCGTAGCTGAACACGTCGACGATGCCGCTGGTCGGCGCCTGCTCCGCTTCAGGGCGCAGGTTGAGAACGGACGGGATCGACACGGACGCATTCATGGGGGAGTTCCTTGGAAATACGGCGAACAGGGATGGCCCGTTCGGCCCCTCAAGGCAAGTCTCGAATGCGTCACATGACAAAAGGCGAAGAATCCGATCGAAACCGGTGATGGTTCAGAGCGTCTGGCCCGTCTTCATCAGGTCGCGAATTTCCGTCAGCAGCTTCACGTCGGCCGGAAGTTCCGCAGGCTTGTCGGCCGTGCCGGTCTTGGCGTCCTCCTTGCGGCGCAAGCGGTTCATCCCCTTGACCAGCAGGAACAGGATCCAGGCGATGATGGCGAAGTTGATGGCGGCCGTGATGAAGCTGCCCCAGGCCAGCACGGCTCCCTGGTTCTTAGCTTCCTCCAGGGCCGGCGCCGTCACGGCCTCGGACAGGGGCGTGAAGTAGTTCGAGAAGTCGAGGCCACCGGTGATAGCGCCGACGACGGGCATGAAGATATCGCCGACCAACGAATCCACGATCTTGCTGAAGGCGGCACCGATGATGATGCCGATGGCAAGGTCGACCACATTGCCGCGAAGCGCGAACTGCTTGAACTCGTTCCACATGACCGGACCTCCTGTCGCCTGCTCACGCTTCAAGCTGCCCGATCTGGGAATTTGGTCAAGTGCCGCGGCTGGCGAGCAGTTCCTGCAGGTCCAGGCGACGCGTGACCATCTGCAGTTCGCCACCCGGCGTTCTCGGCCACTGGGCGAGCGGCCGGTCGACATAGAGCTCGATGCCGTTGCCGTCGGGATCGCTCAGGTAGAGCGCCTCGCTCACGCCGTGATCGCTCGCTCCCTGCAGCGGAATGCCGGCCTCCGTGAGGCGGTAGAGCGCGTCGGCCAGCGCCGCTCGCGTGGGGTAGAGGATTGCCACATGGTAGAGCCCTGTGGTGCCGGGAGGCGGCGGAGAGCCGCCTTGGCTCTCCCAGGTGTTGAGGCCGATGTGATGATGATAGCCCCCGGCCGACACGAAGGCAGCCTGGGTGCCGTAGCGCTGCATCAGCTCGAAGCCGAGCACACCGCAGTAGAAGGCAAGCGAGCGGTCGAGATCGGCTACCTTGAGGTGGACATGGCCGATGCGGACACCGGGATCGATAGGCCGTGCCGCCGGCTGTCCGGTGGCGTCATGGGAAGCGGTTTTCAACATTGCTTTGTCCTTCAGGCCGAACGTGTGGACAACGTGGGAGCAGCCTTCATCGATCCGGTCCGCACCGCAAGAGCGCCGTCGCCCAGCAGCGCCTGAGCCACGAGAGCAGCGATCCAGAACGCGAGATACTCCCAGCCGCCGTTCGGGTTGTTGAAGAAGAAGCCGGCAGGCCCATGCACGAACACGATCGCGCCGAGCAGGATCGGAATCAGGGCCAGCGACACCCAGCGGGTGAAGAAGCCGAGGATGAGGGCGATGCCACCGGCCGCTTCGGCCGCGATGGTCAGATAGGCCAGAGCCGGAGGCAGACCGAGACTGCCGAAGAACTGAGCGGCGCCGGCGGGCGTGAATACGAAAACCTTGAGACCGGCGTGAGCCAGGAACAGGACCCCGAGGGTGATGCGAAGGATCAGGGCGGCATAGGGAGCGGTACGGGTATCGATCATCGAAATATCTCCAGAGTGAAGCCTTCATATGATCTCAAACCAGAAATATGATAATCCCTCCTGTTGAATATCAGCTCACACCAGGGGGGGTGAGATCGTCCCATGCTCGACCGTGTCACCAGCATGCAGGTCTTTGCTCGCGTCGCAGCTCTCGGCAGCTTCTCCGCGGCCGCGCGGGCGCTCAACCTTTCGCAGACCATGGTGACGAAGCATGTGGCCGCTCTCGAGGAGAGGCTCGGGGTCAAACTGCTGCACCGCTCCACCCGCAAGCTGGTGCTGACCGAGGGCGGGCGCAACTATCTCGCAGCCTGCGAGCGCATCCTGGCCGAGATCGAGGAGGCAGAAGCGTCCGCCAGCCTCGAACGGATCGAGCCAATAGGAACCCTGCGGCTCAATGTGCCCCTCACCTTCGGGTTTCGGCACATCGCTCCCGCCTTGCCGGAATTCAACCGCCTCCATCCGGCCGTCTCCTTCGATCTCGGTCTCGCCGACCGCTATGTCGACCTGATCGAGGAAGGGTGGGACCTGGCCATCCGGATCGGGCAGCTGAAGGATTCGAGCCTCGTCGCTCGGCGCCTTGCCCCCTGCCGCACCGTCGTTTGCGCCGCTCCCTCTTACCTGAAGGAGCGCGGCACTCCGGAGACCCTCGACGATCTGGCTCAACACAATTGCCTTGGCTACACCCTGCCGAGTGCTATCGGGGCAAATCGCTGGACCTTTGGCATGGACGGCGAGATCGTCGTGCCGGTGCAGGGCAACCTGCGGGCCAATAACGGCGATGCGCTGCTGGCTGCGGCCGTTGCCGGACAGGGGCTGATCTACCAGCCCACCTTCATCGTGGGCGATTGCCTGCGTGACGGCAGCCTCGTGCCGGTGCTTGGCCGCTACCCGACCTATCAGCCCGGCATCCATGCCGTCCTCCCCTCCGGTCGCCAAGCCCCGGCCAAGGTGCGCGCCTTCATAGAGTTCCTAGCCAGACGCTTCGCACCGGAGCCGATATGGGACCAGGGCCTGTGAGCGGCTGGCGGTGGCCTTCGCCCTCTTAAACGGCTAAAGCTGATCTACGTCTGTTTTCGAGGGTTCACGCCTATGGTCGCCACCTGGGCCGTCGTGTTGTCGGCGCTGGTCTATCTCTGCTTCCTCTTCACGGTGGCCTATTGGGGCGACAACTGGGGACGGCGCTTCGTTCAGGGGCCGGCCCGCTCCACCATCGCGGCCCTCGCGCTCGCGGTCTATTGTACCTCCTGGACCTTCTTCGGATCGGTCGGGCTCGCCAGTCGCTCCGGGTTCGACTTCCTCGCCATCTATATCGGCCCCATCCTGGTGATCGGGTTGGGTTATCCGCTGGTCGCCCGGATCGTGCGGATCGCGAAGACCCAGAACATTTCATCCATCGCCGACTTCGTGGCAGCCCGCTACGGCAAGAGCGAGCGCGTGGCAGCCCTCGTTAGCCTGATCGCGCTCGTCGGCTCGATTCCCTACATCGCCCTGCAGCTCAAGGCGGTATCGTCGTCGCTCGACGTGTTCCTGTCCGATGCGGACGGAGCATCCCTGTCGCAACTCCCGTTCCTCGGAGATTTGGCCCTCGTCGTTGCTCTCGTGCTGGCAGGCTTTGCCGTCGCTTTCGGCACGCGCCATACGGATGCCACAGCACACCAGAACGGCCTTCTGCTCGCCATCTCCATCGAGTCCCTGGTGAAGCTCATCGCCTTCCTGATGATCGGCGGCTACATCACCTTCGTGATGTTCAACGGCTATGATGGGATCCTGGAGCGCCTCAACGCCCAGGGCACCAGCTCCGACCTGATGGGACTGACCTCCGGCTTCGGCAGCTACATCACCCTCATCCTGCTCTCAGCCTGCGCCACCATTCTCCTGCCGCGTCAATTCCATGTGACGGTGGTCGAGAACCACGACATCTCGGATCTGAAGCGCGCCGCCTGGCTGTTCCCGGTCTATCTTCTTCTCATTAATCTCTTTGTCATTCCGGTCGCGCTGGCAGGCCTTGCGACCTTTCCCGAGGGAACTGTTGACCGGGACATGACCGTGCTCGCCCTGCCGCTGATGGACAAGGCCGGCATCCTGGCCGTGATCGCGTTCCTCGGCGGCTTCTCGGCAGCGACCGCCATGGTTATTGTCGACTCCGTCGCCGTGGCCGTGATGATCTCGAACCACTTGGTAATGCCCATCGTGCTGCGACGGCGCGCCTTTGCGGGCATCGATCCGGGCAGTTTCGTGATCGGCGTGAGGCGTATCTCCATCGTCGTGGTGATCCTGCTGGGCTATGCGTATTACCGCGCCTCCGGCGAAGCGGCGCTCGCAGCGATCGGCCTTCTGTCCTTTGCCGCCATCGCCCAGGTCGCACCGGCTTTTCTCGGCGGTCTCATCTGGTCCCGTGGTACGGCACTCGGCGCCAGCGTCGGCCTGGTCATCGGCTTCATCACCTGGGCCTACACGCTCCTTCTGCCAAGTCTCGTCTGGGACGGCGTGTTCTGGTCGGATGTCGTTGTCACGGGGCCCTTCGGCGTTACCGCGCTGAAGCCCACATCCCTGTTCGGAGTCGATCTGCCCCAGCTGACCCACGGCGTCGTCTGGAGCCTCACGCTCAACATCCTGTGCTACATCGCCTTCTCCCTGTGGCGGCCAGTGACGGCCATGGAGCAGATCCAGGCCAATGTCTTCCTTGGCGAGGCCGCGGCTTCCGCTACACCGAGCTTCCGCCTGTTCCGCGCCAGCGTGAGCGTCGGCGAGTTGCGCGCCACCGTCGCCCGCTATCTTGGCGAGGAGCGGACGGTCCGGTCTTTCGAAGGGTTCGCTCACAGTCGCGGACAAACTCTGGACACGCGCGCCGAGGCTGACATCCATCTCCTGCGTTATGCAGAGCACCTCCTGGCCTCGGCCATCGGGACCGCATCCTCTCGCCTTGCCCTGTCCCTGCTGCTGCGCCGCCGCACCGTCTCTACGGAAGCGGCCCTCAAGCTGCTCGACGATGCATCGGCGGCGATCCAGCACAGCCGCGACCTTCTTCAGCACGCGCTCAACTATGCCAAGCAGGGCATCACGGTGATCGACGGCGACCTGCGGCTGCTGGCGTGGAACCAGGCCTTTCTGGACCTCTACGATATGCCGCCCAACTTCGTGCAGGTGGGGATCGGCATGGAGCAGATCGTGCGCTACAACGCCTCGCGCGGCTCCTATGGTCCCGGAAAGATCGAGGATCTCGTGGCGGCCCGTCTCCACTCCTTCCGGCACGACGTGGAGCCGGTGCGCCTCAGGCTTTATCCGTCGGGCAAGGTGATCGAGATCCGCTCGAACCTTCTGCCCGACGGCGGCCATGTGACCACCTACACGGACGTGACCGAAACCGTTCTGGCGGAGGAAGCGAGCCGCCGTGCCAACGAGACCCTGGAGCAGCGGGTGCGCGAGCGAACCGAGGAACTCACGCGCCTCAACGAAGCGCTCAGGAACGCCAAGGCGGAGGCTGATGAGGCTAACATCTCCAAGACGCGTTTCCTCGCCGCCGCCTCGCACGACATCCTGCAGCCCCTCAACGCGGCCCGCCTCTATGCCACTTCTCTCGTGGAGCGGGATCGCGAAGCGGGCGATGTCACGCTGGCCGAGAACATCGACGCATCGCTCGACGCAGTCGAGGAGATCCTCACGGCCATTCTCGACATCTCGCGCCTCGATACGGGCGCCATGAAGCCGCAATGGTCGAGCTTCCGCATCGACGAATTGTTCCGCCAGTTGCAGCGGGAGTTCGAGCCGGTGGCCAAGAACAAAGGCCTGAAGCTCACCTTCGCCCCCTCCTCCCTGACGGTGCGTTCGGACCGGCGTCTCATGCGCCGCCTTCTGCAGAACCTGATCTCCAACGCGATCAAGTACACGCCTTCCGGACGTGTGCTTGTCGGCGGACGCCGCCGCGGCGGGCACTTTGTTCTTGAGGTCTGGGACACAGGTCTCGGCATCCCGACCTCCAAGCAACGTGTCGTCTTCCGCGAGTTCCAGCGCCTGGATCAAGGCATGAAGGTTGCGCGGGGTCTGGGACTTGGCCTCTCTATCGTCGAGCGCATCGGCCGGGTGCTCAAGCACCCGATCACGTTGAATTCCGAGGTCGGTCGCGGCTCCGTGTTCCGGCTGGAGGTGCCTGTGGTCGCCGCTCTTCCGGCAACGGCCGCAGCGCCCGAGCCGCCGAAGGTCCCTGCGACCGTGCTGTCAGGCCTGCGCGTGCTGGTCATCGACAATGAGCCGGCCATCCTGGAGGGCATGCGTCTCCTGCTCACGGGATGGGGATGTGAGGTCTGGATCGCCTCCGACCTGGAGGGCGCGCATCAGGCCCTGCGCACGAGCAGAGGCTTGCCGGAGGTGATCATCGCCGACTACCACCTGGACGAGACCGATGGGCTCGAACTCATCAAAGCCTTGCGTTGGAAAACCCAGGTCGATATGCCGGCCCTGCTCGTCACAGCCGACCGCACGCCTGCGGTGCGGGACGCGGCAGCCGCGATGAACATCCACGTCCTCAACAAGCCGCTGAAGCCGGCGGCATTGCGCGCATTGCTCACGCAGTGGCGGGCCACGAAGGTGGCGGCGGAGTAGAGGCCCTCACGTCATCACCGGCCTTGTGCCGGTGACCTCGATTGCTTGGAGCGCAGCGTTCCCCTTATCGGGATGGCCGGGACAAGCCCGGCCATGACGAGAAAATCAGTTAGACCTCAGAGCCTCATCCACCGCCGCAACGGCATGGATTGTCGTTGTGTCGAAGAGCGGCACGGCGCTGTCTTCTTCCGACACGAGCAGCATGATCTCGGTGCAGCCAAGAATGATGCATTGGGCGCCACGCTCGATCAGACGGGCGATGACTTCCCGATAGGCTTGACGGGACTCCGGCCTGATCTGCCCGAGCACGAGTTCCTTATAGATGATCTCATGGACGATCCGGCGGTCATCCTCGTCCGGTACGATGACATCGAGACCGTGGCGCTGCTGCAGACGACCCTTGTAGAAATTCTGCTCCATGGTGAAGGCGGTACCGAGCAGGCCGACACGTTCGAAGCCTGAAGCCTTGATCCTCTCGGCCGTAGGATCAGCGATGTGAAGCAGCGGAATGCTCACCGCGGAGGAGATGGCTTCAGTCAGGCGATGCATGGTGTTGGTGCACAGAACGATGAAGTCAGCGCCGCCGCGCTCGAGCCGGAGCGCCGCATCCTTCATGGCCTCATTCAGCCTCTCCCAATCGCCTTCATGCTGCAGCCGCTTGATCTCCTCGAAATCGACGGAGAACATCAGGCATCGTGCCGAGTGCACGCCGCCAAGCCGCCGGTTCGTTTCCTGATTGATGATGCGGTAATACTCGGCCGAGCTTTCCCAGCTCATGCCACCGATGAGCCCTATGGTTCGCATGGAGGCATCAAAGGTTTGGCGTATAGGGCGTGCGTCCGCTCGCCAGGGCGTCGGCGAGAAGGTCGAGCCTGTCCTGGCCCCAGAACACCTCGCCGTCGAGCACATAGGCCGGGGAGCCGAAGACATCGGCCGCCACCGCGTTCTCCAGGTTGAGGGCATAGATCGCCTCGGTGGTGCTGCCGGTGGCCACACCCATGAGCGTGGATGAATCGAAACCTTCCTGCTCCGCCAGCTCCGTGAGAACGAGCGGGTCGCTGAGGTTGCGCTCCTCCTCCCAGACCGCCGCGTAAGCGCGGCGCAGGAAGGCATCGGGGCTCTTGCCGGTGGCATTGATGGCGATCACGAAGCGGTCGGCCAGGTTCACGTCGAAGGGCCAGTGCTTCGGGGTGATATTGAAGGACAGGCCGCGCTTCTCTCGCCAGCGCTGCAGTTCCAGGATCCGGTAGCGTTGCCGGGCCGGGTGGCGCTGGGCGAGCGGCAGGCCGCCGGTTTCCGCAAAGACCCGCCCGAGAAACACCGGCTTGTAATTGACCTCGACCCCGTGCCTCTGGGCGATCTCGATGAAAGGGGCATGGCCGATATAGGCCCAGGGGCTCACGAGGGAGAAGTAGTAGTCGATGATGCGGGGCATGGGGTGAGGCTCGCGGTTGATGAGGCCAGGGTGGTGATGGCCCCAACTTGGACCATCAGGCGGCGCTCTTCAATGTCTCTTCCGCCAGGAGGAAAGCCTCGACCTCCGGCGCGGCCGCCGGCGCCTCCGCCTGAAGCCCGATCTCCTTCAGCAGCCGATCCATCGAGACGAAGCGCCGTTCCTTGCGGTTGTAGAGCCCTGCCCTCACCAGGGCGATGGCGTTGAGGATCGTGCTGCCATCCTCGGATTGGGAGACCAGCCTGTGCTCCATCACCACGTGCGTGTCGGACCAGGTGAGAATGCGCGTCTCAAGGGTGAAGATGCGGAAAGGCCTGAGCTCCCGCCGAAACCGGATCTGCCCCGCGCCCACCACGGGCACCCAGCCATGCTTGAGAATGGGCCGCCAGAGGCCCGAACGGATCATGATGTCGGTGCGCCCGAGATCCATCAGCGTCCAGTAGCGCCCATTGTTCATGTGCAGCGACGTATCGAGATCGTGCGGCCAGACACGGAAGGTCAGGCGTGACACATCCCGCACCGGATCGAGCTTCGGCCGGACAAAAGACGCGACGATCAAATGAAGGATGCGCAGCCACAGGTTCATGCCATGCCGATCCCGGTCTGACGCTGCAAGAGGAGCAGATCGAGAGAGGGTGCCTCACGGCCGAGGCCCGTGAGCAGACAGTGAACCTGCCCGCGATGGTGAGTCTGGTGATTGAAGAAATGCATCAGCGCCGGTGCCAGAGGCTGCTCGACATCGGTCGGGTTCGTGATCGTCCGGTAACGGAAGCGCCCCGCGAGATCGGCCTCGGAAAGGCCGTCGATGTAGGCGGCGATCCGGGCATCCTCCTTCTCGCGCGCCGCGCGCAGCTCGGCGAAGTCCTCGAACAGAATGGCATCGAGGCGGTTCGGGGCTTCTCCTTCCCCGGTAAACCGCCTCATCCAGATGCGGTCGGCGACGAGGATATGGTTGAGGGTGCCGTGAACCGACTTGAAGAACGCCCCGCGATCCGCGCGGTAATCCGCATCGGGCAATTGCGCGGCAACCTCATAGAGGCGCTCGTTGCACCAGGCATTGTAGCCCGCCATCATGACAAAGTGCTGTTTCATGGGAAGCTCCCTCTGCCCTCTCCCCTCTGCGGGAGAGGGTGGCGAGCGAATGTGAGCCGGGAGAGGGGCAGTTGATAGCAAGCACAGCCCCTCTCCCGACCTGCTTTGCAGGTCACCCTCTCCCGCAAAGGGGAGAGGGAAAGGCAGCTTACGCCGCCTTCTTCTCCTTGGCCGCCCGTCCGTAGAAGGTCTCGCCGCTTGCTGCCATGTCGACGAGAAGCTTCGGCGGCGCGAAGCGGTCGCCGTGCTTGGCCTGCAGCGTCCGGCACAATTCCACGAAGGCCTTTGCGCCCATGAAGTCGATGTAGGAGAGCGCACCGCCCGTATAGGGCGCGAAGCCGAAGCCGAGGATGGAGCCCACATCCGCTTCGCGCGGATCGGTGACGACTCCCTCCTCGACGGTGCGCGCCGCTTCCAGGGCCTGCGTCACGAGCAGGCGCTGCTTCAACTCGTCCATGTCGATGAGTTCGGCTGCCGCCGGGTCCACCTGCAGGTCCTTCAGTCCAGGCCACAGGAGCTTCTGACCGCCTTCCGGATAATCGTAGAAGCCCTTGCGGTTCTTGCGGCCGAAGCGGCCTTCCTTCTCCACCAGCGTGGTGAGCAGCTGCTCCTGCTCCGGAATGATCGCGGCATCGCCCAGCTGCGCCTTGGTAGCACGCAGGATCTTGAGGCCGAGATCGACGCCGACCTCGTCGTTGAGCGAGAGCGGGCCCACGGGCATGCCCACCTGCTTGCCAGCCTGCTCGATCATGGGCGCCGGCACGCCTTGCGTCAGCATGAGATGACCCTCAAGGATGTAGGCAAGCACGCAGCGGTTGGCAAAGAAGCCGCGGGAGTCGTTGACGACGATCGGCGTCTTCTTGATCAGGCGCACGTAGTCGAGCGCGGTGGCGAGCGCCTTGTCGCCCGTCTCTTTTCCTAAGATGATCTCGACCAGCATCATCTTCTCGACCGGCGAGAAGAAATGGATGCCGATGAACTGCCCGGCATTCTTCGATTGCTGGGCGAGGCCCGAAATCGGCAGGGTCGAGGTGTTGGAGGCGAAGATGCAGTCTGGGCGGATCGCAGCTTCCACTTGTCGGATCACCTCGGCCTTCACCTTGGGATCCTCGAACACGGCCTCGATGACGAGATCGCAATCCTTGAGATCGTTGTAGTCAGCCGATGTCGTGATGCGTGCGAGCAGCGCATCGCGATCTGCCGTCTTGGCGCGGCCCTTCATGACCTGATCGCTCATGAGCTTGTGCGAATGCGCCTTGCCCTTCTCGGCCGCTTCCACATCGCGGTCGATGAGCACCACCTCAAGCCCTGCATTGGCCGTGACATAGGCCACGCTCGCGCCCATGAAGCCTGCGCCGATCACGCCCACCTTCTTGAGGCTGGTGGGCGGCACGTCCTTGGGACGGCGCGCACCCTTGTTCAGATCCTGCATGGAGATGAACAGCGTGCGGATCATCGCCGCCGCCTCCTTCGAGCGCAGGATCTTGGCGAACCAGCGCGACTCCACCTTGAGGGCCAAATCCATCGGCAACTGCAGGCCCTGATATACGGATTCCAGGATCGCCCGGATCGCCGGGTAATTGTCCTGCGTCTCGCGACGGTAGATGGCGTTGGCCGGCGGCCAGATCTGCATGCCGGCGGCGGAGAACACCTTGTTGGAGGGCAGCTTGTAGCCCTTCTGGTCCCACGGGGCGACGGCCGAGCCGCCCTGCTTGATCCAGTCTTTCGCGGCCTGCACGATTCCTTCGCGCGGAGCGACAGAATGAACGAGGCCCATGTTGCGCGCCATGAGCGGGCGGATCTGCTCGCCCTTGAACAGCATCTGCAGGGCATCGCCCGTCTGCATCAGACGCGCCACACGTTGCGTGCCGCCGGCGCCGGGGAAGAGCCCCACCTTCACCTCGGGCAGGCCGACGCGCGTGGCATCCACATCCGACAGCACACGGAAGTGACAGGCGAGCGCCAGTTCGAAGGCACCACCGAGGCACACGCCGTGCACAGCGGCTGCAAATGGCTTGCCGCAGGTCTCGAGGCGGCGGTAGAGCAGCGAGAGCTTGCGGGACTCATCGAAGAAGAACTGCATGGCAGCCTCCTCGCCCTTCTCCTTGGCAAGCCGCGCATATTCGGCGCCGAGCCCCTGAAGCATGGTGAGGTCCGCACCGCCGGAAAATGCCTCCTTGCCGGAGGTGATGACGCAGCCCTTGATGGCCTCGTCGCCCACGACAGTCTCGATGATCCGCTCCAGCTCGCCCATCACCTCTGGGGTAATGACGTTCATGGAGCGTCCGGGCATGTCCCAGGTGGCAAGTGCGATGCCGTCGGCGTCGGTCTCGAAGCGGAAATTGGTGAAGTTCGTCATGGTGTCCTCCCGGGAGGGTTCCCGTCATCCCGGCCGTAGCGCAGCGAAGAGCCGGGATCGTTGTCCGATTTCTGGTCTTACGATCCCGGGTTCCGCTTCGCGGCCCCGGGATGACAGTGAAAGATCAAACGCGCTCGATGATCGCGGCCGTGCCCATTCCGGCGGCCACGCACAAGGTGACGAGAGCCGTCTGCTTGTTCGTGCGCTCCAACTCGTCGAGCACCGTGCCGAGGATCATGGCGCCGGTGGCGCCGAGCGGATGGCCCATGGCGATGGCGCCACCATTAACGTTGACCTTCGCCGGATCGAGATCCATCGCCTGGATGTAGCGCAGCACCACGGACGAGAAGGCCTCGTTGATCTCGAAGAGATCGATGTCGTCCTTCGTCATGCCGGCCTTGCGCAGCGCCAGCTCCGACACGTCGATGGGGCCGGTGAGCATGAGCGCAAGATCGGAGCCGATAGAGGCAAAACCCTTGATGCGCGCACGCGGCTTCAAGCCAGCCTTCGTGCCGCCCTCCTTGTTGCCGACGAGAACGGCGGCAGCACCGTCGACGATGCCGGACGAGTTGCCGGCGTGATGCACGTGATTGACGAACTCCACGTCAGGATGGGCCGCGATTGCCACCGCGTCGAAGCCGCCCATCTCGCCCATCTGCACGAAGGCGGCCTTGAGCTGGCCGAGCGACTGCATGTTGGTCTGCGGCCGCATGTGCTCGTCACGCGCAAGAATCGTGAGGCCATTGATGTCCTTCACCGGCACGACGGACTTGGAGAAACGCCCCTCGTCCCAGGCCTTGCTGGCGCGCTTTTGCGACTCGACCGCGTAGGCGTCGACGTCATCGCGGGAGAAGCCGTATTTCGTGGCGATCAGGTCCGCCGAGATGCCCTGCGGCAGGAAGTAATTGTCGATGGCGATGCCCGGATCGACCGGCCATGCGCCGCCCGAAGCACCCATGCCGATGCGGCTCATGGACTCGACGCCGCCCCCGATGGTGATGTCCTTCATGCCCGACATGACCTGCGCGGCGGCGAGAGCCACCGCATCGAGCCCCGAGGCGCAGAAGCGGTTGATCTGAACGCCCGGCACCTCCTTGCCGAAGCCCGCCTTCAGCGCCGCCGCACGGGCGATGTCGCCGCCCGCCTCGCCCACCGGATCGACGCAGCCGAGCACCACGTCCTCGACCAGCTTCGGGTCGAGGTTGTTGCGGCGGCGGATGGCGTCGAGGGTCGTGACGGCGAGGTCCACCGCCGGAACCTCGTGCAGCGAACCATCCGGCTTGCCGCGCCCGCGCGGGGTGCGGACGGCGTCGTAGATATAGGCTTCAGCCATGGAGGCCTCCCGGTCAGGTTGTCATCCCGGACGCGAAGCGATCCGGGATCGTCATCAGAATAGGGCATTTCATTCGTCATGCGATCCCGGCTCTGTGCTGCGCTTCGGCCGGGATGACGCCTGTTGCTTAGAATGCCTCGACGGGCATCGCCATGGTCGTGTCGGCGCCCGTGGTGATGAGGGCCAAGCGCGTGGCGGTCTCAGGCATCATGCGCTCCATGAAGAACCGGCCGGTGAGGAGCTTGGCGTCCATCTTCTCGGCAACGCCGTTGCCTTCAGCCTTCTTCACTTGCGCGGCCTTCGCCATTCTGGCCCACATATAACCCAGAACCACGAGCCCGAAGAGGTGCATGTAGTCGGTGGCGCCGGCGCCGGCATTGTCGGGCTTTGCCATGGCGTTCTGCATGAACCACATGGTGGCTTGCTGCAGATGGCTTAAGCCCTGCTGCAGCGGCGCGATGTAGGCCTTGAGGCTCTCGTCGCCGGCGTTGTCCTGGCAGAAGGCGCCGACCTCGTTGAAGAAGGTCATGACAGCGCGCCCGCCGTCCTTGCCGAGCTTGCGGCCGACGAGATCCATGGCCTGGATGCCGTTGGCACCCTCGTAGATCATGGCGATGCGGGCATCGCGCACGAACTGCGACATGCCCCATTCCTCGATATAGCCGTGGCCGCCGAACATCTGCTGCGCCTTGACGGTATTGTCGAAGCCGAGATCGGTGAGCACGCCTTTCGCCACCGGCGTCATGAGGCCCATGTAGTCCTCAGCCACCTGGCGCTGCGCCTCGTCGGAGGAACGGTGCGCGATGTCGCTGTTCAGCCCCGTCCAGACGATGAAGGCGCGGCCGGCCTCGTTGAAGGCCTTGATAGACATCAGCGTGCGGCGCACGTCCGGATGCACGATGATCGGATCGGCGGGCTTGTCGGGGAACTTCGCGCCGGTGAGCGAGCGGCCCTGGAGGCGATCCTTCGCATAGGCCACCGCGTTCTGATAGGCGACCTCGGACTGGGCGAGACCCTGCACGCCCACCGCAAGACGCGCCTCGTTCATCATCACGAACATGGCGTTGAGGCCGCGGTTTGCCTCACCCACGAGCCAGCCCTTGGCGCCATCGTAGTTCATGACGGCGGTGGAGTTGCCATGGATGCCCATCTTGTGCTCGATCGAGCCGCAGGACACGCCGTTGCGCTCACAGAGCGAGCCGTCTTCGTTCACGAGAACCTTCGGCACCACGAAGAGCGAGATGCCCTTGGTGCCGGCGGGCGCGCCTTCGATGCGGGCGAGCACCAGGTGGACGATGTTCTCCGCCATGTCGTGCTCGCCGGCGGAGATGAAGATCTTGGTGCCGGAAATGGCATAGGAGCCGTCGCCGTTCGGCACGGCCTTGGTCTTGAGCATCCCCAGATCCGTGCCGCAATGGGGCTCGGTGAGGTTCATGGTGCCGGTCCACGTGCCCTCGATCATCTTGGGCAGGTAGGTCTTCTTCTGCTCCTCGGTGCCATGCTCGATCAGCGCCGCGATGGCGCCTTGTGTCAGGCCCGGGTACATGCCGAGCGCCAGGTTCGACGCGGAGACGAATTCCTGCATGATCGTATTGAGGACGGACGGGAGCCCCTGCCCTCCGTATTCCTCAGGCGCGGCGAGACCCATCCAGCCGCCGGCAGCGTAAGCCTCATAAGCCTCCTTGAAGCCTTTGGGCGTGGTCACCGATCCGTCCGGATTGCGGGTGCAGCCTTCCTGGTCGCCGGAGAGGTTCAGGGGTGCGAACACCTCCTCGCAGAGCTTGGCACCCTCGGCGAGGATTGCCTCTGCCGTGTCGGGCGTCGCATCGGTAAAGCCAGGGAGGTTGTTGTAGCGCTCAATCGGAAACACGTCGTTCAGGAGGAACATGACGTCTTCGACGGGGGCCTTGTAGACAGGCATTCGGATGTCTCCCAGATCGATTGCCGGCGGACATCTTCCCATGCGGAAGATCACCGGCCAAGCAGATAGTTCACATATAAACTATCTCGCCGGATTTGGAAGAGGCGAGCACTAAATCTTTCGAGGGATGGAGACGGGCCGCTCGATAAGGGGGCTTGGGCACACAAACGAAAAGCCCTCCGGCACCGAGGCGTGCAGCCTGATACCGGAGGGCTTTTCGGGAAGGTCGGATTAGGGCGCGACGATCAGGCCGCTGCAGCCATGCCGGCGCGGCGGGCCTGAAGCTCGGCCAGCGCTTCCTCGATTTCTTTCTTCTGCTGCTCGAGGTGCAGGATCTGGTCCTCGATCTGGTCGAGGGACAGCTTGAGGTTCAAGGCAGGGCCGTTGCCGGAGCGCTGCTCTTCCACCATGGCGCGGATCTCGGTGAGGGTGAAGCCGAGCTGCTTGCCCTTGAGGATTACGGAGAGACGCTCACGGTCGCGGGCATCGTAAATGCGGGCGGTGCCGTCCCGGCGCGGGGACAGGAGACCTCGATCCTCGTAGAAGCGGAGCGTCCGGAGGGTCACACCGAACTCGCGCGCGAGATCGCCGATCGTGTAAGACTTTGCACCCTCTGCTGCCTCTTCAGCTTTGGCGCCGACTGCGTATTGGTCCATGGAATGCCCCGTCATCTCATTGTTCTTGGCTCAGTGCCCAGCGCACATCCCCTTTGGTAACGAAATGATAGAACATATATTTCAACAGATGCAAGAGTATTACAGATATTCGATGCCGATAGGGCAGAAGAACCCGCTCCTTGCGGCATGACGCAAGGGAATATCCTGCCCCTCAAATGAGCAATTGCCCTCAAACCCCCTCCATTTAACGGGTTTTTTACTACGCCCGACGAAAGCTGCGCTGTCGGATGAAGGGTTTGGAGGCGCCGTGATTCGCCTCGTCTCCAGTGCCCTTTGCTCGCCAGGCGGAGATCGGCACGGGGCCGCTGTCCGTCTTGAGGAGTTCCAGCGTATCCCCGCGAGCCCATGATGAGACGACACGTCCTCTCAAGACTTGACGACCTGGATGCCCGCGAGCTGGCCATAGCCGCTGCACGCCGGGCGGGCTTGAGCCTTGAGGAATGGGCTGCGGCCGTTCTGGCCGAACAGGACACCGAACACGCTCCCTCCTATCGGCCCAAGGCGCGCCATACGACCGGCAGCGATCTCGACAGCCTGATCGCCCGGGTGTCCTCCGCGCCGCGCTCCACGCCGAAGAAGGATTACGAAACGCTCATGGCTGCCATTGCGGCCGAGAGCGAGCGGCAGGCCCAGGATCAGGCTTCGCGCACAGCCATCGCACTGGAGTCCATGGCAAGCTGGATCGAGCAGGCCGAGACCCGCCTCAACGACGCCACCCGTGTCTCCACGGATCAGCAGGAGCGCATCGCCGCGATCCTGTCTCAAGCCCTCTCGTCTCTGAAGGAGCGCCTCGACACGGTCGAGCGCCGGGTCGCCGCCGAGCGAGCCGCTCCGCCGCGCATCGAATTTCCTGTTGCAGAGGCGCTCAAGGCGCTCGCCCCTGTGTCCGAGACCCTGTCCGGCCTGCGGGCTGACATGGCCAGGCTCGCCACGCGCCTGGAGCAGCCCGATCAGGCCTTGGTGCCTGCCGTCGAGGCGATCCGCGCAGAGATCGACACTCTCCGGGCCGGCATGAATTACCTGGCGACCCACGAGGAGATCGCCGCTCTCGATGCTTCCATCGGCTCCGTCGCGAAGGATCTCGCGCAAGGCCCGACAACGAAGGATCTGCGGGCCCTCGCAAGCTCGATGACCGTTCTCTACGAGCAGGTCCAGACTCTCTCGGAGGGGGTCAACGAGGGCCTGCATCAGCACATCAATCAAGCCATCGATCTGCTCAAGGGGAAGATCGACCGCATGGCCGAGACGGGTGTCGACCGCTCGGCCATCGAATTCCTCAGCGGCCAGATCGTGGACCTGCGCCAGGATCTTGCGAGCCGGGCCGCCCCGCAGCAGATGGACCGGCTTTCCGGTGAAGTCGAAGCTCTCGGCCGGCAGATTGCCGAGCTTCGCCTCCATCAGGTCGGCAAAAGCGATTTCACCGCCCTGAAGCGGTCCCTCGACGATGTCTGCTCGGCCCTCTACGTGACCGCCACGGCCCAGGACACGAGCAAAGTTCCGGAACTGTTGGAAAGCGTGGACCGCCGCCTCGATCTCCTCGTCCGCCGCCCGGACCCGAAACCGGCGGATCTCGCGCCGATCAGCGAGCAGTTGGCGCTCCTGACCGAACGCATGGCCAGCCTATCCGGCAGCCACTCCACCGGCGGCGATGCAGCACCCGAGCGGGAGGCGCTCTCCAATGAACCTATCCTGGAGCGGTTCGACCGGATCGAGCAGGAACTGCGGCAGCTCGGCCGGCAGTCCGACACCGCCAGCATGGCCGAGATGCTCCGTTCGATCGACGAAAAGCTCGAACGCACGGCAGCTCAACCGGCGGGCTTCGATGCCCTGGAGCGGCAGGTTGCGGCGCTTGCAGAGCGCCTTGGGTCCATACCCGGGGAACCGCTGCACAAAGCCTTGGATGAGGCGGCCGGTCATCTGGCAAATCTGCAGAGCGAGGCTGCCGGGATTGCGGAACGTGCGGCCAGGACCGCGCTGAACGATATTCGAACGGCCCTGCCGGATGCAGGCGATCTGGACATGCTCAAGCATGGCTTCGTCGAGATGAAAGCTATTCATACCCGTTCTGACCGGAAGACGCAGGAAACACTGAAATCGGTTCACGAGGCCCTGGAGGCCTTGGCGTCCCGCCTGCCGAGCCAGGCTGCACCGGCGACGCGAGGCCTGACCGTCTCGCCCCCGGAGCCGCCTGTGTCGCTGCCGCCGGCGGACCGCCTCGAGGCGGCCGTGCGCAAGCTTCATACGGTTACCCTGTCCCAGATTGAAGAGACTGCGTCTCAGGGCTCCGGCTCACCCGCGCATGACTTAAGACCCGCAGAGGCCACGCCCCTTGCGACCTCGGACGAAGATGGCGGGCATGTGCGCGCAAGCTTCATTGCGGCGGCACGAAGGGCTGCGCAGAATGCGGTGCCGGAACCCGCGGAGCCCTCCCTATTGCCGGAGGCGCAGGAGGCAGGTCGCATTAGCGAAGAGCAGGACGGAGCACCCGAGGCGGCCGCACCGCTGCTGCCATCGCTGTTCCAGCGCCTGCGGCGGACCCTCGACAGCCACCGTCGTCCCCTCCTACTGGGGCTCGCCTTCCTGGTCCTGGCGGCCGGTACGGCCCAGATCCTGTCCGGGGAGCACAGCGTCTCAGCCGTCGGCTCCGCGTCGGCAAGCGCGCCCCATGCAGCCCAAGCTCCCGAGGCGCAAACCCACATCACGGCAAGCACCCCTGCGACAAGGCAGGATTTAAACCCGTTCCAGAACTCGAGCCTTGCCGCGCCATCCGCGCCCCCAGCCCCTCTGGCCACAGGCAGGTTTCTCGTGGATCCCGCAACAGTTAGTGGCATCCCGGCCGATGTTCCCGTAGGTTTGCGGCAGGCAGCCCTGTCGGGGGATGCGGCGGCGCTCTACGAGATCGGGGCTCGACTGGCCGAAGGGCGCAGCGTGGTCGAGGACCCGACAGCGGCTGTCCGCCTCTTCGAGCGCGCCTCCCAGGCGGGCCTCCCGCCGGCCCAGGAGCGCCTTGCCGCGATGTTCGAGAAGGGCTTCGGGGTCGGGCGCGATCTCAAGCAGGCCGTTTTCTGGTATGAGCGGGCGGCCCTGGGCGGCCATGTCCGGGCGATGCATAACCTCGCGACCCTGCTCGCCTCCGGGGCCAGCGGCAAGCTGGACTACGCCACGGCCCTGCGCTGGTACACCGAGGCCGCAGAGGCCGGGTTCCGCGACAGCCAGTTCAACACAGGCCTGCTGCTCACCCGCGGCATCGGCTCGAAGCCCAACCTGCCCAAGGCCTTCCAGTGGTTTTCCCTTGCGGCCGCTCAGGGCGATGCGGAAGCAGCACGGAAGCGGGATGAACTGGCCGCCCGCCTCAGCGCTGCGGATCTGAAGACCGCCAAGGCCGCCATCGACCACTGGCGCCCGCGCGCCGTAGACCCGATCGCGAACGAGCCCCCGGCGGCCGCCCCGGAATGGACGGCTGCCCTGGATCGATCTTCACCTGACAGGAGTTGAGAGCAGGCAGGCTCCGTCATCTTTCGTTCAGAACACGACCGTTACATCGCCTGCATGATGCTGTAACAACGACGTGGCTGCACCGGCCATAGGGGAACCGGGTTGCAAATCTATTTGCCTATCGCTGAAATGCCTGTGAGCGTTCTTCTCATCCTGGGGATGGGTGCGGCGGTGGGCTTCATATCCGGGCTGTTCGGTATCGGCGGCGGCTTTCTCATGACCCCGCTCCTGATCTTCCTCGGCATCCCCCCGGCGGTGGCCGTCGCGACCCAATCGGCCCAGATCGTCGCCTCCTCCACCACCAGTGTGCTCGGCGCGCTGAGACGTAACGCGCTCGATCACAAGCTCGGCGCCATCCTGGTGGCGGGCGGTTTCGTTGGATCCGTGCTCGGCGTCTGGTTCTTCGCGGCCGCGCGACGGGCCGGACAGCTCGATCTCGTGATCGTCATTTCATACGTGACGCTGTTCACCATCGTCGGAAGCCTGATGCTGAAGGAGAGCATCCGGGAATTCTGGCACAGGCGGAAAGGAGGCGTGGTGCGCCTGCGGCGCAAGGCCGGCGAGCATGCGCCCTATCTCGGCTGGCCTCTGCGCATGCGCTTCTACCGCTCCAAGCTCTATATCAGCGTCATCCCCATCCTCGGGCTCTCGCTCTTCATCGGATTCGCCGGCGCGCTGCTCGGCATCGGCGGCGGCTTCATCGTGGTGCCGGCGCTTCTCTACGTCTTCCGCGTGCCCACCACCGTGGTCGTCGGCACGTCCCAGTTCCAGATCGTCTGCACCACCCTCGTGGCCCTCATCCTCCACGCGGTGACGAACCAGGCGGTCGACATGGTGCTGGCGATCCTCCTCATCGTGGGCGGCGTCTTCGGCGCCCAGTTCGGTGCCCGCATGGGGCGCCATCTGCGGGCGGAGCTGTTCCGCTTCCTGCTCGCGATCCTGCTGCTGGCCGTGGGTCTGCGCTTCGGGCTCGAGCTCGTGCTGCAACCGGAGGAGCCCTTCTCCATCTCCGTCCAGGAGGTGCGCACGTGAGGGCGATCTGTCTCCTCCTGCTCCTGCTGGTGAGCCTCGCTCCCGCACGGGCCGAGACCCTGATCACGTCGCTGTCGAACCATCGGGTGCTGATCAATTCCAACTATACCGGCACGGAGATCGCGGTGTTCGGCGCCATCGAGCGCGATGCTCAGACGGTCGCTCGCGCCACGGCCTATGATGTGGTGGTGACGGTGCGCGGCCCACGCCAGTTCCTGACCGTGCGCGAGAAGGAGCGGCTCGGCCCGGTCTGGATCAACCAGGAACAGCAGAAGTTTCCCTCAGTCCCTGCCTATATCAGCGTGATGACCTCACGGCCGATTACGGAGATCACCAGCGACCAGCTGCGCCAGCGGCAGAAGATCGGTCTCACGGCTCTCGTCAATTCCAACGATTTCACCACTGGCCGCGACGGAGCGGACAAGCCGTTCCGAGAAGCGCTGCATCGCCTGAAGGCTCAGGAAGGTCTCTATCTCGAGGACGAGCGCGGCGTGACCTTCCTGACCTCGGACATCTTCCGCGCAGGAATTCCGCTGCCGGCCACGGCGCCGCCCGGCAACTACGATGTGGATGTCACGCTGTTCGCTGACACCGTGATCCTGGCCCGCACCAACACCAATTTCGAGCTGGTGAAAACGGGCTTCGAGGAGCAGATCGGTGTTGTCGCCCGCGACTGGTCGTTGTTCTATGGCCTTGCCACGGCCGTGATCGCGATCTTCTTCGGCTGGCTCGCCAACGTCATCTTCCGGCGCGACTGAACAAGACACCGGGCTCCGCCTTTACAGGCCGGGATCGTCAGGTGATCCTGCTCGGCAATTAAGGAGAGCATGCGCGATGATGCTGAAGGCCGGAACGGTTCAGTTTCACCACAGGGCCAACGACAAGGCCTACAACATGGCCGTGGTGGAGCGCTTCTGCCATGAGGCCGTCGAGCGCCAAGTGAAGATTCTCGCCTTTCCCGAGATGTGCCTGACCGGCTACTGGCATGTGCGCAATCTCGGAAGAAAGCAGCTGGAGGCGCTTGGGGAAGCTGTGCCCTCGGGTGCCTCCACACAGGCGGTCTTAGGCCTTTCGGCCCGGTACGACATGGCCATCGGTGTCGGGTTGATCGAACAGGCCGATGACGGACGGCTCTTCAACACCTATGTGGTCTGCCTGCCCGACGGACAGGTCCACCGCCACCGCAAGCTCCATGCCTTCGAGAGCGACGACATCGCGAGCGGCGACAGCTACACGGTGTTCGATACGCCCTGGGGCGTGAAGGTCGGTGTTCTCATCTGCTGGGACAACAACCTCGTCGAGAACGCGCGCGCCACGGCCCTGCTCGGCGCCGACATCGTCATGGCCCCACACCAGACCGGCGGCTGCCATTCGCGCAGCCCGCAGGCCATGGGGTTGATCGATCCCGCCCTCTGGGAGAACCGCCAAAGCAATCCGCAAGCCATCGAAGCGGAGTTCCGTGGCCCCAAGGGACGCGAATGGCTGATGCGCTGGTTGCCGGCCCGCGCCCACGACAACGGCTATTTCCTGCTGTTTGCCAACGGCGTCGGCGAGGACGACGGTGAGGTCCGCACGGGCAACGCCATGATCATCGATTGCTATGGCCGGATCGTCGCGGAAACCTGGAAAGCGGACGATGCTTTGGTCGTTGCCGATCTCGACCTCAGCCTCCTGCCGCTTGCCACGGGACGGCGGTGGATCCGCGGTCGCCGGCCAGACCTCTACGGCCTACTCACGCAGCCCCAGGGGCATGAGCTCGCACCACGGCAGGCGCGGTTTTCGGACGCGCCAGTGGTGAAAGCAGGGAAATGACACTCCCGACGTCATGGCCGCACTTGTTGCGGCCATCCACGTTTTTAGGCGGGTGAAGACGTGGATACCCGGGACAAGCCCGGGCATGACGCAGTTCGATGCTCAATCCCGGCAGAGCATCGCCTTGGCGATAGCAAAAATCCGCTCGGTGCCGATAAGGTGCGCGGTGAAGCCGTTCGGGAACAGCGGCTTGAACGCCGCATCGCAGGCATTCAAGCCGCCCGCATAGGCGCCAAGCGCCGGCATCACGCAGCGGCTGCCATTGGTAAGGAAGCAGCGCCGCCGCGTGGAGCGCCCGCGCATCACCACCTTGCCGACCGGATGGAGATGGCCGGCGATCTCCGCCTGCTCTCCCGACGCCGGTTCATGGCGCAGGGTGAGGGAGCCCAGGCTCATCTCCTCCACCACCTGCCCGCCGATGCTGTCCGGCAGGATACGGTCATGATTGCCCGTGACCCAGATCCATTCGCGGCCCTGCTGCACCTCTGACAGGGCCGTACGCTCCTCGCTCCCGAGGCGGTCCGGCCCGCCGATGTCATGAAAGCTGTCGCCGAGCGCGATCACGGTCTTCGGGTTGAAGCGAAATACCGCGTCGGAGAGCGCAGCAAGCGTCTCACGCGTGTCGTAGGGCGGCAGCATCATGCCGCGCCGGGCAAAGGACGAGCCCTTCTCGAAATGGAGGTCGGCCACGAGCAGGGCGTCGTGCTGCGGCAGATACATCGCGCCCGTCAGGTCGAGCAGCGCCGGCTGCCCCTTGAGCTCGATCTCGTGCGTTGTCTCTTTGTTCTTTCGCAATGCCGTCACGCCAAAGCCTCGTCGAGAAGCGCCGCTTCCGCCTCGGCCAGAATCTCGTCCGCGTTGTCGCTATAGACGCGCTCGCGGCCGATCTCCAGCATGACGGACACGCTCAAAGGAGAAACCCGGTCGAGCGGCTTGTGGATGATTCGCCCCCGGATGCGCTCAAGCATCATGCCGAGGCGCCTCACGTCGAGGAGTCCCGTTGCCGCATCCGCCCTGGCAGCGCGCAACAGAACGTGATCGGGCTCGTGCTTGCGCAGCACGTCATAGACGAGATCGGTGGAAATCGTCACCTGCCGTCCGGTCTTCTTCTCCCCCGGAAACCGGCGCTCGATGAGGCCGGCGATGACGGCGCATTGGCGGAAGGTGCGCTTCATGAGGGAGGATTCCGCCAGCCAATCCTCCAGGTCGTCGCCCAGCATGTCCTCGGAGAACAGCTCGTCCAGAAATCCAGGCTCCCGCCCGGATCGGGCCGCGATGTCGCCCGAGGCATAGACCGCGATGCCGTAATCGTTGGCCACGAAGCCCAGGGGTTTAAGCTTGGCCCGCTCCAGGCGGCGGGTGAGCAGCATGCCGAGCGTCTGGTGCGCGAGCCTGCCCTCGAAGGGAAAGCAGGTCATGTAGAAGCGGTTGCCGCGCGGAAAGGTCTCGACCAGAAGATCGCGCGCCCCCGGCACGATGGAGCGGCGGCGCTGCTGCAGGAGCCATTCGGTCATCTGCAGCGGCAGACGGTCCCATTCGAACGGATCGGCAAGGATCGCGCGCACGCGGGCTGCGAGAAAGGTCGAGAGTGGGAACTTGCCGCCCTCGTAGGACGGGATCATCGGATCGGTGCCGGCGCCCGCGCGGGTGGCCAGCACCTCGTCCTCGGAAATGCCCTCAAACCGCAGCACCTCGCCGGCAAACAGAAACGTGTCGCCCGGCGTCAGCGTCTCGGCAAACGACTCCTCGATCTCGCCGAGAATTCGTCCGCGCGGCAGGACCGTGCCCGGACGCGAGCGCATGGACTTGCCGAGCCGCACCTTGATCATGGTCGACTCGACGATGGTGCCCACGTTGAGCCGGTATTGCTGCGCCACCCTGGCATCGCGCACGCGCCACAGGCCGTCGTTGCCCTTCACGATCTTGGCAAAACGCTCGTAGGCACGAAGGGCATAGCCTCCCGTCGCGACGAACGCCACGCAGGCCTCGAAATCCTCCCACGTCAGCCCCGCATAAGGGGCGGCGGAACGCACCTCCTCGTACAGCTCCGCCAGGTCGAAGGGACCGGCGCAGGCCATGCCGAGGATGTGCTGGCAGAGCACGTCCAGCGCACCGATGCGGGCATCCGGCGTGTCCTGCGCAGCCTCGTGCACGGCATCGAGCGCGGCACGGCATTCAAGAATCTCGAAGCGGTTCGCCGGCACGAGATAGGCTTCCGACGGCTCATCCATGCGGTGGTTCGAGCGGCCGATGCGCTGCATGATGCGAGAGGCCCCTTTCGGCGCGCCCACATTCACCACAAGATCCACATCGCCCCAGTCGATGCCGAGATCCAGCGTCGCGGTGCAGACGACAGCCTTCAGTTTCCCCGCCGCCATCGCCTCCTCGACGCGGCGGCGCTGCGACACGTCAAGGGAGCCGTGGTGGAGCGCGATGGCGAGATTGTCGTCGTTGAGCTTCCACAGCTCCTGGAACGTGTATTCCGCCTGCAGGCGCGTGTTGACGAAGACGAGCGTGGTCTTATGCGTCCGGATGAGTGCGTAGATCGCCGGCATCGACAGGGACGCCGTGTGGCCTGCGAGCGGCAAGCGCTCGTCGAGGTCGAGCATGCGGATGTTCGGCTGCGCGCCGCCCTGCACCACGACGAGATCGGCGAGGCGCTCTTCATCCTCCCCTCGGATCACGGGTGTTCCCGTGATCCGTTCTTGGTTTCCCAAGTCGGAAACATCCGACTTGGGTGGGGGAGGGTCGGAGCGCGTCAGCGCTCCGGGGTGGGGTGGCAGCGCAACATTCGTAATGGTCGCGCTTCCTGCCCCCTCCCGCACCTCCGGTGCGACCTCCCCTCTCAAGGGGGAGGTGGATCGCTGCGGCACCAAGTACCTCCGCAAATCATCCGGCTCGCGCACCGTCGCCGACAACCCCACCGCGGTGACCTGCGGGGCGATCGTCATCAGGCGTGCTAACCCCACCGAGAGCAGGTCGCCGCGTTTCGAGGTGACGAGCGAGTGCAGCTCGTCCAGAACCACGCGCCGCAGATCCTTGAAGAATTCCTGCGCCTCCGCATGGGCCAGAAGCAGCGCCAGCTGCTCGGGCGTGGTGAGCAGGATGTCCGGCGGCCGCTCGATCTGCCGCGCCCGCTTGTGTGAGGGCGTATCGCCGGTGCGCGTTTCGACACGGATCGGAAGCCCCATCTCGGCGACCGGTATCTCGAGGTTGCGGGCGACGTCGGTGGCGAGCGCCTTCAGGGGGGAAATGTAGAGGGTGTGGAGCCCGCGCTTCTCCTTGAACCCGCGGCCTCCCCGCTCCGAGAGTTCCACAAGGCTCGGCAGGAACCCGGCCAGCGTCTTGCCCGCCCCTGTGGGCGCCACGAGCAACACGGAGCGGCCCTGCCCGGCCTTGGCGAGCAGGTCCAGCTGGTGCGCCCTCGGCTTCCAGCCGCGGCTCTTGAACCAGTCACGAAAGGTTTTGGGGAGAAGGGAGGCGGGACGCTGGGACATGAGTCCTCAAGATAAGGCTACCGGAATGGTTCCGCCATGGTTGGGCCCCGGCTCTCCCCTGTCATTCCCGGCCGGAGCGTAGCGGAGGGGAAGGGAAGGGAATCCATAGCGCTGCTCCTGATCGTGGATCCCCTTCCCGGCCTCACGGCCGCCGGGGATGACATTGGTGGTGCTGCCTTAGAACATGTGAACGTCGTCATCCGCCCGCTTGCCATCCGGCCCAGGATCGCCTCAGTTCAACCAACGTCAAAAACAACACGAAAGGGCCAAGGCCATGCCGCACGACACCCAGTTCCAGAACGCCGTCGCCGTCGTCACCGGAGGCACGCAAGGGGTGGGCGAGGCCATCGCCCGCACGCTGGCCGAGCGCGGCGCCAAGGGCATCGTGATCTGCGGCCGCAACGAGGAGCGTGGGCATGCGGTGGCGCGGGAGATCTCCAACCAGGGCTGCCACACGGAATTCGTGCGGGCCGATCTCGAGAGCGTCGAGGAGGCGCGCCAGGTGACCGCGCGGGCCGACAGCGTCTTCGGGCGCGTCGACGTGCTGGTGAACGCGGCCGGCATCACCGACCGGGGCACGATCTTCGACACGAGCCCGGAGCTCTTCGACCGCATGTTCGCCGTGAACGTACGCGCGCCCTTCTTCCTCATGCAGGAAGCCGCCACGATCATGCGTCGGGAAAAGATCGAAGGCGCGATGGTCAACATCCTGTCCATGTCGGCCCATGGCGGGCAGCCGTTCATCTCGGCCTATTGCGGCTCGAAGGGCGCGCTTGCGACGCTCACCAAAAATGCCGCCTTCAGCCTCATGCCGTGGCGCATCCGCGTGAACGGCCTCAACATCGGCTGGATGAACACGCCCGGCGAGGACCGGATCATGAAGACCTATCACAGCGCCCAGGATGGCTGGCTGGAGAAAGCGGCGGCAGAGCAGCCCTTCGGGCGCCTTCTGGATCCGCGGGAAGTGGCGCGCGCCGTTGCATTCCTCACGTCCACTGAATCCGGCATGATGACCGGCTCGATCATCGACTTCGACCAATCGGTGATGGGCTGCTACGAGAGCGCGCCGCACCCCTCGAAGCCGGCGCAGTAGACTTAAAATCCCTTGGGCATGACCAGCGGGTTTACGATTCGCACTGTTTTGCCCCCTGTCTCAGGCGGAGAAAGGATGCCGTCGTGTCAGTCTTGGACGAGATTATAAGTTTGCTGCAGCTCAAGGCCTCCTTGCTCGTGCAGAGAGACTCTTCAAAGCTTTTGGAAATCCTCGACCCGAGGTTCGTCTATATCAATGCCCGAGGCCGACGCTTCGACCGTGGAGGCTATGTGAACTCGTTTTGTGGTCCAGAAGGCATCCGGTTCCATAGTCAGTCCTTTGACGACGTCCAAATCCAAGACTTTGGCACCTTTGCCGTCGCTACGATGAATGTGCACGACATCTTAGAATACGAGGGCGAAGTGCATTCCGGCATCCTGCGGTCACTCTGCGTGTTCGGCCAGACCGAGTCTGGATGGCGCTGGTCTGCGGGTCAAACCATGCCTGTCACAACCTAGTCCCTCCTTTGATTCTTGCGTGGAGCAGGTGTGGGAATGCTCCGACGGAGTGAGACATGTCCGTCATGGCCGGGCCTGTCCCAGCCATCCCGATGCAGCAAGCACGGCGCGCAACATCACCGGGATCACCTGCACAAGGCCGGTGATGACGAGGGAGACAAGCGTTGACAAGATTGCCGAGAGAAGCGCTCCGCCTTTACGCCGATACCCTCCGACCTCCCTGCAGGAGGGAGAAGAATTCCGAAAAGTTCCCACACTCGCTCTCAGCGCTGCAGCACGCACATAAACCCTGGAACCGGCACGCCGCGATCCTCCCGGGTCGAAACCCGCTCGAAGATTACCACCTTAAAACCCACCACCTCCGCGAGATCGCGCAAGTAGGCCTCGCTGTGAGCATAGCGCGCATCCGCGCCGAGGATGAAGCCCTCCCCCTCGTGCGTCTGCACCGTGAAGGCCAAGAGCCCTTCGCGCTTCAGGACCCGATGCGCCTCGCGGAACGTGGCATCGAGCGCCGCCATGTAGACGAAGACGTCGGCCGCCACCACGAGATCGGCCTCTGCATTGGCGCGGCCTGAGAGAAACGACACGAGCTCGCCCTCATGCAGGGCATCGTAGAGCTTCGTCTTCTCCGCTTTCTCCAGCATGCCGGGCGAGAGATCGACACCCTCAAAGGAGGAGCACGATCCGTCGAGCGCCTGCGCCATCAGCCCCGTGCCGCAGCCGAGATCGAGGGTGAGGCCGAAGCGGCAATCTCGGCTTCGCTCGGAGCAGGCACGGCGCAGGGCGTCGGCGATCAGCGCCGGCCCGCGATAGGCCAGGCCCTTGGTCAGGTGCTGGTCGAATTTCGGCGCGTAGTCGTCGAAGAGCGCCCGCACATAGCCCTGCGTGATCGCCTCGTCGGGCGCCAGCGCTCCGAGCCTCGCGAGGTCGAGGCGCACGCCCAGCGCATCCTCGGGCTCAAGGACTAGAGCCCGCCGCAGCGCATAGACCGCTTCCTCCCGCGTGCCCAGTTCGGCCAGCGCGCGCCCCAGCATGGCGTGGGCAGCGGCAAAATCCGGCGCGAGCTCCAGCACCTGCCGGGCCAGATCGGCCGCGGCCTCAAAGTCGCGCTCGTCGAAGGCGGCGCGGGCATATTCGTAGCGGCGGTCGGCGCGAAAATCGCCGGTGGATCGAGTGGTCGAGGACGGTGGCATGAGGCTGTGGATGCGGGACGGCGCAAGGGCTGTCAATGGTGCACAAGCCCTAGTGTCATCCCCGGCGGCCGTGAGGCCGGGGATGACACGCTCCAGTCCTGACGCTCTTCCGGTCCTGCTACCCTCTAACGTCATCCCCAGACTTGGTCCGGGGATCCACGTCTTTGCACCGCTATGGTTCCGAAGGCGCGGATGGTGGGAATGACACGCTCGCTGTCATTCCGGGGCACCAAAGGCGAGCCCGGAATCCATAACCGCTTACGGTGCAGAAAGAGGCGCAATGCTGGTCATCCCTTCCTGAAACGTCGTGTTTATGGATTCCGGGCTCCGCTGCGCGGCCCCGGAATGACAGTGGGTTGGCAGGAGCAATGTTCTCACTTTGTTCTTGACAATCCTCCTAAGCTAGGCTATAGCCAAAGACATCCTCGCCCGACGAGGGGCGCGCTCGCGAGGCGTCGCAAGAGTGGGGCGGGGAGCGGTCCCGCCGCAGGTTTCGCATGCCTGTGGTCGCGGGAGGTCGATCCTGGCTCTGACCAGGTCCACCTGAAAAGAACCGCGCGTGACGAGCAGTCTGGCTCTCACCTTCACCACACATCATCGAGCCGGGCTGCCTGACGCGCCACCCTCGATCACCTTCAGGCTCGCAGCCCAACGGCTGCGGGCCCCAAGGCGCTGGCTCGGCGTTACCCCTCGGCCTGACATCAACAATCCGAACCCTATATCCCCAGCTATGGCACTGCGTTCCACCGACATCCTCACCCAGACCCCGCAAGGGCTCTACTGCCCCCTCGGCGACTTCCACATCGATCCGGTCCGCCCCGTGAAGCGGGCACTGATCACGCACGGCCATTCGGACCATGCCCGCTCGGGACATCGCTCCGTCATGGCCACCCGGGAGACCCTGCGGATCATGGGCGTGCGCTACGGCGAGGACTTTGCCGGCTCGACCCAGGAAGCCACCTTGCGGGAGAGCCTCCAGGTTGGGGACGTGACCGTGCGTTTCACGCCGGCGGGCCATGTGCTGGGCTCGGCTCAAGTTTCCATCGAGGCCGGCGGCACGCGCGTGGTGGTGTCGGGCGATTACAAGCGGGCCGAGGACCCGACCTGCATGCCCTATGAGGTCGTGCCCTGCGATGTGTTCATCACCGAGGCGACCTTCGGCCTGCCCGTCTTCCGCCATCCGGACACGCGGGGAGAAGTCCGCAAGCTCCTCGATTCCGTTGCCCTGTTCCCTGAACGCGCTCATATCGTCGGGGCCTATGCGCTGGGTAAAGCACAGCGGGTCATGGCGCTCCTGCGCGAGGAGGGCTACGACCAGCCGATCTATCTCCACGGCGCCATGGAGCGCTTGACCGAGCTCTACAAATCCGAAGGCATCCCCTTGGGCGAGACCCCCAAGGTCGTGGCCTCCGAGCGCGGAAAACTCGCCGGCGCCATCGTGATCTGCCCGCCCTCCTCGATCCAGGACCTCTGGTCGCGCCGTTTTCCCGACCCGGTCACCTGCTTCGCTTCCGGATGGATGCGGGTGCGAGCGCGGGCCCGGCAGAAGGGCGTGGAACTGCCGCTCGTGATCTCCGACCATTCCGACTGGGACGACCTGTGCCGCACGATCCGGGAGACCGGCGCCAGCGAGGTCTGGGTCACCCATGGGCAGGAGGACGCCCTGGTTCATTGGTGCACCACTCACGGCATCAAGGCACGCCCCCTGCACATGCTGGGCTATGGTGACGAGGGTGAGGCCGAGGAGGCTGCCCACCCTCCCCTTGAGGGGGAGGGTCGCGAGCGGAGCGAGCGGGGTGGGGTGGAAACGCCACCCTCAGAAAGCGTTGGCGCCAATCACCCCACCTCGGCTCTTCGAGCCGATCCTCCCCCTCAAGGGGAGGATGAAAAGGGTGAGGTGGAAACGCCATGAACCGCTTCGCCGCCCTCCTCGACCGCCTCGGCTACGAGCCGCGCCGCAACGCCAAGCTGCGGCTGCTGGTGGATTACTTCCGCCATACCTCCGACCCAGACCGAGGCTATGCGCTCGCCGCCATGACCGGCGCGCTGATGTTCAAGGAGGCCAAGCCCGGCCTGATCCGGGGACTGGTCGAGGAGCGGACCGATCCGGAGCTGTTCCGGATGTCCTATCACTATGTGGGCGATCTCGCAGAGACCGTGGCCCTGATCTGGCCCACTCCGGGGCACGAGAGCGTGGCGCCGGCCTCGGACATCCCCGCCATCGGCCACAACAACCCGCCGCCACATGTTCCGACGCTCACCGAGGTCATCGAGACGCTGGCGACCACGGGCAAGAGCGACCTGCCGGCCCGTGTCGCCGGGTGGATGGACGCCCTCGACGAGACAGGACGCTGGGCGCTGATCAAGCTGATCACCCGGGAGCTGCGGGTTGGCGTTTCGGCCCGGCTCGCCAAGACCGCCGTTGCCCAGCTGGGGCAGATCGAGCCCGACGAGGTCGAGCTGGTCTGGCACGGGCTGGAGGCGCCTTACGAGGATCTTTTCGCCTGGGTCGAGGGCCGGGGCGAGAAGCCGGAATCCGGCAACCCCGCCCCATTCCGCCCGTCCATGCTCTCGCACCCGCTGGAGGATGAGGACTTTGCGAAGCTTGAGGCCAGCGAGTTCCTGGCCGAGTGGAAATGGGACGGCATCCGCCTTCAGGCAGCGGCAGGCCACGACAGCGACGGGCGCCCGGTGCGGCGCATCTATTCCCGCACCGGCGAGGATGTCTCCCGCGCCTTTCCGGATCTCGTGGAGGCGCTCGATTTCGAAGGCGCCATCGACGGCGAATTGCTGATCGTGCGCGAAGGCCGGGTGCAGACCTTCAATGTGCTGCAGCAGCGCCTGAACCGAAAGGCCGTGACCCCGAAGCTCATCGCGGAGTTCCCGGCCCACCTGCGCGTCTATGACATCCTGTTCGAGGGCGAGGAGGACCTGCGTGCCCTCCACTTTGCGGAGCGGCGGCGACGCCTGGAGGTGCTCGTTTCCAAGCTCAATGATCCGCGGATCGACCTTTCGCCCATGGTGCCGTTCAAGACCTGGGAGGATCTCGCCGCCGCCCGCGCCGATCCGGCCTCGGTTGGAGCCGGCCCCGATGCGGACGCCATTGAGGGCTGCATGGTGAAGCGGGCGAACAGCCCCTACCTGCCCGGCCGCCCCAAAGGCTATTGGTACAAGTGGAAGCGCGACCCCTACCTCGTCGACGCCGTGATGATGTACGGCCAGCGGGGGCATGGAAAGCGCTCGTCCTTCTATTCCGACTATACCTTCGGCGTCTGGCGTGACGGTCCGGGTGGCGAGGAGCTGGTGCCGGTGGGCAAGGCCTATCACGGCTTCACCGACGAGGAGCTGGTGAAGCTCGACCGCTATGTCCGCAACCACACGGTCAAACGCTTCGGCCCGGTCCGGGAGGTGGAATACGGCAAGGACAAGGGGCTCGTGCTGGAGGTTGCCTTCGAGGGGCTGCAGCGCTCGACCCGGCACAAATCCGGCGTCGCTATGCGCTTTCCCCGCATCAACCGCATCCGCTGGGACAAGCCCGCGGCCGAGGCCGACCGGATCGAGACCTTGGAAAAGATCCTGGAACGGGGCGAACAGGAGGTTCATCCGTTGAAGGATCAAGGGGCCAAGCGGCAAGGGAAACGGAAAGAGGCATGACGATGCTCGAAGTGGAAACCTTGTCCGAGGCAAGCGTGACGCAGCAGATGAACGGCCGGCTCGTGGTGGAGACCGACGGCCAGGGCTTCACCGAGATCACGGAGGCCCTGGCGCGCTGGGTGTTCGGCACCGGGGTCCTGAACGGTCTTCTGACGGTTTTCTGCCGTCACACCTCGGCTTCGCTCCTTATCCAGGAGAACGCCGACCCTGATGTGCGTCAGGACCTGCTGACGGCCCTCGACCGCTTGGCGCCCCGAGAGGCAGGCTATGTCCACTCAACCGAAGGCCCGGACGACATGCCGGCCCATATCAGGACCATGCTGTCCGGGGTTTCCCTCGGCATCCCCGTGGTGGACGGCCAGATGGTGCTGGGCACCTGGCAGGGCGTCTATCTGGCAGAGCACCGGGACCGGCCGCACACCCGCACCCTGATCCTGCATCTGATCGGGGCGTAATCCACATGATTGGATGGGACGCCTCAGTAGTTTCCCTTAGAATAGCCAAGAACAGCGTTTGCCGCCTTGCCATTTCCTCAAGGATGCGGCTAAAGCATCGGACCCAAAAGTGGACTTGCACTTTTGGGATCGATCCGATGCTTTCTCTTTGGATTAGAGCATCGTTCGGGCGGAAAACCGGGTCCACTTTTCCGCACGATGCTCTAGGACACAAGGCAAGCGTCTCGTGGGAGTAGGCACACGTGCAAAGTCAATCCACCACGATCATCATTGCCGACGACCACCCGCTGTTTCGCGGCGCCCTGAGGCAGTCCGTGGCCTCCATCATGCCCGGGGCCCGGGTGATGGAAGCCAGCGGCATGGATGAGCTGAACGCCACCCTCTCCCAGGAACGCGACGTCGACCTGATCCTGCTCGACCTGACCATGCCGGGCGTCCAGGGCTTTTCCGGCCTGATGTCGCTGAGAGCCCAATATCCCGAGCTGCCGGTGGTGATCGTATCCGCCACGGAAGAACCCACCGTGATCCGCCGGGCCATGGATTTCGGCGCCTCCGGGTTCATCCCGAAATCCATCGACATCGACAGCATCGGCGGCGCCATCAAGGCGGTGCTCGCGGGCGACACCTGGACCCCGCCGGACGTGGACCTCTCGGCCACCGAGGACGCGGAAACCGCCGACCTCGTCCGTCGCCTGGGCACCCTGACCCCGCAGCAGGTGCGCGTGCTTACCATGCTGTCCGAGGGCCTGCTCAACAAGCAGATCGCCTACGAGCTCGGGGTCTCCGAGGCTACCGTGAAGGCCCACGTGTCGGCCATTCTCGACAAGCTCGGCGTCGACAGCCGCACGCAGGCCGTGATCGCCGCCTCCAAGATCGGCGTGACGCAGCGCCCCTCCCAGGCTGGGGCGGATTAAAGCTTCTCGATAAAACTATCGATCCGCGACAGCGCCTGCTCGGCAAGCGCGCTGTCGAAGCGGATGAACACGTGGGCGCCGCCTGGCCAGACCGCGAGTTCCGCCTTGTTGCCGGCCGCAACCCAGCGGGAGGCCATGAACAGCGTGTCGTCGAGGAGCAGATCGCGAGTCCCCACCGAGAAGAGCGCGGGCGGCAGGCCTTTGAGGTCAGCATAAAGCGGCGAGACGGCCGGGTCGCGCCGGTCGAGATCCGGGCCGCAGAAGTTGTCCGCGAAAACCTTGACCCCAGGAGTGTTCAGGATGAGCGGCTCGTCGCCCCAGTTGGCGGCGCTCGGGGTCAGGCTGACGTCGTAGCAGCCGGCGAAGAGGTTCGCACCTCTGAAGGGATTGAGGCCGTGCTTGTCGCGCAGGCGCAGCAGGGTCAGGGCCGAGAGATGGGCGCCAGCCGACTCGCCACCGAGGAACAGGCGCGAGGTGCCGAAGCGCTCTTGCGCCTCACGGATCAGCCAGAGGGCAGCTGCCTCGCAATCGTCGGGACCGGCCGGAAACAGATGCTCGGGCGCAAGCCGGTACTCCACCGACACAACAGCAAGGCCGCACCTCTCCGCCAGCCGGTCGAGCCAAGGATCCTGCTCGTCGGCGGTGCCAATAGTCCAGCCGCCGCCATGGATGTGGAGATAGGCTCCGCGAGGATTCTCCGGAGCGATGATGCGTAGGGGAATGGAGCCGCCCGGCCCATCGATGGTGATGGTTTGAGCCCTGCTGCTCAGGGGCATAAGCGGAAATGGACCGATCCCCTTGCGGCGGTTCTCCCGGATCAGCGCCGGCGGCGCCTCCCAATAGCGGCCGAGCTTCGAGAGCTTGGCCACGATCTCGGCATTCTGGGCACGAATCTCCTCGCTGATGCTGGAGGGATCGAAGAGGGCGGGGTCGATCATGCGGAACTCGGGTTGGGTTGCGTTCATCGCCGGCCCCTGCGATGAAGCACACGCAAAGCTCAAGGTCCATTACGCTTTCTGACGAGATGAGAAGCATGTCCAACCTGAACCGTTTTCTCGGCGGCTCCCCTGGCTCGGTGCTGGTGAAGCTGATCTTCCTGTCGCTCCTCGTCGGCGCCTTCCTGGCCTTCCTAGGCATCACACCCCTTGGGCTTATCGAAGGGCTGTTCAACTGGATCGCCTCCGTTCTCGACCTCAGCTTCGAGACCGGGCAGGAGGTCGGCCTGTGGATCCTCTACGGCGCCATCATCGTGGTCCCGCTCTGGCTCATCTCTCGCCTGTTCGGCAGCCGGCGCTGAGGCTCGCCATGGACGGTTCACCGAGCACGCAGCGGCTGGAGATATCCCACTATCGGACGCTGGCGCTCGCGCTGCCGATGACCCTGTCGCATGTGACGACGCCCCTGCTGGGGCTCGTCGATGCGACGGTGATCGGGCGCTTAGGCGAGGCGCATCTCCTCGGCGCGGTGGCGCTTGGCGCCGTCATCTTCGATTTCGTGTTCTGGAGCTTCGGGTCGCTGCGCATGGCCACCGCCGGCCTCACGGCCCAGGCGACGGGGGCGGGCAACCGGCACGAGGTCGACGTGACGCTCGCCCGTGCATTCCTGGTGGCTGCGGTCACGGGTCTCCTGCTTATCCTGCTGCAATGGCCGATTGCCGCCATCGCCTTTTCCATGGTCGGCGCCAGCGAAGCAGTGACGGAGGCGCTCTCGACCTATTTCTTCATCCGCATCTGGGCGGCGCCCTTCACCCTGGCGAACTACGTCATCCTCGGCTCCACTCTGGGTCGCGGGCGCACGGATCTCGGCCTGCTGCTGCAGGTGGCGATCAACGTCGCTAATATCGTGCTGACCATGGCGCTGGTGCTGGGCCTCGATCTCGGCATCGCGGGTGCGGCCATCGGCACGGCTTTGGCCGAGGTGCTGGGCGTGGGAATCGGCATCCTCGTGCTGCGTCGGCTCGGCTCCAATCCGCTGGCCGTTACATGGGCGGAGGTGCTGAACCGAGCGGCGATGCTGCAGACGCTTGCCATGAACCGGGACATCATGATCCGCAACGTGGCCCTGATCCTCGCCTTCTCGATCTTCAGCGCCATGGGGGCGCGATCCGGCGACGTGACGCTCGCGGCGAATGCGGTGCTCTACAACATGTTCCTGATCGGCGGCTATTTCCTCGACGGATTCGCCACCGCGGCCGAGACCCTGTGCGGCCAGAGCATTGGCGCCCGTGACGAGCGCGGCTTTCGCCGCGCCATCCGCCTAAGCCTGGGATGGAGTCTCGGCTTCGGGCTTGCGGTATCGTGTCTCTTCCTGATTGCTGGCGAGCCGTTCATCGACTTCGTGTCGACCAATCCGGACGTGCGGTCTTACGCGCGGGATTATCTTGTCTTCGCGGCTCTGACGCCTCTCATGGGTGCAGCGGCCTTCGCCTTCGACGGCATCTATACGGGCGCGACCTGGACCCGCTCCATGCGCGACCTGATGCTCATCGCCTTCGCGGTCTATGCCGGCATCCTTCTCGCCGCCGGAGATCTCGGCAACACGGCGCTCTGGATTGCGCTGCTCGTCTTCCTGAGCGCGAGAGGCCTGGGCCAGTTCATCCTCTATCCGAGACTGGCGAGAAAGACCTTCGCCAGTTTCGCATGAGGTTGGGTTTCAGAACTCTCCCCTGGCAATCGCCGATGCGTCACGGCCAAGCGCCTGCGCCAGCGATATCTTCTCGTTCGCGAGCGTCTGCATCAGACCCTTCTTGATGGCACCGACAAGGCCAGGCCCCTTGTAGACCATGGCCGAGTAGAACTGCACCAGACTGGCGCCGGCGCGGATCTTGGCCCAGGCGGTCTCTGCGGAATCGACACCACCCACGCCAATGAGCGGGATCTTGCGTTCCACACGCTGGAAGGCCTCGGCGAGAAGCTTCGTGGATGGCATAAAGAGCGGCTTGCCGGACAGGCCGCCCGTCTCCGATGCCAGCGCCTTCTCGCTCAGGCTCTCCGGCCGCGCGACGGTCGTGTTGGAAACCGTGAGCCCGTCGATGCCGCGCTTGAGTGCCGTGGCTACGATGGAGTCGAGCGTATCGAGCGTAATGTCAGGCGCGATCTTCAACAGAATGATCGTCTTCCGCTTGCCCTGTTCGCTCCTATCCCGTGCCTCGATGCAGCGGGCGAGAAGATCGTCGAGGAAAGCTTCGCCCTGCAGGTCGCGCAGGCCTGGCGTGTTAGGCGAGGACACGTTGATCGTCAGGAAATCGGCCAACCCGCACAGGCGCTGAATGCACAGCAGGTAATCGGCGATGCGGTCGGCGGAGTCCTTGTTCGCCCCGATATTGACGCCGACGATGCCGGGACGACCGCGACGCTGCGCCAGGCGCCGGCATGCCGCATCGAGCCCGTCGCTGTTGAGCCCGAAGCGGTTGATCACTGCTTCGTCGCGGGCGAGACGGAAAACGCGCGGACGCGGATTGCCTTCTTGCGGTTTCGGCACGACGCCGCCGAGTTCGACAAAACCGAAGCCGAGACCAAGAAGCTGATCCGGCACTTCGCATTGCTTGTCAAAACCGGCCGCAAGCCCGACCGGATTGGGAAAGGTCCTGCCGAACACCTCGACGGAAAGTCTGGGATCGTCGGCGGACGCCGGGATAACCGGCATCAGGGCAAGCCCTCTGATCGTCAGCTGATGCGCGGTTTCCGCGTCAAGCGCATGCAGCGCGGGCTTTGCGAGGGAAAACAGTGCGCCGATCATGCTTGAAGATCCGGAAAGACGTGTTGGCCATCCTGGCCGAGAGGCAGCGGCTTCACCCATCGTACAGCCGACAAAGGCAGATGAGCGTAAAGATGCGGGAAGAGATCGCCGCCACGGGAGGGCTCGTAGCGCAGGGCAGGCCCAAGTGAGTCGCCATCGATGGCGATCAGCAGGAGGTCGCTTTGATCGGCAAAGTGTCTGGCGGCCGTTTCTCGAACCTGCTCGGCGGCTGAGAAATGGAGGTACCCATCCTGGATATCGATGGGTGCTCCTGCGAAGAAACCGGCTTCTTCGGCTTCGCGCCAGAGCAATGCCGGGCAGATTTTGTAGATCATGCGCATGAATATCCGATTACGCGTGCGTCGCTTCAGGAGCAATCCTGATTAGACATATTGTCTCAAGAGGCGGGAGCCCATTGTCTATGCCTTAGAACAATCTTAATTCCTAATCATAGGTTCGCTTTCAGTTATTCGCGTCTAGCGAAGGTTTTTTACAATGTTGTCCCATGAGCGCGTTTGGGCTGCTATCGATGCGTTAGCATCACGTCATGGCATGACCGCATCGGGCCTCGCCCGCAAGGCCGGTCTCGATGCAACAAGCTTCAATCGTTCGAAACGCGTCAGTCCGGAGGGCCGCGAGCGTTGGCCTTCGACGGAGTCGATCTCGAAGATCCTAAAGGCGACCGGCGCGACGCTTGAGGATTTCCTGCGTCTCGTCGAACCCACCGGCTCCCTGCGCCGCTCCATGATTCCGCTGATCGGCATGGAGGAAGCAGCTTCGGCGAAAATCCTCAATGAGGATGGCACGCCGATAGAAGGCTCTGGCTGGGACGAGCTCGAATTCCCCGATTTCGGTCAGGAGAAGGTCTTCGCCCTCGAGGTTACCGGCGACACGCTCGCGCCGCTTTACCGGGATGGAGACGTACTCATCGTCTCGCCCACCGCCAGCACCCGCAAGGGGGACCGGATCGTCGTCTGCACCACGAACGGACAGATCCTGGCCCAGGAACTCAAGCGCCGCTCGGCCAAGACCCTGGAGATGACCTCTCTCGTGAAGGACCACGAGGACCAGGTGATCCCCACCGAGGAGATCGCCTGGACGGCCCGGATCATGTGGGCGCGGCAGTAGGTCTTCAGGCTGCGCGGTTCGCCTCACGCTGCTTCAGGAAATCTTCGTGCTCTCGCACGAGACCGCCGTTGAGCGCCTTCTTGATCAGCGCCCGCGTCTCCTTCACGCCGTAGAGGGCCACGAAGGAGCCGAAGCGCGGACCGCGCGGCTCGCCGAGCAGCACCTGATAGATCGTGTTGAACCACTCGATGGACACGCCCGGACGCTCGGGCGTTGCGCCCTTGGCCTTGAAATCCTGGTAGCGCGGCTCGGCACGGCCGACATTGTAGATCTCGTCCTGGATCGCCTCGGCCGTTGCGGGACGCTCCCCTGACTCGAAGGATCCGAGCACTTGGTCGAGGCGCCGAAGCGATGCGGCCTCGACCTCATCCGCCAGACGATAGGTCTTCTGCGGCTTCACGAAATCCTCGAAGTAGCGCACGGCGCGCTTCGCGAGGCTATCGAGGCGCGAGTGGGTCTCCGGCGACACGCCCGGCGCATAGCGGCGGATGAAGCCCCAGAGCACCGACGGATCCTCGGAATTCGCCACCGCCACAAGGTTAAGCAGCATGGAGAAGGAGATGGTCGTGCCCGGCTGGTTGGAGCCCTCCGACGATACCAGCTCGGGTGCCGGCGGCTCGCCCGCATGCAGGTGCCAGACCGGGTTCATCAGGCGCATCTTCGCATCCTGCGCCGGATACTTCTCCAGGAAGGTTAGGTAATCGTCCACCTGCCGTGGGATCACGTCGAAATGAAGCTTCTTCGCCTCGCGCGGCTTGTTGAACATGAACAGCCGCAGGCTGTCCGGCGTGCCGTAGGTGAGCCACTCGTCGATGGTGAGGCCATTGCCCTTCGACTTGGAGATCTTCTGGCCCTTGTCGTCGAGGAAGAGCTCGTAGTTGAACCCGTCCGGCGGCAGGCCGCCGAGCGCCTTGGCGATTTCTCCTGAGAGCTTCACGCTGTCGATCAGGTCCTTCCCGGCCATCTCGTAATCGACGCCGAGCGCCACCCAGCGCATGGCCCAATCAGGCTTCCACTGCAGCTTGGCATGGCCGCCGGTGACCGGGGTCTCGAAGCGCTCGCCCGTCTCGGGGTCGCGCCACACGATGGTGCCTGCATCCAGCTTACGCTCGTCGATCGGCACCTGCATCACGACGCCGGTCTTCGGGTGGACGGGTAAGAACGGCGAATAGGATTGCTGACGCTCCTCGCGCAGCGAAGGCAGCATGATGGCCATCACGGCATCGTAGCGCTCGAGCACGGTGAGCAGGGTCTTGTCGAACTTGCCAGCCTTGTAGCACTCGGTCGCGGACATGAACTCGTAGTCGAAGCCGAAGGCATCAAGGAATTCGCGCAGGCGAGCGTTGTTGTGATGCGCGAAGCTCTCGTGCGTCCCGAACGGGTCCGGCACCTGGGTCAGCGGCTTGCCCAGGGAGGCTGCCACTAATTCCTTGTTCGGGACGTTGTCCGGCACCTTGCGCAGACCATCCATGTCGTCCGAGAAGGCGACGAGGCGGGTCGGGATGGTGTCGCCGGTCAGCACCCGGAAGGCATGCCGCACCATGCTGGTGCGGGCCACCTCGCCGAAGGTGCCGATATGCGGCAGACCCGAGGGGCCGTAGCCCGTCTCGAACAGAGCCTCCTTCTTGCCCGTTTTCTTGAGACGCTCGACGAGCTTGCGGGCCTCCTCGAAAGGCCAGGCATTGGCGGTCTGGGCGGCTTCAATCAGGGCGGGGTCGAGAGGCAGAGATCGGGACATGGGCCTAGTGCTTAAGGGAAATGCTTCCGGAAGCGCGGCACACTAGAGCATCGAACCCAAAAGTGGAAACCACTTTTAGGACGCATTCGACGCTCCTTTTCTTGCAAGCGCATCGTTGTGCGGAGAACCGGATCCACTTTTCTCGACGATGCGCTTGGATCACGCCTGCAAGGGTCAATGCGGTAAACCCAACCCTTCAAGGGTCAGAGAGCCTTAGTAGGGGCTGATCGGGAAGAAGCGCAGGTAGAGCTCGGCGTATTTGCCCTCGCGCCAGAGCTGCTGAAGCGCGAAATCCAGCGCTCGCCGGAGAGCATCGTCCTCGGTGCGGGTGATGAAACCAATGCCCTCACCGAAGAAGCGGCTCTCGATGTATGGTCCGCCCGAGAAGTCGCAGCATCCAGCCGCTTCCTCGCCGCCGATCCAGAGGGCAAGGCCAAGGCCATCGGCGAACAGGTAGTCGATCTCGCCGGCCTTGAGGGCTGTCTGCGCCGCCGCCAGCTCCGGATAGGGCTTGAGGGAGGCCCCTCCCATGAAGGCCTTGGCATAGGCCTCATGGGCTGTGCCGCCGACCACGCCCAGGCTCTTGCCCTGCAGCGCCTTCGCGTCCGGTGCCGGCAGGTTCTTGTCACGGCGCACGGCAAAGCGGGCCGGGATTTTGAAATAGGGGCCGGTCACAGCATAGCCCCGGCGCAGATCGGCTGTGATGGGGATGGCGGCTGCCACCACGTCGCCCTGCCTTTCGTTGAGGGCGATCAGAAGCGTGTCGAAGCGGCGGACCTGAACCGTGCAGGTGAGGACCAGGCGCTCGCAGGCAGCCCGGGCGAGCTCCACCGACAACCCGGTCGGGTTGCCATCGAGGCCTGGAAAGTGGAGCGGCGGAAAATCGTCGTCGACCAGGAAGCGGATCGTGCGCGTGGCCGGCAGCTCCGGGCGCTCGAGCTGCGTCCTGGGATCCCAGAAATTCGGGATGCTCACCCCTTGGGCCTGAACCGCGCCAACGTTGAGCGCAAAAGCCAGGGGCAGAAGCATCCCGGCCCACCCAAGGGGCTTGATCTTGCGGGAAAGGCGGGCAACCAATGTAACGATATTTAGAACCATCGAGGCGACATTCTCTTGCTCTTGGCTTCGCGCTGCTCAGGAATGCCCGCAGGAAGCACCCGACGCTCATGATGAGGCAGGGTCTAGCGGACGGGGCCGCACAGTCAACAGCACTGCCGATCGAGATTGGATTTCTCAGCAGTCACGGCTATGCACCCGAACTCCTGTGGCAGGCCGCCATCTTCGCCCAGGCTGCCGGCTTTACGGCCGATGAATTCCTCATCAGGGAGGGGATGGTCCCTGAGGATGATTTCTACCGGGCCCTTGCGGCCGAGCTCGGGCTGCCGTTCTTGGCAGCCCCGCGCCTGTCATCGGATGTTCGCTATCCGGACAGCATCCTGGCAGGCCTCGCCCCTTTGGCCAGGGCAAGGTCCAACTTCGTGGCGGCGCCGCATGGCCCTGCCTTGGCTGACCTTCTCAAGACCCGCTCCCGGCATCGGCTGCTCGCCATCACCACGCCCACCCGTCTGAGAGAGGCCGTCTTTCGGGCTCAAGGGTCGCTGATCGCCCGGCGAGCCGCCTACGATCTGGCCGACAAGGCCCCTCACCTCGCGACCGGTATCAGCTACGGGCAGATCGCGCTTCTTTTCATAGCTCTGACATTGATCGTCTTCGGCCTTGGTTATGCCCCTGGGCTGAGCGCCGGGATTCTGGGTGCCGTCATAGGCCCTTTGTTTCTCAGCGTGATCGTGCTCCGGATCGCGACGGCATTCCTGAGCAATCCTGTAGAGCCCACAGGCCATCCGCTGCGCATCGAGGATGCGGACCTGCCTGTCTACACGATCATCGCAGCCCTCTATCGGGAGAAGCGCGTCGTTGCCCGGTTTCTCGACGCTCTAGAACGGCTCGACTATCCGGCCTGCAAGCTCGACATCAAGCTCGTGCTCGAAGCGGACGATCACGAAACGCCGGAGGCTCTGCGCTCCATCGATGTTCCAGCCAATGTCGAGATCCTGATCGCACCGCCGGGCGAGCCACGCACGAAGCCTCGCGCCCTCAATGTCGCACTGCCCCTCGCGCGGGGCCGCTATACGGTGATCTACGACGCCGAGGACGTGCCCGATCCGGGGCAGTTGCGCCTGGCGATGTCGCACTTTGCCGAAGCTCCGCCGCGCGTCGCCTGCCTGCAGGCGCGGCTGACCATCGACAATACCGACGACACCTGGCTTACGCGGCTCTTTACGATTGAGTATGCGGCGCTGTTCGACGTGTTCAATCCAGGGCTGGCGGAGATCGGCAGCCCTATCGCCCTGGGCGGCACCTCGAACCATTTCCGCACCTCCGTGCTGCGGACGATTCATGGCTGGGACGCCTGGAACGTCACCGAGGATGCCGATCTCGGCATTCGTTTGGCCCGTCTCGGTTATCAGGTCAGGGATCTGCCCTCCTCCACTCTCGAGGAGGCACCGGGCACGCTGCGGCTCTGGATGCGGCAGCGGACGCGATGGATGAAAGGCTACGTTCAGACCGCCGCGAGCCATACGCGCAAACCCTGGATCCTGCTGCGCCAACTCGGGCTCTGGCGCTTCTCCGGCGCGCTCGCCCTGACCTGGGGAGCCGTGCTCAGCGCCCTGGTCTATCCGCTCTTCACCGGGCTCTATGTGGCATCGTGGCTTGCCGGTCCCGAAGAGGCTCTCGACATGTCCTGGACGGCGGCATTCAATGCTTATGCCCTGACGCTCTTCCTGTCCGGGGCGGCCTCGGTTTTCATCCCCGCCTGCGTGGCTCTGCACCGGCGCAGGCTCTGGCGCCTCATGCCCTGGCTCCTGCTGCTGCCGCTCTATTACGGCCTCGTCAGTGTTGCGGCCTGGAGAGGATTGTGGGAACTGGCCACCGCGCCGTTCCGCTGGAACAAGACGAGCCACGGCCTCGCCCGCACCTCACGGGCCGGGCTGGTTCAGAAGCACCAGGCCAGGCCGGCGGTCACCAGATCGTTGAACACGGCACCACCATAGCGCCACCACAGAAGACCGCCCGAGGCCACCAGACACAGGACCGCTCCCGCAATGAGGCTCAGGCGGGCCCGCTGCTCCTGCTGATCGCTGTGTTCGGTCCCCGCGCTCATCGCCTGCTCCGGAATGGGCTCTTGAAGGAGCAGATATAGAGCGCTTTGCCCCCCGGCGGAAGGGATCAGGCCTGAAGCCAGTTCCTGAGCCGTGAGAGGCGCGGCTCCCCTTCCGAGCCGACGGCCTGAACGAGGGCAGCCCGGCTGCCGACGAGGATCACCAGGCGGCTTGCCCGCGTCACGCCCGTATAGAGCAGCTTGCGCCGCAGCATCGAGGCCTGTTGCGGGACAACCGGGATGATCACGGCCGGATACTCGGATCCTTGCGCCTTATGAATCGTCGCCGCATAGGCCAAAGCCAATTCGTCGAGTTCCTGAAGGGAATAGACGACCAGCCTGTCGTCGAAAGCAACGGTGAGTTCGCCGTGATCGCGGCGCACCTCGCGCACGATGCCGACCTCACCGTTATAGACGTCGCGCTCGTAATCGTTGCGAACCTGCATGACCTTGTCGCCAGGCCCGTAGCTCCAGCCCGCCCGATGCAGGCTATCGAGGCCCGGCGGATTGAAGAGCTGCTGCAGCTCTCCGTTCAGCATATGCGTGCCGAGGCGTCCGCGATTCATCGCGCACAGCACCTGCACGTCCCGCACCGGATCGAGCCCGAACCGGCGCGGGATCCGATCACGGATCAGGATGGTCATCTTGGCCATGGCCTCGGACGGCGTATCGGCTTCGACGAAGTAGAAATCCGAATCCGGCTGATGCCCGAGGTCTGGCACGAGCCCGCGGTTGATGGCATGGGCCACGGTGATGATGCGGCTCTCCCGCTCCTGCCGGAACACCTCTTTTAGATGCACCACCGGAATGGCGCCGGACGCGATGATGTCGGACAGGATCTGCCCTGGACCGATGGAGGGCAGTTGGTCTACGTCGCCCACGAGAACGAGCGACGCTTCATCCGGCAGCGCGCGCAGCAGCGCCGCCATCAGGCGGATGTCGAGCATCGAGGTCTCGTCGACCACGAGGAGGTTGCAGTCGAGCAGCATCTTTGCATTGCGCCGGAAGCCGCCCTCGGACGCTTCCAGCAAGCGGTGGACGGTCTTGGCCGGAAAGCCTGTGCTTTCCGACAGCCGCTTCGCAGCCCGCCCGGTCGGCGCGCATAGGGCAATCGTCAATTCATGCTGCGCACACAGATGCGTCAGGCTCCTGATCAGCGTCGTCTTGCCGACACCGGGCCCGCCGGTCACGACGAGCACCTTCGAGCGGCAGGCGGAAGCCAGGGCCTCGCGCTGGCTCGGCGAGTAGCGCACGCCGATGGCAGCTTCAGCCTCTGCGATCACCTGCTCGCTATCGAGTCCGTTCCAGGGATGCAGCCCCTGGGCGATCTCCTTCAGGCGCTGCGCGATGAAGAGTTCGGCGCCGTAGAGGCCTTTCAGGAAGATGCTGCGCCGCTCATCGAGTTCGTCGGCGACGAGTTGCCCTGCCGCACATTGCGCATCGAGCACGGGTTTCACTTCAGCTTCAGGAATATCGAGCAGGCGACTTGCCTGGCGCAGGAGTTCGTCCGCCCGCAGGCCGGAATGGCCTTCCTTTACGGCCTCCGAGAGAACGTGCGTGAGACCGGCCTGAAGCCGGATCGCCGCGGTGGGTTCGACGTCGAGCTGCAGCGCCACCTGGTCGGCGAGCGCGAACTCGAAGCCCGGAATGTCGAGGACCAGGCGGTACGGATTGGCCTTGACGATGTCGATGGCGCTAACGCCATAGGCGCGATAGATCCGCGTGAGCAGAAAGCCCCCAATGCCGTGCGCATTGAGGAAAGCCGCGATGTCCTTCAGCGCCCGGTGCTCGGCCCAGGCCTCGCCGATGCCGAGCGCCTTGGCCATGGCGATGCCGTGCACGCGCGTGAGTTCATGCGGCTTCGCTTCGATCACGTCGAGAATGCGCGCGCCGAAGGATGCGATGAGCCTCTGGGCGAGGGAGGGACCGACGCCTTTCAGCAGGCCCGAGCCGAGAAAGCGCTGCAGGTCTTCCGCTGTGGTCGGCGCCGAGGTCATCAGCTCGCTTGCGCGGAACTGAACTCCATGATTGCGGTCGTGCAGCCATCCGCCGCTCGCCTCAACCACCTCGCCGATGGCGACCGACGGTGCGTGCCCCACGACGACGACCGGCTTGCGGTGCCCGCGCGCTTTCACCCGCAGCACGCAGAAGCCGGTTTCATCGTTGTGGAACGTCACGCGCTCGATGGAGCCGACGAGATGTTCGGAGAGCGACAGCGCCTCCTGATCGGAAGCAGCCAAGGCGGAGGATTTCGGCATCGATCAGCGGGACCACAAGCGCCGGGACGCCACTGGAGATATGAAAAAGGCGAGACGGCTTGTTCCGTCTCGCCCATGATCGCAGCGAAAGTTAGGCTGCCTTCTTGGTCGGCCAGCCGAGTTCGACGAGCCGTGCCTTGGCGTAGTCGCGGATCTCGTCTCGGATGCCCTCCGGCAGTTCGGCAAGCACCTTCTGCGTGTCGGCATGGAGCATCAGGTCCGTGACCGCATTGATGGTCTTGGCCTTCTTGATCTTCGCCTTCAGGTCATCCTCGACCTTGCCGTCCGAGGCAGCGGCTTCGACCCTGCCCTTCTGCGCCTGAGGCTCGGTCTTCTCGATCTCCACATGCGGATCGGCAAAGCCCGGGCGGCCCTGCTTGAACTCGTCCGCCTCTTCCTCGGAATAGACGTAGCCGTGCAGCTCGATGAGCTTGAGGATCACGCGATCCTTCGCGCGCTTCTCGGCCATGGCGTAGACATAGGCCGCCTGCTTGCCCGAGACGCGGTAGTTCACGCCGATCAGAGCTTCGCCGATCGACCACTCGATCCGTTCGCCCATGCGGCCGGTGACCTGGATCACCGCCTCGTCGCGCTCGGCGCGGATGATCTTGGGCTCGTCGAAAACCACATTGGCCTGGGCGGCAATGCGCTCAAGTGTCTTGTGGTAGACCACGGCCGTTCCCTGGACACGCCAGACATTGCCGGCCATCGGCTCACCGAACTTGGCCAGCACCTCGGAGATTTTCTTATCGGTCGTATTCATCCTCGATCCTAACTTTTATCAAGGCCCGCATATCGGCTCACGCTCTTCTCGAATCGTCTTCAGCAGCAGGCGTGTTCGTTCTTTGTTCTATACCAAATTTCGGCCCTCAGGTCCAATCCAGGCACAGCCGAGAAGGCTTATTCAGTCTTATAAATCAGTCTCTTACTCGGTGTGCCATTTTGTCTCAATATGCGGCCACGATCTCTTGGATCGTAAGCCTCACACGTGGGTACAGATGAAGTGTCATGATTTGACCATAACTAGTATGTTCTATATATGTTCTCGTCAGTCAGGATACAAACCTGCGCCTTTTCCCGAGGCCGCCTGACTGCTCGTCGCAACCGCCACCCTGGAGGACCGGATGTCCGCGCAAGCGATCCTCGACCTATCGGATCGACGCCCCGCCCGTCGCGGCAGCGCCCGCCGGGCTGCGAAGCGCCCGTCCACGCCGCTCACGCGCAATGCTCTGATCGCGGATTTCCTGGCGATCTGCGAACTCGATGCGGATGTGGAATCCCTGCGCACGCCGGCCGATCCTGCCGCCTTCGCCATCGCTGACGAAACGGTCGAGCATGTGGCCGATTTCGAGATCGTCCGTGACGGCTCGGCTTACCTGGTCGACGTGGTGATCGATGACGACCTGTTGAACCATCCCCTGCGGGCTGCTGCGATCCACGGCATCACCTCTGGCGACGGGCGCCCCTTTCTGATCGAAACGACGGCCAGCATCCGAGCGGAGCCGCGCTTTACCACCATGCGCCTGATCATGGCCTGCAAGCGCACGCCGGTATCAGCAGGTGATCGGGTGCGCATCCTGCATCAGCTCGACGAACTCGGGACCATGAGGCTCGTGGATTGCGCAAGCGCCGTCATGAACACACAGGATGGGGTCGCGGCCGTTCTGGCGCTTGCCTGCGAAGGCTTGGTGGAGGTCGATATCAGCCGCCCGATTCTGCCCGAAACGCAGGTGCGCCGGCGCCGCCTGCCCTTCGCCGATCCTTTTGCCTTTTAAGATTGCGCGGCGTGGCGCTCCACGGCCTCGCCGAGCAGCGAGCGCACGATGGCGCGCACGGCACCTGAGGTGTTGTCCGTAGCGAACTTGGCCTCGATCTCGTCGCGGATGATCGAGCCGTCGCCGCTGCGCTTCAGCTCGGTCGAGGATTCCGCCTGAAGCAGGGTGACGAAGGCGCTCTCCACCTCGCGCGCCACCAGCGCCTCATCGGCCGCATCGACTACACGCCCCGTCAGATCGAAGACATTGCTCTCGAAAGGCAGCGCCTGCGCTTCCAGTTCACCGCCGCCGTTGAGGATCCAGGCGCGCGGCACGTGATCGACGAGGTCGACGGACTGGCGCGTGATGTTGCCGGGGTTGAGCCAGCGTGTCCGGCCCGCGAGAACGGACTTCTGCGTCTTGTGGATGTGCCCGTTGATCAGCACATCGCAGCCCTCGACTGCGAAGGGCGGAACGGCACCAGGATAACCGCCGTCGAAGGCGATGTCGTGATGCGTGAACCAAGTCTGGAGGTCGGTGCCCGAAAAGGAGCCGCGCGCATCCGTCGGAATGGCTTGGCCGTAGGGCGTCATGCCGACTCCGATCCGTCGCGTGCCGATCTGGAATTCGGCGACTGGAGCGGATGTCGCCACCACGTCGACCACATCGCACAGGCCCAGCAGCGCCAACGAGTCGCTGTCGGTGAGGGTCGTGTGCTGAATGTCATGATTGCCCACGTTCACGATAGGCCGATGGTAGAAGTTCTTCAGGACGCGGACGAGCTGGTTCTTGAGCGCCATGTCGGTCTCGACCGGTCGGTCGAAGAGATCACCAAGAATGACAACGGCGAGCTGCCGCTCATTCGCAATCGTCACGCAACGCTCCAGCTTGCCCAGCACGGCCTGGGGCCAGACCGCATCCTTGCGCCGTCCGGGACGCCGCGAGCCCACATGCGGATCCCCGATCACGAGGATGCCGTTGCAGGCAACAGGAGGAAGACGATCTCCGGTCAGGATCATGCGCTGAGCCGCTCCGTGGGCGAATGGGTGTGGTGGTCGAGCAGGGTCTCAGGCTTCACAGGCGAGCCGCAGGTCGGGCACAGCCCGCCGGTTTCCTCGACGAGGCGCGCCATCTCGGCCTGCAGGGACTTCAGCCCCTCGTCGACCTGAGTCATGCGGCTTCTGGCGATCTGGGAGGCCGCGCGAAGATCGCTCATCCTCTTCAGAATGTTTTGTGCCGCAGCGGTGTTTTCAAGGGCTGGCGCAGCCTCTGGAAGGCCAAGCAGCGCATTCAGCCGCGCTCTGCTGCGCTTCAAGTCATGGCCAAGCTGCAGCACCTGCCGCCCGATGCGCTCGCGCTCGCGGGCGCGCTCAACCGCACGGGTGAGATCGGCGAGCCGCTCCGCCGGGGGAAGCATCTCCGTGATGCGGGCGCGCGCCTCGGCAGTCATGAGCCTGCGCCGGATCGTGGCAAGCTGCGCCCCATGACTCTGCAGCCGCTCCAGCCGCGCGGCTCCTGTGGTTAAACGTTCCGCCTGCCAACGCGCAGCGGTAAGCTTCTCTTTCAACGGCTCAAGCTCGGCGAGCCCGTCGAGCGTCTCGCTGAGCGCAATCAGTTCCCGCTCACCGTTCCGCGCAAGATCGTTGTCGCGGCGGCAGCGCTCGCGATGGATGACGAGCATGTCGCGGATGTAGCCCGCCTCCTGCCCGATGGAGAGAACGGCGGAACGGCGCGACGGTGTCTCGCCAAGCAGGAACACGGGGAACTTCTGATGCGCGATATGGACGTCGAGATCCTCGACCTTACGGATGCGGATGAGATCGGCCACCCAATCCGGCACGTTGCGCCCCCCGGTCTCGTAGCGCATGCCCTGCTCCTCGGCGATGGAGCCATCGGGTTCGTGCAGTGACCAGATGTTGACCGGCGAGCGGCGCGGCTGGCGCGTGAAGCGCAAGGTGCGCTTTCCGGCAACGCCGATCTCCACCATGGCGGACTTCGCACCAGCCCTCACGAGACTGTCGCGGGCCTCGCCATAGAACACTGCGCGAAGCGCACGGATGAAGGTGGATTTGCCGCGGTTGTTTGGTCCGATGAGCGCGTTGACACCGGGGCTCAGATGCAGCGTTGCATCCGTGTACGCCTGCACGTTGACGAGACGGATGAAGCGTAAACCCGGCTGTACATCATCCCACTGTGCTGTCGTATCAGAGGAGATCACCTCCACGCCGGTCGCAGGCTCGCCGGCAATGCGTGCAATGTGGAACTTGCCGGAGAACTGCGACAGGTCATGGTGCGAGACGGCAAGGCACTGCACGCCAAGCCGCGCTGCGCCGTCTTCCAGCACCGTGTAGAAGGACTGCACGCGCTCCGGCGCGATCCAGCAATCCGCTTCGTCCAGCGCCAGGAAGCGGGCAACATCCGCTTTGACCACGGCGATCAGGCGGAGCGCCATGCCGATCACATTGGTGAGCGCGCCGCCATTGTCCTCCAGCACGTCTTCGAGCGAGCCATCCGCACGCCGCACGCAGATGTCGAGGGAGGCAAGCCCCCGCTCCGTCGAGAGCTCCAGGGCCACTGGCTTCTCGCCCGGCAGCACCTCCTGCACGAGCGCCGTCAGCAGCGTCTCGAAGGCCGACAGGCTGCGGCGGCTCGCCGAGCCGTGAACGGCCTCGATAAAGGCCTCCACCTCGTCCTTGACCGCAAGGCGGCCTTTGGCGAACTCGATCTCGCGCGTTAGCTCATCGACCCGCGCGCGGATGGCATCGCGCCGCCCCTCGAGGCGCGCGAGCAACGCTTCCGCGCGAGTCACATCGTGAGTGGCTGCGGCCAAGATCAACGCTCATCTCCGAGTTGCTTGAGGCGCGTCTCGACCTCGCGCAGGGCAACGCCGAACTCCTCCGCGAGCTTGGCATTTCGTGCTTGAGCCTCATCGATTAGGCTTTGAATCTGCGCCTCGTCGTCGGTGCCAAGCTCGGCCTTAGCGAGAGCACGCGCTTCGTCGAGTTCACGCGTCAGACGCTCGACCTCGCCCTCTGCCCGGATCCGCTCCGCCCGCAGCTTGTCGAAGGTCTTGCGCATCTCCTCCAGGCGGCGAAGCTGGTCTGTTTCGAGACGTGACAGGCTGGTCATGGATTCGCGGCTCCGCTGCAGATGAATGGTCGAGCTTCAGTTATCGTCAGCGATATTTCGTCGCAACGACTTTACCTCTTTTTGGTCTGGATCGGGGACGATGTCTTCAATCCTGGCACCCGACCCTCCACATAGTATCCGTTACTCCAAGATTACAGTCTCAAACAGCGGACTTTGCTTGACACGCAGCCCGTCGAGGCTATGTTCTTGCTTTGTTCACATCATCTGTATGCGTCGTGGATGTGACCTCATTAGGGCGGTGCGGAACGGCCCCTGGCACAAGGATCCGGTGATGAGCGCTATGACGGAAGAGCGACCGATCTTCGAGAACGAGGAATGGCTCCTGAGCGAGAGCGGCCTCGAGCACAAGACGACCGGCTATTTCATCGACCGCGAAAGTCTCGGCCAGCGGCGCGAGGACGGTCTGTGGTCGTGGCCGCTGCACATGGCGGAGAAGAGCTGGTGCGGCATGCAACCGTTCTCGGAGGCCTTCACCTGCGCCCTCTCCGTTTTCGGCGTCGGTGCGGACGTGGATCTTGCACAGAGTCTCAAAGTCGCGCGCTGCGAAATCTCGGCTTGGCCGAAGGCCGCGAGAGCTGTTGCGGGCTCGGTTCCGGCGGTCCCGCGCACCTTGCATCCGGAGGGCGCAAACCCCATTTTAATGAAGCCGCGCCCCTCGCATAAACCCTTGAATGGTCAAGGTTTCCAGAGCCCGGACGAAGCCTGGCGCATTCGTACCGAATTGGGTGCGCGCCTCGTGTTGAAGAACCCGCGTCAACGTTCCGAACGCCTGAACCCGGCCCGCGACGCCAGCCACTCGTGGCAGACGCCGCGCCGGATTCGAAAGACCGGAACGAAGCTCGTTCGGCTGCTGCAGGCGGCCTGGAACATACGGTGAGGCCAATGCCGAATTTTGGGCTTGAAGAGATGATGCGCAACGGCGCCAGCGCTTTTCAGGGCAACATTTCCGGTGCGGAGACGCCGGCGCCTGAAACGGCGGACGAGTTCGCGCAGCATGTGATCGAGACGGTCTGCCACGCCAGCGTGACGCCGGCCATCGGACGGCGCACGTTCGAGCGTTGCATGCGCGCGCTAAGCTTCGGCTCTACGGCGCGCGTGGGCTTTCGCCACCCGGCGAAGGCCGAGGCCATCGACATGATCTGGCGCGAGCGTGAGCGCCTGTTCGCAGAATACACGGCAAGTCCAGACAAGCTGCGCTTTATTGCGACGCTGCCCTGGATCGGCCCTGTGACGAAACACTCTCTGGCCCGCCGGCTCGGCGTCTATGCCATGCATGGAGAACGGGCCGTTGCCTGAGACGAAACAACAAGAAGAGGTATCAACCCATGGCTAAGGTCCGCGCGAGCGATGTCGGCTTTTGTGTTGTCGACGGCAACGCCAATGTCATCGCAGACAATCTCGTCCACCGCATCCGCGAAACCGCCGCGGAGATGGAGAGCCAGGTCAACCGGCTCTACAGAGGGCGCAAGGCTTACGATCTCGAGGCCGGCACCAAGGACGACCTCGAGAAGGCCATCGAGCAGCTCACCTACATGGCGCGCACCCTGCGCGAGGTGAAGAATGAGCAGTCGAAGGTGGTCTATCTTCAGGCGGCCGAGTAGAGTTCAAGCTAGATAGATAAATTTTGGGAGCGGTGAGAAATCACCGCTCCTTTTTTATGGCCTCACGCCTTCGTAAGAGACAACCCAAACCTCTCTTCAGACTTGTGTTTCACATGGAACAAATATAGAACAATAGGTGATGCCCTCCTTGGGCAGGAGTGTGCAACCGACCTGAAAACGTGCGGCATCCTCGATGCCCCAGCCGTTCAGGAGAGATGAAGTGGAGAGCCATCATGGCTGGTTCTGTGAACAAGGTGATATTGGTGGGCAATCTGGGGCGTGACCCTGAGGTGCGGCGCCTGGGCAGCGGAGATCCGGTGGTGAACCTGCGGATTGCCACCTCCGAGACCTGGAAGGACAAGGCCTCCGGCGAGCGCAAGGAGAAGACCGAGTGGCACTCGGTGGTGATCTTCAACGAGAACCTGGCCCGGGTGGCCGAGCAGTACCTGAAGAAGGGTTCCAAGGTGTACCTGGAGGGCCAGCTGCAGACCCGCAAGTGGACCGACCAGCAGGGCCAGGAGAAGTACACCACCGAGGTGGTGCTGCAGCGCTTCCGGGGTGAGCTGACGATCCTGGACAGCCGCGGCGGCGGCTCGTCCGAGTTCGGCGAGGAAGAGCCGGGCCAGATCGCCAAGGGCGGTGACTTCGGACGCTCGTCGCCGATGGAGCGCAGACCCGAACCGGCGGGCGCCTCCCGCCACAGCGACTTCGACGACGACATCCCGTTCTGATAGCTGCAGAGCCGACGCTTTTCGAAATCCGGGCTCCACGCCCGGATTTTTCATGCCTGAACTCATACCTCAGCGGAGGCTTTTCTGGCCTCGTGTCGCGCGCGTTGCATCCGCTCCACCTCGCGCAGCCTGCGCGCCCTCTCCCGCAGTTCCTCGCGGTTCGCCCACCACCAGCCGCGGCTTGTGCGAAGCTCGGCATCCTCGCCCGTACGGGACGGCCTCGTGCGATAGACCTCCTGCAGGGTCGGCATGCGCCAGCGGGCCCAGACGTAACGGGCCGGATCGGTCCGCACATGCGGATAAAGATCGGCTGTTCCGGGGTCCGGAATGGGTTCGCTCTCAACATCCTCGAACACCACGACGCCCCAACGCTCGGTCGATACCGGAGAGCCCAACGGCGGCAGGTCGTCTCCCGGCACGGGATAGCGCCTGCGGCGGCGCTCGGCTTGGACCCGAGCCGTCTCCTCAGGCACGTGAGCCCTCTGCTCCTCACGCCGCTTCTGGCGGGCAGCAGGTTCGTTGCGCCGCGCAGCCTCCTCGATGCCGGGCCAGCGCGCTTTCAGCTCCTCGTAGGATCGGAACGGCACCCGCCAGATCCGCTCCTCCGGATCCCAATGAGCCCAGGGAATGGACCGGAGCGCCTCCACGATGGTGCGGGAATAGGGCGTGCGAACTCTCAGGTCATCAGCGATCGTCAGATAGGGGCTCTCCAGAGGTTCGAAGGCGAAGGCATCGCGACCCTTATCATCGGCATGCCGGTCCAAGTCCTGCAGTTCCTGCGCCATCCAGGTGTCGAGCCGCTGGACGGCCGTAGTGCCGGGCACGAACCAGCGTTGCTCGTCGCCGCGCCATCGCGCCCGCGGGAAGGTCTCACGAAAGCGTCGCACCAGATCCCGGTCGTAAGGAAAGATCGCATAGGCGCCCGGTTTCTCTTCATCATCGGACGGAATGACCTGGAAGGCGGATGCAATCTCCATAGAGGACTGGCTTTTCAAATCATGATGAATCCAAACCCTGAAGTCACAACAGCCGTACGGTGGATTGGATCCAACCGTCTCCTCAAGGCTGGGTTAAGGCTGAGGTAGAAAATAAGTCACATCCGAAATTCAGCTTTCAGGAAGCAATCCCGTGTATTGTCCTAATAGATCTCCTGAAATCTCTAAAAATGATACAATATTCAAATCACTACATTGCTTGGCACCTAGCCTTTTCCGCCTCAGCAGAACCTCGTTCTTAGGGTCGGCAAGGCAATGACAAAACCTGTCGTCGAGACTCCCTCCCCGGCCTGGTCGGCCACTGATCGCTTGGCGGCTCTGCAGAGCTTTGCGATTGTGGGAACAGAGCCTGAGAAGGCTTTCGACGATATCGCGAAGATTGCGGCTCACGTCTGCGAGACGCGGATTGCCTTGATCACCTTCGTGGATGAACATCGCCAATGGTTCAAGGCCGCGATTGGGGTCGACCTTCATGAGACCTCTCTGGATGCCGCCTTCTGCGCGCAAGCCATCCTTCAGACCGATCTTTTCATCGTGCCGGATGCGCTGAAAGATCCGCGCTTTGCCTGCAATCCTTTCGTGCAGGGCGAACCCGAGCTTAGCTTTTACGCCGGAACCGCCATCTGCACAGATGAGGGACTGCCGCTCGGAACCGTCTGCGTTCTCGACACCCAACCGAGGCCACAGGGGCTGACACGGGAGCAATCCGACACCCTCGTGGCTCTCGCCGGTTCGGTCATGAACCTGCTCAAGCTCAGACGCGTGGAGCAAACCGTTGCGCAGGAACGGCGATCCTTCGCAACGCTTGCTGACGCGCTGCCGCATATGATCTGGTCGGCCCGCGGCGACGGGTACGATGAATACTCCAACAAGCATTGGTATCAGTTTACGGGTGCGCCTGAGGGAGCATCCACAGGGCTGGGCTGGATCGAGATGCTCCACCCCGACGACCGCGACCGGACCTGGGCTCGGTGGCAGCATTCGGCCCGCACCGGCGACGCCTATGAGGCGACCTGCCGTTTGCGCCACCATTCAGGTGAGTATCGGTGGATCCTGGCGCGGGCGCTGCCCTCCTACAACTCACAGGGCGAGATCGAGCGCTGGTTCGGCACCTATACAGATATCGAGGATTGGAAATCGGTCGAGAGCGCCGCAGCCGAGAGGCAGGAGCAGTATAAGGCTCTCCTGGAGGCGAGCGCCGTCGTCCTATGGCTTGCCGCTCCTGATGGAATGCTGACGCATCTCGACGGTACCCTCGAGATCGGTGGCCTGATCGGCGATGCATATGCGGGTCAGGGATGGCTCGACTTCGTTCACCGCGACGACTTGGCCAGGGTCAAGGCCGCATGGTTGTGGGCTGTCTCTTCAGGGTCCCCATACCAGAACGAGTTTCGGATCAAGCTTGCCGACGGTGAATACCGCTGGATGCTCGCGAATGCGGTTGCCCTGCGCAATCCGGACGGGACAATCCGCGAATGGGTAGGCAGCGTAGCCGACATTCACGACCGCAAGCAGGTTGAGGAGAGACTGCGGGAGAGCGAGGAACGGCTGCGGCTCGCCCTTCATGCAGGGCGCATGTTCGCTTGGGAACAAGATCTCCGTACGGATTACATCACCCGCTCCCAGAATGCCGTCTCCCTTCTCGGGGTGGGCTCCGGCCCGCTGGCGGAGTTTCTCGACAAGGTGCATCCCGAGGATCGGGTTCTGCGCCAGCACTTTGCCCAAGTGGTGAAAACCCAGGGCTCCTACACGTCCGAGTTCCGGTACATCCTGCCGAGCGGAAAGATGCTCTGGTTCGGCTCGCGCGCCGAGCTCGCCTCCCCCGATCGTGTGGTCGGCGTCACTTTCGACATCACAGACCGAAAAACGGCGGAAGAAGAGATCTGGCGAACAGCCAATCACGATTCCTTGACCGGGCTCCCGAACAGAGGGCTGTTCTACCGCTGTCTTGAGCAGGCTCTGTCGGATGCCAAGTTCAGCAGCACAAGCGTCAGCCTCCTCCTGATTGACCTCGACGACTTTAAGGACGTGAACGACACCCTCGGTCATGATGCCGGGGATGCCCTGCTGCAGGAGGCAGCCCGTCGCCTCGCCAGACTTGTGCGTCCATCCGATACGGTTGCAAGACTTGGTGGAGACGAATTCGCCGTGCTTCTTGTGGAACCTACGACGCTGGGCGAGGCAGCACAGTTCGCGGAGCGCATCATTGGGGCACTGCGCGAGCCGTTCACCTACAAGCGGCGCATCGTCTCCAGTCGGGCCAGTATTGGCGTGGCGGCATTTCCGGACCACGACTCCGATCCTGCAGGATTGATGAAAAGCGCCGACATCGCCCTCTATCGCGCCAAGGCGCAGGGCCGGAACCGCATCTTAACCTACTCTCCCGCCATGCGACGCGAGATCGAAAAGCGCGTTTCCTTGGGAGCCGAACTGCGCGAGGGTCTGGCCCGAAACCAGATTGCTCCATTCTACCAGCCCAAGATCTGCCTTTCGACCGGAAGGATCGTCGGGTTCGAGGCGTTGGCGCGCTGGGAGCACCCGACCAAAGGCATTTTAGGACCGGCCTTTTTTGGAGCAGCGTTCGAGGACGCGGATCTCGCTCCTTCGATCCGGCGGCAGCTGATTGCGAAGGTTGCTGCCGACATGCGCCGCTGGAGCGGTGACAATCTGCCATTCGGGCACGTTGCCGTGAACTTCTCGTCCGCCGATTTCAGCCAACCGCGCCTGGTGGAGGAGGTTCTTGAGGTTCTCCAGAGCGCGCAGGTTCAGCCCGAGGCGTTTGAAGTCGAGATTACCGAGACGGTTCTGCTGGGCAGAAGCTCCGACTGCATATCGGCAGTTCTCAGGCAGTTTCGCAGCAGCGGCATCAGCATCGCCCTGGACGATTTCGGAACCGGCTATGCGTCTCTCATGCATCTCAAACACTTCCCGGTCGACCACGTGAAGATCGATCGGACATTCGTCGAGGATCTCGATCAGAGTACGGACGATGAAGCGATCATCGCAGCCATCACCGGGCTCGGTGGAAGCCTGAACATGAAGATCACGGCTGAAGGGGTCGAAACACGCAATCAGGAGAAGCGCCTCAAGCGTCTCGGCTGCCATTACGCACAGGGATTTCTCTACTCTGAGGCCGTTGCAGGCTGGGAGGTTCCTGGACTGCTAGAGCGATTTTGTCGACGATAGCGGCCTAGAGATTTCTTCTGTTCTTTTGTCCAAGCAAAAGCCCCCGCCGTTTATCACGTGCGGGGGCTTTTGAGTGTTTGGTTGCGGGGACAGGATTTGAACCTGTGACCTTCAGGTTATGAGCCT
>NZ_JAYGGN010000008.1:0-227953 GCF_036314045.1 Microvirga sp. CF3062
GGTTCAAATCCTGTCCCCGCAACCAAACACTCAAAAGCCCCCGCACGTGATAAACGGCGGGGGCTTTTGCTTGGACAAAAGAACAGTGCACCAACAAAAGACGCAGGAAGCGGTAGATGTTTGCCGCCGCTCATGTGGGGCAAGAGGTCAAGTCGCCTATTGTTGGCCTCGGCATTTCTGACCTTAAGGCCGCTCCAGAGCTTGTCGATACACCAACCTTCAATCCTGTATCGAGACAAGGCGTCACAATACTGGCGAGCGCCGTGTCATGAAGTAAGCTTCGGTCATAGCCCGCGACCCTCATCGATAGAGCGCCTGTTAACGGCCATAGACGAAGACAGAATTCCCGTTAGAGTGGAGTAGAACCGTACCGTAAGCGGTCAATCCTTCACGAGGGGAGTATCAGATCATGACGATGACACGCCGCGACTTGGCCAAGATGGGCCTCGGACTGGGCGCTGCCGCAGCTCTGGGCCGGAGCGCGTTCGCGCAGGCACCGGCTTTCTTTCGTATTGGTACCGGCGGAACGGCCGGTACGTACTATCCCATCGGCGGACTTATCGCGAACGCCGTGTCCAATCCGCCCCGGCTCGTCCTGACAGCGCAGGCCTCCAATGGATCCGTGGCCAATGTGAACTCCATCGTGTCGGGTGCGCTTGAATCCGGCTTCAGCCAGGCGGACGTGGCCTACTGGGCGTATACCGGGACGGGCCTTTTCGAAGGCAAAGGCAAGATGGAGGATCTGCGCCTCCTAGCCAACCTCTATCCTGAGAGCATTCACCTCGTCGCTGCGAAATCCGCCAACATCAAGTCGGTCGCCGATCTCAAAGGCAAGCGCGTGTCGCTCGACGAGCCGGGCTCCGGCACCCTGGTCGATGCCCGCATCATCCTCTCCGGCTGGGGGCTTCAGGAAGCCGACGTGAAGGCCGACTTCCTGAAGCCCAACCAGGCGGCCGAGCGTATGCGCGACGGTGGGCTCGATGCATTCTTCTTCGTCGGCGGCTATCCCACGAGCGCCATTACGGAGCTCGCCGCCACAGGCGGAGGCGTTGAGATCGTGCCGCTGTCCGGTGCCGAAGCTGATGCCATCAGGAAACAGTACAACTTCTTTGCAGCCGACGAGATCCCGGGCGGCACCTACAAGGATGTCGGCGCGGTGAAGACGCTCGCCGTCGGAGCTCAGTGGGTCACCTCGGCGAAAGTGCCGGAGGCTGTTGTCTACGACGTCGTGAAAGGCCTGTGGGGCGACAAGACCCGCGCGGCGCTGGATGCCGGTCACGCCAAGGGCAAGCTGATCCGCAAGGAAAGTGCGCTCGCCGGTGCCGGTATTCCAATCCATGCGGGAGCTGAGCGCTTCTACAAGGAAGCCGGTCTCCTCAAGAGCTGATCGACGCCAGCCTCAGATCCAGCCTCCCGCGTCAGCCGCCGCGGGAGGCGCTTTGTTTCTTCCCTGTGAGAATGCTATGACCGCCGCCGATTCCCATATCATCATCGAGAACCGCAGCCTCGAGGAGAAATTCGATCCCGAGATGCGCTTCCGGCCCTTGCCGACAGGGACCGCATGGCTGGTGGCAGGCCTGCTTCTAACTCTTTCGCTTTTCCACTACTACACAGCGGGCTTCGGATTGCTGCGGGAAGCGACGCACCGCGGCATCCACATGGCCTTCGTGCTCGGCCTGATCTTCCTCGTATTCTCGGCCTCCAAAAAGGATTACGAACAGATTGCTCCGTCGAGCTGGTGGCGGCCTGGCAGCATCTCGCTGATCGATTGGGCGCTCGCCATCGCGGCGGCCGTCGTCAGCCTTTACGTTCCGTGGATCTTCAACGAGCTGGCTTTCCGGGTCGGTAATCCCTCGACCACCGATGTGGTCATGGGCACGATCCTGATCGTTGTCCTGCTGGAGGCAACCCGGCGTTCGGTCGGCTGGCCGCTGCCGGTGATCTCGATTTTCGTGATGCTCTATGCCTATTTCGGCCCCTCTATGCCGGGCATTCTCCAGCATCCAGGCGCGTCGTGGTCCAATATCGTCAACCATCTCTATCTCACGAGCCAGGGCATCTATGGTATCGCCCTGGGAGTTGTTGCCACTTATGTCTTCCACTACGTGCTCTTCGGCGTGCTGGCGACGCGGGTAGGCCTTGGCAAACTCTTCATCGATCTCGCCACCGTTGTCGCGGGGCGCTATGCAGGCGGGCCCGCGAAGGTCTCGATCTTCGGCTCCGCTCTGTTCGGGATGATCTCCGGTTCGTCCATCGCCAACACGGTGACGGTCGGGTCGCTTACGATCCCGGCCATGATCCGCGTGGGCTACCAGCGCCACTTTGCGGCGGCCGTTGAGTCGGCCGCCTCGACCGGCGGCCAGATCACGCCACCCATCATGGGTGCGGCCGCCTTCCTCATGGTCGAGTTTCTCAACGTCTCGTATCAGACGGTGATCCTCGCAGCGATCGTGCCTGCGTGCATGCACTTCTTTGGCGTGTTCATGCAGGTCCATCTTGAGGCCAAGCGCGCTGGATTGAAGGGGCTGCCGGCGGAGGAACTGCCGAAGGCTGCCAAAGTCATCCGTGAGGGATGGCAGACGATCATGCCGCTCGCGGTTCTGCTGATCGTGCTGTTCTCCGGCTTCACGCCTTATCTGGCGGCTTTCTGGGGCATTACGGCCTGTCTGGTCGTCGGCGCATCGAGGGTGCCCGTCATCACCCTCGGCTTCCTTGCCGCCGTCATTGCGGGCATCGCCATGGGCGTGCTCACGCAAATTATCTTCCTGGGGCCGGTGCTCGCCTCCGTGCTGGCGCTGCTCATCTATACCTATCTCAAGAGTGAGGCCGGAAAGGCGGTGGTGTTCGACCTCATCGACGCTTTCGTAGTCGGCGCAAAATACGCCATCGGCGTGGGCGCGGCTGCGGCCACTGTCGGCATTATTGTCGGCATCGTCACGCTCACGGGCGTAGGCTTCAAGATCTCCTTCATTGTCACATCCTTTGCAGCCCAACTGGCGCAAGGCTTAATGGACCTTATTCCTGCGGGCGTTGCCGACCTGAACGCCATGACGCTGTTCTTCACTCTGCTGATGACGGCCGTCGTCTGCATCCTGCTGGGTTGCGGCGTGCCGACCACGGCAAACTACATCATCATGGTGACGGTCGCGGCGCCGGCCCTCGGTCTTCTCGGCGTTCAGCCGCTCGTGGCGCATTTCTTCGTGTTCTATTACGGCGTGCTCGCCGACATTACGCCTCCCGTGGCCTTGGCGGCCTATGCAGGCGCCAGCATGGCGGGCGCCGACCCGTTCAAAACCGGCAACACGGCCTTCCGCCTCGGTCTCGGAAAGGTGCTGGTGCCATTTGTCTTCGTCTACGGGCCGGCCATGCTCATCGTCACGCCCGAGTTCACTTGGCCCGGCTTCTTCTTCGTCACAGGAGGTGCCGTTGTCGGCATCATGTTCCTGTCGGCGGCCTTCGCCGGCTATGGGTTGACTGTCATGCGGGCGTGGGAGCGTTGGCTCATCGGCCTCGCGGCCCTGCCCATCATCGCTCCTGATCCGGAGACAACCCTGATCGGGCTTGCCATGGCAGCTCCGGTAGTCGTGTCCCAGGTTCTCAAGGCTCGGACTGCCATGGTGCCGAAGCCGGCCTGAAGGTGAGGGCGTTGCTGCATAGCCTCGCTCTTTGAGAACCTGAACCATTCGGCGGCGCTCCCGTTGTTCTTGGCTTGGTTCAAAGATGACAGGAGGGCCGCATGGTCGATTACCGGAAGCTGTTGGATGCATTCATCGGAGCCATCGGGCGTCCCGATCAGCAGAATCCGGGCCAACCGGCTCAAGGAGGCATGCGGCAGCAGGTCGAAAGAAGCGTGACCCAGGTCACCGGCCAGTCGCCCGATCAGCTCCTGCAGAAGGCCAAGAATTTTGCCACCCAGCACCCTGGCCTGACCCAGACGGCTCTCATCGGCTTGGCGGGGCTCCTGTTCAGAGGGCGCAAGAAGAGCAAGCTCACCGGCAATCTTGTCAAGCTCGGTGGCCTCGCGGTGATCGGCGGGCTGGCCTACAAGGCCTATCAGGGCCAGCAGGCGGGCAAAGGCACCAGCGTTGGCGGGCAGAGCCTGACGGCTGCCCCAGCTATGGGTGAAACCCCAGCTGTTGCCTCCCAGGCTTCTGTACCTCAGTCGGACGAGGCGGTCGCGCAGTCGGCCCTCAGCGTGCCGGAAACCTCGCGCTTCCACCCTGTGTCTCAAACCGAGGACGACGCGCTTCTCTTCCTGCGCACAATGGTGGCGGCGGCTGCCGCCGACGGGCAGATCGACGAGGCCGAGCGGTCGCGAATCGTCAAGGGGCTGACCGAAGCGGGCATCGATCCGGATGCCACCCGCTGGCTGGACACCGAGATGGCGTCACCCGCCGATGTGGAGGAGCTTGCCGCCAACGTGAACGATCCGGAGAAGGCGGCTCAGGTCTATTCGGCGGCCCGCATCGCCATCGATCCTGACACGATCCAGGAGCGCGAGTTCCTGAACCAGCTGGCAGAGGCGCTCGATCTCGAACCGGCCGTGCGGTCCCAGATCGACGACACCGCCGGCGCGCTGACCTGAGGCGCTTCAGAGAGGGGAGGTTTTTCCCAGGGGCCTGATGGTCTGGTACTTCATGGTGCTCTGTGCACCGCCTCTTTCCTCGTAGCGCTTGGCCAGAATGAAGCCGAGCTCGGGCGAGTAGAGATCCGTGTGCTCGGACGTGGCCTTGCCGGCTGCGTTCAGAAAGCGGTTGCGCACGATCAGGACATTGTAGGAGCAGGTGCCGAGCTGCATCTGCTCCTGGCCCGTCACCGTCAGCTCGAGCGAGATCAGCTCTCCCACCTTGTCGGGCCGTGCCGGCGCATAGGTGAGGGCGCGGCGGGCTTTCGGCTCCAGGGGGAAGACATTGCGCAGGTCGGACACGGGGATGTTGATGCTGCGGGCCGTATCGTCGAAGCGGCTGATGGGGAAGAAGCCCCGGTAGTAGATCACGTTCTGCGTCTTCCCGCCGGGATACGAATTCACCACATGCACGAAGTGATCCGAGGAGGGCCGGACTTCGGCCTTCGTCCCCTGGCGCTCCAGGACAAAGCCGAGCTTCGCCGTCTGGGCATTGGGGCAGTCATCGGCATAAGCCGGAACGGGAAGAGCTGAAATGATCAGGAGAAGGGCAGGGCGAAGCATGGTCACATCGTGGAGCGAGAGAGGGAGCTTCGGCACGCAAAGCTTTCATTCTATGAAATATCATAACATGCTGGATTTCGCCAGGAAGGAACATGCGGCTTCTCAGGATGGCTTCGCCGGACGTTTTCTCGTCGAATGACGATGACTTTTGTCGAAGGGATGGTTGATCTCGGCTTCCGCTCCAGATCAAATACCCGTCAACTCGGTTACCGATGTCCAAAAAGGAAATGAAGAATGGCTGAGAGGCCTCACCGTCGCACTCCCGATCAGCTTCGCTCACGGCTCTGGTTCGACAATCCGGACAATCCGGGGATGACGGCACTTTACCTTGAGCGCTACCTGAACTTCGGCCTCACCGGCAAGGAGCTGCAAGGCAAGAAGCCGATCATCGGCATCGCGCAGACGGGATCCGATCTGTCGCCTTGCAACCGCCACCATCTGGAACTCGCCAAGCGCGTGCGCGACGGCATCACGGCGGCCGGCGGCGTGGCCTTCGAGTTTCCGTGCCATCCGATCCAGGAGACCGGCAAGCGTCCGACCGCCTGCCTCGACCGTAACCTCGCCTATCTCTCCCTCGTCGAGGTTCTTTACGGCTATCCGCTCGACGGCGTCGTGCTGCTCACCGGCTGCGACAAGACCATGCCGGCCTGCCTCATGGCGGCTGCCACCGTGAACATTCCGGCGATCTCGCTCAATGTCGGCCCAATGCTGAACGGCTGGCACCATGGCGAGCGCACCGGCTCCGGCACCATCGTATGGAAGGCGCGCGAGCGCCATGCGGCGGGCGATATCGATTACCAGCAGTTCATCGACATCGTGGGCTCGTCGGCCCCGTCCGTCGGCCATTGCAACACCATGGGCACGGCCTCGACGATGAATGCGCTTGCCGAGGCGCTCGGCATGGCGCTGCCGGGCTCGGCGGCCGTGCCTGCTCCTTATCGTGAACGCGGGCAGATGGCCTACGAGTCGGGCCGCCGCATCGTCGACATGGTGTGGGAGGATCTGAAGCCCTCCGACATCATGACCCGTGAGGCGTTCGAGAACGCCATCGTAGCCAATGCGGCCATCGGCGGCTCCACCAATGCGCCGGTCCACATCAACGCCATCGCCAAGCATATCGGCGTGCCGCTCGATTGCGACGATTGGGAGAAGATAGGCTTCGAGATCCCGTTGCTCGTCAACGTGCAGCCCGCGGGCGAATATCTCGGCGAAGAGTATTACCGCGCCGGCGGCCTGCCGGCCGTGATGGCCGAGCTTATCGGCGCCGGCAAGATCCACGAGGATGCGATCACCTGCACCGGCACGACCATCGGCGAGAACTGCCGCGGCAAGCACACCTGGGATCACGACGTCATCCGCTCCTACGACAATCCGCTTAAAGAAAAGGCGGGCTTCCTCAATCTCAAGGGCACGCTGTTCGATTCCGCCATCATGAAGACGAGCGTGATCAGCCCGGAATTCCAGGAGCGCTATCTCAACAATCCGGAAGATCCGAACGCCTTCGAGGGCCGTGTCATCGTGTTCGACGGGCCGGAGGATTATCATCACCGCATCGATGATCCGGCGCTCAACATCGACGAGCACACGATTCTCATCATGCGTGGCGCCGGTCCCATCGGCTATCCGGGTGCGGCCGAAGTGGTGAACATGCAGCCGCCAGGTTCGCTGATCAAACGCGGCGTTCTCTCGCTGCCCTGCATCGGCGATGGCCGTCAGTCCGGCACGTCCGGCACACCGTCGATCCTCAACGCGTCGCCGGAGGCTGCCGCCGGCGGTGGGCTGGCGATGCTGCAGTCGGGCGACCGTGTCCGCATCGATCTCAACAAGCGCACGGCCGACATTCTCCTGTCACCTGAGGAACTGGAGAAGCGCCGGGCCGATCTCGAGTCCAGAGGCGGCTATGCCTATCCGGCGAGCCAGACGCCGTGGCAGGAGATCCAGCGCTCCATGGTGGATCAGCTCTCCGAGGGCATGACCCTGAAGCCTGCTGTGAAGTACCAGAAGGTCGCGCAGACCTTTGGCGTGCCGCGCGACAATCACTAGAGCATCGTGCGGAAAAGTGGTTCCGGTTTTCGCTGGCGCGGCCCCCTGGGTCCGGTCACACGATGCTCTCACTCAAGAGGTAAGCATCGGACCCAAAAGTGCAAATCCACTTTTGGGTCCGATGCTTTAAGCAACGACGGGAGCAAGGGTTCTCATGAACAGGCTTCAAGGAAAGACCGCTCTCGTCACGGCGGCAGGGCAGGGAATCGGGCGCGCCATTGCGGAGGCTTTCCTCCGCGAGGGCGCGACGGTCTGGGCGACGGATCTCGATGTGGCGAAGCTGGAAGGTCTGGAGGGTGCCGAAAAGCGCAGGCTCGACGTGCTCTCGAATGCAGGTGTCGAGCAGCTCGTCACCGAGGCCGGATCCTTCGACGTCCTCGTCAATGCGGCGGGCTTCGTGCATCACGGCACCATCCTCGAATGCTCCGACAAGGACTGGGACTTCTCCTTCGACCTGAACGTGAGGTCCATGCACCGCACGATTAAAGCGGTGCTGCCGGGTATGCTGGAGAAGGGCCGCGGATCGATCGTCAATATCGCGTCCGGTGCCTCCTCGGTGCGCGGTATTCCCAACCGCTATGTCTACGGCACGACCAAGGCGGCGGTGATCGGCCTCACCAAGGCCGTGGCGGCCGATTTCATCAAGCGCGGTGTCCGGGCCAATGCGATCTGCCCCGGCACGATCCAGTCGCCGTCGCTCGACGAGCGGATCGCCGCTCAGGCCGAGAGTTCCGGCCAGAGCCTGGAAGCGGTGCGCCAGGCCTTCGTCGACCGGCAGCCCATGGGCCGGCTTGGCACGGCGGAAGAGGTGGCGGCGCTTGCCGTTTATCTCGCGTCGGATGAGGCGAGTTATACGACCGGGCACATTCACTTGGTCGATGGCGGGTTCGCGCTTTAAAGCGGCCAGGACTTCTTCGTCTAATTGGGAACGACACCCACCGCGTCATGGCCGCACTTGTTGCGGCCATCCACGTTTTAACGGAAGCAAAGGCGTGGATCCCCGGAACAAGTCCGGGGATGATGAAGAGGCGATGTCACGAGAGATATTAGGCTATCGCCCCTTGTAAGGCGTCTCCGGCACCGGCGTCAGCGGTCCCTTGCCCTCGACCCACGAGACGAGGTTGTCGGCCACGAGCTTGCCCATGGCGTTGCGGGTGTGGACCGAGGCGGAGGCGATGTGGGGCAGGAGCACCACGTGCTCCATGTCGATCAGCTCCTGCGGCACGCGCGGCTCATCCTCGTAGACATCGAGGCCTGCGCTGAGAATGGCCCCGGACCTGAGCGCCTCGATCAGCGCCTGCTCATCCACCACGGTGCCGCGCGCCACGTTGATCAGCACGCCGTTGGGGCCGAGGGCTTTCAGCACATCCGCATTGATGAGATGGCGCGTTGCGGCCCCACCCGGGGTGATGACGATCAGCACGTCGCAGGCCTCCGCGAGGCCGGTGACCGTGGAGTGATAGGCGTAAGCCACGTCGTCCTGTTGAGTGCGACCATGATAGGCGATGCTCACATCGAAGCCCGCAAGACGTCGTGCGATGGCCTTGCCGATGCGCCCGAGGCCGACGATGCCGACCTTCCGGTCGCGTAAAGTGGTCGAGAGAGGGAAGGAGGCTTTCAGCCATTGTCCCTCGCGCAGATAGCGGTCGGCCTGCGGGATCTTGCGCAGGGTCGCGAGCAGAAGGCCGAGGGTGAGATCGGCCACCTCGTCGTCGAGCACGCCGGGCGTGTTGGTGACGACGATGCCGCGCCGGGCTGCTTCGGCCGCATCCACGTTGTCGTAGCCGACGCCGAAGCTGGAGATGATCTCCACGTTCGGCAGCCGGTCGAGGAGCGAGGCCTCGAGGCGGCCGTAGAGAGTGCTGGTGGCGACACCGCGGATGTGCGGCCCGACCTCCTTGAGAAACGCCTCCTGATCCGTCTGCTCCCACAGGCGGTGCAGCGTGCAGGCTTTCTCCAGCGTCTCGATGACGATCGGCATCATCGGCGCGGTCATCAGGATGTCGGTGCGGCTCATGGCGTTTCCTGTTGTCGTCTGTGATCAGGGAATGGCGCAGCGTGCGGCGGCACCGCGGCGCATGGCCTCGTCGATAATCTTGGCCTGCTGCTGGAGCGCGGTCTTCACATCGGGGGCCAAGTCGAGCCAATGGCAACCGCGTAAGGCGGCCTCCAGCGCGTAGAGAGCGTTGATGTTGACCTGGCGGGGGAGCATGAACTTGAGGCGGCGATAGGCCTCGACGGCGCCGATGGAGCGAAGCTCGCCCTCGGTCCGGATGCCGGCCTCCCTCAGCCAGCCCTGCGTCACGGGTCCGATGCCGGGCAGGCTATCGACGGCGGCATCGCTCATGAAGACGTCTCCGGCTGATTTCGTTTCGCGCGTTCGCGGGAGAGCAAGTAGAGCCCCGATGCGATCACGATGCCAGCCCCGACGAAGGTCCAAGAATCGGGCCAGTCGCCGAACACGATGTAGCCCAGGGCGAGCATCCAGATGATCTGGCTGTAGATGAACGGCGCCAGGATCGCCGCCGGGGCCCGGGCGTGGGCGAGAACGAGCAACCAGTGTCCGAAGGCGCCGTAGAAGCCTGTGGTGGCCAGCAGAAACCAGACCAGGGGCGAGGAGGGCGTGGACCAGATCCACGGCAGAGCGGGTGTCACCAGGACGATGCCAGCGAAGCTTGAGTAGAGGGTTGTGGTCGCAATCGAATCGCTCGACGCGAGCATCCTGGTCACGATGTTGTAGAAGGCATAGGCGACAGACCCCGTAAGCGACAGCAGGGCTGCGGGATGCATGGTGCCGAGCCCTGGCCGCGTAATCACGAGGATGCCGATGAACCCGACCGCGATAGCGACCAGGCGCTGCCAGCCGATTCGCTCCCCCAGGAGGGGCGCTGCCAGCAGGGCCACCAGCAGGGGTGTGGCGAAGATGATCGACTGGGTCTCGACCAGCTGGAGGTATTTCAGGGCCAGGAAATTACAGAAGGTGGAGGCGAGAAGCAGGAAGGAGCGGAGGAGCTGGAGGGGGAGGCGGCGGGTCCTGAGTGCTCCCGGCTGGGTTCGCGGGTTGATGACCATGAAGGTGAGCAGGGCCGCCGACATGTAGCGGGCCCAGACCGTGACCATGGGGTCGACCGATTGGTTCACCCATTTGGCCGTGGCATCGAGACAGGAGAAGCAGAACAGCGCCGCGCACATGAGGCCGATGCCGATCATGCGGTTCTGGCGCTGTGAGATCGGGGTGGTTTGAGGCGTGGAGACGGTATCGGCCATCGGGCGATGCTAGCCGCAGCTTCATCCCGATGCGAATACCCGCAGCGCACGCCCCTCGTGCGCCGCAGGCAGGGGTGGTGTCTGTACCGTCAGGCCGTTGCGGCGAGTTCCGGCTCTGCGGCTTCCAACCCGTCGACCTCGTCGTCAGCCTCGAAGCCGGTCTGATCGGCACCTGTTAGGCCGGCAAGGTTCTTGGCGGCCCTGCGCAGGAGCTTGCGCAGGCGCTTGCGGTCCTTGTTGTCGAAGCCCTGGAGCAGCTCGCCCTCGACCTCATCCCAGAGGGCGTCGATGGCGGCCGCCCTTCGCTTGCCTTCCTTGGTGAGCTTCACGCGCACGACCCGGGCATCGCCGGGCTCCGTGTGGCGCTCCACCAGCTTGAGGGCGGACAGCCGTGAGACGGTCTTGGATGCAGTCGGCGGGCGCACCCGCAGGATTGTGGCCAACTCGCCCATGGTCATGGGACCGGACGTGCCCAGCGCCTGGAGTACCTGCTCCTGGCCGGCGAAAAGGCCGAGTTCGGAGAGCTTGTCACCCGTGCGGCTTCGGTGCAGGCGGGAGGCTTGAACCAGAGCCCATCCGACGCTCTTGGTGCTCGGATGCTTGTTGTCGGTATCCATGGTTCCTCGCTGCTCAAAGCGTTGCCTTGAGTACCATGGACACGTCTCATGACGGTACGATGACAAGCCGGGACATTATTAACAGGCTAAGGAAGTAGCCCCTCATTTCTCCTGCGTGAGAGCGCTTTCATGCCAGCGGCGGAGCAGAAGATGGCTGACGGCTGCGAGCAGGAGATAAAGAGCGATGCCGGTCAGGGCCAGGAGAACCAGGGCCGCAAAGAGCCGGGGGATGTTGAGGCGGTACTGGCTCTCGATGATGCGATAGGCCAGCCCCGAGCCTGCGCCGGCCGATCCCGCCGCCATCTCGGCCACCACGGCGCCGATGAGCGAGAGCCCGCCGGCGATCCGCAGGCCCGCCAGGAAGGCCGGCAGGGCGGCCGGACGGCGCAGATACCACAGGGCCTTGAGCCTTGAGCAGAGACGCGCAAGAGGCTTGCGGGATGCGGGGGCGCCGTAGAGCGCGAACAGCTCCATCAGGTTGCGGTCGACCGATTGAAGCCCGAGCATCGTGTTCGAGAGAACCGGAAAGAACGCGACGAGCCAGGCGCAGGTCAGAACCGCCACATCCTGAGGCATGTAGATCAGGAGCAAGGGCGCGATGGCGATTACCGGCGTGACCTGCAGCACGACGGCAAAGGGATAGAGCGAGTATTCGACGATCCGCGACAGGCTTAAGATCACGGCAATAAGGATCCCGCCGAGCACGGCCAGAGCGAGGCCGAGAAGCGTTGTTTTCAGTGTCGTCAGGAGAGAAGCCTGCAGGAGCGGCCAGTCGGCCACCATGGTCGTGCCGATCAGGCTCGGAGCCGGCAGAATATAGGGCGGAATGCCGTGCAGGCGCACGATGGCTTCCCAAAAGCCGATCATCGCTGCGAAGACCAGAAGGGGCAGGGCAAGCTTCAAGGGATTGGAGGATGCTGCCGTCACGCGCTCTCCTCCGCATTCTGCTCGAGCAGGATCTGCGAGATCTCTCCGCACAGGGCCGCATAGCGGGGGCTGGTGCGGAAATCTTTCGCGCGTGGCCCTGGCGCGTCGCCGGCAACCTCCGCCATGATGCGGCCGGGGCGCGGTGACATGATGGCGATGCGGCTCGACAGATAGGCGCTCTCATAGACGGAATGCGTCACGAACACGATCGTGCAACGCAGATCATTCTGCAGCTTGAGAAGATCGTCGTTCAGTTTGAATCGCGTGATCTCGTCGAGCGCGGCGAAGGGCTCGTCCATGAGCAGCAGCTGCGGCTTGAGGGAGAGCGCGCGCGCAATCGACACGCGCATCTTCATGCCGCCCGAAAGTTCGCGCGGATAGGCCTTCGCAAAATCTTTCAAGCCGACGAGAGAGAGGCTTTGAGTGATGCGCTCCTGCGCATCCCGCCGCGACAGGCCGCGCAAGCGCAGCGGCAGCCAGACATTATCCGCCACATTCGCCCAAGGCATCAAGGTTGGCTCCTGAAACACGAAGCCGATCTCGCTGCGGTGATCCTCATGGGCCGAGCCCGGCCACGTCACGTGCCCTACTGTCGGCTCGGCCAATTCGGCGATGAGGCGCAGCACCGTCGATTTCCCGCAGCCGGAGGGGCCGAGGAGAGACACGAAATCGCCCGCGCGAATGGCGAGATCGAAGCCGGAGAGCGCCGTCACGCCGTTCGTGAAGACCTTGCCGATATCATGCAGGGAAACGAGCGTGGATGCGGGCGCGTTCATGGGATGCAGCAGCGCTGGATGAGCCGGCGCCGCACTCCTCTACTTTCTCAGATTCAAGCCAACGCCCTTGTTCACGAACTGGAGCGTATAGGCTTTCCGGTAGTCGAGATCCGGCTTGAAGAGACCGGCCTTCACCATCTTGTCGAAGAAGTCCTTCATGCGCGCATCCGTCATGGCGCCGATGCCGAGCGTTTGCGTGTCACCGGAATCGACGATGCCGTATTCCTTCATCTTGGCGTGGGAATAAGCCAGCAGCTCGTCGCTCATCTCCGGGTTGTCGCGCTTGATGAGTTCCTTGGCCTTTGTGTTGTCACCGTTGAGATAATTGTACCAGCCCATGGTCGAGGCATCCACGAAGCGCTGCACGAGATCGGGGTTTTTCTCCACCACCTCGCGGCGCGTCTCGACCGTGGTGGAATAGGTGCTGAAACCATAATCCGCGAGCAGGAACACATTGGGCTTGAAGCCCGCGACTTTCTCGATGGTGAGCGGCTCGGAGGTGACATAGCCCTGCTGCACGGCTCGCTTGTTGGCGATGAAGGGAGCAGGGTTGAAGCCGAAGGGCTTCACCTGCTCGTCTCTGAATCCATGCTCGGCCTTCATCCACTGGAAGAAGGTGGCGGCCGCATCCTTGGACAACAGGATTTCGTTCGATGTTTTCAGATTTGCGAAGGTGTCGAGCCCCTGGCCGGGATGGCTCATGAGCACCTGCGGCTCCTTCTGGAAATGGGCCGCCACCACGATGGTGGGAATGTCCTTCTCCACCGCCGAGAAGGCCTGGATCATGCTGCCGCCCATGTAGAAGTCGAGCTTGCCGACGGTCATGAGCATGCGGTTGCTGGCGCGCGGGCCGCCCGGCACGATGGTGACCTTCAGGCCGTATTTCTCGTAAGTGCCGTCGGCGACGGCCTGGTAGTAGCCGCCGTGCTCACCTTGGGCGAGCCAATTGGTGCCGAAGGTCACGTCCGTCAGCGGCTGCGCAAGGGCGTTTCCTGTGCCCCAGGCGAGACCGGCTGCCAGCGTCCCTGCCACCAAAGCCTTCAGCGTCATGCGCATTCACTCCGTCGCTCCGGCTCCGTGCCAGCCGCGTCCGCTTCTGCGCGGTTCAGTGGAGCTTGGCAAGGTCCGCAGCGTCAGGAGGGATCCCTTAGGCGGATCATTCCACGAACCAGGGGTAAGTCCAGGTCTCCGTCAGGGCTCGGTTGCCGGCGCGCAGGAAGGCGCGCAGGTCCGTGGACTGGCCCGGCTCCAGCCGTACGTCGATGGCGGCGCGGAATCCGTCGATATGCGGATTGGGCATGATGAAGGTGTTGGTGATCTGGCCCGTGGAGGTGGAGGGAACCAGCTGCACCTGCTCGGGGGCGTTGAAGTAATAGGACAGGTCGCCTCCGGCAAAATCGACGATGAAGCGGCGGTGCCGGGGATCGCTTGGCGCGTTCGAGCCGCTGGCGCGGGGAGGCGTCTGGAAGGTGTTCACCGCCTTCCCGCCCGGGTGCATGCCGCTGATCGCGGCCGCGGCCCGCAGGCGATAGGAGATGACGACTTCCTGTCCCGGCTCGTAAGGCCGGTTCGGCTGCCAATAGGCGACGATGTTGTCCTGGGTCTCGTCCGCCGTCGGGATCTCGACCAGCTCGACCCAGCCTTCGCCCCACTGGCCGATGGGTTCGACCCAGTAGCCGGGCCGCTGGTGGTAGTGCGCTTCCAGATCCTGGTAGTGCTCGAACACCCGGTCGCGCTGCATGAGGCCGAAACCGCGCGGATTGTTGTCGCTGAAGGACGAGATGGTCTTCTTGGCCGGGTTGCGGATGGGGCGCCAGATCCATTCGCCGGCGCCCGACTGCATGAGCAGGCCATCCGAATCGTGCAGCTCCATGCGGAAATCGTCGGTGGTCTTCCGGTCGTTCTCGCCCCCGAAATACATGGAGGTGAGGGGGGCAAGGCCAACATTGTTGAGGGGCTGGCGCGGGAACAGCGTGGCCGTGACGTCGACGGTCGTTTCCCTGGACGGATAGATATCGAACCGGTAGGCGCCTGCGACCGACGGGCTGTCGAGCAGGGCAAAGATCACCGCGCGGTCGTCGTTCGGCTTCGGCATCTCGATCCAGAATTCTCGGAAATGCGGGAACTCTTCCGCCTGGCCGCCTTCTACATTGATCGCAAGCCCCCGGGCCGAGAGGCCGTATTTCTGGCCGGCTCCGAGGAAGCGGAAGTAGCTCGCGCCCAGGAAGGCGATGAGCTCGTCCATCACCTTCGGGTCGTTGAGCGGGTAGTGCAGCCGGAAACCGGCAAAGCCGAGGTTGACGGGGAGCGGCCGCTCGATCTTGTTGCGGCCATAATCGAACAGCTCCCGCTGGTAGGGCACCGGCGTCGGCACACCGTCGCGGATGATGTTCACCGTCACCGGGCGCGGATACAGGAAGCCAAGATGGAAAAGCTGCATCCGGAACGGCCCGTTGCCCGAGGCGAGCAGGGCCTTGTCCGGTCGGAAGCGGATGTCGCGGTAATCGTCGAAGCTGAGCCGGTTCAGGGGCTCCGGCAGCTGGGAGGGCGGAGTCTCGAAGGGAACCGTTGACAGCTCGCGGGCCCGGCGCACCACATCCTCGTAGCGAAACGGATTGGGCTGCGGCACCCCGTTCTGCTGCGCCCAACCCTGGCTTGAAGCGGACAGCGCGGTGGCTGCGAGCAGGCTTTGCAGGAGAGTGCGGCGGGACAGGTTCATCATGGCGCTGAAGCGGTTCTCGTCTTAGGGAAAAAGGCTGGGCTCTGGAGCCTGGAATATGGGGCCGGAGCTTCCATCCGTGTAGCTCGGCCGCTTAATGGAAGCTGAATGGTGATGCGGGCAAGACACAGGTCTCAGTACGGTTAAAAAAATTCTCCGGGAGGGCTCAAAAACTCTTGTGGTCCGGGTCGAATATGCTTATCTCCCGCTTGCCCAATTTCGCACGTGCCTGTGGTCGTGTGTCGGTTGGTGGGCATCCGGACAAGAGGCCGGACAGCCGCCCGAGAGCGCTCTAGCTCTCGATACCCCTAACCGGCAGCCGGAGGCGAAAACCGGCGCACCTCGTTCTCAACGGGGGACGCGACTTAAAGCAACGACGAACGGGCTTTTTTGGTCTCGTTGGCCCTCCAAAGGTCAACACCGAAGAGGCTTGTTTATCATTGCCAGGCGTGCGGATGGAGTATCCCCATCCAATCCAAGGCAGCATCTCCGGGTGAAGAGCCCATCGCGCTCCTCGTGTCTCCATCGCACGAAGCGGGATGCCATCTTCCCTCGCTGACGCCGGACGGCAGGAATCCCTGATCGTCTGAATTTCAATCTGGAGGCTCCACAAGACCTCCATTGAACCTTTGGTGGGGAGAGCGCCATGACTCAGCGCATCCGTGAATTTCTGCGCAACCGACGTGAGGACGGCCCGTGCGTGGTCGTCGACCTGGACGTCGTGCGTGACAACTACTCCAAGTTTGCCCGTGCGCTCCCCGACACGCGTGTGTTCTACGCCGTGAAGGCGAACCCGGATCCGCAAGTGCTCAAGCTCCTGGCCGAGCTCGGCTCGTGCTTCGACACGGCATCCGTGGTCGAGATCCAGCTCGCACTGGATGCCGGCGCCACGCCCGACCGCATCTCGTTCGGTAACACGATCAAGAAGGAGCGCGACATCGTTCGTGCGCTCGAGCTTGGCGTGCGCCTCTACGCGGTCGACTGCGAGGTCGAGGTCGAGAAGATCGCCCGCGCTGCGGCAACGGTCGGCATTGAGGCTTCCGACGTGAAGGTGTTCTGCCGCATTCTGTGCGACGGCGCCGGCGCCGAGTGGCCGCTCTCCCGCAAGTTCGGCTGCGTGCCCGAGATGGCCGTGGACGTGCTGGAGCATGCCTATCGTCAGGGCCTCGAGGCCTACGGCGTGTCGTTCCACGTGGGCTCGCAGCAGCGCAATACGGAAGCCTGGGATCAGGCTCTCGGTTCCGCATCTGCGATCTTCCGTGAATGCGCCGATCGCGGCATCCACCTGTCGATGGTCAACCTCGGCGGCGGCTTCCCGACGAAGTACCTGAAGACAGTCCCGATGGTCGAAGCCTATGGCGAGTCGATCTTCCGGGCGCTGTCGAAGCACTTCGGCAACCGCATTCCGGAGACGATCATCGAGCCGGGCCGCGGCATGGTCGGCAATGCCGGCATCATCGAGGCCGAGGTCGTTCTCGTCTCGAAGAAGAGCCAGGACGAAGACGAGGTGCGCTGGGTCTATCTCGACATCGGCAAGTTCGGCGGTCTCGCCGAGACGATGGACGAGTCGATCCGCTACCCGATCCGCACGGAGCACGATCACGACCGCAAGGTGCCGTGCGTGCTCGCAGGACCTACCTGCGATTCGGCCGACGTTCTCTACGAGAAGGAGCCTTACCCGCTCCCCATCTCGCTGGAAATCGGCGACAAGGTGCTGATCGAAGGCACGGGCGCCTACACGACCACCTACTCGGCGGTCGCGTTCAATGGCTTCCCGCCGCTCAAGTCCTACGTGATCTAACTCACGTCCCGCCTGCCTCGCGAAACGAGGCAGGCATCAACCCCACCAGAGTTGTCCCGGACGGCCGACTTGAGTTCAGGTCGGTGCGAGGGCTGTCGCTCACCCCACGTGTTTTGGGAGGCCACGGCCATGATCACAATTCGCGAAGAAACCTTCCGCGATGTCGAGCCGCGCGAGGCGCTGCTCGATGCCTGCTTCGGACCTGCCCGGTTCCAGAAGACCTGCGAACGCCTGCGCGAGGGCAGGATGCCGGCCGACGGTTTGTCCCTGGTCATCGACCGCGACAGTGAGGTCATCGGCACGGTGCGCTTGTGGCACGTCTCTGCCGGCCCGAACCGCTCCGGCCTCATGCTTGGCCCTATCGCCATCGATCCGTCTGTCCAGAGCCTCGGCCTTGGCGGAAAGCTCATGCGCGAGGCGCTCGAACGTGCTGATCAGCTCGGACACAAAGCGGTGCTGCTGGTGGGCGATGCGCCCTATTACGAGCGCTTCGGCTTCTCCACTGAGAAGACCGATTCGCTTTGGCTGCCGGGTCCTTACGAGCGCAACCGCTTCCTCGCGCTGGAGCTTGAGGAAGGCTCTCTCGACGGTGCACGCGGGCTTGTTTCCGCGACCGGCGCTTTCGAGCAGAAGCCCGATCTCGGCGCTCTCGTGGCCGCTGCCGCGCAGGTTGCCTCAAGCCGCATGCGCTTGGCCTACTGACTCTACCCTTCCGAGGGCCGCAGCCGTTCGGCCCTCGGATTGGGCAGCACGAAGGTGATGGTCGCAGCCGCCAGCATGTAGACGACAAATCCCAGGCAGATCGCCTCCAGGCTGATTCCGGCATCGAACAGCAACCCGATGGCGCCAGGAGTCGCGGCCGATGCTACCACCATGATCGCACCCGCAAGCGCGCGGATCTTGCCCAGATGCGTGGTGCCGAACAGCTCCGCCAGCACGGCTGCAATCACCACATTGGTGCAGCCCGAGGTCAGGCCGATCAGCCCGAAGAACACGAGCGGCAGGAACGGCGCGTCGAACAGGGCAAGGGTGAGGGACGCCGCCGTCATGCCGGCGAGATAAAAGTGGCTGAGCCGCACCGCCCCGAATCGGTCGACGAAACTGCCCGCCGACATGGCAACGACGAGGGAGACCAAGGCGAAGAGCGTGATGCTGCTCGCCAGAAGTTCCAGTGACCATCCCTTCACATCCGCGATGAAACGCTGATGGAAGAAATACGCCGTCATGATCGCCGGATAGCCGATCATGGTCGGAATGAGTGCGAGAAAGCGCCAGTCGCGCAAGACGTCGATCCAGCGCGGTCCTGCTTCGCTTGAAACCTTTTTGCGCGCGGATTCATGAAGATTCGGGTCTTTGCGCCTGATGAAAAATCCGAGGAGCCAGCCGAGGCCGAGAGACACGACGATGGCAAGGGCAGCTGTGCGCCAGGTGCCGGTCCAGCCGATGGCCGTGATCAGCGCGATGGCAAGGGCCGGAAAGATTGCTTCGCCCGCTGGGAAGCCAAGAGCCGCCACACCCAAGGCTCTGCCGCGGACGCCTTCATCGAGGCGGGCGGTGCTCATCACGCCTGCATGGCTCAGCATGCCCTGGCCGAAGAGACGCAGGGCGAACAGGCTCAGGCCCAGCACGATCACGTTGGGGGCGAGCGACAGGCTGAGCGCCGCGGCCGCCAAGCCAAGCATGGCCGTGGTGGCGTAAAGGCGGATGTCGACCCGATCGATGACGCTGCCGACCCAGATCATCAGCAGGCCTGAGGAGAGAGTCGCGAGGGAGTAGATGGAGCCGAATGCGCCGTGGGTCAGGCCGAAGGCATCGCGGATATCTGGACCCGAAAGGGAGATAAAGAAGGTCTGGCCGAAAGAGGACAGGAAAGTCAGGGCGAAGCCAAGTCCGATCACACGCCCATGGCGCATGAGGAGATCGTGGAATTTCATCGGTCGCAGTCAGCCTGAAGATGCCAAGGCTAGCCATCATGAAGCCTTGTTGCACGATGTCGAGGGGCAAAGCCGCATGGCAGGGATGATGTCCGTCACGCTGCCTTCGTGGCCCTCGGGCATTGACCCCGGGGGCTCCTCAATCCTAGATGCGGCCAAATCCGCCATCCGGCGTTACCCTTTTTCCATCTCTGCTTTCGTGAAGGAGACAGACCTGATGACCACTTGGCCCGTTCACGGTCGCATCAGCGGCCCCATCGTCATGATCGGCTTCGGCTCGATCGGCCAGGGCACCCTGCCGCTCATCGAACGCCACTTCGAGTATGACAAGAGCCGCTTCGTGGTCATCGATCCGCAAGAGAAGCACAAGGAACTCCTCGACGAGCGCGGCATCCGCTTCATCCAGCAGGCTGTGACCAAGGACAATTACCGCGAGCTGCTCACGCCGCTGCTGACGGCAGGCGGTGGTCAGGGCTTTTGCGTCAACCTCTCGGTGGATACGGGCTCCGTGGACATTATGGAGCTGTGCCGCTCACTCAACTGCTTCTACATCGACACGGTCAACGAGCCCTGGCCCGGCTTCTATTTCGACAAGAGCAAGGGCCCGGAATCGCGCACGAACTTCGCGCTTCGCGAGATCACCATGGAGGCACGTCACCGCAATCCCGGCGGCACCACGGCGGTGTCGTGCTGCGGCGCCAACCCCGGCATGGTGTCCTGGTTCGTCAAGCAGGCGCTCGTCAACGTCGCGGGCGATCTCGGGATCGCCTATGACGAACCCAAGAGCCGCGAGGATTGGGCGCGCCTGGCGCAGCAGGTGAACGTGAAGGGCATCCACATCGCCGAGCGCGACACGCAGCGCGCCAAGTCCGAGAAGCCCATGGACGTGTTCGTGAATACCTGGTCGGTGGACGGCTTCGTGTCGGAAGGCCTGCAGCCGGCCGAGCTCGGCTGGGGCACGCATGAGCAATGGATGCCGGAGAATGCCGGCACGCTCGGGTCCGATGCGCAGGCGATCTACCTGCTCCAGCCCGGCGCCAATACCCGCGTGCGCACCTGGTGCCCGACGCCCGGTTCGCAATACGGCTTCCTGGTCACGCACAACGAGTCGATCTCGATCTCTGACTATTACACCGTGCGCGAGAACGGGAAGGCCGCGTATCGCCCGACCGTTCACTATGCCTACCATCCCTGCAATGAGGCTGTGCTCTCGATGCACGAGATGTTCGGCAGCGCCGGTAAATTCCAGGAGAAGCAGCACATCCTCGACGAGAACGAGATCGTGGACGGAATCGACGAACTCGGCGTGCTGCTCTATGGCCACGGCAAGAACGCCTATTGGTACGGCTCGCAGCTCTCCATCGAAGAAACGCGTCGCGTCGCGCCCTACCAGAATGCCACTGGCCTGCAGGTGACCTCCGCCGTGCTTGCCGGCATGGTCTGGGCGCTGGAGAACCCGAATGCCGGCATCGTGGAGGCCGACGAGATGGATTTCCGCCGCTGCCTTGAGGTGCAGATGCCCTATCTTGGCCCGGTGAAGGGTTATTATACCGATTGGACCCCGCTCACCGACCGTCCCGGCTTCTTCCCGGAGGACATCGATTTGTCCGATCCGTGGCAGTTCCGGAACGTTCTGGTGCGGTAACGATCAACATCCTGGCCGGCCTTGAGCCGGCCGGGATCGATACAGAGCACGCCTGCATGCCCCATTTCGACGAATTCTATGCGAGCAAGCTCCGCGGTGGGCTTGGCGCCACAGATGCTGAGACAGTGCTCGATCTGCGCGGCGCCTCGCGGGAGAAGGCGGCCGCCTCGATCCAGGACATGCTGGAGCGCAGCCGCTTCGCTCAGGCCAAATCGATCGCCATCCGGCTCGACCCTCCGCCGGAGGGCGGGGGCGAGACGCTGTTCCAGCCCGTCGGCAAGGCGCTGCTCGAGGCCAAGAAGCGCGGTTGGATCGACCGGCTGCAGACCCTGCCGGCGCAAGACGGTCTTGGCTTCTATGTGGTTCTGGCCGGAAAGCCGGAGCGTGAGACCTGAACCGATTTATGCTGCCGGTGACGGCGCCGGAAAAGGCTGCGCAGGAAGCCTGAGAGCAGAAGCAGGCCGCCCCAAACGGCAATGAAGCCGGCGGCGGCCGAGAGAAGGCCCTCCTCGGTGACCGGCACGGCCGGCTCGAAGTCGCGGGAGACGGCTTCCAGGATATCCGTGTCGCCGTCGCGAACCAGCAGGGCGATGCGGGAAAAGGAGCCGGCCTCCATCATGGCCGTCCGGTGGGCCTCAAGCCGACCCAAGCGCTCCGCATTGGCCTGCATGGCCGCGCCTTGGCGGCTGACGAAATCGTCCGTGTTGGACCGCAGGCGCGCGATGGCGCTCTCCCGCGTCTCGCCGCTGACTTGAGCGTCCCTCTCGAATCGGGTGATCACCTGCCGCAACTCGTCGACCGCGCCGCCCAGGCGCTGACGGTATTGCTGAGCGAATTCAGGCCCTTGCGAGGCGGTAACGCCGCCAAGGAGCCCGAGACCGAAAGCGATGATGCGGGCGACCCGGGACAAGCTTGTCCTCCTCAACCGTCAAGAGCCGCGAGGATATCCTGTTCCGCGACTTCGTCGAGGGTCTTGGGAACCTTGAGCGCCCGTGTCTTCCGGCCCGGCTCCATCACCAGGATGACTGTCTCGATGCCGGGGCAGCCGGGGTCGTTGCAGGCGATCTCGTTGACCGCGAAGGCCGTATCCGGCGAGGCCTGAAGGGCCGAGCGGGCGAGTTCCTTCACGCGGTCGACCGCCTGCCTGTCGGGTTTGGGCAGACCGAAGGTCCCCCGCATGAAGGCGCCGAAGAGTGCCACCGGCGATCTCATGTGGGCAGGGTCAGGATGCCGGCCTGGCCGTCCTCGCACCCGAAGGCGAGGCGCCGGCCGGCCTTGTCCCAGGCCATGGCCGTGATGCCGCTGCCCTTGACGGCGGGGCGCACCAGAAGCTCGGAGGCATCGTTGAGGCGGATCAGCAGGATGCAGCCGTCCTCGTAGCCGACCGCCAGCACATAGGTGTTCGGATGGAAGGCCACCCGGCTGACCTTGGCGTGCCTGACGCCGCATTCCCGCGGCGCCTTGCCCATGGGGCCTTCCTTCGATTCGAAGGGCCAGATGATGGCGGCTTCCGCGCCGGAGGTGGCAAACCACTTGCCGTCCCCGGACCAGGAGAAGGAGCGCGTCTTCGACGGGTAGCCACTCATGCGCATGTGGCCTTTGTCCGGGATGAGCCGCCAGCCGTGGAGCGCGTTCTCCTGCATGGAGGTCACCACGAAGCGGGCATCCGGCGACCAGGTCACGTCGATATGCGAGCCCTTCCATTCGAGTCCCTCGGGCTTCGCCTCCACGTTGGGAAACCACAGGGTCGCGCCATTGTAATGGGAGATCGCCAGCCGGTAACCCTTGGGCGCGAAGGCAAGGCCTCGAGCGCTGGAGGGCACCTCGAGGACCTTCTCGCGTCCCTTGTCGTCGCGGGCAATGACCTTCCTGCCGGCCGCATAGGCGAAGGCGCCGCCCGCATTGACGGCAAGCGCGTCGATCCAGGCGCCCTTGGCTTCGGCCAGGGTCTTGGTGGAGCCGTCTGCCCCCGTGACGGCTACGCGGCCGTCGTCGCCGCCGGTGACGAAGCGCGCGCCGTCGCAGGCCCCGGCCAGAACGCCCGCATCCGGATGAGCCTCGACGCGATGAGTCTCGCCATCCTTCGCAAGCACGATGCCGCCGTCCCCAAGGCCGAGGGCGGCCGTGCCCTTCAGCCAGCCGATGGCCGTCACATGCGCGCCCGCATTCAAGGGCGTCACGTTCTGGGTGAGAGATGGAGCGGTTCCTGCAGTCATTGAGCAATTCCTTGAGATGGCTGCCCATAGCACAAATCAGCAAAACGGGAGCAACATCGTCTTGAGGCCTGGATCCGGTCCGGCGGATGTCCGGACGGACTAAGACCTTTGCGCCTTAGACCCCATGGGACGCCAGACCCATGATGCGCGTTCTCGAATCATGAGCGACATAATGCGGATCTTGCCTCTGATCACCCTCAGCCTTGCGATCGCCATGCCCGTGGGCCTTGCCGCCCAGGAGCAGCGCGGCGCTACATCGACGAGGGAGGTTCTGAAGGCCGCCTGCGAGAGGGATGCCCGCCTGATCTACAGGACCGGCGGCAAGACGCTCCCTGAGGTCCGCGAGCAGATGATCGCTGCCCGCAGAACCTATGTCAGGGACTGCCTGGCGAAAGGGAATGCGGCTGCCAGTTGATCCGCAAACGCTTTCCAAACCTTCCCGCTTTTCTCACGCCGCGCAGGCGAGAAAACCTTCGCGGATCGCCTTCTCGTTCAGGTCGCGGCCGATGAACACGACCTTGGAGGTGTGCTTCTCGCCCGGCTTCCACTCGCCCTGCACGTCACCGTCCAGGATCATGTGAACGCCCTGGAACACGAAGCGCTTCGGCTCGTCAGGGAAGGCCACGATGCCCTTGCAGCGCAGGATGTTCGGCCCCTCGACCTGGGTCAGGTTCGAGATCCACGGCATGAACTTCTCCGGATCGACCTCGCCATCGTGGTGCACGGCGACGGACTGCATCTCCTCGTCGTGATGGTGGTGATGGCCTTCCTCCAGGAAGTTCGGCTCGATCTCGATGATGCGGTCGAGATCGAAGGCCTTGCGGTCGAGCACTTCGGAGATCGGGATGGCGCAGTTCTGTGTCCGATGGACCTTGGCATAAGGGTTGATGGCGCGGATGCGGGCTTCGACCTCCTCCAGTTCCTGCGCGGACACGAGATCGATCTTGTTGAGGATGATCACATCCGCAAAGGCGATCTGGTTCTTGGCCTCGGGCGCATCCTTGAGCCGGTCGGACAGCCACTTGGCGTCGGCCACCGTCACCACCGCATCGAGGCGGGCGGTGTCGGACACGTCCTGGTCCATGAAGAAGGTCTGGGCCACGGGGGCCGGATCGGCGAGGCCCGTGGTCTCGACGATGATCGCGTCGAACTTTCCTTTTCGCTTCATCAGCCCATCAAGGATGCGGATCAGGTCGCCGCGCACGGTGCAGCAGATGCACCCGTTGTTCATCTCGAACACTTCCTCGTCGGCGCCGACGACGAGCTCGTTGTCGATGCCGATCTCGCCGAACTCGTTGACGATCACGGCGTATTTCTTGCCGTGCTGCTCGGTGAGGATGCGGTTGAGGAGGGTCGTCTTGCCAGCGCCGAGATAGCCTGTGAGGACGGTGACGGGGATCTTGTCGGTCATCGGATTAGGTCCGCAACGTTCATCTCCCACGAGCGGGGAGGGTGGATGGTCAGCTCGAAAGGGCCGCGCTGAAAGCCCTTATATTGTGTCGCATCATATCAATGTAAGTGCCGGCGGGGCCGTTCGCCTCCGAGAGCGCATCGGAGTAGACCCTGTCGCCGATCTTGGCACCGGTTTCCTTGGCGATCCGCTCCATCAGGCGGGCGTCGGAGACGTTCTCCACGAAGACGGCAGCGATCTTGTCGCGTCTGATCTGCTGGATGATGCGGGCCACGTCCTTGGCCGAGGCCTCCGATTCGGTGGAGACGCCCTGGGGCGATACGAAGTCGATGCCGTAGGCCGCCTCGAAGTAGCGGAAGGCATCGTGGGAGGTGATGATCCGGCGACGCTCAGTGGGAATGCCTGCAACGAGGCTTTTCACCTCTGCCTCCAGCGCGTCAAGCTGCTTGAGATAGGCGCTCGCATTGGCCTCGTAGGCGCCCTTGCCCGCCGCATCGGCGGCAATCAGCGCATCGCGGACATTCGCCACATAGGTCTTCGCATTGCCGATGCTCTGCCAGGCATGCGGATCGGAGCTGCCGTGATCGTGGTGTCCATGCCCGTGGCCCTCCTCCTCACCCTTCAGCGGCTTCACGCCCTTGGCGGCCTCGACCCTGGCAGCCTTGGTGCCGGAGGACTTGATAAGGCGGTCGATCCAGCCTTCGAATTTCAGGCCGTTCGTAAAGACGATCTTCGCTTCCGTCAGGCGGCGCCCATCCGCAGGCGTGGGCGAATAGACATGCGCATCGCCGTTGGGGCCGACGAGGGTCACCAGCTCGATGCGCTCGCCGCCCACGTTGCGGACCATGTCGCCAAGAATCGAGAAGCTGGCGACGACCTTCAGCTTCTCGGCATTCTGCGCCGCTGCCGGCCCTGCAGACGCAGCAAGAGTGAGGCATCCTGCCAGCAGGGACACGGCAGATCTTCTCGTCAGCATGGGTCGATCCTTTTGAGAGGTCAGGCTTCCAGATGCCGGCCGGGCCAAACAAGCCACAGCAGGCCGCCCTCACGGCCGAGCACGAGGGAAATCACATAAATGGCGCCGGCCGAGAGGATGATCGCCGGTCCGGCGGGCAGTTCGGCATGGAAGGAGAGCAGTAGGCCGCTGAACCCTGAGACGATGCCGACCACGATAGAGACGATCATCATCATGGTGATGTCGCTGGTCCAGAAGCGGGAAGCGGCTGCAGGGAGCATCATCATGCCCACAGCCAGCAGGGTCCCGAGAGCATGGAAGCCGCCGACAAGGTTCATGACGACCAATCCTAGGAAGATCAGGTGCGTGGGGGTCCCGGCCCGGCTCACCGAGCGCAGGAAGATCGGGTCCACGCATTCGAGCACGAGCGGGCGGTAGAGAACCGCCAAGGCCAGCACAGTCATGGTCGAGATGGAGGCGAGCAGCAGGAGCGTGCTGTCGTCGAGCGCCAGAACCGTGCCGAAGAGCACGTGCAGCAGGTCCACATTCGAGCCGCGCAGCGACACGATGGTGACGCCCAGCGCCAGGGACAGGAGATAGAAGGCTGCGAGCGACGCGTCTTCCTTGAGCGCCGTGAAACGCGAGACGAGGCCCGCCGCGACTGCAACGATCACGCCCGCGAACAAGCCGCCGATGGTCATGGCGGGCAGTGAGAGACCGGCCAGGAGATAGCCCACGGCGGCGCCCGGCAGGATGGCATGGGCCATGGCATCGCCCGTGAGGCTCATGCGCCGCAGCATCAGGAAGACGCCGACAGGACCGCCACCGAGGGCAATGGCTATCACGCCCACGAGGGCCCGCTGCATGAATTCGAATTCGGCCAAAGGCGCGTAGAACAGGTCGAGCATGGAGATTGCCAGTCTTATGCAGCGCTGCGGTGGCACACATCCGCGTGCGGATCGTATGCCTCGACCATGCGCCGGGCTTTCAGGAGATTCTCCGGGCTCAGGACCTCGCCGGTCTCGCCCCAGGCCACCGGCTCGCGGGCGATGAGCAGGGTCTGCGGGAAGGTGCGTCGGACCATGTCGAGATCGTGCAGCACGGCCACGACGGTGCGGGATTCGTCATGCCACCGGCGGACGAGGTCGAGCAGGTCGGCGGTCGTCTTCGCATCGATGGCCGTGAAGGGCTCGTCGAGCAGGATGACAGGAGCATCCTGGAGCAGGAGTCGGGCGAAGAGCGCGCGCTGCATCTGGCCGCCCGACAGGGTGGAGATGGGGCGGCGCTCGAAGCCGATCAGGCCCACGGCCGCCAGCGCCTCTTCGATCCTGGTGCGGTCGCGGCGCGCGACGCCGCCGAACAGGCCGGAGCGGGACCACAGGCCCATGGCGACAAGGTCGTAGACCGAGAGCGGGAACGACCGGTCGATCTCGGCAGCCTGCGGCAGGTAGGCGATGCCTGAAGCCGGTCCTTTCAGGCGGATATGGCCGTCAAGCGGCTTCAGCGTCCCGACGATCCCCTTGAGCAGGGTGGACTTGCCGGCTCCGTTGGGTCCGACCACGGCGATCAGGCTGCCGGCCGGGATCTCCCCGTCGAGGTGATGCACGGCAGGCCTGCGGCCGTAGCCCAGGGTGACCTCGTCGAACCGGATGACGGTGGATGTGAGACCCATGCGTTACCCCATCACGCTAAGAACCATCAGCCATAAGCCTGCCAGGATGGCGGCAGACCCAGCTAGGCGCTGCCCGACCGAGAGGCGCAGGAGCGAGAAGGTCGGGGCAGCGGCGACCGCCCGATGCGCGTGGCTGTGCTCGTGGGCATGATGGTGATGGCCATGTGACATGGCCTCCTACATAAACCCATCCGCATCCGATTTCCAGGGGCGTATAGTATTTTATACGCCCCTTCAACAATATGGTTTTGAAGGGTTAATCTCAGAATGCCGGATGGTATTGATAGAGCCAGGTTTCGCTTAAGATCTCGTTCTCGTTGCGCAGGTAGCAGCGCATCTCCACCGGCTCGGTTCCGGTCGCGGTCAGGTCGAACTGGGTGCGCCAGTGGCCGGGCACGTTGTTGGGAACCGCCTCGGTCAAGATGTTCGAGAACTCGCCCCGGGAGGCGGAAAGCACGGGCCGGGGGATCACGCCGCTCGGAAGCTTGGTCAGGGGCTGGCCCATGAACTCCACCATGAACTTGCGCACACCCTTTGGCCGGTTGGTGCCGGCCTGTCCGCCATTGCCGAACCGGGTGGCGACGACCCGCGCCAGCGGCGTCGGATAGGGCTCCTCCGCCGACCAGTGCATGCGGTAGCGCAGCTCGAGGGCCTGACCGGCCCGGACCGGCTCCGCCGGCACCCACATGGCTACGATATTGTCGTGGATCTCGTCGTCGGTCGGGATCTCCACGAGCTGGATGGAGCCCCGGCCCCAGGTCCCCTGCGGCTCGATCCAGAGGGAGGGACGGCGGTCGTAATAGACGCCGTCGAGGTAGTGGTCGAAGTTCCGGTCGCGCTGCAGGAGCCCGAAGCCCTTCGGATTCTCGTCGGCAAAGGCCGAGGTGATGATGCGGGGCGGGTTGTTGAGGGGGCGCCAGATGCGCTCGCCGGTGCCGGTCCACAGTGCCAGCCCGTCCGAGTCGTGGATTTCGGGGCGCCAGTCGACCGCGGTGGTCTTGGCCTTCTCAGAATACCAGTACATGGAGGTCAGAGGCGCGAGGCCGAGGCGGCTTACCTCCTGGCGCATGTAAACCGCGCTGTCGATGTCCATGATGATGGCAGAGGCCCGCTGCATGACGAAGCGGTAGGCGCCGGCCACGCTCTGACCGTCAAGGAGCGCGTAGACCGTGACCGTGTTCGAGCCAGGCTGGGGTGTCTCGAAATACACGTGGGTGAAGTCGGGGAATTCCTCGTTCTTGCCGAACACGGCTACATCGACCGCCAAGCCTCGGGCGGAGAGGCCGTATTGGTATAGCTCACCGATGGCGCGGAAATAGGAGGCACCGAGGAAGGCCACCCAGTCGTTCTTCCTCCAGTCGAGCTTGCCCGTGCGGGCCTCCTGGAAGCGGAAGCCTGCAAAGCCCGAGTTGTCGGGGAGCTTGTGGGCCGGGGAATCCGCCGGCATGTCGAAATAGTCGCTGTCGTAGACAATCTCGCGGGCCTGCCCGCTCTCCACCACATGCATGCGCACCGGCTTCTGGAAGAAGCGGCCCATGTGGAAGAAGGTGACCGGGAACTCGCTGGGGCCGTTGGCCCAGAGCGCCAGATCGGTCTTGAACCGGATCTTGCCGTGGGCGTCGTAGTCGATCTGGTAGAGCACCTCGGGCGAGGGGCTGGGCGGCGCCACGTAGGGGGAGCGCGCCATGTCCTGCGCCCGCTTCTTCAGCTCCTCGAACGAGAAGGCCGAGGGGGCTCCCATCTTCAGGCCCTGCTGCGCCAGAGCGGGGGCGGAAAAGCCCTGAGCGGCCAAGGCGGCCGTAGCGGTTGCGGTCTGGAGGAACTGGCGGCGATTGATCATGGATGAGCGCATGTATCTGTGAAGGGACGCACCCCTACCGACCAAGGTGGCAGGATTAAGTCCCTCTTAGCCTCTTGAGAAATCTTCGTCAGCGGTCAAAGTAGCCCCACACACAGGCACGGCGACAACCGTGCCGTAAATTAGGGAGTACGCTATGCATCGAACAGTCATGCGCCGCCTCATCGGCGCTGCGGCCGCCATTGCGCTGGCCGGAGCCAGCATCCCGGCCCAAGCCCAGGATTTCATCAACGTCCTGACCGGCGGCACCTCTGGCGTGTATTACCCGCTGGGCGTTGCGCTCTCCAAAGTCTTCTCCGACAAGGTGCAGGGGTCCCGTCCGTCGGTCCAGGCCACCAAGGCGTCCGTCGAGAACCTCACCCTCCTGCAGCAGGGCAAGGGCGAGATCGGCTTCACCCTCGGCGACAGCCTGGCCATGGGCTGGGCCGGCGACGAGGAGGCAGGCTTCAAGGGTAAGCTCGACAAGCTGCGCGGCATCACGGCGATCTACCCGAACTACATCCAGGTCGTGGCAACCCAGGAATCCGGCATCAAGTCGCTGGCGGATTTGAAGGGCAAGCGCCTTTCCGTTGGTGCGCCGAAGTCCGGCACCGAACTCAATGCCCGGGCGATCCTCCAGGGTGCGGGCTTGTCCTACAAGGATCTCGGCAAGGTCGAGTACCTGCCGTTCGGCGAGTCGGTCGAGCTCATGAAGAACCGCCAGCTCGACGCCACCCTGCAATCGGCCGGCCTCGGCGTGTCCTCCATTCGCGACCTCGCCACCTCGGTGCCGATCGTCGTGGTGGAGATTCCCGCCGCCGTCGTGGAGAAGGTCGGCACGCCTTACATCAAGGCGACGATCCCAGCGAACACCTATGGCGGCCAGACCGCTCCTGTGCAGACGGCTGCCGTCGTGAACTATCTCGTCACCCATTCCGGAGTGAAGGACGAGACCGTCTACCAGATGACCAAGGCGATCTACGAGAGCCTGCCGGATCTGTCCGCGGCTCATGCCGCCGCCAAGGACATCAAGCTGGAAAGCGCTCTCTCCGGCATGCCCGTTCCTATGCATCCGGGTGCACAGCGCTATTTCGACGAGAAGGGCGTGAAGAAGCAGGGTTCGTAACCTGCGCTTTCATTGACAAAAAGGCCGGGGCAGGTGAACTGCTCCGGCCTTTTTCATGACAAGAAGAACGATCCGTGAGGAGCCGCAGATGAGCCATGGCGTCAACACTTCCGAACTCGCGCAGATGGAAGCGCCGTCTGAGGCCGTAAATCCGGAACACGGTCTGCCGGAGAGCTTCGGCGAAGGGTTCCTCGGCAGACTCCTGTTCTGGATCGCGGTCTCGTTCTCCACGTTTCAGATCATCACCTCCTTCGGCATTCCTCTGGATCAGCCTTTCATCGCAGGCTTGAGCCTCACCCATCTCTGGGCCGCCGCTATGGTGGCCTGGGCGGCATGGCTGATCGGACTTGCGGTTCGCCGCCGCAGCATTGTCGACGGCGCCCTCGCCTGGATTGCCATTGCCATTGCGTTCGGGCTCGTCCTTTGGTTCGGCGGCAGCATGCCGAGCCAAGTGGTGCGTACCATCCATGTCGGCTTCCTGTGCCTCGTGGCCGGAGCGATGATCGCCAACCACCGCTCGGGCTCGTCGTCCCTGCGCGCCATCGGCTGGGTCGTCGGCCTCGCAAGCTTTGTGGTCGGGCTATACCACTTGGCATTCTACGAGGAGCTTGTCATTCGCGCTGGTGATCTCACCACGCTCGACCTTGTTGTCGGCATCGCGGCACTCGCCATCCTGATCTATCTCGTCTGGCGCGTGATGGGCTCGGCTCTACCCATCGTCGCAGGCCTGTTCCTGTCCTACTGCCTGTTCGGCAATTACCTGCCGGCGCCCCTCGATCATCGCGGCTATTCGCTCGAGCAGGTGATCGAGCACATGTCGTTTGGAACGGAAGGCATCTACGGCACCCCAACGCTGGTGTCGGCGACCTACATCTTCCTGTTCATCCTGTTCGGCGCCTTCATGGAAAAAGCCGGCGTCATCGATTTCTTCAACGACATCTCGATGGCGGTGTTCGGCGACAAGCAGGGTGGCCCCGGCAAGGTCTGCGTGGCGTCGTCTGCCCTCATGGGCACGGTTTCGGGCTCGGGCGTCGCCAATGTGGTGGCCTCGGGCCAGTTCACGATTCCGCTCATGAAGCGCTTCGGCTTCAAGGCCGCCTTCGCCGGCGGCGTCGAGGCCACCTCATCCATGGGCGGCCAGATCATGCCGCCGGTCATGGGCGCCGTCGCGTTCATCATGGCCGAGACCATCGACGTGCCGTACTCAAAAATCGTCGAGGCGGCGATCATTCCGGCCGTTCTCTACTTCGCAGCCTGCTACCTTGCGGTGCATCTGGAGGCCGGCAAGAGCCATCTGAGAGGCCTGCCGAAATCCGAGCTGCCGAATGCCTGGACCGAGATGAAGAAGAAGTGGTTTCTTCTCGCCCCGCTCTGCGTTCTCGTCTATCTGCTCTTTGCCGGATACACGCCGCTCTTCGCTGGCGCAGTGGGCCTGTCGCTCACCGTGGCGCTGATCCTCGGCACCGCCATCGTGGCAGGTTTCGGCACACCGGCCCTGCGCATCGTGTTCTGGATCGGACTTGCGCTGGTCTCCGCCTATTCGCTGGCCTCGACTGTCACGCTCGTCGTCCTCGTGGTCGCGGCGCTCTCCCTGTGGAATGCCTTCACGGGCCGGGGACGCACGACGCTTCAGGCCTGTGTCGACGCCATGGCGGACGGCGCGCGCCAAGCGCTGCCAGTCGGCCTCGCCTGCGCGGTGGTCGGCATCGTGATCGGCACCATGACGCTCACGGGCCTCGGCACCATTGTGGGCACCTGGATGATCTCCATCGGCAAGGAGAACATCTTTGCGGCCCTCGTGCTCACGATGATCTTCAGCCTGATCCTCGGCATGGGCATCCCGACGATCCCGAACTACATCATCACCTCGTCGCTCGCCGCGCCCATCCTGCTGCAGCTCGATGTGCCGCTCATCGTCTCGCACATGTTCGTGTTCTATTTCGGCATCATGGCGGACCTGACGCCGCCCGTGGCGCTCGCCGCCTTCGCGGCAGCACCCATGGCGAAGGAATCCGGACTCAAGATCGGAATCCAGGCGATGAAGATCGCGCTGCCCGGCTTCGTCATCCCCTACATGGCCGTCTACGACCCCACCCTGATGCTGCAGCCGGTGCCAGGTCTGGAGGGGGCCGGCTACTGGCTTGCGGTGGTCTACATCGTCATCAAAGCCTCGCTCGCCATGGTGCTCTGGGGGGTGGCTTCGGTCGGGTACTTCCTGAAGCCATTGACCTGGTGGGAGCGGATCTGGGCTGCCGTGGCAGCCGGCTTCCTCGTGGCGGCTATTCCGGTGACTGACGAGATCGGCTTCGTTCTCTCGGCGCTCTTCGTCGGCTACCACGTCTGGCAGACGCGCCGGGTCGCCACGCCCGTCGTCAGTTGATGATCTGCCTCCTGGCAGGCTCCACGATTGCGCCCCTTATGGCGGGAGCAATCACCCTGGCCTGGACGCATTCGGTCGAGAAGATCGTCTGGGAAGAGGACTGGCGCTCAGGCCCGGCAGGACTTGAACTAGTCGAGGCGCGGGTGCGCGGCTCCGGAGCCGGGATGGAGCCGCCACCGGAGGCCAAACTCCTCAACGGCGTCTGGTCGTGGAAGCCGAACCTGCCGCCTCAAGCGCAGGTGATCATGCGCCGCTCGGGAGCCACGGCGGATTGGCGGATCTGCGTCTCGGGCCAGTGCCGACCGATGGGGGCCTATGTGCCGCCCGAGGCCGATCCGATCGTGATGAAGGTGTGCGAAAAGCCTTAGGCGCGCCCGGTGAGCGGCTCGACCGCCACGCAGCGGCGCCAGAGGTTCACGAGGATGTAGAGAGCAAACAGGCTGAACAGAACCATCAGCGCATAGCCTACGTAGTCGCCGAGTTCGAACAGGCCGGCAATCGCCCAGCCGGCGGCGATCGCGACGCCGAAGACTTCCGCACCGACCAGGATCATGATGCTCATGATGGTGACCACGTTGCGCCAGTTGGTGCTTTTCGCCTGAGCCACTGTTGCCTTACTCCGTTTGTTGCACAGGGGACTACCCTAAACGCCCCCTCCGGTGCAAGCTCTGCCCGAATCTCATTCTGTCGCGTCTGCGTCCAATCGGAGAGACATGCCCGAGACCCCCGTTTTTTCGACCGCCGCCGTGGCGGCCCCTCACAGGCTGGCCGCCGAGACTGGCCAGAATATTCTCGCCGCTGGCGGCAATGCAGTCGAGGCGATGGTGGCCATGGCGGCCACCATCGCGGTCGTCTATCCGCACATGAACGGCATCGGCGGTGACGCCTTCTGGCTCGTGCGAGAGCCCAGGGGCCGCATCCATGCCCTGGATGCCTCGGGGCCTGCCGGCTCGCTCGCCACGATCAAGCGCTACCGGGAGAAGGACTATGACGCCATTCCATCGCGCGGGCCGGACTCGGCGCTCACGATAGCCGGTGCTGTCAGCGGTTGGGGTCTTGCGCTCGAACTGTCCCGGGCGCTCGGCGGGCAGCTGCCGCTCGATCTGCTTCTCGGGGATGCCATCCGCTTTGCCCGCAACGGATACCCGGTCTCCCGCTCCGAGGAGCGGTTCGTGACCAGCGAGGAAGCCGCCCTCTATGAGGTTCCCGGTTTCGCCGAGGCCTTCCTGGTCGAGGGCAAAAGAGCGCCGGAGGGCACGCAGAGGCGCGCGCCGCGCCTCGCCGACACCCTGGAGCGCCTCGCCCATGCGGGCCTTGCCGATTTCTATCGGGGCGATGTGGGGCGGGAGATCGCCCTCGATCTGGAACGGATTGAGAGCCCGATCACCCGCCGCGACCTGGAGACTTATCGCGCCCGCGTCGTGGAGCCCCTGTCGGTCAGGCTGAAGAATTCCACAATCTACAACCTGCCGCCGCCGAGCCAGGGATTGGCCACCCTGCTGATCCTCGGCATGGTCGAGCGCCTCAAGGGGCTCAGGGGCGAGACGCCGGAGCATCATCACGCGCTCATCGAGGCCGCCAAGCGCGCCTTCTCCATCCGCGACCGGGTGGTCGCGGACCCACGAAATCTCGTGCACGACCCGGCCTCCTTCCTGACGCTTCAGGCGCTGGAAAGGGAGGCTTCCCTCATCGACATGAAACGGGCTGCCCCCTTTCCCCTGCCGCGCCTGATCGACGGGGACACCATCTGGATGGGGGCCATCGACCGTGACGGGCTCGCGGTGTCCTATATCCAGTCCGTGTTCTGGGCCTATGGCTCCGGCTGCATGCTTCCGGCGACAGGCGTCCTCTGGCACAACCGTGGCACGGCCTTCTCGCTCGATCCTGCGAGCCGCAACCGGCTGGAGCCCGGCCACCGGCCGCTGCATTCCCTCAATCCGGCCATGGCCGTGTTTGATGATGGGCGGGTGCTGTCCTTCGGGGCGATGGGCGGCGAAACCCAGCCCCAATTCCTCAGCCAGATCTTTTCGCGCTACGCGGAGGCCGGCATGGGGCTGGCGGACGCGGTGGACGCGCCCCGCTGGCTACTCGATGCGAGGCCGCGCGAGCGTGAGGCCGTGCTGAAGGTGGAGAGCCATTTCGACCCCGGATTGATCCGCGGCCTGTCACGGCTCGGCCATCGAGTCGAGGAGATGGACGAGGCCTATTCCGGACGCTTCGGCCATGCCGGCATGCTGGTGAGGCACCCGCGCAACGGGCGCGTTGAGGCCGTGCACGATCCGCGCTCGGACGGTGGGTCGCTAGGGCTCTAGCTGGTCGCCCAGAGGCCGTAGAGCAGGCTGAGGCCCAACACCAGCACGAAGGCGGCGGCGAGAAGCTCGAGGCCTGCGATGGCGATGGCGCCCGATGCGCCGCGCCCGCCGGCGAGCCGCAACGCCATGGCCTTGAAGAACACCGCGAGCGCCGCGATGGCGCTGGTAGTCAACGCCGTGCCGAGCGCCATGGCGAAGGTCGCCGCAACACCGGCCGCGAACAGGCCCTGCGACAGGGCGAAGACCAGGACGATGAGGGCGCCTGCGCAGGGGCGGATGCCGGCGGCAAGCGCCACGCCTGCCATGTCGCGCCAGCGGGTGAGACGGCTGAGCTCCTCCGGCGGCGGCAGGTGGGCGTGATCGCAATTCTCCTGCACCGCGGCGAACGGGTTGCGCGCGAGCGCCATGACGCCCAGAACCTTACCGGCCTTGCGCCACGTGATGACGGCGCCGAGCAGGGCGACCGCAATGAAGCTCGCCAACTCCACATTCAGGGCAATGCTGTTCATGGTGGAGGCCGTGGCGCGCAGCATAAGGCTGACCACCGCCACGATGGCGATGGCGACAAGCGCCTGCACGAGGGCGGCGGCGAGACTCAAGAGGAACGCTTTGCGCAGGGCCTTCTCGTCCGCCACCAGATAGGCCGAGATCACGCCCTTGCCGTGTCCCGGACCGGCGGCATGGAAGATGCCATAGGCGAAGCCGACGAGGAGGAGCGAGACAAAGGCTGCGCCGTTCTCCTTCATCTCGCGCACGCCTGCCCGCAGGCTGGCGTAATACTCGGACTGCACGGAGAGGATCCAGGCGCCGATGTTGCCCGAAGGCGCCGCCTCGCGAAGGCCAATGCCGAAGGGGCTGCGCGGGGGCGGCTTGCTCACCGGCCCGAGCCACAGTCCGATCAGGCCCATGGCGGCGGCCACGACGGTAATGGCCGCGAGCATGATACCGAGCCGCCGCCACAGCGATGTCCGGCCGGCGCTCGGCAGGGCAGAGGCGTTGGACATCAGGGACATGCGATGATGGCCCTGTTGGAATATTCGATGCCGATATCCTGCGGCTGGATGGCGCCCTCGTCCTGCAGGATCTGCTGCATGGTGGTGTCGAGCGGCTTGGCCTTGGCGATGCTGGTCACGCAGCCCTGAGGCGCATTGGCCAGCGAGATGGCCGCCTGGCCTTCCGTCAGGCTGAAATAGACGAAGAAGGTCGGATCCTCGATCTCGACCGAGACCGCTCCCGTGGGCGCCACCGGCGCCTTCAGGGGCAGGAGGAAGGACATGGAGACTTGCGTTTTCTCCATGGTCATCCGGGCCTCCCTGGGGGTGTCGAAGATCTGGGACTTGCCCCGAGCCTTCAGCACCGTGAAATAATCAAACTCGTTGAGGGAGGCGGCGTTCTCGTCGGCGAGCTCCTGTAACTCCTCCGGTGCGAGCTTGCCGTCGCCGTTCTTGTCGAGGCCCTGCGTGACATAGGCCGTGTAGGCCTCATCAAAGGTCCAGTGATGGCGAACGCCCGTCACCTTGCCGTCAGGGGCGAAGACGATTTCCGCCTTGGCCGTAACCCACACATGGGGATGCGCGATCACCGGCGAGGACAGGCCAAAGCCCAAGACCGTCAGGGCGGATTTCAGACCGAGATGGCGTGTCATGCGTTGACCCTGGAACAGCGACGCTCCCGGCGAAAGCCGGTCATGAAAGGCGATATGCTGGTTGTATGGTTAACAGAGGCGAAACAAAGGCGCTTGATTGACGGGGTCGGGTATATATGTCAGCATTACTGACATATTCTAAACAACAAGACCGGATCACCGGCAGCGGGGCAAAGCCCCAGGAGGAACACGGATCATGGCCGAAGGTTTTGGCGCGCTTCGTCACGTGACGCTCGACGACAAGTACGATCTTTCCAAGGATAACGTCTTCATCACCGGAACGCAGGCTGTCATCCGCATGCTGCTGATGCAGCGCGAGCGCGACCGACTGGCGGGCCTCAACACGGCCGGCCTCGTGTCCGGCTATCGCGGCTCACCCATCGGCGGTCTCGACCAGAACCTGTGGCGTGCCCGGAAGTGGCTGGATCAGTCCAACATCGTCTTCCAGCCTGGCCTCAACGAGGAGCTTGCCGCCACCGCAATCTGGGGCTCGCAGCAGGCTGAGATCCGCGGCGAAGGCAAGTATGACGGCGTGTTCGGCCTCTGGTACGGCAAGGGTCCGGGCGTCGACCGCTCCGGCGACGTGTTCCGCCACGCCAACATGGCGGGCTCATCGAAGCACGGCGGCGTGCTCGCGCTCATGGGCGACGACCACACGGCGGAATCCTCCACCGTCGCGCACCAGTCCGAATTCCACTTCGTCGACGTGATGATGCCGATCCTGAACCCGGCAGGCGTTCAGGAGATCCTCGACTACGGCCTCTACGGCTATGCCATGAGCCGCTTTTCCGGCACTTGGGTCGCCTTCAAATGCGTGAAGGACAACATCGAATCGACCTCATCCGTCGATGCGTCGCTCGACCGCGTGAAGATCATCATTCCCGATGACTTCACGATGCCGCCGGGCGGCCTCAATATCCGCAACCGCGACGGCGTGCTCGACCAGGAGGCGCGGCTTCAGGACTTCAAGCGCGACGCCATGCTGGCGTTCGTGCGCGCCAACAACCTCAACCGCATCGTGCTCTCCGGCGGCCGCAACCCGAAGATCGGCATCATTACGGTCGGCAAGTCCTATCTCGATGTGCGCCAGGCGCTGGACGAGCTCGGCCTCGACGAGGTGAAGGCGAACGACATGGGTTTGCGCCTCTACAAGGTTGCTTGCCCCTGGCCGCTGTCGCAACGCGAGCTGGTGGATTTCGCTCGCGGGCTCGACAAGGTGATCGTGGTCGAGGAGAAGCGCTCCCTCATCGAGGTACAGCTGCGCGAGGAGCTCTACGGCACGGCAAACCAGCCGGTCTGCATCGGCAAGAAGGACGAGGAGGGCCGCTGGCTCTTCCCGGTCAAGGGCGCGCTCGATCCCAACGACATCGCCATTGCCATCGGCGAACGCCTGCTCGCCTACCACAACAACGACGACCTGCGCGGCCGCGTGGCGCGGCTCCGCCATGCGCAGGAGGTGCTCATCGCCACCAGCGACGTAGCAACCCGCACGCCGCATTTCTGCGCCGGCTGCCCTCACAACTCGTCCACGAAGGTACCCGAGGGCATGCGCGCCTATGCGGGCATCGGCTGCCACTACATGGTGCAGTGGATGGACCGCTCCACAGAGGGCTTCACCCAGATGGGCGGCGAGGGCGCGAACTGGATCGGCGAGTCCCCGTTCTCCAAGCGCGGCCACGTATTCCAGAACCTGGGTGACGGCACTTACAACCATTCGGGCGTGCTGGCCCTGCGCTGGTCGATCCACACCAAAACCAACGTTACCTACAAGATCCTCTTCAACGACGCGGTCGCCATGACGGGCGGGCAGAAGCATGAAGGCGGGCTCACCGTCGACATGATTGCCCGGCAGGTGCGCGAGGAGGGGGTCGAGCGCATCGCCCTCGTCACCGACGAGCCGCACAAGTACCCGAAGGAGATCCGCTGGCCCGCCGGCATGACGATCCATCACCGCAATGAGCTGGAAGCCGTGCAGCGCCAGCTGGCGGAGGTGCCGGGCGTATCGGTGATGATCTACGATCAGACCTGCGCGTCGGAAAAGCGCCGCCGCCGCAAGCGCGGCGAGTTCCCGGATCCGGACAAGCGCGTCATCATCAACGATCTCGTCTGTGAAGCCTGCGGCGACTGCTCGGTGCAGTCCAATTGCGTCGCCGTGCAGCCGGTCGAGACCGAGTTCGGCCGCAAGCGCCAGATCGACCAGTCGAACTGCAACAAGGACTTTTCCTGCGTCAACGGCTTCTGCCCGTCCTTCGTGACGGTGCATGGCGCCAAGGTGAAGAAGGCCGTGCCCGAGACCGTCTCGACGGAGGGCATGACCTTCAAGCCGCTGCCCGATCCGGCGATCCCCGCCATCGACCGCACCTTCAATGTCATCGTGACGGGCGTGGGCGGCACCGGCGTCGTCACCATCGGGGCGATCCTCGGCATGGCGGCGCATCTCGAAGGCAAGGGGCTGGGCATGATCGACATGGCCGGCCTCGCCCAGAAGGGCGGCGCCGTCTACAGCCATGTGCGCCTCGCCAACAACCAGGACGACATCCACGCCATCCGTGTGAGCGCGGATTCGGCTCATCTCGTGCTCGGCTGCGACCTTGTGGTGACAGGCACCAAGAAGGTGCTGGCCGCCGTGAAGCAGGGGCAGACGGCACTCGTGGTGAACACCGCGGAGGTCATGCCAGGCGAATTCACCCGCAACGCCGATTTCTCCCTGCCGACCGAGCGCCTCAAGCGCGCCATCAGTTCGGCGGCGGGCCAGGAGGGCGTGTCCTTCGTCGATGCGACGGCGATTGCCACCGCGCTCCTCGGCAATGCGATTGCGGCCAACATGTTCATGCTGGGCTATGCCTACCAGACCGGCCGCGTTCCGCTCTCGGGCGCAGCCATCGAGAAGGCGATTGAGCTCAACGGCGAAGCGGTAAAGATGAACCTTGCCGCCTTCACCTGGGGCCGCCGCGCCGCCGCCGAACCGGATCTCATCGCCTTAACGCTCGGCGAGCTGAAGGCGCCGACGGAATCGCGCAAGCTGTCCGAGACCCTGGACGAGGTGATCGAGCGGCGCGTCGCCTTCCTGTCGGACTACCAGAACGGGCGTTACGCCCGGCGCTACAACACCCTTGTCGAGCGCGTGCGCGGGGCGGAGGACAAAGCCGTGCCGGGCTCGACCGCACTCACCGACGCGGCGGCGCGCTCGCTGTTCAAGCTCATGGCCTACAAGGACGAGTACGAAGTGGCGCGGCTCTACACGAACGGCCATTTCGAGAAACAGGTTGCATCGGCTTTCGAGGGCGAGAACTTGACTTACGAGTTCCACATGGCGCCGCCTGTGCTTGCCAAGAAGGACCCGGTCACCGGCCTCCCAGGCAAGATGAGCTTTGGGCCGTGGATGCTGAAAGCCATGGGTGTTCTGGCGAAGTTCAAGCGGCTTCGCGGCACGCCGCTCGACGTCTTCGGCTACACTCACGAGCGCCGCACCGAGCGTCAGCTCATCCGCGAGTTCGAGGGACGGATCAAGGAGATCGTGGCGAAGCTCAATGCCGGCAACCATGCTACGGCCATCGGGCTCGCGAGCATTCCGCAGAAGATCCGCGGCTTCGGCCATATCAAGGAGCGGAACCTTAAGGCAGCAAAGGCAGAGGAGGCCGATCTCCTCGCCAAGTTCCGCGCCGATCCGCAGCCGTTGCTGGTTGCGGCGGAGTAAGTTTCTTACTCCGCACGCCCTACATTTTACGTCATGGCCGGGCTTGTCCCGGCCATCCACGTTTTCAAACCCGTAAGAAGACGTGGATCCCCGGAACAAGTCCGGGGATGACGGATGGAGTAGTGTTCTTCAGCCCCGCGCCTGACTCACCTCGACGAAGCTCTTCGCGACCTTCGCCACGTTCGCTTCGTTCAGCCCCGCCACGCACATGCGGCCGGAGCCTACCAGATAGACACCGTCGCGCTCGCGCAGGGTGGTGACCTGCTGCTCGTTCAACCCCGTGTAGCTGAACATGCCGCGCTGGTTCGTGAGGAATCCCACATCGATCTCGTTCGACAGGGAGCGGATCTGCTCGGCGAGACGCTTGCGCATGGAATCCATGCGAACCCGCATGGTCTCGACTTCGCGGGTCCATTGGGCGCGCAGGTCGTCGCTGCCGAGCACCGTCGCCACGAGAAGGCCAGCGGTCATCGGCGGGCTCGAGTAGCTGCGGCGCACAGCGAGCTTGAGCTGCCCGAGCACGCGCTCGGCTTCGGCATGATCGCGGCAGACGACGCTCAAGCCGCCGCAGCGCTCGCCATAGAGCGAGAAATTCTTGGAGAAGGAATTGGCTACGAGACAGTTGGCACGCTCGGCATAGCGGCGCACGAAGGCGGCATCCTCATCGAGGCCGGTGCCGAAGCCCTGATAGGCCATGTCGAACACCACGATGTGGCCCTTGGCCACCAGCACGTCCGTGACGGCCGCCTGCTGCCGCTCGTCGAGGTCGACGCCGGTCGGGTTGTGGCAGACGGGCTGGATCACCACGATGGAGCCGGACTCCGCGGCGTCCAGCGCCTTCACCATGCCGTCGAAATCCACGGAGCGTGTGGTGCGGTTCCAATAGGGATAAGTTGCAGTCTTGAAGCCGGCCCGCTGGAAGAGGCCGTGATGGTTGTCCCAGGTCGGGTCGCTGACGAGAACGGTCCGGCCGGGGCAGTGCTTGGCGAGGAAATCGGCCGCGATGCCCACCGCACCCGTGCCGCCGAGGGTCTGGATCGTCGCGACGCGCTTCTCGGCAAGGGCCGGGTGAGATGGGCCGAAGATCAGCTTCTGCACGCCCTCGCGATAGGCCGCATGGCCTTCCATCGGCAGGTAGGGACGCTCCGCGAAACCGTTGCGCTCATAGGCGGCCCTCACCGAGCCCAGCACCGGAAGGCGGCCTTGCTCATCCGTGTAGACGCCGATGCTGAGATTGACCTTCTCCGGCCGTGGATCGGTCTTGAAGCTGTCGTTGAGCGAAAGGATCGGGTCGCCCGCGAAGGCTTCCACCTGGCCGAACAGGGATTCCGTCATGCTGATCTCCAAGCCTGTCGCGGCAGCCTGCCTGCGACGCATCGTCGGTGCCGCGAGACCTAGCCCCTGCGAGGGCCTCTCGGCAAGGTGCTTCGTGGATTGTCAGTTATCCAGCCGCCAATCGATCGGCTCGAGGCCCTTCTCGATGAGCCAGGCATTGGCCTGGCTGAAGGGTTTCGTGCCGCGAAAGTCGTTGAGCCGGTTGAGCGGAGAGGGGTGCCCGGCCTCGATCACGAGATGCTTCGCCCCGTCCACGAGCGTGGCGCGCTTGCGAGCGGGGCCGCCCCAGAGCAGGAACACGACGGCGGGCTGCTGCTGCGAGATGGCGGTGATCGCCTGATCGACCAGGGCCGACCAGCCGAACTTCATGTGGGCTCCCGATTTGCCGGCCTCCACCGTCAGCGCCGTGTTGATGAGGAGCACGCCCTGCCGGGCCCATTTCGAGAGGTCTCCCGAGGCTGGCATCGGCACGTCCAGATCCTCGGCCATCTCGCGCAGGATCGTGCGTAAGGAAGCGGGTAGCCGCCGGGAGCCGCGATAGGAGAAGGCGAGCCCATGGGAATCGCCCGGCGTCGGGTAGGGGTCCTGGCCCAGAACCACCACCTTGACCTTCTCCAGAGGCGTGAGGCTGATGCTGGTGAACACGGCGTCCGGCGGCGGCAGCACCTGGGCGCCCGAGGCGATCACCGCATCGACCTTAGCGGCCACGGCCTCGGCACTGCCATCCTGGAAGAAGGGCAGCCTGATCCACCCCTCGGTACTGGGCTTGGCGCGGAACGCGGCGAGAGCTTGGCTGATGGGGCCGGTCATGGAGAGGTCATGCCTTTCTTCCGAGTCGAAGTGCCGACGCTGTGCCGGCTGAGGGTATCTGGCGGAATGGATCAAAAGGACATCAGGAGTGCCGCTGATTGGGGCGCCGACAATATCGACAGGATGTTACTTCTGTGACACGTTCCCGGTCTAGGCTCCACGCCTCCCACCGTGGATCCAACCTGCTACGAGGACTTTGTATGATGCTTCAGATCCGCCCCTCCGCCGCCCTGCGCGCCGGCTTTCTTGGACTATCGCTGCTGCTGTCGGGTACGGCCCTGGCGCAGGAGGCCGTGACGATCCGCTTCGTCCATACCAACGATATCGATCGCATGAGCGCCGAAAAGGGCCGCGGCGGCTTCGCCCGCCTGGCAACGGTGGTCAAGGAGGAGAAGGCGAAGGGCAACGCCTTCTTCATCCATGCGGGCGACACGATCTCGCCCTCGCTTCTGTCAGGCTTCGACAAGGGCGCCCACGTCATCGACATCCTGAACCGCATGGGCGTCGATGCCATGGCGCCGGGCAACCATGAATTCGATCTCGGCGACGCGGCCTTCCGCGCCCGCATGGCCGAGGCCAAGTTCGACGTGCTGGCCACCAACATCATCGACGGTAACGGCCTGCCGGCCAACACCAAGGCCGACAAGATGGTCGAGGTGCAGGGCGTGAAGATCGGCTTCTTCGGCCTCACCACCGAGACGACCCCGATCGAGTCGAGCCCCGGCACCATCAAGTTCTCCCCCACGGTCGACACCGCCCGCGCGAAGGCCAAGGAACTGCGCGAGAAGGGCGCCGACATCGTCGTTGCCATTGCCCACACCCCCCTGGCAGTTGACATGATCATTGCCCGCTCCGCCGGCGTGGATGTTATCATCGGCGGCCACGACGAGCACCTGCTCGCCTTCTATGACGGCAAGGTGGTTCTGTCGGAAGCCGAGTCCCAGGCCAACTTCGTCAACGTCGTCGAGCTTTCGGTGACCAAAGCGACGAAGGACGGCAAGACCACGGTCACATGGTCGCCGAACTTCCGCATCGTCGATACTGTCAATGTGAAGCCCGATCCCGATATCGAGGCGGTGGTGAAGGGCTACGAGGACAAGCTGTCCAAGGAACTCGACGTTGAGATCGGCGTGACGGAGACGGCCCTCGACAGCCGCCGGGCCACCGTGCGCGGAGGCGAGGCCGCCATGGGCAACCTGATCACCGATGCGCTCAAGGCTGCTGTCGGCGCCGATGTGGCGCTTACCAACGGCGGCGGCATCCGGGCCGACAAACAGTACCAGGCCGGCCAGAAGCTGACACGTCGCGATATCCTCTCGGAAATGCCCTTCGGCAACACCACCGTGCTGCTTGAAGTCACGGGCGCCCAGATCAAGGACGCGCTCGAGAACGGTGTCAGCCAGGTACGTGAACTCGGCGGACGTTTCCCGCAGGTCTCCGGCATCGTGGCCGAGGTCGATGTGAAGGAGTCTGTCGGCAGCCGGGTGAAATCGGTCAAGATCAACGGCCAGCCGCTTGATCCTGCCAAGACCTACAAGCTCGCCACCAACGATTTCGTCGGTCGCGGCGGCGACGGCTATCGCTCGTTCATCGGCGCCAAGTCGCTCATCGACGTCTCAGCCAGCCAGCTCATGGCAAGCCAGGTGATCGACTACGTGGCGAAGGCCGGCAAGGTGGCGCCGAATGTCGAGGGGCGTATCGTTCTGCGCTAATCCAAAAACACTTTTTTCTATTCTGGCGCCGGGACCTGCATGGGTCCCGGCGTTTTTCATAGGCCAACGGAGCCGGCGCATCCCTTTCATGTATGAGGCAAGATAGGTCGCAGGCCTCTGGTCAACGGGAAATCGCGACGTAAATTCCCCCTCCATCAATGGCAGTTGCTGTGTCATTCTGCCCACGCAACGCCGAATCTCGGACATCAAAGCGGCCTCTTCCTTGCAGTTTCACACGCCCTCAAAATCAGTCAGCCTGTCGCAGAAGCGCCGCCGGCGCTCCCTTGCGCGGGGTCGGCTGACTCTCGTCATGGGTCTGTTCGGCGTCGCCTTCATCCTCTTGACCTTCGGCTACATCGCCTGGGAGCAGCGCAACCGTCTGATCCAGCGAAACGAGGACGATCTTCGGAACGCCGCCTTCTTCCTGGCCGATCACACGGCCAGGCTTATGGAGGTCACGGACCTGACCTTGAAGCAGACCACCGCGCTCATGCAGGGGCAGAGCTGGGATCAGGTGGAAGCATCGCAGCCTCTCTGGCAGCAGATCCGTGCCGTCGATGAAGCGCTGCCCTATATTGACGGCGTCTGGCTCAACGATCCGAGCGGGCGCCTTCGGCTGACATCCGCTCAATTTCCGACCCCGGAGTCGAACGCCTCCGGACGCGACGCTTTCGCCGCGCAGCTGAACGGAGATCAGGGACTGTTCGTGGGCGAGCCGATCCTCGGGCGCGTCACGAAGGTCCCGACCTTCATGGTCAGCCGCCGCCTGCAGGGCAGCGATGGCGCGTTCGGTGGGATTGCCTCGGTGACTGTGGCTCTGTCCTACTTCTACGATTACTGGTCCAAGCTGCGGTTGCCCCGTGGCAGCCGGGTGGTGCTCATGCGCGGCTCGGACGCGGAGGTCATCGCCCAACATCCGCCGCCGCCGGATGGGCTGTCGTTCGCCCCCATCGACAAGTCCGCTTTCGATGCGGCTTTGCGCATGGCCTCCCAGGCTGGCCTCTATTCCTTCATCAGCATGGGCGGTGAGCGCGTGGGGGCCTATCGGCAGGTCGGCGCGATGCCGCTCTATATCAACGTCAGCATGCCGCAGGATGCCTATTGGACGCCCTGGTTCGTCCAGACGCGGCTTTATGGCGCCTTTGCCCTGGTGGCCCTTCTGGCTTTGCTCGCCCTCACGGCATTGGCCTCGCAGCAGTTCCACGAACAGGCCGCGAATGAAGCTCTCCTCGAGAAGCAGGTTGCCTTGCGCACCAGTGAGCTGCGGACCGAGACGGGGGCCCTGGAGGTTCTCAACCGGACAGGCAGCGTCCTTGCTGCGGAACTCGATCTGGACCGCATCATCGAAAGTGTCGTCGATGCCGGCATCGAGCTGACCGAGGCGCAGGCAGGAGCCTTTTTCTGCGCGGCCGCTCAGGGCGGGAAGGCGCATTACGGCAAATTCGCTTCTGAGGGTTTTGATGAGGCCTTCACGGCCCTCGATGTCCGGGCCATCTGTGCGCCAGCCTTCACGGAAGGCAGGACCGTCCGCCTGGACAACATCGCCGTCGAGCAAGGCTATGACGGCACGCCCTTTACGGCAGACGCTACGGCCGATCGCCCGGTGATCCGCAGCCTCATGGCGGTTCCCGTCCTGCTGCGTAGCGGCGAGACCCACGGCGTTCTTGTCTTCGGCCATGAAAGGTCCGGCGTCTTCAATGCGCGGTCCGAACGCCTGCTTGCGGGCCTGACGTCGCAGGCCGCCATCGCCCTTGAGAACAGTCGCCTCTATCGCGATGCCCAGAGCGAGATCGAGGAGCGCAAGCAGGCCCAGACCCAGCAATCGCTGCTGATCCGCGAGCTCCATCACCGGGTCAAGAACACCCTGGCCACCGTCCAGGCGGTGGTCGGCGCCACCGCGCGCTCGGCGCTGAACATCGACGATTTCTACCAAGCCTTCGTGGGGCGCATCATCTCGCTCGCCAACACCCATTCCCTGCTGACCGAGGCCGTCTGGCAGACCGCTTCCTTACGCGAGATCATGGAGAAGGAGCTGCGCCCCTACAACGACGTGAGGGGCCAGCGAATTTCCCTGAACGGTCCTGCGGTCGAGCTGCCCTCGGACGCGGCTGTGCCCATCGGCATGGCGATCCACGAGCTGACCACCAACGCGGCAAAGTATGGCGCCCTGTCGGTCCCTCGCGGCAAGGTGTCCGTTTCCTGGGATGCGGAAGCAGCTGACGAGGGCACGAGGCTCAAGCTGGTCTGGGAGGAAACCGGGGGCCCCGAGGTCTCGGCTCCGACACGGCAGGGCTTCGGTTCACGTCTGCTGCACCGGGTGCTGGCCACGCAGCTGGATGCCAAGGTAGACATGGATTTCCGGCCCGAAGGCCTGAAGGTGATGCTCGACACCGTTCTCAAGCACGAACCCAATAAGGGCCCGGCGCTCTGAGAGGCGTTCGTATTCTGCAAACGCGGCTTGCGACCGGGCGCGCCAATGTGATGGCGGTTTCGGTTGGCGGATGTGCCTGAAACTCTTATCTAAGCGGGATCGGGAGCGGCGTTCGGGAAGAACTCCGCCGCCAAGGGGCTATTCTTATGAACGAGACCGTCAATCTGACCGACCTGCGCCAGGGCGTCCGCCCGGTGGACCACCCGCCCGTGAGGGCCGGGCGGATCGGCGTGCTTCTGATGAATCTGGGCACCCCCGAGGGTACCAGCTATTGGCCCATGCGCCGCTACCTGAAGGAGTTCCTCTCCGACCGGCGTGTGATCGAGACCCCGCGCCTCCTGTGGTGGCCGATCCTCAACCTGATCATCCTGACCAAGCGCCCCGGCCCCAAGGGCCGCGACTACGCGTCGATCTGGAACAACGAGCGCGACGAGGGCCCACTCAAGACCATCACCCGCAGCCAGGCGGAGAAGGTGGCGGATCACATCAGGAGCATTGCCGGAGACAAGGTGACCGTCGACTGGGCCATGCGCTACGGCAAGCCCGAGGTGCGCGAGCGCATCCAGGCGCTTCTCGACCAAGGCTGCGACCGCATCCTTCTCGTGCCGCTTTATCCGCAATATGCCGCCGCCACCTCGGCCACCGCCTGCGATCAGGCCTTCCGGGCGCTGATGGACATGCGCTGGCAGCCGAGTGTGCGGGTCTCGCCGCCCTACCATGACGATCCGGTCTATATTGACTCCCTGGTCTCCTCGATGAAGAAGAACTTGGCGAAGCTCACCTTCGAGCCCGAGGTAATCCTCGTCTCTTTCCACGGGGTGCCGAAGGAATACCTGCTGAAGGGCGACCCCTATCACTGCCAATGCGTGAAGACCTGGCGCCTGATGCGTGAGGCTTTCGGCTGGTCGCCGGACAAGTTCCGCATGAGCTTCCAGTCCCGTTTCGGCCCGGCGGAATGGCTGCAGCCCTATACCGACAAGACCGTGGAGGCGCTCGCCAAAAGCGGCGTGAAGCGCATGGCCATCGTGGCGCCCGGCTTCTCGGCGGATTGCCTCGAAACCCTTGAGGAACTCGACGCCGAGAACCGCGAGATCTTCATGCACAACGGCGGCGAGCACTTCGCCTACCTGCCCTGCCTCAACGACAGCGACGACGGCATGCGGGTCATCAACCACGTCGTCGAGCGCGAGCTTCAGGGCTGGCTCTGAAGTTCTCCATGAGGCTGAATCTTGGCTATCTCGTGCGACGATAAATTAATCGACCAGGGCTTGGCGTTCGCCCTGGCCGTTTGTACGGAGGCCGGTGATATTCTTCGCGAGATCCGCCGCGAGGGCCGCGTCGCCGTCGAGGGCAAGGATGAGTTTGAGCTCGTCACGAACGCGGATCTTGCCGTCGACCGCCACTTCAAGGAGCGCATCGCGCAGACTTTCAAGGGTCATGCCGTTCTGTCCGAGGAAGATGAGGGCAGCGGAAACTCCTCGAAGGCGCTGTGCTGGGTGATCGATCCGCTTGATGGCACAGCTAATTTCGTTCACGGACACGATCATGTCGCCGTTTCGGCGGCGCTCAGAATCGATGGCGTGTCGGTGCTCGGCGTCGTTCACGCCCCTTTCCAGGGGCAAACCTTCTGGGCCGCTGCGGGGCGAGGCGCGTATCGCAACGGGGAGAGGATCAAGGCTTCGTCCCTGACCGATGTTCGACGAGCCCTGATCGGAACAGGGTTCCCCCATCACCGTGCCCGCATCGACGAAGTCGTGGATCGCCTGAAGCCGCTCCTGCGTGAATTCGGCGATATTCGCCGCCTTGCGGCTCCCGCGCTCGACATCTGCTGGGTCGCCGATGGCCGCCTGACTGGCTTCGTTGACAGGATTCATGAATGGGATGTCGCGGCAGCCGGCTTGATTGCGATGGAGGCCGGTGCGCGCATGACGGTACTCAAGCCGGCTGAAGGCGATGACGGAACCGATTATTTGATTGCTGCACCCGGTATATTCGAGCGGCTATGCGCCGTGCTTCGTTGATCCCGTGAGCGCGGGACGGTGCTGGATCAGCAATTCGACTAGGCCTTTGTCCTCTAGCTTCCCTTCTCCTCTCTAGGACTCCAGGCCTGTTTGGGATAGCGTGAGCCCTTTGCAACTCCGTTGCCTGGGGGACTTATGCTGGTGAGTGGGTTCGACATCTTCGTCATCGTTCTGGTGCTGGTCGTCATCGTGACGATCGCCATGGGCATCCGGACGGTCCCGCAGGGCTATGCCTATACGGTGGAGAGGTTCGGGCGCTACTCGCGCACGCTCACCCCCGGCCTCGGCCTGATCGTGCCCTACATCGATCAGATCGGCAAAAAGGTGAATGTCATGGAGCAGGTGCTCGACATTCCAAGCCAGGAGGCCTTCACCCGGGACAATGCGGGCGTCACCATCGATGCGGCCGCCTTCTATCAGATCCTCGATGCTGCTCGCGCCTCTTACGAGGTCTCGGATATGAACCAAGCCCTGCTGGTTCTGACCATGACCAATATCCGCACGGTCGTCGGCTCCATGGATCTCGATCAACTCCTGTCTCACCGCGACGAAATCAACGAGCGCCTGCTGCGGGTCATGGATGCGGCCGCCTCCCCCTGGGGGGCCAAGGTCACGCGCGTGGAGATCAAGGACATTCTCCCGCCGCAGGATCTTGCCGGCGCCATGGCGCGCCAGATGAAGGCCGAGCGCGAAAAGCGCGCCGCCGTGCTCGAGGCGGAAGGCCTTCGTCAGGCGGAAATCCTGCGCGCCGAGGGTCAGAAGCAATCGCAGATTCTGGCAGCGGAGGGCCGCAAAGAAGCAGCATTTCGCGATGCGGAGGCCCGCGAGCGCCAGGCGGAGGCCGAGGCGAAAGCCACCGGTATGGTCAGTGAGGCCATCACCAAGGGCGATCTTGCCGCCGCCAACTTCATCGTGGCGGAGAAATACATCGATGCGATCCGCGCCCTGGCCTCAGCCCCCAACCAGAAAGTGTTGATCGTTCCCATCGAGGCGGCGAGTCTCGCCGGGACGCTGGGTGGTATCGCAGAACTCACCAAGTCGGTGTTCGGCGAGGGCGGGGCAGGCCTCAATAAGCCCGCTCGCAGCGTGCCCACGGTGACGGGAGGCAATGACCGCTCATGATCCAGGATGCCTTCATCAGCCTCGGCGCCTGGGCTTGGATCATCCTTGGGGTTGTCCTGATCGGGGTCGAGCTTGTGGCGCCGGGAGCGTTCTTCCTCTGGCTCGGGCTGGCCGCCATCGTCACCGGCTTGCTCGATGCGGTGCTGGATCTCTCCTGGCAGGCTTCGGGGCTGCTCTTCGCCCTGCTCTCCGTTGGGGCTGTTGTCCTCGGCCGATTTGTCACCCGCTCGAAAACACAGCCGGACGCCGAGGCCACGCCGCTCAACCAGCGCGGACAGTCCCTTGTGGGTCGGGTGTTCACGCTTGAAGCACCCATCAAGGGCGGGGAGGGGCGTATCCGGGTCGACGACAGCTCCTGGCGCGTGACGGGCGCCGACCGGTTCGCCGGCGCCAAGGTGCGCGTCGTCCGGATCGAGGGCTCGACTCTCGTGGTCGATGATCCGTAAGCATTTTCAGGCGAAGTGGATGCCGGTTCGCCGCCAGGAAAATGCGTCGAGCAAAGAACTTCAGGCCGCGCCGGCGCGCAGCAGGTCGAGATAATGCACAAGGCCGATGGGCCGGTTGTGCTCGACCACGATCAGGGCCGTAATCCGGGAGGCCTCTTCCATCTCGAGGGCGCTGGCCACGAGGGCGTCCGGCGCGATGGTGCGCGGGGTCTTGGTCATGATCGCCGTGACCGGCAGCGTCGCGAGGTCGGGCCTCAGGTTGCGGCGCAGGTCGCCGTCGGTGACGATGCCGGCGAGCGTGCCGTCGCTGTTGACCACGATGACGGTACCAAAGCCCTTGCGGCCGATCTCCTCGATCGCCTCGCCCATGCGGGCTTCGACGCCGACGATCGGCAGGCGTTCGTCCTTGTGCATGATCTCGCGCACGAGCTTGAGCCGTGCGCCGAGCTTCCCGCCCGGGTGGAAGACCCGGAAGTTGTCGGCCGTGAAGCCACGCCGCTCCAGCAAGGCGACGGCCAAGGCATCGCCAAGGGCCAGCTGGATCGTGGTCGATGTGGTGGGCGCGAGCCCGTTGGGGCAGGCCTCCTTGGCTTTCGGCAGGGTCAGGCAGATGTCGGCGGCGCGCCCCAGGGTCGATTCCGCATTGGAGGTCATGGCGATCAGGGGAACCCGGAAACGGCGGGAATAACCGATGATATCGGCAAGCTCCGCCGTCTCTCCCGACCAGGACAGGGCGATGATCACGTCGTCGGTCTGGATCATGCCCAGATCGCCGTGGCTCGCCTCCGCCGGGTGGACGTAATGGGCGGGTGTGCCGGTCGAAGCGAAGGTGGCGGTCATCTTGCGGCCCACATGGCCGGACTTGCCCATGCCGGTGACGATGACTCGGCCTTTTGCTGCGGCAATGGTCTCGACCGCAGCCGTGAAGGGTTGCCCAAGGCCGTTGCCGATGGCCTCCATCAGGATCGTCAGGCCGTCCCGCTCGGTCTCGAGCGTACGCAGGGCGGATTGGACCGCCGGATCGGGCGAGTGGGGTGCGGATTTTGCAAGTGCCATGGCCGCCCCTTTAGCATAAGCGGGCGGCCATGCGGAACCCTTCGGCGGAACCCGGAGCCGCTTACTTCTGCCGCAGCACGGCTTCGAGCTCCTGGCGGAACTCCGCCGAGAGCTCCTCGCGCTCCAGGGCATAGGCCACGTTGGCCATGAGGAAGCCGATCTTCGAGCCGGTGTCGTAGGTCCTGCCCTGGTACTTCATGCCGAAGAAGGGCTGCTCCTTCATGAGGCGGATCATGGAATCGGTCAGCTGGATCTCGTTGCCGGCGCCGCGTTCCTGGGTCGAGAGAAGGTCGAAGACCTGGGGCTGCAGGATGTAGCGGCCCGAGATGATGTAGTTCGATGGCGCGGTGCCCTTCGGGGGCTTTTCCACCATGCCGGTGATCTCGAAGGTCTGGCCGAATTCCTGACCCACCGAGACGATGCCGTATTGATGGGTCTGGTCCTCGGGCACTTCCTCCACGGCGATGATGTTGCCGCCGTGCTTGTCGTAGGCCGAGATCATCTGCTCCATGGAGCCGCGGCTGAGCATGTCGGGCAGGATCACCGCGAAGGGCTCGTCGCCCACCAGTTCCCGGGCGCACCAGACCGCATGGCCCAGGCCCAGGGGCTCCTGCTGGCGGGTGAAGCTCGTCTGACCAGCCTGGGGCTGGTCCTTCGCCAGGATCTCCAGTTCCTTGGTCTTGCCACGGCCCTCGAGCGTGCGGTTGAGCTCGTAGGCGATATCGAAATGGTCCTCGATCACGGCCTTGTTGCGGCCGGTGACGAAGATGAAGTGCTCGATCCCGGCGGCGCGGGCCTCATCGACCACGTGCTGCACCACGGGACGGTCGACAACGCACAGCATCTCCTTGGGCACGGCCTTGGTGGCGGGCAGGAACCGGGTGCCGAGACCGGCGACGGGCAGGACTGCTTTGCGGATACGCTTCATTGAATGAGCCATAATTGAGCAGAAAGGTGGAGGGATAATCTAAGACAGGACCCGGAAAAGGAAACCGACAACTGCCAAGCTTCGGCTACCCATAACGCGGTACGCCCCGGCTTGTTTCATCCGGACGCGCTTCTTCATTGAAGCTCGGGACCTGAATTGAAGCTGAAGCGTTTTGGTTAAGCTGCTGAATGGGGCAGTTTTTCGGAGATGGACATGGCGGTACTGGTGACGGGCGGCGCGGGCTATATCGGCAGTCACATGGTGCTCGAGCTTCTGGATGCGGGCGAGACGGTGGTGGTGCTCGACAACCTGTCGACCGGCTTCCGCTGGGCCGTGCCGCAGGAGGCCACCTTTGTTGCCGGCGACGTGAGCGATCAGGCCCTGGTGTCCAGCATCATCGACGAGCACGGCATCGACAGCATCCTGCATTTTGCCGCCAAGATCGTGGTGCCGGAATCCGTCACCGACCCACTGGGCTATTACTTCGGCAACACCGTGAAGACCCGGGCGCTTCTTGAGACGGCGGTCCAGAAGGGCATCAGGAACTTCGTTTTCTCGTCCACGGCCGCGGTTTACGGCAATGCCGAGGCGCCCCTGCTGACCGAGGACATGCCGCTCGTGCCGATCAATCCTTACGGCCGCAGCAAGCTCATGTCCGAGTGGATGCTGCAGGATGCCCACACGGCCCATGGCCTGCGTTATGCCATCCTGCGCTACTTCAACGTCGCCGGCGCCGACCCGAAGGGCCGCTCCGGCCAGTCGACCCCGCAGGCCACCCACCTTATCAAGGTGGCGGCTCAAGCCGCGCTCGGCCAGCGGCCCCATCTCGATGTGTTCGGCACGGATTACGCCACCCCGGACGGCACCTGCGTGCGCGATTACATCCAGGTCGACGACCTCGCCCGGGCCCATCTCGTCGCCCTGCAGCATCTGCGCAACGGCGGCGACTGCACGATCATGAATTGCGGCTACGGCCATGGCGCTTCGGTCCTGGAGGTTGTCGACGTGGTCAAAAAGGTCTCGGGCATTGATTTCGAGGTCCGCCTGAGCCCGCGCCGACCGGGCGATCCAGCCCAGCTCGTGGCGAAGGTCGACAAGATCCGTAGCCTCGGCTGGACGCCGCAGCACGACGATCTGGAGCAGATCGTCGACCAGGCGCTACGCTGGGAGCAGACTCTGGCGGGTCGAAAAGCCGCATAGGACCCTACCTATAAGGCTAGGTGTCAACCGGGTGTTAACTCTCGTAGTGTCGCAATGGCAGGGCGATTTGTCCTGTTTCCGTGAGCGACCCCCATGCGTCAGCTTCTGGTGCGCCGCCTCTCCGGCGCCCTCCTTCTCGGTTTGAGCCTCACCGCCGGTGTGGGGCTCATGGCGCCGCCCGTTCAGGCGCAGGAGGCGTCGCAAGCCGGCTTCCAGCGCTTCGTGCAGGGGCTCTGGCCCGAGGCCAAGGCGCGGGGCGTCTCGCAGGCCACCTTCAACGAGGCATTCCGGGGCGTCGAGCCCGATGCCAAGATCATCGCGCTCACCAAGAAGCAGTCCGAGTTCGTCCGTCCGATCTGGGACTACATCAACGGATCCATCTCCGCAGAGCGCCTGAAGCGCGGCCAGGAAATGGTGGCCGAGTGGTCGAAGACGCTCGGCATGGTCGAGAAGACCTACGGCGTTCCGCGCTCCGTGGTGATTGGCGTCTGGGGCATGGAGACCAATTTCGGCAGCTTCACCGGCTCGATCTACGCCATCCGGGCGCTGTCGACCCTGGCCTATACGGGCTATCGCGCCGATTTCTTCCGCGAGGAACTGCTCACCGCTCTCCAGATCCTGGAGCAGGAGCATGTGGATCGCTCCAAGATGCTTGGCTCCTGGGCAGGCGCTATGGGCCAGACCCAGTTCATGCCATCGAGCTTCATGAAATACGCCGTTGACGGCAACCGGGACGGGGTGCGGGACATCTGGTCCTCGGTGCCGGATGCCATGGCGTCCACGGCCAATTACCTGCGCCAGCACGGCTGGGAGCCGGGGCTCCCGTGGGGCTTCGAGGTCCAACTGCCGAAGGGTTTCGATTTCCGCACCCTGAAGCAAAACTTCGCCCAATGGCAGACGCTCGGCCTGCATCGGGTCGACGGCAAGGCCATACCGCAGGCAGGCGAGGCCTCGCTGTTCCTGCCGGGCGGAGCGGGCGGTCCGGCTTTCCTGGTCACCAAGAACTACGACGTGATCAAATCTTATAATTCCTCAGATGCCTACGCCATGGGCGTGGCACATCTCGGCGACCGCCTCATGGGCGGGCAGCCGATCCAGGCCGCTTGGCCCAAGGAACCCATGCTGGACAAGGACCAGCGCCAGGAAATGCAGGAGCGTCTGGCGCGTCTCGGCTTCTATGAGGGCGACACGGACGGCAAGTTCGGCTCCAAGACCCGGGAGGCAGTTCGGAACTTCCAGCTTCGGCGTGGTTTGATCCCGGATGGCTATGCGGATTATGCTGTGCTGCGCGAACTGCGCGCGACCCGCTGACGGAGCTACCCTACGGCTCTACACCCAGGCTGGTCCGGATTAGGATGGAACCGCCTATGAGAATAGTGCCGATTCTTCGCCGTATGACCCTGGCCCTGCTCCTTGTAGCGGGCGGGGTTGATGCAGCCCTCGCGCAGTCCGGCTCCTACCAGCAGCCGGGCTACCGGGATCAGCGGGCTTATCCCCCCGGCTATTACCCTGGGAAGCTCGTGCAGCCGGCACAACCCCAGCCGCAGCAGGGCTTCAGCATCCGGCGTTTCTTCGGCGCTCGGGACGAGCCTCCGCCGCCGGCGCGCGCCCCCGTCTCAAGACCCCGCAGGTCCGCGCCGCCGCCGGCGGCCGTGGCCAAGCAGGAAAAGCCGAAGGTCAATCCGAGCACCCATGTGGTGGTGTTCGGCGATGCACTGGCGAGCTATGCCCGGCAGGGGCTCGATGCCCATTTCAGCGACGACCAGGACGTCGCGGTCGTCTCCAAGGTGAGAAGCGACACGAATCTCGTTCGCAGCGACCCGGCCGACTGGCCCAACTTCATCAAGGCAACCCTCGACGGCGGGCAGAAAACCTCGATAGCCGTCGTCATGCTGGGCACTAACGACCGGCAGTCGATTCGGGACGTCGACGAGAGCGTGGAGCCTCTGTCCGACCGCTGGAAGGAACTCTACCGTCAGCGGATCGATGCGATCACGGTCGCTTTGAAGGAGCGCAAGGCCCCGTTCATCTGGATCGGCCTGCCGCCCATGAAGAACAGCAAGCTTTCCGACGATCTCGTCGCCATGAACGAGATCTACAAGGAGAGCGTCCAGCGCAGCGGCGGGGTCTATGTGGACATCTGGCCGGGCTTCGTAGACGAGGAGAACCGCTACACCGATATCGGCCCGGATGTGGATGGAGATCCAACCAAGCTTCGGACCAACGAGGGCATCTTCTTCACCCGGGCTGGTGCGCGTAAGGTGGCCTTCTTCGCCGATACGGAAATCAAGCGGGTCCTGGGCTTAGGCGGAACGGCGACGGCCGCCGCGCCTGATCCCGCACAGATCGCGCCTGCCGATGGATCGGCCACACCTGCCATCGAGGCATCAGTGCCGCCTCCGCCGGATGCCGCCGTTCCGGTTGCCCTGCCGCAGAAGCCGCTGGTCGGGCCGGTTCTGCCGCTGACCCGCCAGGACGTCGCGCCGGGCGGCACGCTCGTGTCGGCGCCGCCAAAGCTCACCGGGGACAATGCCTACACGATCCAGCGTGCCTTGCGCACCGGAGTTGCTCCCAACTCGCGGCCGGGTCGAGCCGACGATTTTCGTTGGCCACCCTCATGACATCGCGCCGTTAAGCAGCAGCAGAACACCACGTGTCCCAGGACACGGCCGCAGCTTCATTAGTTCGTTACGATACTTAGTAACGATATGCTGTGGAAAGGTGCTTGAATATGTTGGTGTTGAACCGCGCTGTTTACTTGAGCCTGCTTCTCGGAATGCTGCCGACAACGGCGTGGGCTGATTTCTGGGCAGATAATTGCCCCCTGGACCGGCCGAAGCCGATGTTCAGTAACGGCGGTTTTCGGCTGAACAAGTCCACGGGACTCGCAACCGAGATAATCACCCTCAATAAGGATGTCACTCTTCGGTTGGAGCAAAGGACCTGTGAGTATCTGAGCCGAACCTACATTTTCATTCTCAAGGAGAGACAAGCAGAGACCCATGTTGCCGGTTGGCAATACAAGAAGTCCGTTGAATTACTCTCCTTGCTGGAGAAGAGCTCGGCGGCGAAGCTAAAATTCGCTGACGAGAAACTTGATTTTGCCGACGAAAAAAAGGCGCTCGACAACTATGTTCAGCAAGAGCCTCTTCCCAAGGAAGGCGTCGAGATCGATATTAATGACCGGCCTTATGACTCTTACGAGAATATCTCGGTTGACAGCCAGATTGGCAAAAAGGATTTCAGGATTGTCGTGAAAATCTCAAGTGGCCCTTATTGATCTCAGTTCGGATGGTTAGCAGGACGCATGTCCCAATTGCACTGCGCGCATCATCGAACTCACTGAGGTTCCGACAGCCTGCTAGGTTTTCCCAAGTGGGCTGTCGGATGCAGGCCCCATCTTCTACGAGAGGTTTGAAGCTTTCACTCCGGCAGGGTGCTGGAGCCCATCAGGAAGGTGTCGATGGACCGGGCGGCCTGACGGCCCTCGCGGATGGCCCACACCACCAGCGACTGGCCGCGGCGCATGTCGCCGGCGACGAAGACCTTGTCGTTCGACGTCCTGTAGCTCTTTTCGTCGGCCACCACGTTGCCGCGCCGATCCATGGCGACGGCGGACTGCTCAAGCAGACCTTCCTTCACCGAGCCGGCAAAGCCGATGGCGATGAAGACGAGATCGGCCTTGAGGATGAACTCGCTGCCGGGGATGGGCTGGCGCTTCTCGTCCACACGGGCGCATTGCACGCCAGAGACGCGGCCCTTTTTACCGACGACACCGAGCGTGGCAGCCTGGAACTCGCGCTCCGCGCCTTCCGCCTGTGATGAGGAGGTGCGCATCTTGGTCGGCCAATAGGGCCACACGGTGAGCTTGTCCTCCCGCTCCGGCGGCTTGGGACGGATGTCGAGCTGCGTCACGGAGAGGGCGCCCTGACGGAACGCGGTGCCGACACAGTCGGACGCCGTGTCGCCGCCGCCAATCACGATCACATGCTTCCCACCCGCAAGGATCGGCTCCTCGGTGACTTCCTCGTGCCCCATGCGCTGGTTGGCCTGAGTGAGGTAGGGCATGGCGTAATACACACCGGCGAGTTCCTGACCCGGCAGGTCCGGGTTGCGCGGATCCTCCGCGCCGCCAGCGAACAGCACTGCGTCGAACTCGTTGTGGAGCGAGGCAAAGCTGCGGTCGACGCCGATGTTCACGCCGCAATGGAAGACTACACCTTCCGCTTCCATCTGCTTCACGCGGCGGTCGATGTGGTACTTCTCCATTTTGAAGTCCGGGATGCCGTAGCGCAGCAGCCCGCCGGGCTTCGCCTGACGCTCGAACACGTGCACCTCGTGGCCTGCACGGGCGAGCTGCTGGGCGGCCGCCATGCCGGCGGGACCTGAGCCGATCACGGCCACGCGCTTGCCGGTCTGAACCTCCGCCGGCTCCGGCTTCACGAAGCCCATCTCCCAAGCCTTGTCGGCGATGGCCTGCTCGATGGTCTTGATGGTGACCGGCTGGTTTTCGAGGTTGAGCGTGCAGGCTTCCTCGCAGGGCGCCGGGCAGATGCGGCCCGTAAACTCGGGGAAGTTGTTGGTGGTGTGGAGGTTGCGCGCAGCCTCCTCCCAGTCGTCCTGCCAGACCAGATCGTTCCAGTCGGGAATCTGGTTGTGCACCGGACAGCCCGTCGGCCCGTGGCAGAACGGGATGCCGCAATCCATGCAGCGCCCCGCCTGCTTGCGCAGATCGTTGGTGTCCAGCGGCAGCGTGAACTCGCGGAAGTGGCGCACGCGCTCACCGGCGAGCTGATACTTCTGCTCCTGCCGGTCGTATTCGAGAAAGCCTGTGACCTTGCCCATGGGTTTGCCCCTTACAATCCTTATTCCGCCGCCTGCAGGTTCCGGAGACGATCCATCTCCTGGAGCGCGCGGCGATACTCGACCGGCATGACCTTCACGAACTTGGTGCGGTAGGTCGTCCAGTTGTCGAGGATCTCCTTGGCGCGCGTCGAGCCCGTGTAGGTGTGGTGGTTGGTGATGAGCTGCATCAGGCGCTCTTCATCGGGGCCTGACATGTTGGCCATGATGTCGATGCGGCCCTTGGTCTCCAGATCGCCGCCGTGATGGTGGAGGCGGCGCATCAGGTCCTCCTCCTCCTCGACGGGTTCGAGATCGACCATGGACAGGTTGCAGCGTTTGGTGAACGTGCCGTCCTCGTCGAGAACATAGGCGATGCCGCCCGACATGCCCGCCGCGAAGTTGCGGCCGGTCTGGCCTAGCACGACCACGAGGCCGCCGGTCATGTACTCGCAGCCGTGATCGCCCGTGCCCTCGACCACCGCGATGGCACCCGAGTTGCGCACGGCGAAGCGCTCGCCCGCAACACCACGGAAATAGGCCTCGCCGCCAATGGCCCCGTACATCACCGTGTTGCCGACCACGATGGAGTTCTCAGGCAGAGCCTTGGACCGGGTCGAGGGGCTGATGATGATCTTGCCGCCCGACAGGCCCTTGCCGACATAGTCGTTCGCTTCACCTTCCAGGTTCAGCGTTACGCCGGCGGCCAGCCATGCGCCGAAGCTCTGGCCTGCGGTGCCCTTCAGCTTCACGGTGATCGTGTCGTCGGGCAGGCCCTCATGGCCGTAGCGCTTGGCGACCTCGCCGGAGAGCATCGCACCCACCGTACGGTCGGAGCTTTTCACCGTCGATTCGATGGTGACAGCCTCGCCGCTCTCCAGGGCCGCACCGGCCTGCGCGATGAACGTGCGGTCGAGCACGTCCGCAATCGGGTGAACCTGACGCTCCAGATGGCGAGTCGCCACGTTCGCCGGCACATCCGGTTTGTGGAAGAGCTTGGTGAAGTCGAGTCCCTTCGCCTTCCAGTGATCGATGGCCCCGTTCTTGTCGAGGAGATCGGACTGGCCGATCAACTCCTCCACATTGCGGAAGCCCATCTCGGCCATCAGCTCGCGCACTTCCTCTGCGACGAAGAAGAAGTAGTTGATGACATGCTCAGGAAGTCCCTTGAAGCGCTTGCGCAGCACCGGGTCCTGCGTGGCTACTCCCACCGGGCAGGTGTTGAGATGGCACTTGCGCATCATGATGCAGCCGGCTGCAATCAGCGGCGCGGTCGAGAAGCCGTATTCGTCGGCACCGAGCAACGCTGCGATCACCACGTCACGTCCTGTACGCAGGCCGCCATCGGCCTGGAGCGCCACACGGCCACGCAGACGGTTGAGCACGAGGGTCTGCTGAGTTTCGGCGAGGCCGATCTCCCAGGGCGAGCCCGCATGCTTGAGCGAGGTGAGGGGAGAGGCACCCGTACCGCCCTCGAATCCTGAGATCGTGATGTGATCGGCGCGCGCCTTGGCAACGCCCGCCGCCACTGTGCCGACGCCGACTTCGGCGACAAGCTTCACCGACACGGCGGCCGAGGGGTTCACGTTCTTCAGGTCGAAGATCAGCTGCGCCAGATCTTCGATGGAGTAGATGTCGTGGTGCGGCGGCGGCGAGATGAGGCCGACGCCCGGAGTCGAGTGGCGCACGCGGGCGATCTTGGCGTCAACCTTGTGGCCGGGCAGCTGTCCGCCCTCGCCGGGCTTGGCACCTTGAGCCACCTTGATCTGCATCATGTCGGCATTGACAAGATATTCCGTCGTCACGCCAAAGCGGCCGGAGGCCACCTGCTTGATGGCGGAACGCTTGGACATGCCGTTCGCCAGCGGCCGGAAGCGCTCCGGCTCCTCGCCGCCCTCGCCGGTGTTCGACTTGCCGCCGATGGCGTTCATGGCGAGCGCCAGAGTCTCGTGCGCTTCCTTCGAGATCGATCCGAAGGACATGGCGCCCGTGGAGAAGCGCTTCACGATGTCCTGCGCGGACTCGACCTCGTTCAGCGGCACGGGCGCGCGTCCCGTCTCCTCCGCGCTCTTGATACGGAAGAGGCCGCGGATGGTCTTGAGCTCGTTGTCCTGCTCGTTCACGAGGCGCGCGAACTCGCGGTAGCGGTCCAGCGCGTTCAGGCGCACGGCGTGCTGGAGCGTCGCAACCGTATCCGGGTTCCAGGCATGCACCTCGCCACGCGTACGGTAGGCGTATTCGCCGCCCACATCGAGCGCGTTGCGGTAGATCGGTGCGTCGCCGAAGGCGTCGCGGTGGCGGCGCACGTTCTCCTCCGCCACCTCGTTCATGCCGATGCCTTCGATGGTGGTCGCGGTGCCGAAGAAGTCACGCGCCACGAAGTCGGAACGGAGGCCGATCGCGTCGAAGATCTGCGCGCCGCAATAGGACTGATAGGTGGAGATGCCCATTTTGGACATGACCTTGAGCAGGCCCTTGCCGATGGACTTGATGTAGCGCTTGACCGCCTCGTCCGCGTCCACCTCTTGCGGCAGCTCGCCGGCTGCGTGCATGGCGGCGATCGTCTCGAAGGCCAGATAAGGATTGATCGCTTCCGCGCCGTAGCCGGCAAGGCAGGCGAAGTGATGAATCTCGCGCGGTTCGCCGCTCTCCACCACGAGGCCGACGGAGGTGCGAAGCCCTTTCCGGATAAGGTAGTTGTGCACGGCTGCAGTGGCCAGCAGCGCAGGGATCGGAATGCGGTCCGGGCCGACCATGCGGTCGGACAGGATGATGATGTTGTAGCCGCCGTGCACCGCCGCTTCCGCGCGGTCGCAGAGCCGGTCCACCGCGCCGTCGAGGGCGGATGCGCCGAGCTCCGCGTCATAGGTGATGTCGAGGGTCTTGGTGTCGAAGCGGTCCTCGAAATGGCCGATGCAGCGGATCTTTTCCAGATCCGCGTTGGTGAGGATCGGCTGGCGCACTTCCAGGCGTTTGCGGCGCGAGGTGCCCTCTAAGTCAAGGATGTTCGGGCGCGGGCCGATGAACGACACGAGGCTCATGACGAGCTCCTCGCGGATCGGGTCGATCGGTGGGTTCGTCACCTGGGCGAAGTTCTGCTTGAAGTAGGTGTAGAGCAGCTTCGACTTGTCGGAGAGCGCGGAGATCGGCGTGTCCGATCCCATGGAGCCGACGGCCTCCTGGCCGGTGACGGCCATGGGCTGCATGAGGAGCTTGAGGTCTTCCGCCGTGTAGCCGAAGGCCTGCTGGCGGTCGAGGAGCGACACGTCCGTGCGCGACTCTCTGGCCTGCACGGGCTTCAGGTCTTCCAGCACGATCTGTGTGCGCTTGAGCCACTCCTTGTAAGGGTGCGCGTTTGAGAGCTGCTGCTTGATCTCGTCATCGGAGACGATGCGGCCTTCTTCCAGATCGATGAGGAGCATCTTGCCCGGCTGCAGGCGCCACTTCTCGACGATCTTCTCCTCCGGGATCGGCAGCACGCCCATCTCGGAGGCGAGCACCACGAGGCCGTCGTCGGTCACGAGATAGCGGGCGGGACGCAGGCCGTTGCGGTCGAGCGTCGCGCCGATCTGCTTGCCGTCCGTGAAGCACACGGCGGCGGGGCCGTCCCACGGCTCCATGAGGGCGGCGTGATACTCGTAGAAGGCGCGCCGGTCGTCGTTCATGAGCTTGTTGCCGGCCCAGGCTTCCGGGATCAGCATCATCATGGCGTGCGAGAGCGTGTAGCCGCCGCGCACCAGGAACTCGAGGGCGTTGTCGAAGCAGGCGGTGTCGGACTGGCCCTCGTAGGAGATCGGCCACAGCTTCGAGATGTCGTTGCCGAAGAGTTCGGAATCGACGGAGGCCTGGCGGGCCGCCATCCAGTTCACGTTGCCGCGCAGCGTGTTGATCTCGCCGTTATGGGCGACCATGCGGTAGGGGTGCGCGAGCTGCCAGGTCGGGAAGGTGTTGGTGGCAAAGCGCTGGTGCACGAGGGCGATGGCGCTCTCGAAGCGCGGATCCTGCAGGTCGAGGTAGTAGTCGCGCAGCTGCGTGACCAGCACCATGCCCTTGTAGACGATGGTGCGCGAGGACAGGCTGACGGGGTAATAGCCCTTCGTGCGCTCGTCCTTCATATCGTAGACGGCGTTCGAGATGACCTTGCGGGCGATGAACAGGCGACGCTCGAAGGTCTCGGCGTCGTCCATACCCTTGCCTTTACCGACAAAGATCTGACGGTGCAGAGGCTCGGTGGCCTTCACGCTCTCACCGAGATCGCTCGAATCCACCGGCACGTCGCGCCAGCCGAGCACCTGCAGGCCCTCGTCCGTGATCGCCTTGGTGACGATCTCCTCGACGAGCTTGAAGCCTTCGGGGTCGCGGGGCATGAACAAATGGCCGGCGCCGTACTGGCCCGCCTCTGGCAGCCAGATGCCGACCTTGGCGCATTCTGCCGCGAAGAACTTGTGCGGGATCTGAACCAGGATGCCGCAGCCGTCGCCCATCTTGGGGTCGGCACCCACCGCGCCGCGGTGGTCGAGGTTATGCAAGATCGCGAGACCCTGCTCGACGATCTCGTGCGACTTGCGGTTCTTCATGTCGGCGATGAAGCCGACGCCGCATGAATCCTGCTCGTTCCTCGGATCGTAGAGCCCCTGAGCGACGGGCAGGCCCGGATCGCGCACGACTTTGACCATATCGGCTGCATTGGCCGTGCGGCTTGGCACTTGGGCTTCCAGGCTCTTGGTCGGCACGTCGCTCATGGCTGGTCCTCACATCCGAACGCGTCATCTGAGCATCGGACCCAAAAAGTGGACACCACTTTTGGGATCAATCCAATGCTCCGTTTCTAGCTTGCGCATCGTGTGGCTCGGAAAACCGGGTCCACTTTTCCGCACGATGCGCTTTTCTTTAAGGCGGCTTTTGGGCCTGCCGGATGATCGGATCGTCCGGATGCCCGCCGCTTCTTCAGGTTTCGAGAGGTGGGTCCGGCAGGGGAGCCCGCTCCTCGCGGGCATCCTTTGGGCTGTTCGAGGTCAGCCCAGCGTCGCCCGTCCCGCCCACGCTTTGCGGGCGGCTTTCGTGGTATCTCGTTTCGTTCGCGTGGTGCGAAGCATCAAGAAAACCCCAGGGCGTCAAAGGAAGGGTGCAGGCACCCCAAAAGGGACAGTATCGCTGTCCTAATGACTGCAACCTGCCAGACTTCGCTGCAGGGCACAAGTGGGTTTAGAAAAATTTTAGACAAAAGTTACAAGGCGACGACTCGGAATGTAACAAAAGCAGCTTTTTGTCCCATTGAGACGCAAGTCTCCACCGATGGGTCAATGCTCTTGACATGTCGGATGCCTTCGCCAGGGTGCGCCCCCGAGGAGACAAGATATGAACTTTGCGAGCGACAACACCGTGGGCGCCAGCGCCCCCGTTCTCCAGGCCATCGTGCAAGCCAATGTGGGAGCCATGGCGGCCTATGGAAACGACGAGATCTCGAAGCGGGTGAGGGCAAGGTTCAACGATCTGTTCGAGCGCGAGGTCTCCGTGTTCTTCGCCACTACAGGGACTGCCGCCAACGCCCTGGCTCTCTCGTCCGCCGTGCCGCCCTATGGCCTCTGCGTCTGCCACCGCGAGGCTCACATCATCGATGATGAATGCGGGGCGCCGGAATTCTTCATGCACGGCGCCAAGCTTGTGGGCCTGCCGGGCGTCGGTGCCAAGCTGCAAGCGGAAGACGTCGCCGCGTACCTGAAGAGCCTGCCCAAGGCCGTAAAGCAGATGCCGCCGAAGGCGCTCTCGATCTCGCAGGTGAGCGAAGGCGGTCTCGTGTATAGCCTCGGCGAACTCGCTGCTCTGGGGCAGGTCTGCCGCGAGCATGGCCTGTCTTTCCACATGGACGGCGCGCGCTTCGCCAATGCGCTCGTGGCGCTCGGCTGCACCCCGGCTGAGATGACCTGGAAGCAGGGTGCCGACATCCTCTCCTTCGGCGCCACCAAGAACGGCGGCCTCATGGCCGAAGCCATTGTGGTGTTCAAGCCCGAGTTGGCGGAGGCGCTGGACTATCGCTCCAAGCGGGCCGGGCAGATCATCTCCAAGGGCCGGCTCATCGCGGCGCAGTTCGAGGGCTACTTCGCGGACGATCACTGGCTTTCCAATGCCCGCCACGCCAACCGCATGGCCAAGCTCCTGTCGGAGGGTCTGATGCGGCTGCCCGGCGTGCGTCTCGCCTGGCCGACCGAGGCCAACGAGGTGTTTCCGATCATCCCGCAGACCCTGAACCAGGTGCTGAAGACGGCCGGAATCCTCTACAGTCCCTGGACCGAGCTGAGCCTGCCGGAAGCCGAGCGGGTTGGAGAGAACGAGGTTCTGATCCGCCTCGTCGCCTCCTGGGCCACCCAGGAGGAGGACGTGCGCAAGCTTCTGGAGATCGCCTCTTCCGAGGTATCGCGCCAAGCCGCGGAGTGATTGCCCTAACCCTGCCGCATTCACGCGCGAATGGTCATTTCAAGAGACCCTTGACCGACGGGGCAGCCCTCCAGCCCCAGCGGGATTTTACCAAGGACCAGGACTTCAAAAACAAAAAAGCGCCCCGGCATGTACCGGGGCGCTATTCGTTTGGGCCTTAATTAGACGATTATGCAGCTTTCGCCTCGATGGTCTGCTGAGCGCCGTTCGAGGAAATCGGGATGAGCTTCGGCTTCTTGGCCTCTGGGATCTCGCGCACGAGATCGAGGTGGAGCAGGCCGTGCTCGAGGGCTGCGCCCACCACCTGCACTCCATCGGCCAGCTGGAAGCGCCGATCGAAGCTGCGGGCGGCGATGCCCTGGTGGAGCACGTCGACTTTGCGCTCTTCCGAAGGCTTGCGCTCGCCGCGCACGGAAAGGGCGTTTTCCTTCACCTCGACTGTCAGGTCGCGATCGGTGAAGCCGGCCACCGCAATGGAGATGCGATAGGCATTCTCGCCGGTGCGCTCGATGTTGTAGGGCGGGTAGCTCGGAGCCGCATCGACGCCGACCATCTGGTCGAGCATCGAGAACAGGCGGTCGAAGCCGACCGTATTGCGGTACAGGGGAGCAAGATCAAACTGTCGCATGGCATATTCTCCGCTTGAAGCAACATGCAGTCAGGGAAGATCCACCTTCATAAGGCTGGATCCGGGTTTCATGCCGCCATCATGGCCGGCACGCCCTCGATTTGGGAGCGGATATGGTTGCTTTCAAGAGGGCCGTTCCTTAAGCCCGAGATGCCCTATAAAGAGGTCACGCTTTCGAGTTGGAACCCCGAGTTGGACCCCACTGTGGAATTCATCACCACCCCTGACAATCCCATACCCGGCGAGCCAAAGCTGGTCAGTGTGACCACCCGCGATGGGATCGCGCTGCGGGCCGCGTATTGGATGCCGGAGACCGAGGAGCCGCAGGGCACAATCTGCATCCTGCAGGGCAGGGCGGAGTTCATCGAGAAGTATTTCGAGGTGGTGGGCGAGCTGCTCGACCGCGGCTTTGCCGTGGTGGCTTTCGACTGGCGCGGGCAGGGGCTCTCGGGCCGGCAGGTGAGCAACCCTCGCAAGGGCCACGTCCGGCGCTTCTCCGACTTCCGTCACGACCTCGAGGCGATCCGCGACCAGATCCTGGTGCCGCACATGCCGGAGCCGCATTTCGGGCTGGCCCATTCCATGGGCGGGGCCATTGCCCTGAATGCAGCCTACGAGACCTGGCTGCCCTTCCGCCGCCTCGTGACCACGACGCCGATGATCGCCCTGTGCATCATCAAGCGCACCCACGCCACAGCCTTCTTCGCGCGGTTCCTGCGGCTCCTCGGCATGGGCAAGATGTTCGTGCCCGGCGGTGGCGAGACCTCCATCGCTACCCTGCCGTTCAAGGGCAATCGCCTGACATCCGATCCTGTCCGCTACGCCCGCAACGCTGAGGCTGCCCACGCCATCGGGGCCGGCGCCATCGGGGCACCGACCGTGGCTTGGCTCGACGGCGCCTTCCGGTTCATGAAGCGCTTCGCCGATCCGCGCTATTCCATCAAGATCCGCCTGCCCACGCTCATCGTGGCGGCTGGCGCGGACCCCGTCTGCGCGACGCCGGCAACGGAGCGCTTCGCCTCGCGGCTGAAAGCAGGCCGCGTCATCGTCATCCCGGGCGCCCGGCATGAAATCCTGATGGAGCGGAATGTGGTTCGGGAGCAGTTCTGGGCCGCCTTCGATGCCTTCATCCCGGGAACGCCCGATCCGGTCGCGCCTGGAAAGCGCGATCTGGCTGAGGTGGGCTTATCGGCTGAGCAGCTCGATGGCAGCGGCGTGGACCCGGCGGTCGCCCGCAGCGACGATGCGCCCGCCCTCGGCGGCCGAGCCGCCGTCCCAGGCGGTGACGATGCCGCCGGCGCCCTCGATGATCGGGATCAGGGCCGCGATGTCGTAAGGCTTTAGGCCCGACTCGACCACGAGATCGATGTGACCCGCCGCCAGCATGCAATAGGCATAGCAATCGCAGCCGTAGCGGGCGAGGCGGGCGACGCTCTCCACCCGGTCGTAGGCACGCAGCTCGTCGCCGGCGAACAGACGCGGGCTCGTGGTGGAGATCACCGCATCCTTGAGCGATGCACAGCGGCGGACCTTGAGCTTGCGCTCGCCGCCGGGGCCGCGATAGGTCGCGCTGCCGGTGTCGCCGAAGAAGCACTCGCCCGTGAAGGGCTGGTGCATCATGCCGAAGACCGGCTGCTTCTTGTATGTCAGGCCGATCAGCGTGCCCCAGGTGGGAAGGCCTGCGATGAAGGCGCGGGTGCCGTCGATGGGGTCGAGAACCCAGACGTAATCAGCCTCCGGCCGCTCGGCGCCGAACTCCTCGCCGATGATGCCATGGGTGGGAAAGCTGCGCTTGATGAGGTGGCGCATGGTCGCCTCGCCCGCCCGGTCCGCCTCCGTCACCGGATCGAAGGCGCCGCCGCGGGACTTGTCCTCCGTGGCAATGGCGGTGCGGAAGAAGGGAAGGATCGCCTGGCCTGACTGGGTCGCGAGCTCGTTGACGAATTGCGTGAAGTCGATGAGCGCCATGGCGTCCCAATCCCCTGAAAGAATAGCCCGGGCGGCCTTGGCCCGCCTGCGGTGAGCTTTTATCAAGCGCCTGTCGCGCGGCAAGAGAGCGGCGGCGAATAAGGATCGAGATCGCATGGATTTTGCGCCCAAGCCCGGCCCGACCCGCTCGGAAACGGCCCTGTTCCTGATTGTGGCCCTGGTCTCGATCTATGCGGTTAGCCAGTTCCTGCGCAACTCCATCGGGGTCATCGCCAACGACCTTGCCCGGGAACTCGATCTCTCGGCCACCCAGACGGGGCTTCTCTCCAGCGCCTTCTTCTTCTCCTTCGCGGCGGTCCAGATCCCCATCGGCATCCTGATCGACCGCTATGGCCCCAAGCGCACCATGCTGGCTACAGCCGTGCTGACGGTTCTCGGCACCGTCCTTTTCGCGCTCGCCCCCTCGGCCTCCCTCCTCATTGTCGCCCGGGTGCTGATGGGGCTCGGCTGCTCCACCTTCTTCATGGCACCGCTGGTGATCTATGCGCGGCGCTTTCCGCCGGAGCGCTTTGCCGGCCTCACGAGCCTGCAGATGGGCTTGGCCAATATCGGGACCCTGGCAGCGACGGCTCCCCTGGCGGCCTCGGCGGCCGCCTTCGGCTGGCGGGCCTCGTTCCTGGCCGTCGCTGTTCTGACGGTTGCCATCACCCTCGTGATCGTCTTCCTCGTGCCCAAGGACTCAGGAACGGACAGGCCGAAGGAGGCTTGGGGGGCTGCGTTGCGGGGCGTTGCCGCGGCCCTGAAGGTGCCTTCCTTCTGGCCCGTATTCTTCATGCATCTCGCCACCTATGGCTGCTTCGTGTCCGTCATCGGGCTCTGGGCCGGGCCGTGGCTGTCGGACGTGCATGGGGCCGACCTCACGACGCGAGGCAATGTCCTGCTCCTGGGGGCATCGGCGCAGATCTGCGGCATGCTGCTGTGGGGGGCGATGGACCGGTTCTGGGGGAGCTACAAAAAGCCGGTTATTATCGGCAGCATGGCGACGATCCTGCTCCTCGCCGTGCTGGTGTTCGTGCCCCTGCCTCAGCCCTGGGCCACGCTCTGGTTCGTGCCGTTCGGTCTCTTCGTGGCCTACACGCCCATTCTCACCAGCCACGGCAAATCGCTGTTCCCGCCTGCCCTGACAGGTCGGGGCATCACGCTGATGAATATCGGCACCATGGGCGGTGCCTTCCTGTCCCAGAGCATGACGGGCGTGCTGATCGATCTCGTGGGGCGCTCCGAGCAAGGCCTCTACCGGCCTGAGGGCTATCGCCTCGTCTTCGGAGCCTTGGCGACAGCCCTGCTACTCAGCCTGATCTTCTATGTCAGAGCTATCGATCCTCATCCGAGCAGATATGCAACAAAGTCATAACTGGAGGCGAAATTTCGGTTGCAATTTGTGCGTTGCGGCGTAATTATTGCAGTGCGATATGGCGATGGCGTCGCTGTATCGTATGCCCTTCTTGGGCGTTTCCTCCCTAAACTTCGGGCCGCTGGCAACAGTGGCCTTTTTCTTTGTCTAGGGCTGATCGAGAAGCGTCCAGGCTCACTCCGCCGCGATGGGTCGGGAGGTCAGCTCGCCCTCGATATCGGCGATCACCTGGGCAAAGGCCTGGGTCAGATCGTCGGCTAGCACCGGGAAGGTGGTTTTCTTCCCCAAGGTACGCTCGTCCATGTAGAGCGCGCGGTTGATCTCGATCTGCAGGGCGTGCCGCCCGAGGGCAGGCTCGCCGTAATGTTCGGTGATGAAGCCGCCCGCATAGGGCTTGTTGCGCACGACTGTGTAACCACGTCCTCTGAGTGCCGCCTCCACGAGGTCGATCAGCAGTGTGGCACAGCTCGTCCCGTAGCGGTCGCCCAGCACGATATCGGCCTTGACCCCTTCCTCCCGGCTGACGCTGGAGGAGGGCATGGAATGGCAATCGATGAGAACGGTATGGCCGAAGAGCCGGGACGTACGGCGCACCAGATGGCGCAGGGTGCGGTGGTAGGGCTTGTAGAGCCATTCGATCCGGTGAAGCGCCTCGTCTACCGGCAGGCGCGAGCGATAGATTTCCTGGCCGTCGGCCACGATGCGCGGGATTGTCCCTAGGCCTCCCGCCACGCGCATGGAGCGGGTATTGGCGAAGGACGGCAGACGCCCGTCGAACATCCGGGAGTCGAGTTCGTAGGGTTCCCGGTTCAGGTCGAGAAAAGCCCGCGGGAAATGCGCCGTCATCAAGGGAGCGCCAAGCTCCATGACCGAGGCGAACAATTCGTCCACAAAAGCGTCCTCTGACCGCCTCAGCGCAACGGAGTCGAGGCGAGAGGCCGTCAGGAAGGAAGTCGGGTAGATCGCGCCCGCATGCGGCACGTTGAACACGAAGGGGACCGTCTGCATGGCAGGTTCGGCGACGGTGAAAGGAGGGTCGAACTCATCGACAATGGCTGGCCGCATCAGGAAATGAACTTGACTATGGTGGAAGAAAAGCCGGTCTTCAGGCTAGTGTAAGGCAGCGCCGTCGCCTGTCCATGACAATATCGTATCGGAACCGCGTCCTTCTTTCACGGCTTGTTTACTCCCGATCCGGCATGAAGGTCTGAACCCATTCGCTATGATTCGGGACTAGCAACCGATGAAGATCATTCTCGCTGAAGACGATAACGACATGCGCCGCTTCCTCGTGAAGGCGTTGGAGAACGCAGGCTACGACGTAGCCTCGTTCGATAACGGCCTTTCCGCCTATAACCGGCTGCGTGAGGAACCGTTCGAGCTGCTGCTGACGGACATCGTCATGCCCGAGATGGACGGCATCGAGCTGGCCCGCAAGGCCACCGAGCTCGATCCGGACATCAAGGTGATGTTCATCACGGGCTTCGCCGCCGTCGCGCTCAACCCGGATTCTCAGGCTCCTCGCGATGCGAAGGTCCTGTCGAAGCCGTTCCATCTGCGCGACCTCGTGACCGAGGTCGATAAAATGATGGCGGCCTAAAAAAGGCCCAGGCGAAGGCTTGCGCCCGCGCCCGCTTGTGGGTATATCGCCCCCACAGCCGAGACGGGACGTCAAACATCACCGTTTCCCGGGCGCGTAGCTCAGCGGGAGAGCACTACGTTGACATCGTAGGGGTCGCTGGTTCGATCCCAGCCGCGCCCACCATTTTTCTTTTTTCCGGCCTTCCCGAGGGGCCGCAGGAGACCGGATATGAAGATCCGTAACTCGTTGAAGTCGATCCGCGGCCGCCACCGCGACAACCAGCTGGTTCGTCGCAAGGGCCGGGTCTACATCATCAACAAGACCCAGAAGCGCTACAAGGCTCGTCAGGGCTAAAGTAGCGGGTGCGGCGATGCCGCACACGAGAATCTGAATTGACCGCGCATGCCGGGACCCTAAAACTCCCGGCATGCGCTTTTTCGCGTCTGCCCTGATCCTATCGCTGAGCTTCATGTCCCACCCTGTCGGTGCGCAGGAGCCTGCGCGTCCGAAGGAGGCCCCGAGGGACGCCCCAAAGGAGCAGACGCAGCCGGCCAAGCCCAACCCTCCGAGGGCATCCAGCCTCGACGAGCTATTCGAGCGTCTCGGCAAGGCCCAGAGCGAGCGGGAGGCTTCAGGCATCGCGACCCTGATCGAGCGGCGCTTCTCCCGCTCCGGCTCCGACACCGCCGATCTCCTGCTGAGCCGGGCCGCCGAAGCGTTCGGCAAGAAAGACTTTCCGCTCTCCATCGAACTGATCGACCGGGTCTTGGCGCTCCAGCCCAACTGGGCCGAGGCCTGGTACAAGCGCGCCACGGTGTTCTACCAGCTCGACGATCCGGTGGGCGCCATGGCGGACCTTCACCGTGCGCTGAAGATCGAACCCCGGCACTTCAATGCCTGGACGGGCCTGGGCCACATCCTGATGGCCTCGGACGACAAGGCGCGGGCGCTGCAGGCCTACCGGAAGGTGCTTGAGATCAATCCGCAGATGGATGACGTCAAAACGATCGTGACGCGGCTGTCTCCCGAGGTTGACGGGCAGGATCTCTGATCCCAGTTTGCCGGGATGACCCTGGTCCTCGTCCTGGCTGCGCCTTTCCTTCTTCTGATCCTGGGAGCCGCCTTCACCTATCTCTATGCCTGGAGCATCGAGAGGCGCTTCCCGCCGACGGGCCGCTTCATCGAGGTCGAGGGCTGCCGCCTTCACTGCCGGGAGGAGGGGCCCGCGAGCGCCCCGTCCCAAGGCACCATCGTGATCCTCCATGGCGCCTCCTCGAACCTCGTCGAGTCCATGCTTGGGATGGGTACGGCACTCTCGCAGCGCTACCGGGTGATCGCCCTCGACCGTCCTGGCCATGGCTGGAGCGACCGCAAACCCGGCCTCGCCGAGGCCGATCCCGCCCGGCAGGCGGCGCTCATGGCGGAAGCATTGCGGAAGCTGAATGTCCGCAATGCTGTCATCGTAGGGCATTCCTGGTCCGGAACCATCGTGCCGCATTTCGCTCTCGACCACGCCGACCTAGCTGGCGCGATCATTGTGCTCGCAGGCATCACGACCCCTTGGCCCGGCGGCTATATCGGCTGGTACCGCCGCCTGATCGACTCCTGGGCGGGCTGGCTCTGGTTCCGCACATTGGCCGTGCCGATCCTGCTCGTGCTCCGGCCTTGGATGAAGAAAAAGACGTTCTGGCCGCAACGGCCTCCGCAGGGCATCGTAACCAAGGGTTTTATCCCACTGGCCTTCCGGCCGAGAGCCTACGAGGTCAACATGCAGGACTTCGCTGTCATGTATGACGGCGTTCTGAAACAGAGCGGACGCTACAAGGAGATCCGCCTGCCCACGCTGGTGATTGCAGGCGATGCGGACGAGATCGTCTGGACCGATCTTCACAGCCGGTGCTTCGCCCGCGAGGTGCCGGGCGCGGAGCTGATCCTAATGCCCGGCATCGGCCACATGCCGCAATATGCGGATCAGGAAACAGTTCTCTCCGCCATCGTGGCCCTGGCCGAACGAGTTGCTCCCACGGTACATTCAAAAGCCTCCTTAGAGGCTGGCCGATAAAGGATGTAGCGCGGGTTTCCCTCCCCCTTGTGGGGAGGGCCGGGGTGGGGGTGTTGGCGCTGAACTGGACCAGCGTGGCGCCAACACCCCCACCTCCAACTCCTCCCCACAAGGGGGAGGAGGGCTGGTTGAGCCACACTCTCAAGATGGGTCGAGAAAGTTACCCATCGTGTTCTTTAGGCCTGAGCGGCGTGCTCCTGGCTGATGAAGGCGATGCGCACCATGTTGGTGGCGCCTGGCGTGCCGAAGGGCATGCCGGCTACGATGATCACCCGTTCGCCGACATTGGAGAATCCTTCGCGCACCGCGAACTTGCAGGCGCGGAACGCCATGTCGTCGATGTCGTTCGCATCCTTGGTGCGGATCGAATGCACACCCCAGACGAGAGCAAGGCGACGAGCGGTGTCGATGCTGGGGGTCAGCGCAATCACCGTCGAATTCGGCCGCTCGCGCGCGATGCGGAAGGCCGTTGAGCCCGAGAAGGTCCAGGCCGCCACCGTCTTGAGGTTGAGCGTGTCGGCGATCTGGTGGGAGGCCGCCGCGATGGCGTCCGATCCCGTGGCTTCCGGCTCGGCATTGAGCGTGCGCACGATCGACCAATAGTTCTGATCCTGCTCCACCTCCTCGGCAATCCGGTTCATGGTGGCCACCGCGTCGATCGGGTACTCGCCCGAGGCGCTTTCGGCGGAGAGCATCACCGCATCGGCCCCGTCATAGACGGCGGTCGCCACGTCGGAGACCTCGGCGCGGGTGGGCACCGGAGAGGTGATCATCGATTCCAGCATCTGGGTCGCTACCACGACGGGCTTGCCGTAACGGCGTGCCGTGCGGACGATGCGCTTCTGGATGCCAGGCACCTTTTCCAGCGGCATCTCCACGCCGAGGTCGCCGCGGGCAACCATGACCGCGTCCGAAATCTCGATGATCTCTTCGAGGCGGGTGATGGCCTGAGGCTTTTCGAGCTTGGACATGACGAGGGCGCGGCCGCGGGCCACCTTCTTCACCTCCGCCACATCCTCGGGGCGCTGCACGAAGGACAGGGCAATCCAGTCCACGCCGGCATCGAGCGCCGCTTCAAGGTCCGAGCGGTCCTTTTCCGTCATGGCCGCGACCGGGATCGTGGTGTCGGGCAGGCTCACACCCTTGCGGTTGGAGATCTTGCCGGCGACCTCGACCAAGGTGGTCGCGGAGCCCTTCTTCACGCTCTTGACGCGCAGCCGCAGCTTACCGTCGTCGATGAGAATCGTGTGGCCTGGCTCCAGCGAGGAGAGGATCTCCGGATGGGGCAGGTGCACGCGATCGATCGTACCGGGAGTCACGTCGGCATCGAGAGTGAAGGACTGGCCCGGCACCAGCATGGCGCCGTCGCCCTCAAAGGTGCCGACACGCAGCTTGGGGCCCTGCAGGTCCGCCAGGATGGCGATGGGGCGCCCGAACTTGGCCTCGACGGAGCGGATCATCGCAACCCGCTCCTTCAGCTTCTCGCGGGGCAGGTGGCTCATGTTGAGGCGGAACACGTCGGCGCCTGCTTCGAACAGCTTGGCGATCATCTCCGGGTTCTCGGAGACCGGCCCCAAGGTTGCTAGGATCTTCGTACGGCGTGCGCGTCTCATTATGGCTGCCCCCCTGGGCGGTTTGTTTCGGTGAGCTGAATGGTCCAGCTCTTCTGTTCTCCGGTGTCGACTTCGAAGAAGCCGCTGCGGTCAAAGCCTCTCGCGAGGCAATCCTCCGTTCCGCGGATCGTGAACTCACGCTCCCGCGTGCACATGAAGGAGCGCCCGCTCCATTCGCCGCCACGGTCGTAGTCGATGGCGTAGACATAATAGAAGCGTCCGGCGAGTTGACCCTTCAGCAGGGTCTCGCAGCCACGGGCTGTGAGATTCCACCACCCTTCCGTGATCCAACCCTGAGCGTCCCGATAGCCGAGCGCAATGCCGACTCGGCTCGAGGTCATGTTGCACAGGCGCAAGTCCGCCTTCGCCGGAGAAGCGGCCAGCAGGCACCCGCTCAAGACAAAGGTCGCGAGTGCAAGGCTTCGCCGGCAGACAGCAGACGATGTGAGGGTGAAGGCCTTCATGGATATGGTTTGGTCGAATCGAAAGGAATGAAGTCGCACAATGGGTCAAGGACTTTGGCGAATCGTTGTCGGCCAGATGCGCCCCGGGAGCAAGGCCTTCAAGCAGCGTGTCTTTACGAATTTGTGGTCCGCATGGCCTCTGCGACACAGGCGGACGGCTTTAAGGCTGGCGTTGCTCCCCGTTCGGAGGGGGCGTTGCCGCGCTATCAGGCCTGCGTGTCGGGTTTCGGGCGTGCCACCCAGATGCCGAAAAGGATCAGAGCGCCACCCAGGCTCTGGATCAGCGTCAGCGCCTCACCAAGGATAGCCCAGCCGAATACGGCCGCTGCGATTGCTTCCAAGAAAATCACCAGCGATGAGAAGGTCGGCGGCAGCCGCCCGAGCGCGATGGCGAGCAGACCTTGGCCGCCCGCATGGCTGACATAGGACATGGCCAGCAGCGCCGCGATGCCTTGCCCCGTCTGCGGGATCACCCGCGTGTCGAACAGAACCGCGATGACGAGGAGGATGGCGGAGGTAATAAGCCCCGCCTCGAAGGTCACCCGCGCGGCGCCGGCCGTCTTGCGTGCGCGGCTGGCGGCGAGAAAGTACATGCCGAAGAAGAAGGCCGTGGCGACCCCGTAGAGGTCGCCCTCGATCCGGGCCGGATCCGCCTGGAGGCTCTGGCCGATCAGGGCGCCGCCGCCCAGGAGGCAAAGGCCGAGACCGAGGAAGGTGCCCCGCGACACCTGCTGGCGGAGCACGAGCCAGACGACCAGCACGACGAAGAGCGGCGCCATGGTGGCGAAAAAAGTGGCATTGGCCACCGTCGTCTTGAGAATCGCCAGATGCCAGAAGAAGAGATCCCCTGCAAAGACGATGCCGCCCAGGATGCTCGCCTTGGAAAAGCGAACCTTTGGCTGGCCTGCCGGCGCGCGCCTCTCCTCGATGCGCATCCAGGCATAGAGCAGGGGCAGGCAGAGCGAAACGCGCCAGAAGGCGCTGGCGAAAGGCCCCACATCCGCTGGAACTCCGCCCATGTCGGCGGAGGCGAAGCGGACGAAGATCGGGGAAATACCCATGGCCACGGCGCCCAGGCAGAGGGCGGCAAAAGCGGAGGCGAAGCCCGGCTCGAGGCGGGCCGTGGTGGATGTCGGGGACATGTCCGTCTTGAAAGTGTGTTGCGCGGAAGGTCGCGTTGTCAGGGTTGGAGGGGCAGGGTAAGGCTTTTCGTCCGCCGTTCAATCCATCCTTATCTCGAAACCTATCTGTCCATGCCTGCTTCCGCCGCGCTCAAGCTCGACGAGCCTTTTCTTGACCCCCATCCTGTCGAGACCATTCCCGGTTCCGGCGAATCGGGGATCCTGATCCTGTGCGATCATGCCTCCAACGCGGTGCCGCCTGATCTCGGGGACCTCGGCCTGCCGGAATCCGAATTCCACCGCCATATCGCCTACGACATCGGCGCCGCGGCCGTGACCCGCTCGCTCGCCCGACGCCTTGGGGCTCCGGCGATCCTGACCCAGTTCTCCCGGCTGATCATCGACCCCAACCGGGGGAGGGACGACCCGACGCTCGTCATGCGCCTCTCCGACGGTGCGGTGGTGCCGGGCAATGCCAGGGTGGACGATACGGAAGTGCAGCGGCGCATCGCCCGGTTCTACGACCCTTACGACCATGCCATTGCGGACGCGATCCACAGGGCCATGGCGTCCGGCCATCCGCCCGTGGTCGTGACGGTCCACAGCTTCACGCCGGTCTGGCGCGGCTGGCCCCGGCCCTGGCACGTGGGCATCCTCTGGGATGCGGACGACCGCTTCGCCAAGCCGCTCCTGGAGGGGCTGCAGGCCGAGAGTGGACTCGTCGTCGGCGATAACGAGCCTTATGATGGGGCGCTGGCGGGCGACACGATCGACCGCCATGCGACGGTGCGGGGTCTCGCCAATGCGCTCATCGAGATCCGGCAGGACCTGATCGCCTCGAATGAGGGCGCCGAGGAATGGGCGGAGCGATTCGCCCGGCTGATGGAGCCCCTGGCCGTCTGGCCGGAGCTTCGGGCGCCCCGGATCTTCGGCACCCGCACCCGGGACCGCCTGCGCCAGCATGGAGGATCGAGCTCATGAAGGACATCGACGACAGGACCCGCACGGAACTGGAGGCTGCCGCCTTCCGCAGGCTGGTCGAGCATCTGCGCGAGCGTGCGGACGTTCAGAACATCGACCTCATGAACATGGCGGGCTTCTGCCGCAACTGCCTGTCCAACTGGTTGAAAGACGCCGCCGACGAGCGGGGCGTCGCCCTATCCAAGGAGGACAGCCGGACGCATGTCTATGGCATGCCCTACGAGGAGTGGAAGCAGCGCCATCAGGGTGAGGCGAGCGCGTCCCAGCTCACGAATTTTGAGAAAACGAAGCCGGGTCATTAAAACGGCTTCAACCAAATGACCATAACACTGGCACCAACGCCATCAATCAGGGGCTTCATTCATGGATGACGCAGCTTTCAATACCGAATCCGTCGCCGCCGACCAGCTGAAGGCCTTCATCGAGCGCATCGAGCGCCTCGAGGAGGAAAAGGCCGGGATCGCGGGAGACATCAAGGACGTCTACTCCGAGGCCAAGGGCAACGGCTTCGACACCAAGGTGCTCCGCAAGATCATCTCCCTGCGCAAGCGCGACTACGCCGAGCGCCAGGAGGAGGAGGCGATCCTCGAGCTCTACATGCAGGCGCTCGGGATGATAGGCTGAAATCAGCCTTCTCCGAAGTTTGAAAGGCCCTGCAGCGCAAGCTGCGGGGCCTTTGTCATTCTTGGGGCGCATCCGCCAGGCGCAGGGACTGCAGGATATCGACAGTCGCAGCTGGCAGCGGTGTCGAGCGGCGTGTTTCCTTGTCCACCATGACGATGGTCGCCTCAGTCGTCGCCACGAGCTGCCCGTTGCTGAATATACCCTGGGCCAGGGTGAACGAGCTGCGCCCGACCCTCACGACGCCCGTGCCGATGTCGACGTGGCCTGGCCAGAAGAGCTCCGCGCGGAAATCGATCTGCAGCCGGGCGATGACGAAGCTCCGGCCTTCCGAGGCGAGCGGCCTTGCCGGATCGTACATGAAGGCGACCCGCCCGACTTCCGAGAAGGTAGCAAAGACCGCATTGTTCACATGCCCCTGCCGGTCGAGATCCGCATAGCGGATGTCGGTGGAGGTGCGGCTCGGATAGGCCTCCAGCGGGCGCAGGGCGTTCAGGCTGTTCATCGTCCGGTCCTTGTCATGGGGCCATAGAATACGAAACGCCGTGTGGCTCAAGAGAGTGACGCCTTTTCATCCTCGATGATCTGCCATGCAGCCCGCGCCCTCGCTCCGGGCGATCCGGTTCTTTATAAACTCCGGGAGATTCGACGCGGGAGGAATGCATGAAGCGCGCGGCACACGAAGTGACGGAACCTCAGGACGCGGAGGCTCGCCGGAGGATTCCGCCTGTCATCTGCTACCCTGTCGACACTCTTCCGCGCCCCGACCTTGCCGCCTATCAGGCCGCCCGCGACGGCTGGGAGAAGGTGGACGAGGTCGTGGTGCCACCCCGTGAGGCGCGCTGTTTCCATGTGCCGGCGGGCTCGTTCTTTCGCATCGTCAGCATCGAGGGGCCGCAGGTAGGTGACCTCAATCTCTGGTCGGCCGATGACATCAACGAGCGCTTCTTCTCCGGCAAGACGCGGGCGCTGCACGGCACGCATCTCTCAACCGGGGACCAGCTCTGGTCATTCCTGCCTTACCTGCGCCCCATGGCGACGATCACCCACGACACCCTCGACTGGTACGGCTTCGACGCATTCGGCGGCTCCGTGCATGACGTGATCGGCACGCGCTGCGACCCCTACACCCACAAGCTCCTCTCAGGGGCCGAATACCACCATTGCTGCCACTCGAATCTGACCCGCGCCCTCAGCGAGCGCTTAGGCAAGCCGAAGCAGGAGGTGGAGCCTGCCGTGCATGACGTGCTCAACGTCTTCATGTGCACCGGCTTCACCCGCGACACGGGGCAGTATTTCATGAAGGCGAGCCCGGTGCGGCCGGGCGATTATCTCGAGTTTTTCGCCGAGATTGATTTGCTGGGCGCGCTCTCCGCCTGTCCGGGCGGCGATTGCAGCGCGGAGCATTCGAGCGATGCGGCCGTCTGCCATCCGCTGCTGGTGGAGGTCTACAGGCCGAAAGTGCCGCCTGCCGGGTGGACCTCGCCGCCGCGCAGCGGCTACAGCCGCAAGCACGAGGATTGAAACGAAAAGGGCCCCGCCGGGGCCCTTTCTTATTGCACCACTTTCAGCGGCTTGACGGCCGGTCCTGTGAACCGGTTCGTCGCCAGATCGGCCACCGGCTTCTTGGAGAAGCCCATATGCAGGCTCGGCTCCGCCGACATCAGGGCCGTAAGTGCCGTCGCAGGCGGCTGCTTCGCTGCAGCTTCCGGCGCCTTAGGTGAAGCGGCAGGCTGGGGCTTCGTCGGCTTGGTGTCCTTGGGCGTGGAGCCGGTGGTCGCGACCGGGATATCGACAGGAGCCACTGCTGCGACCTGGATGGGACGCTGGTCCGGGCGCGGCGGAGGCAGGGGAGCCGCGGCAGTGACTGCCGCACTCGTCGTGCCGCGCAGGTCGGCCAGAACCGGGATCGGGTTCGTGGCCGAAGGCGATCCGGGCCGGGCTGGCGGGAGCGGCGCATAGGCCAGGGCGACGGTGCCGCCGAGAGCGTCGATGCCTGTGTCATCCGAATCGGGCCGGCGCGGCGGCATCGGCGCGAAGGCCATGCCCTTGGCAATCGACATCTCCGAGGCGCCTGGGCCCTGCTGCCAGCCCAGGGCCGGGCCGGAGGCGGTCTGGACCGTACTCGGCGCTCCGGCGATCCGGGGCGGCGGCGGTGGGGGCGGCGTCAGGTCCTCCCGTAGAGCGGGAGCCATGGAGGCTACGACTGCGGGCGCTGGCGGTTCAGGCCGCGGCTGGATCGCCACCGGTGCCCGGCGCGGCGCTTGTGCCGGATTCTGGTAGGATTGCAGGGCTGCATAGACCGACGAGTTGGAATCGCTTGCATAATTGTCCGGCGGCGATGCCTGCTGGCGAGAGGCGATGTACGCCCGGCCCGGCCGTGACGCGACACGGATCTCCTCCGCATCCTCGTCCTCGTCGTCGCCGCCACCGAACAGGGTGGCCCAGAAGCTCTTGCGGCGCGGCTGGTTGGCGATAGCCTCTTCCGCATCCGCGTAAGCCGAGTAGCCGGCCACCGTGCCGCCCTTGGCCAGCACTTCGGCGCGAGCTTCCTCATAGCCGGGTAGGGGTCTGCCGTCAGCGGGAACGTGCACGGTTCTCCCGTCCGGGAAGATGCCGGCGAGCTGCGACCGGGTCATGCGGGGCCAGGCGCGCACGCTGCCCACGTCGAGATGGATGAACGGTGTGTAGGCGTTGGGATAATAGCCGACGCCACCGTTCTGGAGCCGCATGCCGATGGCCCGGACGCGGGAGGCGGGTACGTCGGGCAGGGAGAAGTCTAGGGCCTTGCCCTGCATGTGCTGGCTGTTCTTGGCCACTCCGCTGGAGCGCCGCCGCAGCATCGAGTTGGTCTGAGGCGAACGGTAGGCCGAGTTCACGTGAACGGGCGCATCGGACCCGACTTCGCGATAGACCTCCCACACCGTATCGAACAGGCGCGGGTCCATGCGGGTCGACTCGGCGCGCCGCCAGTCGCGCAGGAACCAGTTGAGCTGCTGCAGGGCGGCCGAATCGTACTGCCCGTTGCGCCGGAAGGTGACGGTGAGGCTTTCCTTGGTGTTGTTGTGGTAAAAGGTCAATGTGCGGGTGTCGCCATTGGCGACCGCATCCTGCGTGCCGCGCACTGCGCCCACCATAACGGCCAGAAAGGCCGCAAGACCAATGCCGACGCGATGCGTCAAGCGGCCCGTACGCATTACTCTCACTGTGCTACTCGTCTTTACCGGGCGGCATCCGTGGATGCAGCGATCCTTATAGTGAAAGGATCTTTGCCGAAGACGGTTACGTTCCCGTTAAGTGAGTGAGGGAAAGCGGCAGAAAAAGTAGCCAGGAGAAGGGATCATTCGGACAGGTTCAGGGCGGCACGGACCTTGCGGTCGAGGCCATAAATATCCTCGAAGCGCTTCAACTCGCCTTTCTCGTCGACCGAGAGGGTGAAGTAGGTCAGATGCACGGGCAGGGGATCGGTGAGGTGCACGTAGCGCTCGCCCTTGCCGATGAGGCCCCGCAGCTTCTGCTCGGTCCACTTTCCATCCTTGCCCATGATCTCTTCCGCAAGCTCGAAGGGCTTGTCGACTCGGACGCAGCCATGGCTGAAGGCGCGCTTGCTGGCGGAGAACAGATTGCGGTTCGGGGTGTCGTGCAGATAGACCGCATGCTGGTTGGGGAACATGAACTTCACGTAGCCCAGCGCATTGCGCTCGCCCGGCGGCTGCTGCACCGAGATCTGGTTGCCGCGGCGGATGACCTTGTAGCCCTTGCGCGCGGCATAATAAGGATCGTTGGCCAGCGCCGGCAAGATCTCCTTCTTCATGATGGATGGCGGGATCGTCCAAGACGGATTGACCACCAGATACTTCATGTTCTCGGAGAAGATCGGTGTCTGCGACTGCTCCTTGCCGACGATCACGCGGGTCTCATGGACCACATTGCGGCCCTCAGTCAGACGCAGACGATATTCGGGCACGTTTACGGCGATGTGCCGGTCACCCAGATCTGCCGGCAGCCAGCGCCAGCGCTCCATGTTGGCGATGATCTCGGATTCTCGCTGAGCGACTGATGGGCCGGAGAGAGCCGCCACCGTCTGGGCGTTCAGCACGCCCGTATCCGGCAGGCCTTTCTCCTTCTGGAAGGCCGCCACCGCTGAGGCGACGCGCTCGTCGTAGACGGTTTGGTTGTCGGAATCCTTGGCGAGATTGAAGCGGGCGCGGATCAGGGGCACACGCGGATCCTTCATGCCCACGCGCAGGATCGGCCCCTTGGGGAGGCGCACGCTGGGCTGGGAAGGATGGTTTTCACGCAGCTGCGCCAGCCGCTCCCTCAAGGCCCTGTAACCGGCATGCGGCGGGTTGTAGGCCGCGAGCGCTGCGCCGGCGTCTTTCGCCGAGGCAACCTTGCTTAGCACCTCGCCGATGTCGGGAATTGCAAGTTTCGGGGTCGCGAGAGGCGAGAGGCGCGGAAGATCGATGCGTGCGCCTCGGGCATCGCGGGCATAGCGAATCACGGATAGCGAGAGCTTCACATCGACCCTTGCCCATTGCGCAAGGGGTGCATCCTTGCGCAGGCCCGCATCACGAAGGACGTAGTCGGCAGGATCGAGGCCGTCCTCGTCCGCAGCCTTGAGACGCTCCATCGCGGCCTGAGCCGCCGGCGTCCAGGCCCCATCCTGCGCCCATACCAGAGGCCGCTCGGCCTGCGCGTAATAGGCGGCCAGGGCCTCGCGGTCCTTAGTACCCACGCGCAGCTCACGCATGACGGCATCGTCGGCGAACAGGCCTCCCACCGCCATGCGGACGATGTCGGTCTGCATGAGGGCCGTGACGGGAGCTGCATCGGGCAAGGGAATTTCGATGGCAGGAGCAGGCTTCAGGTCCGCGGCCTCTATCGAGACCGGTGCCGGCTCGACAAGCGGGATGGCCTGCGAAGCAACATCCCTCTGTGCAGGAGCATCCTGAATCGCCACATCGTGGAAGGATGGCTGCGCCGGGCTCTCAGTAGCGACCGGGTCGAGACGTTCGACCTGTGGATTGATGGCGATGTCGTTCGCCAAAGCGGAGAGGGGCAGGAGAGAAACCGAGCCGATAAGACCGAGCCAAATGGCTGTCTTGCGCAACTCACGCATGACCATGCTCCTCGTCGCAATGAATGTGGAGGACTTCAGCAATCCTCCATCAAATGAATTTTGTCAGTGTGCGGGCACACGTCTGTTACGCTTAACGCGCAAAACGTCGTGCGGCTTCATCGTCTAGGCCAAGTTCTTTCAATTTTCTGTAAAGAGTTGACCGGGTCGATGCCGAGGCAGCGCGGGATGGCCAGCATATGTCCTTGATAATAAAGGAATGAGAAGCAAACGCCTGCGCCTCCACGGCGTCTGCGTTTCGCCGAAAGCGTTAATGAGTGGTAAACCGTACGTGATGCGATCTGCAGGAGTTGCGCCGGGCAAGAAGGGTAAGCCCCGTCTTGATGCGAGCCGCCTCCGCTCTTCCTGACCCTCCGGCACGGGTTGATCCCTATGGGCCGGCGGCCAATATGTATGCAGTATCTCCGACCTCGATTTCCGGACAGGCCCTCGCCCGTGACCTCTCAGAACGCTTTCCCCGTGCATCTCCCCTTGTCCTCCGGCGCGGCACAGACCGAACTGGGCATGCTGCCCGAATGGAACCTGTCCCACCTCTATCCCGGCATGGACAGCGAGGAGTTCAAGCGCGATCTCGCCAAGGTCGAAGCCGAGTGCAAGGCCTTCGCCATGGCCCATCGCGGCAAGCTCGATGCCATGGCCCGGGGCGAGCGCGCGTCCGAGACGCTGAGCGAAGTCGTCAAGCGCTACGAGGCCCTGGAGGACCTCCTCGGCCGCATCATGTCCTATGCAGGTTTGGTCTATTCGGGCGACACCACCGACCCGGTGCGGGCCAAGTTCTACGGCGACACGCAGGAGCGCCTCACCGCAGCCTCCACCGAGCTGCTCTTCTTCGCGCTCGAGCTTAACCGTATCGAGGACGCGGTGCTCGATCACGCCATGGCCGAAGAGCCGCTTAAGTATTATAGGTCCTGGATCGAGGACCTGCGCAAGGACAAACCCTTCCAGCTCGACGACCGGATCGAGCAGCTCTTCCACGAGAAGTCCATCACTGGGCGCTCCGCCTGGAACCGCCTGTTCGACGAGACCATGGCTTCCTTGCGTTTCCATGTGCGCGGCGAGGAGCTTCCCATCGAGCCGACGCTGAACAAGCTGCAGGACTCGGACGAGAGCGTGCGCAAGGACGCCTCGGACGCGCTCGCCAAGACCTTCAAGGCCAATCTGCGCACCTTCACGCTCATCACCAACACGCTCGCCAAAGACAAGGAGATCTCCGACCGCTGGCGCGGCTTCGAGGACGTGGCCGATTCCCGCCATCTGGCGAACCGGGTCGAGCGTGAAGTGGTGGAGGCCATGGTGTCCGCCGTGCAAGAGGCCTATCCGCGCCTGTCGCACCGTTATTATGCGCTGAAGGCCCGGTGGTTCGGCAAGGACAAGCTCGACCATTGGGACCGCAATGCGCCCCTGCCGAAGGTCGAGCAGCGCACGATTTCCTGGAACGAGGCGAGGGATACGGTGCTCTCCGCCTATTCCGCCTTCTCGCCCCGCATGGCCGACATCGCCCGCCGCTTCTTCGACGAGGGCTGGATCGACGCCCCCACCCGCCCCGGCAAGGCGCCCGGTGCCTTCGCTCATCCGACCGTGCCTTCGGCCCATCCCTACGTGCTCCTGAACTACCAGGGCAAGCCGCGGGACGTGATGACGCTGGCCCACGAGTTGGGCCACGGGGTGCATCAGGTCATGGCCGGGCCCAACGGCGCCCTCATGGCGCCCACGCCCCTGACGCTCGCCGAGACGGCATCCGTGTTCGGCGAGATGCTCACCTTCCGCCGCCTGCTCGACCAGACCACCGATTCGGTCCAACGCAAGGCGATGCTGGCGGCCAAAGTCGAGGACATGATCAACACGGTGGTGCGCCAGATCGCGTTCTACGCCTTCGAGCGCAAGGTCCATCTGGAGCGCCGCAACGGCGAGCTGACGGCGGACAAGCTCTGCGAACTCTGGATGTCGGTGCAGGACGAGAGCTTGGGCCCGGCGATCCGCCTCGGCCCCGGCTACGAGAGCTTCTGGACCTACATCCCCCACTTCATCCACTCGCCGTTCTACGTCTATGCCTATGCCTTCGGCGATTGCCTGGTGAACTCGCTCTACGGCGTCTATGAGCGCTCCAACGAGGGCTTCGTGGACCGCTACTTCGCGCTGCTCTCGGCGGGCGGCACCAAGCATTACTCGGAGCTTCTCGCGCCCTTCGGCCTCGATGCCAGCGATCCGTCCTTCTGGCAGATCGGCCTGTCCATGATCGAGCGGCTGATCGGCGAGCTCGAGGCGATGGAAGAGACTGCTGCCTAGGGCCATCCTGCTTGGCCGAGCGCCATTGTGCTGGCACTATGAGGCTGAACTTTCTCGCCTGAACGCCACCGGCTTCCGCGCTCGCGTCGGGATGCCTGTTCGGGAGCCGGGCCATGCCGGTCGACACGCATTACGCCAGGAGCGGCGATCTTCGAATCGCCTATCAGGTCATCGGCCAGGGGCCGCTCGATCTGGTCTTCGTGCCGGGCTTCATCTCGAACCTGGATCTCTACTGGGACGAGCCCAACATGGCGCTTTTCCTGTCCCGGCTGAGTGCGTTCAGCCGCCTGATCCTGTTCGACAAGCGGGGAACCGGCCTCTCGGACCGCCTCGGAAACCTGCCATCCCTTGAGGAGCGCATGGACGACGTGCGTGCCGTGATGGATGCGGTCGGCAGTAGGAAGGCAGCTCTCTTCGGGATTTCGGAGGGAGGCGCCATGAGCATGCTCTTCGCCGCGACCTATCCGGAGCGGACCCAGGCGCTGATTCTCTATGGCACCTATGCCGATTTTCACACCTGGGTTCTGCCGCGCGACCGTTTCGAAACGTTTCTGGACAAGATCGACCGATCCTGGGGGCAGGGCGAGAGCCTTGCCGCCTTCGCCCCGACGAAGGTTGCGGACGAACGCTTCCGGCAATGGTGGGCGCGCTTCGAGCGGCTGAGCGCCAGCCCGTCTTCGGTCATTGCGCTCATGCGCATGAACAGCCAGATCGACGTGCGCCACATTCTGCCGACGATCCGCGTCCCGACTCTCGTCCTGCATCGGGCAGGCGATACGCGGGTCAACGTTGAGGGCGGCCGCTATCTCGCGTCTAATATTCCCGGCGCCAAATATGTCGAATTTTCCGGCATCGACCACCTCTTGTGGGCCAATGATGCAAGCCCGGTGGCCGATGAGATCGAGGAATTCCTCACCGGCACCCATGCGGAGAGCGAGCCCGATCGTGTGCTGGCCACAGTCCTGTTCACGGACATCGTCGATTCGACCAGCAAGGCGGAGAAGATGGGGGATCGTGCCTGGCGCGCGCTCCTCGACCAGCATGACCGGATCGTGCGCGGCGAAATCGGCCATTTCAAAGGTCAGGAGATCAAGACGCTCGGCGATGGGTTCCTGGCAACCTTCGACGGCCCCGCGCGGGCAGTACGATGCGCAAGCGCCATCATCGAGGCCCTCCGCGTCCTGGGGCTGCAGGTCCGTTGCGGGGTTCATACGGGCGAGATCGAAATGAAAGGCGGCGATATCGGCGGCATCGCGGTCCATATCGCGTCCCGTATCGCCGCGCTGGCCGATGGCCGCGAAGTCCTGGTGTCGCGTACGGTGCGCGATCTCGTTGCCGGCTCCAACCTCCATCTGGAGGATCGGGGTGCCTTTCCTCTCAAGGGGTTGAGCGAGCCCATGCCGCTGTTTTCGGCCGCCGGCAGCCAGAGGGCTTGAAGCCGCAGTGGCCTAGCGATTGCTGCTGCACGACATATCTTAAGCTCTCCAGTTCAAAGCAAGAGATCTCACGATATGGCCGAGTCCGACCGCGAAGCGAACCGCTTCTCCGCGCGCGCTGCCCGCTATGCCCGGGTCGGCGCCAATATGGGCGGGGTGGCGGCCCGCATGGCGGGGTCGCGCCTGTTCGGGGGCGATGATCGCGATGCCTCCAACGCGGCGGTGCTGGCGCAAGCGCTTGGCGGCCTGAAGGGCCCGATCATGAAGGTGGCGCAACTGCTCGCCACCATCCCCGACCTCATCCCGCCGGAATACGCCGCCGAGTTGCAGAAGCTGCAGAGTGAGGCGCCGCCCATGGGGGCGGCCTTCGTCAAGCGGCGCATGCAGGCGGAGTTGGGCCCGCAATGGCAGAGCCGGTTCGGCTCCTTCGAGCTCACCCCCTCGGCCGCAGCCTCCCTCGGCCAGGTGCACCGGGCCACCACGAAGGACGGCGAGGCGCTCGCCTGCAAGCTCCAGTATCCGGACATGCAATCCGCCGTGGAGGCGGATCTGAGTCAGCTCGAATGGGTTTTCGCCGTCCATCGCCGCATGGATCCGGCCATCGACACGCGGGAGATCGCCAAGGAGATCGGCGAGCGGGTGCGCGAGGAGCTCGATTACGAGCGCGAGGCCAAACACGCGGCGCTCTATGCCGAGACCCTGTCCGACGTGGAGCAGGTCCGGGTGCCGCGGGTCCATCCGGAGCTGTCCACCAAGCGGCTCCTGTCGCTCCAATGGCTCGAGGGCGAGAAGATTCTCACCTTCACCGAGGCTCCTGTCGAGATCCGCAACCGGCTGGCGGTCGCCATGTTCAAGGCGTGGTGGCACCCGTTCAGCCATGCGGCGGTGATCCATGGCGATCCTCACTTGGGCAATTACACGGTCTTCTCCGAAGGCGGGGAGGCGAGGGGGATCAACCTCCTCGATTACGGCTGCGTCCGCATCTTCCACCCGCGTTTCGTCGGCGGCGTGGTCGATCTCTACCGCGGCCTGCAGACCGACGACCGCGCCCGCATCGTCCATGCCTACGAGACCTGGGGCTTCAAGAGGCTGTCGAACGAATTGATCGACATCCTCAATATCTGGGCCCGCTTCATCTACGCCCCGCTCCTCGACGACCGGATCCGCACCGTGGCAGATGGAGTCAAGCCGGGCGAATACGGCCGCCGGCAGGCCTTCGAGGTGCACAAGGCGCTCAAGGAAAAGGGGCCTGTCACCGTCCCGCGTGAGTTCGTCTTCATGGACCGGGCCGCCGTCGGCTTAGGGGCCGTCTTCCTGCACTTGAAGGCTGAGCTCAATTATCACCACCTGTTCGAAAACGAGATCGATCGGTTTTCCTTGGAGAAGCTTGAGCAGAGGCAAGCAGAAGTCCTGGCAGCTTCCGGTTTACCAAAACCCATGTAATGAGGTTGCATCTTTCGTGATCTAGCCCTAGAGGCTACCGGTACGTTAGGGGCAGCCTATGAAGATCGCTTTCGTTCACCAGAACTTTCCGGGTCAGTTCCTGCGTCTGGCCGGGTCCTTCGCCGCCGAGGGGCATGAGGTCGTGGGCCTGGGGATGGTCAAGAAATGCTCCATCCCGGGCGTGAAGTACTTCTCCTACGATGCCGTGCCGGGGCCGGAGGACGCGCCTTTCCAGAACCGCTACTCTCCCGTGGTTCCGCGTCTGCGCCGGGCCTATGGCGTCGCCCACAGGGCTAAGGAGCTTGCCGCGCAGGGCTTCGAACCGGACGTGGTGGTGGTCAACACGGGCTGGGGCGAAAACCTGTTCCTCAAGGACATCTGGCCGAAGGCCAAGCACGTGGCCTATTTTGAATATTACTACCACGCCAAGGGGCAGGATCTCGATTTCGATCCCGAGTTCCCGGTCACCAACGAGGAGGTGATCTGGCGCCTGCGCCTCAAGAACTCCATGCAGCTCGGCGCTCTCGATGCCGCCGATCTCGCGGTGGCGCCCACCCGCTACCAGCGCGACACCTTCCCGGACTACCTGCGCGACCGGCTCGCCATCATCCATGACGGCATCGACACCAAGCGGCTCGTCCCCGACCGGAATGTCCGCATCAGGCTCGGCCAGGACGGGCCTCCGCTCACCCGCAACACGCCCGTGGTGACTTACGTGACCCGCAACATCGAGCCGATGCGGGGTGCCCACATCGTCTTCAAGAGCCTGCCCTACCTGCTCGATATCGACCCCGAACTCCGGGTGGTGATCATCGGCGGCAAGGGCACCAGCTATTCCGGTTCCGCACCGGGCGGGCAGTCCTGGTTCGATGTCTTCAAAGCCAAGATCGAGCGGCCGGTGGACTGGTCACGGGTTCATTTCGTCGGCAATCTGCCCTACGATCAGTTCGTGAAGGTGCTGCAGGTCTCCTCGGCCCATGTCTACATGACCTATCCCTTCGTCCTGTCCTGGTCGTCCATCGAGTCCATGGCGCTCGAATGCCGGATCGTGGCCTCCGACACGGAGCCGGTGCGCGAGATCATCCAGGACGGGGTCAACGGCCGTCTCTTCCCCTTCTTCGACGAGAAGGCCCTGGCCGAGCGGGTTCGTGAGACCTTGGTCGACAAGGAGAAGTCCGCCGTCATGGCCGCGGAGGCCCGCCGAATCGCCGTTGCGAAATACGATTACGAGACGGTGTGCCTGCCTCAGTGGCGTGATTTCCTGGGGATCGGATAATTCCACGAAACATTGATAAAGTTTTCGCCAGGAGCCATTGGAAAGATTGCGGCTCCTCACCGCATGCGTTAAACGCAGCAATTAACACGTGACGCTCAAACAGGGCTTTGAATCATGGCCGATACAAAACATGCGCCGCATGGGGGCTACAGTCCGTATATGGACGCCCGCGCTCATGAGGCGACCTACAACGGATTCATTCAGTTCGCTGAAATCAGCACCGCCGTCGTGATCTGCTTCATGCTGGCATTGGCTGTCGGCGGCATCAAGCACGCTTGGCTGACGTCCATTTTCGGCGTCGTGCTCTCTCTGGCTGCGGGCGGGCTTGGAGCCATGGCGCCCTCCATCGGGGTACGGGCACCGGCCGCCGTCGGCGTTCTTCTCCTCCTGGCGCTCGTCTTCTACTGAGCTGCGGGAGTTTCTACTGACACGAGACAAGAGCTTGATTTCAAGCCATTGACCAGATCGCAGGGGGGCTAAAATGCGGATCGCCGTTCTCTCCGAAACCGATGGAGCGGAGACCCGTGTTTCCGCCACCCCCGAGACGGTCAAGAAATACAAAACCCTCGGGGCGGACGTTGTCGTTCAGGCCGGAGCCGGCACCAGTGCCGGCGTCCCCGATGCCGATTTTGAGGCCGCCGGCGCCTTGATCGCCAAGACGGCGAAAGATGCTCTCAAGGATGCCGACGTCATCCTGAAGGTCCGCCGCCCGGCCGAGGGCGAATTGTCCGGCGCCAAACCCGGTGCGCTCGTCATCGCCATCATGGACCCCTATGGCCAGGACGCTGCCCTCAAGTCTCTGGCCGACGCCAAGGTCGCGGCCTTCTCCATGGAGCTGATGCCCCGCATCACCCGCGCCCAGGTGATGGACGTGCTGTCCTCCCAGGCCAATCTCGCCGGCTACCGGGCCGTGATCGACGCCACCGCCGAATATGGCCGCGCCATCCCGATGATGATGACCGCCGCCGGCACCGTGCCGGCAGCCCGCATCTTCGTCATGGGTGCAGGTGTCGCCGGCCTCCAGGCCGTCGCGACCGCCCGGCGCCTCGGCGCAGTGGTCACCGCCACGGACGTGCGCCCCGCCGCCAAGGAGCAGGTGGAGAGCCTGGGCGCCAAGTTCATCGCGGTCGAGGACGAGGAGTTCAAGCAGGCCGAAACCTCTGGCGGCTACGCCAAGGAAATGTCGGCCGAGTACCGGGCCAAGCAGGCCGAACTCGTTGCCTCCCACATCGCCAAGCAGGACATCGTCATCACCACGGCGTTGATCCCAGGGCGCCCGGCGCCGAAGCTCGTCACCCGCGCCATGGTCGAATCCATGAAGCCCGGCTCGGTGATCGTCGATCTGGCGGTGGAGCGCGGCGGCAACTGCGAAGTCGCAGAACCCGGCCAGGTGGTGGAGCATAACGGCGTGAAGATCGTGGGCCACCTCAACGTGCCCGGCCGGCTCGCCGCCACGGCCTCCAGCCTCTATGCGAAGAACCTCTATGCCTTCGTCGAGACGCTGGTGAACAAGGACACCAAGGAGTTGGACGTGAAATGGGACGACGAGCTGGTCAAGGCTACCTGCCTGACCCGCGACGGCGCCATCGTTCACACCGCCTTCCAGCCGACCGCTTAAACCGTCCAGGGGAGGACATCATGGCACTCACGCCCGAACAGGCTGTCGAGCAGGCCCGAGCGGCGGCGGATGCCGCCCGCCGTGCTGCCGAAGCCGCCCAGAGCATCGCCGACCAGCTGGCTGATACGGCTGGACACGCCGCCGCTGCCGTCACCCAAGGGGCGGTGGACCCGACGGTGTTTCGCCTCGCCATCTTCGTGCTGGCGATCTTCGTCGGCTACTACGTGGTCTGGCAGGTAACTCCGGCCCTGCACACGCCGCTGATGTCGGTCACCAACGCCATCTCGTCCGTGATCGTAGTCGGTGCCGTCCTGGCGGTGGGCGTCAACGTGGCGCCCAGCCTCGGCGAAGGCCCGATCTGGGCCAGGGCACTCGGCTTCATCGGGCTGGTCCTCGCCTCGATCAACATCTTCGGCGGCTTCCTGGTGACCCAGCGCATGCTCGCCATGTACCGCAAGAAGGGATGAGGCGATGTCGGCCAATCTAGCCTCGATCCTCTACCTCGTCTCGGGCGTCCTGTTCATCCTGGCCCTGCGGGGCCTGTCACACCCCACCACCTCTCGGCAGGGCAACCTCTACGGCATGGTGGGCATGGGGATCGCCATCCTCACTACCCTGTTCGTGTCGCCCCCGAGCGGCTTCGGCGGCTGGGCGCTCGTCATTCTCGGTCTCGCCATCGGCGGCGGCATCGGCGCGGTGATCGCCCGGCGCGTGCCCATGACGGCGATGCCCCAGCTGGTTGCCGCCTTCCACTCCCTGGTGGGCCTCGCGGCGGTGTTGGTGGCGGCAGGCGCGCTTTATGCGCCGCAGGCCTTCGGCATCGGCGCGGTCGGCACCATCCATGGCGGCTCGCTCTTCGAAATGGCTCTGGGCGTGGCCATCGGGGCCATCACCTTTACCGGCTCCGTGATCGCGTTCCTGAAGCTTGACGGGCGCATGTCCGGCAAGCCGATCATGCTGCCGAGCCGCCACCTCATCAATATCGGCTTGGCGCTCCTGCTGCTGGTGCTGCTCGTGGCCTTCATCCGCACCGAGAGCCACGCGGCTTTCTGGCTGATCGTGCTGGTCTCCTTCGTGCTCGGCGTCACGCTCATCATCCCCATCGGCGGCGCCGATATGCCGGTGGTGGTGTCGATGCTCAACTCCTATTCGGGCTGGGCGGCAGCCGGCATCGGCTTCACCCTGGGCAACCTCGCGCTGATCATCACCGGCGCGCTGGTGGGCTCCTCGGGCGCGATCCTGTCCTACATCATGTGCAAGGGCATGAACCGCTCCTTCATCTCGGTGATCCTCGGCGGCTTCGGCGGCGAGACCGCGGGAGCTGCGGCCGGCGCGGTCGAGACCCGGCCCGTGAAGCAGGGCTCGGCGGACGATGCAGCCTTCATCATGAAGAACGCCTCCAAGGTCATCATCGTGCCGGGCTACGGCATGGCGGTGGCCCAGGCCCAGCACGCTCTGCGCGAGATGGCGGACGAACTGAAAGCCGAAGGCGTGGAAGTGAAGTACGCCATCCACCCGGTGGCGGGCCGCATGCCCGGCCACATGAACGTGCTGCTCGCGGAAGCCAACGTGCCCTACGACGAGGTGTTCGAGCTCGAGGACATCAACGGCGAGTTCGCTCAGGCCGATGTGGCTTTCGTCATCGGCGCCAACGACGTGACGAACCCGGCCGCCAAGACCGACCCGGCCTCACCGATCTTCGGCATGCCGATCCTCGACGTGGAGCGGGCCAAGACCGTGCTCTTCATCAAGCGCGGCATGGGCTCCGGCTATGCCGGCGTGGAGAACGAGCTGTTCTTCCGCGACAACACCATGATGCTCTTCGGCGATGCGAAAAAGGTGGTCGACCAGATCCTGAAGAATCTCTGATCGGATGATTGGTTGAATGTTCAATGCCCGGCCATGTGCCGGGCATTTTATTTCGAGCCCACATTTCCACTGTCATTCCGGGGCGCCGCAGGCGAGCCCGGAATGACAGTGGAACGGTGACGGAAAACGCGAAATCTGCTTTAACCCGATCCCTGTCGCGCCAGCCGGATTCTCCCATGTCCTCCATCACTCTTCGCACCGCCCTTCCTGCCGACCGGGGAGTCGTCGTCGAGCTGATCCACCAGCTCAACGTCTTCGAGGCCGATCTTGTCGGCGACCGGCGCCGCGATTATGGCTCCGCGGAGGAGTATTACGATGAGCTGATGCAGCGCTTGTCCCGCCGCAATGGCCGCATCGTCCTAGCGGAAGCGGAAGGGATTGTCGTTGCCGCGATGGGCTTTTCGCTCGATCAGGATGCGGCTTACGTGATCGACGACGTCCGCAACCACGGCACCGTGACGGACCTGATCGTGCATGACGATTGGCGCGGGCGCGGCATCGGCCAGATGCTGCTGAACGAGGCCGAGCGCCTGACGAAAGAGGCGGGTTGCAAGCGTCTCGTCATCGGAGCCCTCGTGGCCAACGAGCGGGCCGAGCGCACTTATCGCGCCTTCGGCTTCGTGCCCTACGTGTCGATCCTGTCGAAGGAATTGTGAGACGCGGGATAGGCCTCCTCCCAGGACATCAACAGCGTCAACTTCGGCCAATTGGCCGGCCAGTCCTTCGCCATGACCCGCTCGCGATAGATGCCTATCTTGTGCCCAAAGACAGGTGTCGGCCGCACGATCAGGTTCAGGAGGTCGTCGACACCATAAGGCGCCATCACCTCGACCCGGCCTTCGACCGTACGGACGGCGATCGCGGTCGCTGTTTCAGCCCAATGAGCCACGGCATCGACCGTGTCGCGGTAGGGCGAATCGCCATTGCGCAAGTGCATCCGCGCTTGGTTCTTCACGGACCAGGGGGTGCTTGGCGCAAGGCTTCGGAGCCGGCGCTCGATCTCGGCCTCCCGCTCCCTGCTGGTGTCGTCGAGATCGAAGAACAGCACATCCACATCGGCGAGCCGCGTCACATCGATCGCTCGCCCATGCAGCACGTCCCACACGCTGTTGCGGATGAAGCCTGCGCCGATCCAGGCATCGGGAAGCCCGAGGCTCGCCACATGCAAAAGAAGCGCATGCGAGGGTGCATGCGCTTCGAGAAGCCGTTCGATGTCTGAGATCGCCCGCAGGGGAGGGGCGGGGTTCATGCCGCCGTTGCCCCGCGTCCTTTAAGAGCGGAACAGGCCGGCGACGCCGCCCTGCAGGCGGGACGAGCCCTGGCGGGCGACGCTGTTGCCGTTGTCGATGGAAAGAGCCCGGGTATAGCTCTCGAGTGCCTGGCTCCGGTTGCCCTTGCGCTCCATGGCCACGCCGCGCCATGCCCAGGAATTGGCGTCCTTGGGGTCGACGTTGAGGGCCGCGTTGAAGTCCTCGATGGCCTTGTCGTACTGGTTCGTCTCCACAAAGCTCTGGCCGCGGGCGGCGTAGGGCGCGCCCACGAAGGGGTTGCGGTCGATGGTAGCGTCGAAGTCGAGGATCGCCTGGGGGTGCATGCCCTGGCGCTGATAGAGCAGACCGCGGGAATGCAGCGCCTCGGCCGATTCGGGCAGGAGGCGGGTCGCCGTGTTCAGGTCGCTGAGAGCCTCCTGGAATTGGTTCTGGGCCCGGTAGAGGTTGGCGCGGCCGATATAAGCCGGGCCGTAATTCGGATCGGCCTGGATCGCCCGGCTGAAGTCGGCGAGCGCCTGATCGTTGCGGTTCGTCTGACGCAATGCCAGCGCCCGGTTGGCGTAGGCCGGCGCGTAGTTCGAATCGAGCTGCACCGCCTTGGTGAAGTCCGTCATCGCGCTGCTGTAATTGCCCACGCGGGCATAGGCCGCGCCGCGGGTGTTGTAGGCGCTCGGATCGTTCGGGTTGCGCTGGATGACGTCGGACAGGGACGAGATGTTGACCGTGCTCGTGCCTTGCGTGTCCTCTTCCACTACGGCGATGCGCTGGGCAGGGCCGCTGCTCGTCGTGCCGCAGGCGGAGAGGCCGAGGGCTACAAGGGTCAGGCTCAAGGGGGCAAAACGGCGGATCGATGGGGCGAACACGTTCGTCTCCAGCTTCTTACTCAGTACCAGGAAGGCGGCACTCTGACGGGAAATCCTTAACAGCCGTGAAACAAGGCATCAAAAAGGCGTTTCAGAGGGGAACTTGCCATTCAGGCGGAGCATCGGGTCGCAGCAGCCTCGCGCATCGTGCGGAAAAGTGGTCCCGGTTTTCCGCCTAAACGATGCGTTGATCGAAAGAGGAGCTCCAGACATGCAAACAGCGCCCCGCTTGCGCGTCGGGCGCTGTTTCACAACCGATAGTCCAGCCGATGGCTCGATTGAGAGCTTAGCGGCCGCCCGGTGTCGTCGGGCGCGGCTTCGAAGGCAGGAGGCCTTCGCGCTGCATGCGCTTGCGGATCAGCTTGCGGGCGCGGCGAACGGCCTCAGCCTTTTCACGGGCCTTCTTCTCGGACGGCTTCTCGTAATGACCGCGAAGCTTCATCTCACGGAAGATACCCTCACGCTGCATCTTCTTCTTGAGAGCGCGGAGCGCCTGGTCGACGTTGTTATCCCGGACAAGAACCTGCACGCGAATTCCTCGTATTTGAGCCGTTTCGATTGTGATAAAAAACAAAGGAGGCGCGTCAGGCGCACCTCTATCTGGCCGGCGTCAGTATCAGAAGAAGCCTTGCCTGTCCAGGGTTGCTGCTTAAGAAAAGCGCCGGGCCAGAAAGGCAACGGTCAGGCCTTAAAAAGGTTCAATTCCGTTCCGGAAAAACCCGCGTCACATGCCCCATCTTGCGGCCAGCGCGGGCCTCGGCCTTGCCGTAGAGATGGAGATGCGCACCCGGTTCGCCCAGGATCTCTTCCCAGGCATCCGCATCGTGCCCGATCAGGTTCTTCATCTCGACCCGGCCGAGACGGGCGGTGCTCCCCAAGGGCCAGCCGCAGACCGCGCGCACATGCTGCTCGAACTGTGACGTCACAGCGCCGCCCAAGGTCCAATGCCCTGAGTTGTGCACACGCGGGGCAATCTCGTTCACCACGAGCCGCTCGCGGCTACCTTCGGTGACCAGGAACATCTCGACGGCAAGCACGCCCACATAGTCCAAGGCTTCCGCAATGGAGCGAGCAATGCGAATCGCCTGCTCCTCCGTCTCCCGCGAGACGCCGGCAGGAACCTGGGTCGTATCAAGGATATGGTGACGATGCTCGTTGGCACAGAGATCATAGGCGGCGAATGCCCCGGATGCGGTGCGGGCGGCAACCACCGAGACCTCCCGCTCAAACGGCACGAAGCCTTCGATGATGGAGGAGGCGCGGCCGATCTCCGCCCAGGCGGCGGCAGGATCGGTGTCGGGCCGTACCATCACCTGACCCTTGCCGTCATAGCCGAAGCGCCGGGTCTTGAGCACGGCGGGCCGGCCGATGCGATCGAGCGCTTCTGCAAGCTCGGCTTCGTCCGAGAAGGCAGCGAAGGGGGCAACGTCGATGCCAAGGCCTGCGATGAAGCTCTTTTCCAGGAACCGGTCCTGTGACACGGCCAACGCCTGGGCGTTGGGGGCCAGCAGGGTATGGGCGCTTAAGGTCGCGGCTGTCTCGCTCGGCACGTTCTCGAATTCGTAGGTCATCACGTCCACGGCCTTGGCGAAGCGCACCAGGTTCGCCTCGTCCTCGTAAGCCGCGATGGTGCACTCGGCCGCCACCTCGAAGGCCGGGCTGTTGTCGTCCGGAGCGTAGATGTGGGTTCTCAGGCCCAGTTGCGCCGCCGCCATGGCGATCATGCGGCCGAGCTGGCCGCCGCCGAGGATGCCGAGGGTGCAGCCGGGGCGGATCATGGGCATGTCAGCTTTCATCGGACGGGCGTTCGGCGACGCCCTCGCTCTGGCGCGTGCGCCATGTATCAAGCCGTTCCGAAAGCGCAGGGTCGTGGAGGGCGAGCACGGCAGCGGCGAGGAGCGCCGCATTGACGGCGCCGGCCCGGCCGATGGCCAGCGTCCCGACCGGGATGCCGGCCGGCATCTGCACGATGGAGAGCAGGCTGTCCTGACCCGACAGTGCCTTGGATTCCACGGGCACGCCGAATACCGGCAGGGGCGTCATGGCGGCGGTCATGCCGGGAAGGTGCGCCGCGCCTCCGGCGCCCGCGATGATAACCTGGAAGCCGTCGGCCTTGGCCTTCTTGGCGAAGGCATAGAGCCGGTCCGGGGTGCGGTGGGCGGAGACGATGCGGGCGTTGTAAGGGATGCCCAGCGCCTCCAGCGTCTCGGCGGCGTGGCGCATGGTGGCCCAGTCGGACTGGCTGCCCATGATGATGGCAATGGGGGTTCCCGCCATGGCGTGGCTCCGGCGTAAGGCCTAAGGTGTCCAGCGGGAATAGCGAAGGCTCCCCTGACAGGCAAGGGCGATACGGACCTTAAGACCGGAATTCTCAGGCGATGATGTCGGGGGTCAGCTGATCTTCCAGCTGAATGATCTGGTCCTTGAGGGAGAGCTTGCGCTTCTTGAGGCGCTGGACCTGCAGCTGGTCGCCGGCGACCATGCTCTCCAGAGCATCGATGGCCATGTCGAGATCGCGGTGTTCCTGCTTGAGGCGGGCCAATTCCGCTTCCAGTTCAGCCAATTCGGTCATTGAAAAATCCAGAGCATCGGACCCAAAAGTGGCGCATCGTTGGGCACGGAAAACCGGGTCCACTTTTCCGCACGATGCGCTAAACGCCAAGCCGCCTATGGATGCCGGGCCAAGAGGAGCGGAAGTATGCTCTGCGGGTTTGTGGAGAGCAAGATCGCTCAAGCATCTTCTACTCTCGATTTTGCAAATTTTGCCTTCGACTCGCCACACTCGGGCTGCCACAATATCCGGGTCAGAGATCACATAGGAGGAACTGACATGCCGCTGCAGAATCACCTGACGGAACTGGAACGGAAGCATCGGGCTCTCGAGCGCGAAATCCAGGACACCCTCAACCGACCCTCCGCAGATGACATGAGGCTGGCAGAACTCAAGCGAAAGAAGCTTCAGCTCAAGGACGAGATCTCACGACTGAGAAGCTCCGAATCGGCGGTGCACTAGCCGCGCGTTTCCTCAAGACTCCCACCCTCAAGAAGCTGTCGCTTCATCCCGAAGTGGCGGCTTTTTGTTTGGCCGCTTCAGAGAAGCGCAGCCGCTCCGTCATAGACGAGCTTGGCCCCCACGAAGACCAGCAGCACATAGACTGCCGTATAGAAGAGCTGGCCGGAGACGCGCCGCACCAGCACCACCCCGGCCCAGGTGGAGCCGATCGCCACCGGGAACAAGGCTCCGGCGGTTGCCATGTTCTCGGCCGTCATCTGGCCCAGCACCAGATAGGGCGGCACCTTGATCCAGTTGATCAGCGCGAACACGACCGCGCCCGTGCCGACGAAGACGTCCCGCGGCAGGCGCTGCGGCATCACATAGATCTGGAAGGGCGGGCCGCCCGCGTGGGCGATCATGCTGGTAAAGCCCGTTACCCAGCCCCAGAACATGCCCCGCGGCACGTTGGCCGGCGTTGCTTTCGGCTCCCGGCCGCCCCGCTCAAGCACCAGGCGGCGGATGGCGAACGCGATAGAGATCAGGCCGACGGCGAGCTTGATCGCAGCATCGGACACTTGAGCCGCCAGGAGATAGCCGGTGAGAATGCCCGAAGTGGCGCCCACGACCAGGATGACGACGTTGCGCCGGTCCCAGGTGTACCGGTAGGCCCAGACCGACACCACGTCCTGTACGATCAGCGTCGGCAGCATAATCGCGGCCGCCTGAACCGGCGAGACCACCAGGGCCATGAGCGGCAGGGAGAGCATCCCGAGGCCCGAGAAGCCGCCCTTGGCTAACCCTAAGAGCGTCACGGCTGGAATGGCAGCGGCATAGAAGAGGGGATCGGTAATCACATAGGAACTCGCCGAAAGTCGGATCGCCGAAAGTCTCCGCTGACCACGACGCAACTGCCTGCTACCACAGCAGGCGCTTCAAGTCCCATGCAGTGAACGCAACGGGGAAACGCCATGTCATCGACCCAAAGCCGCTATCATGAGGTCTATGCCCGCTGGAAAGCCGATCCGGAAGGGTTTTGGGCACAGGCCGCGCGCGAGATCGACTGGATCAAGCCCGCCGACAAGGTCTTCGACGCTGCGGCCGGGGCCTACGGGACGTGGTTCACCGGGGCGGTCTGCAACACCTGCTACAACGCTGTCGACCGGCATGCGGCAACCCGCGGCGATCAGGCGGCGATCATCTACGACAGCCCCGTGACGAATTCGAAGCGCAGCATTTCCTATGCCGAGCTGCGCGACGAGGTGGCGACGCTCGCCGCCGTGCTGCAGGAGATGGGCGTCAGGCAAGGCGACCGCGTCGTCATCTACATGCCGATGATTCCCGAAGCGGCCTTCGCCATGCTGGCCTGCGCCCGCATCGGCGCCATCCACTCGGTGGTGTTCGGCGGCTTTGCCGCGAAAGAGCTCGCCACCCGCATCGACGACGCCAAGCCGAAGGCGATCCTCTCTGCCTCCTGCGGCATCGAGGGAGCCCGTACGATCCCCTACAAGCCGCTCCTGGACGAAGCGATCACGCTCTCGGCCTCGAAGCCCGATGCCTGCCTCGTCTACCAGAGGCCGCAATGCGAGGCGTCCCTGGTCGAGGGCCGCGATCAGGACTGGCAGAAGGCGGTCGCAACCGCTCGCCAAGCTGGCAAGCAGGCCGAATGCGTGCCGGTGGCCTCCACCGATCCGCTCTACGTGCTCTACACCTCGGGCACGACCGGGAAACCCAAGGGCGTCGTGCGCGACAACGGCGGCCACATGGTCGCGCTGAAATGGTCTATGGGGAACTTCTTCGGTGTCGAGCCGGGCGAGGTGTTCTGGGCCGCCTCCGACGTGGGCTGGGTGGTCGGCCATTCCTACATCGTCTACGGCCCGCTGCTCCATGGCTGCACGGCTATCCTCTATGAGGGCAAGCCTGTGGGCACGCCCGATGCCGGCGCCTATTGGCGGGTCATTGCCGACCATGGAATCGTGACGCTGTTCACGGCGCCGACCGCCTTCCGGGCGATCAGGAAGGAAGATCCCAATGCGGACCTCCTGAAGAAGTATGATCTCTCGGCCTTCCGCGCCCTGTTCCTCGCCGGCGAGCGGGCGGATCCCGACACGGTGAAATGGGCCGAGGATATCCTGAAGGTCCCGGTCGTCGACCATTGGTGGCAGACGGAGACGGGCTGGCCGGTGGTCGGCAACCCGCTGGGCTTAGGAGCCCTTCCGGTCAAGCATGGTTCGCCCACGGTGCCGCTTCCGGGCTACACGGTGCAGGTGCTGGACGAAGGCGGCAAGCAAGTCGCCCCCAGCACCATGGGTGCCATCGTCATCAAGCTGCCGCTCCCACCCGGAGCCCTGCCGACCCTCTGGCAGGCGGAGGAGCGTTTCAGGGAATCCTACCTGTCTGTCTATCCGGGCTACTACAACACGTCCGATGCAGGTTACATCGACGAGGACGGCTATGTCTGGGTCATGGGCCGCACGGACGACATCATCAACGTCGCGGGCCATCGCTTGTCGACCGGCGGCATGGAGGAAGTCCTGGCCTCCCATCCTGCCGTCGCCGAATGCGCCGTTATCGGCATGAAGGACGCCCTTAAGGGCGAGGTGCCCTGCGGCTTCGTGGTGCTGAAATCCGGCGTCCAGAAAAGCCCTGAGGAGATCGAGAAGGATCTCATCGGCCTCGTGCGCGAGAAGATCGGGCCGGTTGCAGCCTTCAAGCTTGCCATCACCGTGCCGCGGCTGCCCAAGACCCGCTCCGGCAAGATCCTGCGCGGCACCATGAAGAAGATCGCCGACGGCGATTCCTGGACCACACCCGCTACCATCGACGATCCGATCATTCTCGAGGAGATCGGGGAGGTGCTGAAGGCGAGGAGGGTGAGGGGGTAAGGCCAGCAATGGTCATCCCGGACGGCGCAGCCGATCCGGGATCGCGAAAACCAGTCCAGCACTGTCATTCCGGGGCCGCGTCAGCGGAGCCCGGAATCCATAAACACCACGTTTCAAGAAAGGGCGATCAAAGTTGCGCCTCTTTCCTCACCGTTAGCGGTTATGGATTCCGGGCTCTCGCTCATGCTCGCCCCGGAATGACAGCGTTGAGTTCCTGGGCCTTGTTCTGCACGCGATCCCGGATCTCCGCTGCACTCCGTCCGGGATGACCGCATGACAAAACAAAAAAAGGCCCGGATCGCTCCGGGCCTTTTGTTTGAAACTTATTCCTCGTCCTCGTCGTCGCGCTTGAGTGTCTTGAGCTTGGCAAAGACTGAATTGACGTCGATCGCCTCCTCCTGGACCGGCTTCGGGCGGCTCATGTCGGTGAAGGGGTCGACAGGCCGCTCGGGGGCCGTGGAGACCTCGGCCGGCATCAGGGTGCCGCCCTGGTTCTGGGCTTCCACCTGCGGGCGGTCCTTGGCGGCGCGCTGCACCTCGAAGTCCAGGTCGATCTGCGAGCACAGGCCCAGCGTCACCGGGTCCATGGGGGCGAGGCTTGCCGAGTTCCAGTGGGTGCGGTCGCGGACCTGCTGGATCGTGGTCTTGGTGGTGCCCACCAGCCGCATGATCTGCGCGTCCTTGAGCTCCGGATGATTGCGCACCAGCCAGAGAATCGCGTTCGGACGATCATGACGGCGGGAGACGGGGGTGTAGCGAGGGCCCTTCTTGACCCTCTTCTGCTCAGGCAGCTTCACCCGCGATTCGGCAAGCCGCAGGCGGTGGTTCGGATCGCCTTGCGCCTTCTCGATTTCATCGCGGGTCAGCTGGCCCGTTGTGATCGGATCGGAGCCCTTGATGCCCGCGGCCACTTCGCCGTCGGCGATGCCCTTCACCTCGAGTGGGTGGAGCTTGCAGAAATCGGCGATCTGGTCGAACGACAGTGACGTATTCTCGACAAGCCAAACGGCTGTCGCCTTCGGCATCAGCGGTCCCTGGGACATGTAAGCGAACCTCCTTCAGGCCGGGCGCCGGACATTTCGGCGCCGCACGGCAAAACTCTCTTGCGCTCCGAACCGGTGCGGACCGGAGCATCTCGTCTCACGATGTGAGGGAAACGGGGTGATTATAGGGATCGTGCCGCGATGTTGCAAATTTTTGAGCATCAATCCCAAAAGTGGAATGCACTTTTGGGATTGATCCGATGCTCAATCCTTTAAGCGGCGCATCGTTGATGCGGAAAACCGGCCCCACTTTTCGCTGACGCGGCCCTCTGGGTCCGCACGATGCGCTAGAGGGTGAGAACGATCTTCCCTATATGCTCGCCCCCGTCCATCCGGGCATGGGCCTTGGCCACATCCTCGAAGGCGAAGGTCGAGTCCATCACCGGTCGGCAGCGGCCCTGAGCAAGCAGCGGCCAGACCTTGTCCTCGAGAGCGCGGGCGATGAGAGCCTTTTCCGCCGGTGAACGAGGGCGCAGGGTCGAACCCGTATGGGTCAGCCGTTTGACCATGAGCCGGCGGAAGTCGACCTCGACCTTAGGACTCTGGAGAAAGGCGATCTGGACGATCCGCCCATCCTGGGCTGCCGCGTCGTAATTGCGCGGGATGTAGTCGCCGCCCACCATGTCGAGGATCAGGTCCGCGCCCCTGCCGCCGGTGGCCTCCTTCACGGCCGAGACGAAATCCTCGTTCCGGTAATTGACCGCCACATCGGCGCCGAGCCGCAGGCAGGCGTCGCATTTTTCTAAGGAGCCGGCCGTAGCGATGACCGTGGCGCCAAAGGCCTTGGCAAGCTGGATCGCCGTGGTGCCGATGCCCGAGGTGCCGCCATGGACCAGGAAGGTCTCGCCGGCCTGGAGGCGGCCCCGGTCGAACACGTTGGTCCAGACGGTGAAATAGGTTTCCGGGATGGCTCCTGCCTCCTCGGTGGACAAACCTGGAGGAACCGGCAGGGCGTTGCTCTCGTGTACGACCGCATAGTCCGCATAGCCGCCGCCCGGCACCAGGGCCATGACGGGTTCGCCGATGGAGAAGCGTCTAGCACTGGGGCCCGCGCCGACGACTTCGCCGGCGATTTCGAGCCCGAGGATATCGGGTGCCCCGGGCGGCGGCGGATAGCCGCCCTGGCGCTGGAGGACGTCGGGGCGGTTCACGCCCGCCGTCTTCAAGCGCACCAGGATCTCGCCGTCTCCGGGCCGGGGAACGGGGCGCTGCAAGACCTTGAGGACCTCCGGTCCGCCGCTTCCTTCCGCAACGACGGCGCGCATCATGTCCGGAATCTGCCCCATTTTTCCCTCCTTTGGCCAACACTCTCCTGAGATATAGACCCCGTTGGCAAGGAATGCAGGCAGGATGAGCATCGGCCCCAAAAGTGGACACCACTTTTGGGATTCATCCGATGCTCCAATCCTTGAAGTCAGCGCATCGTGTGGACCGGAAAACCGGGTCCACTTTTCCGCATGATGCGCTAAGGTCACGACCAACCTTGAAGAGGAGAATGCCATGGCCCTCGATCCCTTCGCCGATGACCCGCGGCGCGTCGTCAGCGGACACGAAATCGGCCAGGACCTGTCGATGCTCTCCATCGATGAACTCGATGAGCGTGTCGAGGTGCTCGAGCGGGAGATTTCCCGTCTCAAGGAGGCGAGGGCTAAGAAGGAAAGCTCCCTTGCTGCTGCGAGCGCCTTCTTCAGGCTCGGCCAAGCCTAGAGCATCGGACCCAAAAGTGGATTTGCACTTTTGGGATCAATCGATGCTCCTTCTTACGATGCGCTAGCGGGTGCTTAACTCCGCATTAACCATTTTCGAGCATGAATGAGGCATCCAGGTCTCTCCCTGGATGCCGAGTGGCTTAGAGGCTCACTCTGTTTGACGCTTCCCTGTTAGACTTCAAGAGCCGCCACGAGCGGCTCAATTTTTTTCGTGCTGCGGGCTTAACCTTAAGAAGAGGTTACCGAGGCAAGTCTTCCCGGACCGTCCTATAATCCCCTCATGAGTTGCAGTCCTCCGCTTCTGCGGGGGACAGGTCTTTGGGAGAGACGCGTGAACGAGCCCGACGTGATCCAGCTTGGTGTCGATCCTGTCCGGTTCGGGCAGAGCTTCGTGGGATCGGATGCCTTCAGGGCCCTGTTCCAGGAGGGCATGGAACTGATCGAGGAGACTGCCGCCTATCTCGACGGTCCGGGCCGGGAGGAGTCCCGTCACCTGGAGCGCCAGACGAGCCTCGCCTATGCCAGCGAGAGCATGCGGCTCACCACCCGCCTGATGCAGGTCGCCTCCTGGCTCCTGCTGCAGCGAGCGGTCGCCGAAGGGGAGATCTCCCCCGACCAGGCCCAGACCGAGAAGAGCAGGGTCCGCCTGAATTCGTCGGACACCAAGACCAGCATCGACGAATACGAGGCCCTGCCGGAACGGCTGCGTGAACTCATGGGCCTCGCGACCCGTCTTCACGCCCGGATCCTCCATCTGGAGCGCCTGATCGCCGAAGCCGGATCTGCTCCCCGCCAAGCGGCTCTCAACCCGATCGCGGCCCAGCTCGGCATGCTGGAGAAGGCCTTCGGGCCGGCCGAGTAAGAATTCCACCCCTGGCATGAGCGTGATGGAAGTCCCGCAGACAACGAAAAAGCCCCACCGAAGCGGGGCTTTTCATATTCCAGGTTGAAACAACCGGCGCTTGAGCAGCGCATCGTGTGGACCGGACCCAGCGGGCCGCGCTAGCGAAAACCGAGTCCACTTTTCCGCACGATGCGCCAGGCGCCAGGCGCCCGGTTACTTCTTGGCGCCGATGCCCAGGCCGCCGAAGCGCGAGTTGAAGCGCGACACGCGGCCGCCGCGGTCGAGCAGCTGCTGCGAACCGCCGGTCCAGGCCGGATGGGTGCTTGGGTCGATGTCGAGGTTGAGGGTGTCGCCCTCTTTGCCATAGGTCGACCGGGTCTGATACTCGGTGCCGTTGGTCATGACCACCTTGATGAAGTGGTAGTCGGGATGTTCGGTTGCTTTGCGCGCCATTGCCATAGTCCTTCTCGCGGCCAGCCAAGTCTGGTCAGCCCGCAATGTGAGATCGAGCCTGAATTCATGAATGCGCGCCTATACCTCACTTAAGTGGTTGAAACAAGCCGGGGCAAAGGTGCTAAACCGTCCCAGAGCACTTTTCGGCAAGATGAATCTGGTTCGCTGCTGAAAATTGAGACAGCTTAAAAGAAAAGGGCGGATTCCATGCCAATGGAAACAGCTCCGAACCGTGATTTCCGTCAACGAAGGCTGACATGGCCGATTTGCCCTCCGCCCAATCCCGCCCCAAGGCTGCCCTAAGCGCCCTGAAGCCGCTCATTCCCTACGGCCTCGCTTACAAGGGCAGGATCACGGCGGCGCTGGCGGCCCTCGCCCTGGCCTCTGCGGCCACGCTCGTCGTACCCATCGCCGTGCGCCGGGTGATCGATTTCGGTTTCTCGGCAGAGGGACGCGACTACATCAATGCCTATTTCGTCCTCCTGATCGGTGTGGTCAGCGTCTTGGCCCTGGCCAGCGCGCTCCGCTATTACTGCGTCATCACGCTCGGCGAGCGGGTGGTGGCGGACCTGCGCTCCGCCGTGTTCCGGCACCTGACCTCCCTCGACCCAGCCTTCTTCGACCAGACCAAGAGCGGGGAGATCGTCTCGCGGCTCACCGCCGACACTACCCAGGTCAAGGCGGCCTTCGGGGTCAGCATCTCGATCGCCCTACGCAATCTGTTCCTTTTCCTGGGCGCGACGGTTCTCATGATCATCACCAGCCCGAAGCTCTCGGCGCTGGTGCTTCTCGCCATTCCGGTCATCGTCCTGCCGCTCGTGTTCTCGGGCCGCGCCGTGCGGCGGCGGTCGCGGGCGGCGCAGGACCGCTTGGCCGACGCCTCGGCTTATGCAGCGGAGGCCGTCGGGGCCGTGCGCACCATGCAGGCCTTCGGCATGGAAAGCGCCACCGCCGCCCGCTTCGCCGCTGCCGCCGAGGAGGCGTTCGGCGCAGCCCGGCTCTCCACCACCATGCGGGCGTTTCTCACCGGCGCCGGCCTTTTTCTGGTCTCGGCGAGCGTCGTGGCCGTGCTCTGGTACGGCGCGCAGGACGTTCTGGCCGGCACCATGACGGGCGGTCGGCTGTCGCAGTTCGTCCTCTACGCGGTCTTCGCCGCAAGCTCCTTGGGTCAGCTCTCGGAGGTCTATGGCGAACTCGCTCAGGCCGCCGGTGCGGCGGAGCGCTTAGGCGAAATCCTGGCCACCAAACCTGCCATCGAAGCGCCACGCCGTCCAAAGCCCCTGCCGAACCCGCCTCTCGGCACGGTGGCGTTCAAGGATGTGCATTTCGCCTATCCGACCCGCTCCGAGCAGCGGGCTCTCCATGGCCTGAGCCTGACCGTGAGTTCCGGCGAAAGGGTCGCCATCGTCGGGCCTTCGGGAGCTGGCAAGAGCACGATCCTGCAGCTGCTCCTGCGCTTCTACGATCCGCAAGGCGGCACGATCTGGGTCGACGGGGTTCCCATCAACGAGGCCGATCCCTTCAGCCTACGCGCCCGCATGGCCCTCGTGCCGCAGGAGCCGACGATCTTCGCCACCAGCGTCCTCGACAACATCCGCTATGGCAAGCCTGAAGCCAGTGAGGACGATGTGCGCCGCGCGGCCGAACTCGCCTCCGCCGACGGCTTCATCCGGGCCCTGCCGCAGGGCTATGAGACCATGATCGGCGAGCGCGGCGTGACGCTCTCCGGCGGCCAGCGCCAGCGCCTCGCCATCGCCCGCGCCATCCTGAAGGACGCGCCGATCCTCCTCCTCGACGAGGCCACCTCGGCGCTGGATGCGGAGAGCGAGCGCAAGGTTCAAGGAGCCCTCGACCGGTTGATGGAGGGCCGCACCACCCTCGTCATCGCCCATCGGTTAGCCACCGTGCGCTCCGCCGACCGGATCCTCGTCATGGACCAGGGCCGGATCGTCGAGGAGGGGACTCATGAGGCGTTGCTCGCTCAGGGCGGCCTCTATGCGCGGCTCGCGCGGCTGCAGTTCACGAGCGAGCGGGAGCACAGCGAAGCTGCGGAGTAGCTCCGAAGGCTTCTTTCTCGTCGCTTCGGGAAGTCTATGGGGTGAGACCTTCCCGCCATGGCCGGGCTCGTCCCGGCCATCCCGCTTCGGAGAGGTTTGGCGCTTCATACAATCGGGATCACCGGCACAAAGCCGGTGATGATAGGTAGAGACCATCGATGGGAGTTCAGGCGATGCCCGAGACCTTTCGCATGAACATCCGCAGCAATCCTATCCCACTTAGTAGAAGGGTCAGCCCTGCAGCCAGCATCATCGGCCCGAAGGGCGGAGCCATAATCATGATGATCCCTGAGGTGGTGACGATCAGGCCGCCCAGGCACATCAGGGCACTGACGATGATCGCTAACCCCAGGAACACGGACCGAAGCGCCGAGCGTCCGGGAGGCCTTGAACCTTCCGGCAGCGTCGAGGGCCTATCAGGATCCAGTGTCAATCACCGCTCCGTCAGCTTCAGCTCGATGCGCCGGTTGCGGGCATAGGCTTCTTCCGTGGTCCCGTTGTCCAGCGGCTGGAACTCGCCGAAGCCGGTGGCGGCGAGGTGCTTGGGCTGGACGCCTCGGGCGACGAGCGCTTGCACCATCGCGATGGCGCGGGAGGACGAGAGGGCCCAGTTCGAGGGGAATTGCGGGGTGTTGATGGGGCGCTGGTCGGTGTGGCCGTCGACGCGGATCACCCAGGGGATGTCGGGCGGCACCTGCTTTTCCAGTTCGATCAGAGCGCTGGCGATGCGGTCGATCTCGCCGGAGGCTTCAGGGCGCAGGAACGCTTGGCCCGCCGGGAACAGCACCTCCGACTGGAACACGAAACGGTCGCCGACGATGCGCACATCCGGGCGGGTGCCGAGGATCTGGCGCAGGCGGCCGAAGAAGTCGGAGCGGTAGCGGGCGAGTTCCTGCACGCGCTGCGCCAACGCCACGTTGAGGCGGCTGCCGAGGTCGGCGATGCGAGCCTGGCTTTCCTTGTCCCGATTTTCGGAGACGGAAAGAGCCTCCTCCAGGGCCGCGAGCTGGCGGCGCATGGCGGCGATCTGCTGATTGAGGATCTCGACCTGGCTCAGCGCGCGGCCCGTCGCCTGGCGCTCGGTCTCGAGCTGGGTGTTCAGCTGGTCGGCCTGAACCTGCGCCGCGCCGCCTGTGTCGAGAAGGCTCTGAAGGCGCGCCCGGTCGGCTTCGTTGGCGCGCAGGGTCGTCTGGAGCGAGGTGACCGTTTCCTCGATGGTGCGCCGGCTCGAGCGTTCGAGGGAGAGAAGATCGGTCAGCTCGGCGATCTGGCGGTTGAGCCGGTCGAGCACCGTGTCTCGGCCTGACAATTCGCGCGACAGGAAGAACTGGCCGACGGTAAAGACGGAGATCAGGAAGATGATGGCGAGCAGGAGCGTGGATAGGGCGTCCACGAAGCCCGGCCAGTAATTGATCTGACTGTTGCGCCCGCGCCGCCGTCCGCCTGCGCTGGAGACCGGCATCAGGGCAGCCTTTCACGGGAGAGGCGATCGAGCACCTGCTTCAGCTCCTTCTCGCGGGCAGCCTGGGCCTCCACCCAATCGCGGATCATCTGCTGCTCGGCGCGCATGTGCTGCACGAGGCCCTGCACGCCCTCGGCGAGGTTCGCCATGGCCTGCGTGGCCGCTCGCCCGCCTCCGCCGTCGTTGACGGCGGCGGTGAGTCGGTTGAGGGCGAGCGTCAGGTCCTGCGGGGCGGCGCTGCCGCGCAGAGAGGGCTCGGCCGGCGTATCCATGGTGGAGGTGGCAAGCCAATCCTCCAGCTCCGTGTAGAAACGGTTCTGCGCCTGACCGGCCTGAAGATCGAGGAAGCCGAGCACGAGGGAGCCGGCGAGGCCGAACAGGGAGGCCGAGAAGGACAGGCCCATGCCCTGCAACGGGCCGGCGAGCGAGTTCTTCAGCTCGTCGAAGAGAACCGCCGAATCCTGCCCCGTCCGCAACGAGGAGATGATGCGGCCGACGGAGCCGACCGTGTCGATGAGCCCCCAGAAGGTGCCAAGCAGCCCGAGAAAGACCAGAAGGCCGGCGAGATAGCGCAGGATCTCCCGGCTCTCATCCAGGCGAGCGCCGATGGAATCGAGCAGCGAGCGGGTTGCCGCAACGGAAAAGCCGGACTGATCAGGCCGGTTGCCCAGGAGAGCAGCCAAGGGGGCGAGCAGCACCGGTGGGGTGGGAGCGACCAGGCCTTCCTCGCTCTGACGAAGTGTATTGACCCAGCGCACCTCGGGCCGCAGGCGCCAGACCTGCCGGATCGCCAAGCCGATGCCGATAAACATGATACCCAGGATCAGGGCATTGAGGCCTGGGTTTGCTTGGAAGGCCTCCCAGATCTGCCGGTAGAGGATGAAAGCGACAAACCCTGCCAGAATGAGGAAGACCGCCATGCGGATCAAATAGATCCGCGGTGGGGTAAGGGGTTGATCCGCCATCGTTATCCTGTGCATTCGTGCTTCGGGACTGCACCAATGTGACCGCCCCGGTCTGAAGGATCAAGCGCGACCATGCCGTCTTGAACCTGCACGAACAGAAATATCACCCCTTGGCCTTCTTCAGGAGCTTGAGGAGTTCCCGCTGCATCATTTCGTTGCCGCAGGCGATCGAGCCCTTGGCAATCGGGTCGCTGCCACCGTCGGCATCGGACACGAAGCCACCCGCCTCGCGGATCATGAGGATGCCGGCGGCCATGTCCCAGGAGTTCAGGCCGCGCTCCCAATAGGCGTCGAAGCGCCCGCAGGCCACATAGGCAAGGTCGAGGGCGGCCGCGCCCCAGCGGCGCATGCCGCCCACATTGGCCATGACGGAAGCGCATTCGCGCAGGAAGAGGCCGTGATCGCCCTTGCCGATATGAGGCAGGCCACAGGCCACCACCGCATCGGCGAGGTCGCCGCGGGCCGCCACGCGGATGCGGCGGTTGTTGAGGTAGGCGCCCTTGCCGCGCTCGGCGATGAAGAGCTCGTCCTTGGCCGGGTCGTAGATCACGCCGGCCACGATCTGGCCGTCGCGCTCCAGGCCGACCGAGATGGCGAATTGCGGCAGGCCGTGCAGGAAGTTCGTGGTGCCGTCGAGCGGGTCGATGTGCCAGCGGTGGCTGGTGTCGGTGCCCTGGATGACGCCTTCCTCCTCCATGACGAAGCCGTAGCCGGGGCGGGACTTTTCGAGCGACTCGCGCAGGATCTTTTCCGCCTTGCGGTCGGCGGCGGACACGAAGTCGCCCGGACCCTTGCGCGAGACCTGCAGGTTCTCGACCTCGCCGAAATCGCGCTTGAGCGAGCGTGACGCCTTCATCACGGCATCGGTCATAACGGTCATGAGGGGCGAGCGGATCATCGTGCAGGTCCTGACAAAGAGCGGTTTTTCAAAGAAGGTGGTCGATGGACCACCCTGGAGGCGGCGTCAAGCCGTTGTGGGCCTCATCGTCCCTATCCGTCAAACGCAGGGGCCGGAAAGATGATCCCGAAGGATCGCTGCATCCGGCGAAGCAGCTGCGCGGCAGTCTCCCTCTCCCTGAGGGAGAGGGTTGGGGTGAGGGGTTACAGGTCTATCCGGATATGGCTGTAACCCCTCACCCGCGCCTGAAGGCGCGACCTCTCCCACAAGGAGAGGTGGAGGCCTGCGGCCTTCCCGAATGGTTCACCGCATGCCGAGGCGCTCGGCCGCCAGCTTCTCGGATCGGGTGCGCTCATCTGCGGTGAGATCCTTGAGGGCATTGTCGAGCCAAGGGTCCGCCAGCCCCTGGGCTGCCGCCAGAATGTGCCAGGCCGCCGCATCGACCTTGTTGGCCGGCACGCCCCGGCCTGCCACGAGCAGGCGGGCGAGGCGGTTCTGGGCGATGGCGTTGCCCCTGGCGGCTGCGCGGCGAAAGGAGCGGGCAGCCTGGGACTCGCTTGCCGGGACCCCGTCGCCGTTGAAGAGCAGGATCGCGTATTCCACCTCGCCGACCGAGCTGCCGTTGCGGGCTGCGCGTTCGAACAGGCGCGCGGCCTCGGTAGCGTTGCGCGCGACGCCGCGGCCCTTGAGGTAGAGCACGCCCAGCGCATGCTGCGCATCCGGGATCTCCGCCTCGGAAGCCCTTCTCAGGAGCCCTATCGCTTTCTGCAGATCGGCATTCGCCTCGCTCGTGAGGAGGAGCAGGGCGAGGTTGTGGCTGGCGAGCGGGTTGCCCTTGGCGGCCGCTTCTTCCAGCCAGGCCCGGCCCTGGCCTAAGTTCTTCGGCATGCCGCGCCCATCGAGGGCCATCAAGCCCAAGGCCGCCAGCGCATGGGCATCGCCCCGCTGCGCCGCGAGCCGGTACCATTCGGAAGCTTTCTTGGGGTCCACCGTAACGCCGAGACCCTGATTGTAGAGCTCGCCCAGCAGGGTCATGGCAGCGGCGTCGTTGTTGTTCTTCTCCAGCCGCAGGGTCGCCTCGCGAAAGGCCGTTTGGTAAAGGCCGCGCTGATAGGCGCCATACGCGAGATCGGGCTGGGCCGCGGCAGTTGCGGTGGCGGATGCCAGCAGAAGCGCGCCGCCGATGATCCACGGGAGACGCATCAGCGCGACGTCTCCTGGCGCTTGAGGATTTCGGCCGCGGCCTTCACCGCAGCGGCAGGGCCGTCCGGATGGGACCAGACGGCATCGCCCAGGGCCACGAACTCGGAGTTCGTGGCGGCGAGCGTCTCGACCGCCTCAAAGCTCGGGGCATAGGCCACGCAGGGCGTCTCGAAGATCTCCGCCCACCAGGAGGCCCGCTCCACCACGCTCTCGAGGGACGGAAGGGAACCGTCCGGACGTGGCTCGCCGAAGAGCAGGTAGTCGACGCCGGCTTCCCCGAAGGTCATGGCGTCGTCCTTGGTGCGGATGCCGCCGACCCCGATGGCGCGCTCAGACTTCAGGCGGTCGCGCAACTCCCGCACAAGAGCAGGATCGGCACCGTTCATGTGAACCCCGTCGGCCCCGCCCCGCGCCGCAATGGTGGCGAGATCGGCCTTGGCCTCCGTGGTGACGATGACGGCTGCTCCATGGTCCTGAGCGGCAGGAGCGAGCGTCTTCACCTGATTGGTCAGGGTGCGCTCGTCGGCGGGTGCCAGCCGCAACAGAACGGCGGCGACAGTTCCGGTCGCGCAGGCCTCGGAAAGCTGCGGCGCGAAGGAGTCGTCCTCCAGAACGGGGGTGATGAGGTAGAGGCGGGCAGCGGTATCGGCCATGGGTCACTAGGGTTGAGAAAACAAAAGACACAGTTCCCATAACGAAAACGGGGCCATCTTGCGAGGCCCCGCTTGTCGATCATGATTAAGGCGAAAGCCTGATCGTAGAAATCTTGGGTGAACCCTTTCCGTCTTGGCCGGGCTTGTCCCGGCCATCCACGTCTTTGAGCGCCTTTAAGACGTGGATCCCCGGAACAAGTCCGGGGATGACGCGGAGGGTTTCTCGAGGGTAGGGGCTTGTCTCACTCCGCCGCCTGGCGGGCAGCACCGAAGGTCGGGTCGAGCTCGCCGGAGGCGTAGCGCTTAGCCATCTCGGCCAGCGTGTAGACCCGCTTGATCTTCGAGGCCTGGCCGGCGGTGTTGAACTCCTGCAGGCGCTGCTTGCAGAGCTTCGTCATCGCCTCCATGGCGGGCTTCAGGTACTTGCGCGGGTCGAACTCGCCCGGGTTCTCGGTCAGGATCTTGCGGATCTGGCCGGTCATGGCCATCCGGTTGTCCGTGTCGATGTTGATCTTGCGCACGCCGTGCTTGATGCCGCGCTGGATCTCTTCCACCGGCACGCCCCAGGTGGGCTTCATCTGGCCGCCATACTGGTTGATGATGTCCTGCAGGTCCTGCGGCACCGAGGACGAGCCGTGCATCACCAGGTGGGTGTTCGGCAGCTTCTGGTGGATCTCCTCGATGATGTGCATGGCGAGGATCGCGCCGTCGGGCTTGCGGGTGAACTTGTAGGCGCCGTGGGAGGTGCCCATGGCGATGGCGAGCGCATCGACCTTGGTCTCGGCCACGAATTTCACGGCCTCGTCGGGGTTCGTCAGCAGCTGGTCGTGGGAGAGCTTGCCCTCGGCGCCGTGTCCGTCCTCGGCCTCGCCTTCGCCTGTCTCCAGGGAGCCGAGCACGCCGAGCTCGCCTTCCACCGAGATGCCGCCGAGATGGGCCATCTCGACCACCTTCTTGGTGACGCCCACATTGTAGTCCCAGTCGCCCGGTGTCTTGCCGTCTGCCTTCAGCGAGCCGTCCATCATCACCGAGGTGAAGCCGGCCTGGATGGCGGTCATGCAGGTGGCAGGCTCGTTGCCGTGGTCGAGATGCACGCAGACCGGGATATGCGGGTAGATTTCGGTCACCGCGTCCATCATGTGCTTGAGCATGACGTCGTTGGCATAGGAGCGAGCGCCGCGGCTCGCCTGGATGATCACCGGGGCGTCGACCTCGCTGGCCGCCGCCATGATCGCCAGCGCCTGCTCCATGTTGTTGATGTTGAAGGCAGGCACGCCATAGCCTTGTTCGGCTGCGTGATCCAGAAGCTGCCTCATGGTAATGCGGGCCATTTGGTCCTCCGTATTGGTTTTGCTTTTAAACAGCGCAGAAGCTGAACCTCAGCTTAAGCATCTAGAGCATCGGACCCAAAAGTGGATCCCACTTTCGGGATCCATCCGATGCTCCTCTTGGCCAGGCAATTAGCTCAAGCTCTCAGAGCTTCCACGCCGGGGAGCGACTTGCCTTCGAGCCATTCGAGGAAGGCGCCGCCTGCGGTCGAGACATAGGAAAAGCTGTCCACAACGCCAGCATGGTTGAGAGCTGCCACCGTGTCGCCGCCGCCGGCGACAGAGACGAGCTTGCCGTCCTTCGTGCGCTGGGCGGCATGGCGGGCCGCCGCCACCGTGCCCTGGTCGAAGGGGGCGATCTCGAAGGCACCAAGCGGGCCGTTCCAGACCAGCGTCGCCGCATCGTTGATGGCGGAATTGACGCGCTCGACGGATTGCGAGCCCACGTCCAGGATCATCTGATCCTCGGGGATCGCGTCGATGCCGTAGGTGTGGTTGTGTGCGCCCGCCTTGAACTCATAGGCGCAGACGCCGTCAACGGGCAGGATGATGGCGCAGTTGGATTCGCGCGCCTTCTCGATGATGCGCATCGCGGTGGCGGCGAGATCCTTCTCGGCCAGCGACTTGCCGATGCCGAGACCTGTTGCATGCACGAAGGTGTTGGCCATGCCGCCGCCGATGACCAGGGCATCGACCCTGGTGACGAGATTTTCGAGCAGGTCGATCTTGGTCGAAACCTTCGCGCCGCCGACGATGGCGACCACCGGACGCTTTGGGGCTTCCAGTCCCTTGGTCAGGGCATCGAGCTCCGCCTGCATGGAGCGACCAGCATAACCGGGCAACGCGCGGGCAAGCCCTTCGGTGGAGGCATGAGCGCGGTGCGCTGCCGAGAAGGCGTCGTTGACATAGAGGTCGCCGAGCTTCGCCAGTTCCTGAACGAAAGCCGGATCGTTCTTCTCCTCGCCCGCGTGGAAGCGGGTGTTTTCGAGGAGGAGCACATCGCCGTCCTTCATGGCGTTGACAGCGCTGGTGGCGGCTTCGCCGATGCAGTCATCGGCGAAGGCCACAGGATTGCCGAGGTGGCTAGCGACCGCTTCCGCAACCGGCTTCAGGGACTCCTTGGGATCACGTCCCTTCGGGCGTCCGAAATGGGCGAGAAGGATCACCTTCCCGCCTTTGTCGGCGATCTCCCGGATGGTGGGAAGGACGCGCTCGATGCGTGTCGCGTCCGTAATCCTGCCGTTCTCCATGGGGACGTTGAGGTCCACCCGGACGAGTACGCGTTTTCCCTTGACGTCGGCCTGGTCGAGCGTGCGGAAGGCGGTCATTGAGCAGCCTCCCTTAGATGAGCTTCGCCATGGCGATGGCGGTGTCGGCCATGCGGTTCGAGAAGCCCCACTCGTTGTCGTACCAGGACAGCACGCGCACGAAGTTGCCTTCCATGACCTTGGTCTGGTCCATGTGGAACACGCTGGAATGCGGATCGTGGTTGAAGTCCGACGAGACGTTCGGGGCATTCGTGTAACCGAGGATGCCCTTGAGCGGGCCGTCGGCGGCCGCCTTGATGGCTGCGTTGATTTCTTCCTTCGTGGTGTTCTTCTTGGCCACGAACTTGAAGTCGACCACCGACACGTTCGGGGTCGGCACGCGGATCGACGAGCCGTCGAGCTTGCCGTTGAGGTCGGGCAGCACGAGGCCCACGGCCTTGGCGGCGCCGGTGGAGGTCGGGATCATGTTCAGGGCCGCCGCGCGGGCGCGGTAGAGGTCCTTGTGCATCTGGTCGAGGGTCGGCTGGTCGTTCGTGTACGAGTGGATCGTGGTCATGAAGCCCTTCTCGATGCCGACCGCATCGTGAAGCACCTTCGCCACGGGGGCGAGGCAGTTCGTGGTGCAGGAGGCGTTCGAGATGACCACGTGGTCCTTCGTCAGCTTGTCGTGGTTGACGCCGTAGACGACCGTCAGGTCCGCGCCGTCGGCGGGAGCCGACACGATGACGCGCTTGGCGCCGGCGGTCAGGTGCGCGGAGGCCTTGTCCTTCGAGGTGAAGATGCCGGTGCACTCCATGGCGATGTCGACGCCGAGTTCCCGGTGCGGCAGGGTCGCCGGATCCTTGATGGCCGTGACCCGGATCTTCTGGCCGTTGACGACGAGGAACTCGCCGTCGACCTGCACGTCGGCCGGGAAGCGGCCATGGACGGAGTCGAAGCGGAGAAGGTGAGCGTTCGTCTCGACCGGGCCGAGATCGTTGATGGCAACCACCTCGATGTCCTTCCGGCCGCTCTCCACGATGCCACGGAGGATGTTGCGTCCAATGCGACCGAATCCGTTGATCGCGACCTTCACCGTCATAGTGTTAGCTCCCTTGTGTATTGAGGCCCTGGCTGTTCTCGGGCCTCAGAGATTATGTGTCCGGAGAACCTTCTCCGCGATCGCCTCGGCGGTGATGCCGAAGTGCTTGTAAAGGTCCTTGTAGGGCGCGCTGGCGCCAAACCCATGCATGCCGACGAAAATTCCATCCGGGCCGATGACCGAATCCCAGCCGAAGCGCACGGCCGCCTCGACCGCAACCTTGATCGGCGCATCGCCGATGATCTGGGCGCGGACTTTCTCGGGCTGGCCTAAGAACAGGTCGAGCGAGGGCACCGACACAACGCGAACGGCGAAGCTTTGTTCATCCAGAAGCTTCTGGGCCGCGAGCGCGATCTCCACCTCGGAGCCCGAAGCGAAGAGGGTGGCGCGGGCCTTGCCGTTGGCCGGTGACAGCTCGTAGGCGCCCGTGGCCGAAAGGTTGTTGGCGCCGCCCTGCTTACGGACCTGCGGCAGGTTCTGGCGGGTCAGCGCCAGAGTCGACGGGCCGTCCGTGCGCTCGAGCGCCATCTGCCAGCACTCGGCGGTCTCGATTGCATCGGCCGGGCGGAACACCCGCATCTTCGGCATGGAGCGAAGCGCCGCCAGATGCTCCACCGGCTGGTGGGTCGGGCCGTCCTCGCCGAGGCCGATCGAGTCGTGGGTCATCACATAGACGGCCGGAATGCCGGCGAGCGCCGCGATGCGCATGGCAGGCCGCGCATAGTCGGTGAAGACCAGGAAGGTCGCGCCGGCCGGCACGTAGCCGCCATGGAGCGCGATGCCGTTCATGGCCGCCGCCATGCCGTGCTCGCGGATGCCGTAATGGATGTAGCGGCCGGCATAGTTGCCGGGCGAGATGGCGGTGAGGTTCTTGGTCTTGGTGTTGTTGGACGGCGTCAGGTCCGCCGAGCCCAGCACCAGCTCCGGCACCGCCTCGGTGATCACCTCGAGGGCGATCTCGCTGGCTTTACGGGTGGCGACGTTCTGCGGCTCGGCGATGAGCCGGTCCTTCAGCTTGGCGACGGCGTCGGAGAGACCTTGCGGGCGCACGCCCTTCACCCGGCGCTCGAACTCGGCGCGCTTCTCGGCCGGCACGGCCTTCAGGCGCTCGGCCCAGGCCTTGCGCTGGCGGCTGCCCTTCTTGCCGGCCTTGGCCCAGGCGGAACGGATGTTGTCGGGGATCTCGAAGGGAGCGTGGCTCCAGCCCAGCGCCGCCTTGGCGCCGGCCAGCTCCTCGGCGCCGAGGGGCTCGCCATGGGCCTTGGAGGTGCCGGCCTTCTTCGGGGCGCCGTAGCCGATAACGGTCTTGCAGGCGATGAGGGTGGGGCGGTCGGACTTCTGGGCGCGCGAGATCGCGCGCTGGATCGCCTTCTCGTCATGGCCGTCCACGCGCACCGCGTTCCAACCGCAGGCCTGGAAGCGCTTCACTTGGTCGACGGAGTCGGAGAGCGACAGGGGGCCGTCGATGGAGATCTCGTTGTCGTCCCACAGGACGATCATGCGGTTGAGCTTCAGGTGGCCGGCGAGCGCGATGGCCTCGTGGCTGATGCCCTCCATCAGGTCGCCGTCGGAGGCGAGCACATAGGTGTAGTGATCGACGAGATCGTTGCCGTATTCGGCGTTGAGCATGCGCTCTGCAAGCGCGAAACCCACGGCAGTGGCGATGCCCTGACCGAGCGGCCCGGTGGTGGTCTCGACGCCCGGGGTCATGAAGTTTTCCGGGTGGCCCGGGGTCTTGGAATCGAGCTTGCGGAAGTTCTTCAGCTCCTCGACCGTCATGCCCTTCACGCCCGTCAGGTGCAGGAGCGAATAGAGCAGCATCGAGCCGTGGCCGGCCGACAGGATGAACCGGTCGCGGTCGGGCCAGGTCGGGTCCGTGGCATCGTATTTCAGGAACTTGGTGAACAGCACCGTGGCGATGTCGGCGGCCCCCATGGGCAGGCCCGGATGGCCGGATTTGGCTGTTTCGACGGCGTCCATGGCGAGGACGCGCACGGCGTTCGCCAGATCGGAATGGGGGACGCGATCGGCGGAGACGGTATCTTGCACGGCGAGATCCACAAATCTTGAGGGCCCCGCAACGGGGCGGTCTGTCTGGGAAAGGTGCGGGCTCCTTAACACGGGGCAGGGGGGAGTCAAAGGCTCGAAGGGGCGTAATCCCCTTCCGGACCGCTGCTCCTTACTCGAAGGAGCGCATCGTTCTTCGCCGAATACCGGGTCCACTTTTCCGCACGATGCGCTAGTCTCATGGCCGATTCCCGGAGGCATGATGGCGCCCACACTCGACGAAGCGATGAAACGCCTGGACATGGCCCTTGGCCTCCTTGAGGCCTCGGTCTCCCGCCGTCTCGAGGGGGACCGCCGGCGCGGCGGCCTGGAGACCGAGCTTCAGCTCATGCAGGACGACCGCGCCCGCCTGGCGGTGGAACTCGACGGAGCCCTGACCCGCCTGCACCGCTTCGAGGCCGCCACCGACGATGTGAGCCGGCGGGTCTGCCAGGCTATCGGGGCCGTCGAGACCGTTCTGGCCCAGGCCGGCCAACTGGCTCCGGCCGGACAATTCGAACCTGAGGAAAACTAAGGCATGTCTCAGGTGACGGTGACCATTGCCGGCAGAACCTACCGGATCGCTTGCGCCGAGGGCGAGGAACGGCATCTCGAAGGGCTGGCGGCCTCCTACAATGCCCAGGTTGAGGAGATGCGCGCCACTTTCGGTCAGGTCGACGACCTGCGCCTCCATGTCATGGCGGCCATCTCCCAGGCCGACGAACTGCAGGAAACGAGGAAGCGGATCACTGCGCTTGCCGAGGAAGTGTCGATGCTCAACAGCGTCCATATCTATCGGGACGAGCGCCTCGAACAACTCGAGGCCAAGCTCTCCGAAGGCATCCAGCGGGCAGCCGAGCGCATCGAGGAGCTGGCCCGCAGCCTCAACGGGGCAGGGCAGGGTTAGCTCTCACGCCGATGGGATAGCCGGTGCTGGCGCTGCCGGAGCGTTGTCAGAAGCTCCACATAGGGCTCCCGCCTCTCGTGATGGGCGGTCCTGATCCTCCGCATGATGCGATTCTTGAACTCCTGGTCGGCGGCGCTTTTTTCGAGCTTGTCCACCTCGACCTGGTAGTCGAAATCGATGTTGCCGAGCCTGTGCAGGACCTCCCGCATCATGGCGTCGATGCTGGGCGAGTCCGGGTTGTGGCGGTGGAGTTCTTGGTAATTGTTGTGCTTCAGATGAGCCATGTTTCCTCCGCTCGATGGATGGCACATCCCCTACATGGCCATTTGGCGGCGTTTCCACGGGCTTGGCCATTCCGTAATGTTACGGAGGCGGCGCTTTGAGGATCGCCGAAAGATATCGGGTCTTCGCACTTTCCCCCTTCCCCCGGCGCGTCCCAATCCCTACATAGAGAAGGCGGGGCTGCGGGGCGCGTTAGGAGTACAAATTCCCCGGGGCCTTATCGATCCCAACGGGAGCTGTCCCTGCCCGGTCCGTGGACCGGAACATACGGCGCCCACCTACTTTGTAGGTTCCCGGGATCGCTTCTCCGACGGCTTTTCGTGGCTCCGCACCTTATGACCTCTCTTCCCCCTTCCGAACTGAAAGAGCGCCTCCGCGGCGAGATGTTCGCGCGCCGCGATGGCCTCGACAAAGCGTTCCGCCAGGATGCGGCGCAGCGCATCGCATCCCAAACCCTTGAATTTTCCGATCTTCAAAACGTGACGCCGGTGGGCGGCTATTGGCCGATCCGCAGCGAGCTCGATCCGCGCCCTCTCATGGAGGCCCTGCTTGATCGCGGACAGGACGTAGCCCTCTCGCAGATCCTTCATCCTCATTTGAGCTGGCGCCTCTGGCAGCCCGGTGACGTGCTGGTCAAGGGCGGTTTCGGCGTGCGTGAGCCCGGACCCGACGCGCCCGAGGTCTTCCCGAAAGCCTTGCTCGTTCCCCTCGTGGCCTTCGACCGCCGGGGAGGGCGCATCGGCTACGGCAAGGGGCATTTCGACCGGGCCATCGCGGCGCTCGAAGAACAGCATCCCGTCTTGACCATCGGCCTCGCTTATGCGGTTCAGGAGATCGACGAGGTTCCGGTCGAACCCCACGACCGGCTCCTCGACGTTATCATCACGGAAGCCGAACTCATTCGAACGAAATCCGCTTAAGGGTCCATCATGCGTCTTCTCTTTCTCGGCGACATCGTCGGGCGGCCCGGCCGCAACGCGGTGGTCGAGCGCCTGCCCGGACTTCGCGACCGCTGGCGGCTCGATTGCGTCGTCATCAACGGCGAGAACTCGGCCGGGGGCTTCGGTATCAATGAGGCGATCTGCGACGAGATCCTGAATGCAGGTGCCGATGCGATCACGCTGGGCAACCATTCCTGGGACCAGCGCGAGACGCTTGTGTTCATTGAGCGCCAGCCGCGGCTCCTGCGGCCCGTGAACTATCCCTCCGGCACGCCTGGTCGGGGCGCCAACCTCATCGACACCCGCTCCGGCCAAAGGGTTCTCGTGGTCAACGTCATGGGCCGCCTCTACATGGACCCGCTGGACGATCCGTTTGCTGCCGTCGAGCGGGAGCTCGAAACCTGCCCCCTGGGTCAGGTGGCGGACGCCGTCATCATCGACGTGCATGCAGAGGCGACGAGCGAGAAGGAGGCCATGGGCCATTACTTCGACGGGCGGGCGAGCCTGGTTGTGGGCACCCACACCCATGTGCCCACGGCCGATCACCGGGTCCTGTCCGGCGGCACGGCCTACATGTCCGATGCGGGCATGTGCGGCGACTACGATTCCATCCTCGGCATGCAGAAGGAGGAATCGATCCGCCGCTTCCTCCAGAAGACCCCCGGAATCCGCATGGAGCCGGCTTTAGGCGAGGGTACGCTCTCGGGCATCGCGGTCGAGACCGACGACCGCACCGGCTTGGCGGTTCGCGTCGCGGCGGTTCGCCTCGGGCCGAATCTGGAAGAGACCTGGCCCCGCTTTTGGGATTGAGTGGCGCTCTCCGACGTCATGGCCGGGCTTGTCCCGGCCATCCCGATGCTTCGAAGCGTAATGCTTTTCGGATCGGGATCACCGGCACAAGGCCGGTGATGACGTTTGGAATGGATGGAGGCGAAGTGCTCGACAGCGCGACGCTCCCTTGGCGGAGAGCGTCGCCGTTCCCATCTCTCCTGCCACGGAGGTGATCGGTGGACGCAGACACGAAGACGACCAAGACCGGCAGGATCAACGTCTATCGGCAGACGAGCGAGTTCCATCAGGCGCACGAGCACCTGAGCGCGTCGGCCGTCCTGCGCGCCGTGATCGACGAGGCCAAGGGCGAGACGATCTCGATCCGGGAGATCATCGAGGCCTTCGGCGAGCGCGCCTTCGGCTTCGTGCTGATCCTGTTCTCCCTGCCGAACTGCGTCCCGAATGTGCCCGGCATCGCCGGCATCGTCGGCACCCCCGTGCTCATCTTCGGCATCCAGATGATGCTGGGCCACAAGCGCCCCTGGCTGCCGGGATTCATCCTGCGGCGGACGGTTTCTGTTTCGAAATTCAAGCGCCTCATCGACATCGCGGAGCCCAAGCTCCAGAAGCTCGAAAGCTACTGCAAGCCCCGGCTGCTCCAGCTTTTCGGCCCCATCGGCGACCGGGTGGTGGGGCTTTTTGCCGTTTTGGTGGCCCTCTCGGTCCTCATCCCGTTCCCGGGCACCAACTTCCCGCCCTCCATTGCCCTCGTCATCGCGTCCATCGCGATCATGGAGGAGGATGGTTATCTGCTCATCGTCGGCTATCTCATCGGCCTGGCCGGGCTCGCCTATACGGCGACGATCCTGGGCGCTTCCTACCACCTCATCGTGGCGGCCATTCAGAACCTGCCGGGCTGGCTCGGGTTCTAGTTTTCCGAACCTGCGCAAGAGGGCTTTGCCTGAAGCCCGTCGCCGCCTTATAAGCGGGCCATCGTCAACTTCTCCGGCCTGACGGGCGCTTGGGATCCAAGCCGCTCTCGGCCGAAATTCCGGAGGCCCCCATGGCCGGGCATTCACAGTTCAAGAATATCATGCACCGCAAGGGCAAGGTGGACGCGGTGCGGTCCAAGGTGTTTTCCAAGCTGGCCCGTGAAATCACCGTGGCGGCCAAGATGGGCATGCCCGATCCCGCCATGAACCCGCGCCTGCGCGCCGCGATCCTCGCCGCCCGCGCCGAGAACATGCCCAAGGACAACATCCAGCGGGCCATCAACAAGGCCTCCGGGGGCGATGCGGAGAACTACGACGAGATCCGCTACGAGGGCTACGGTCCGGGTGGTGCTGCCATCATCGTCGAGGCCATGACCGACAACCGCAACCGCACGGCCTCCGACATCCGCTCCTACTTCACCAAGAGCGGCGGCAACCTGGCCGAGACCGGCGCGGTCTCCTTCATGTTCGACCGGGTCGGCTACATCGAGTTCGGCCCCGAGGTGGCGGATGCCGACGCCATGCTGGAAGCAGCCATCGATGCAGGCGCGGAAGACGTGACATCCTCCGAGAGCGGCCATGAGGTCTATTGCGACCAGGGCACCCTCAACGAGGTGACCAAGGCGCTCGAGGACAAGTTCGGCGAGCCCAAGGCGTCGAAGCTCGTCTGGAAGCCCCAGACCCCTGTCGCCGTTGACGACGAGACCGGCGAGAAGCTGATGAAGCTGATGGAATCGCTGGAGGAGCACGACGACGTCCAGAACGTCTACGGCAACTTCGAGCTGTCCGACGCCCTCATGCAGAAGATGGCTGGTTGATTTTTACCCTCTCCCCTCTGCGGGAGAGGGTGGCGAACGAAAGTGAGCCGGGAGAGGGGGAGTAGCGGGTCGAGTTCGGCCCCTCTCCCGACCCCTGCTATCGCAGTGGTCACCCTCTCCCGCAGAGGGGAGAGGGTTAGAAGTTGAGCCAATCTATTCGCATCCTCGGCCTCGACCCCGGCCTGCGCAACACCGGCTGGGGCGTCATCACCGTGGAGGGGACGAAGCTCTCGTACGTCGCCTGCGGGGTCGTGACCTCCGACGGGGACCTCGATCTGGCGCTTCGCCTCAAGCAACTCTATGACCGGCTCACGGAGGTGATCAGGACCTGGACGCCAGACGAGGTGTCGGTCGAAGAGACCTTCGTCAACAAGGACGCGCAGGCCACCCTGAAGCTCGGCCAGGCGCGTGCCATGTCCCTGCTGGTCCCTGCTCTCCACGGGCTGCCGGTGGCGGAATACGGCGCCAACCAGGTAAAGAAGACTGTGGTGGGCGTCGGCCACGCCGATAAGAACCAGGTACAGGCCATGATCAGGATCCTCCTGCCCAAAGCCGACTTCAAGAAGGCGGATGCTGCCGACGCGCTCGCCATCGCCATCGCTCACGCTCACCAGCGCAAGGCCCGCGCTTTGGCGGCGAGCTATTAGGATGTTACAGAAAAGCACAGCGTCATCCCGGGCGGCGTAAGCCGATCCGGGATCGGGTGCAGAATGTGGCTCCTCTTCACCTCTCCCATGGGGAGAGGTCGACGCGTGTAAGCGCGGCGGGTGAGGGGTTACAGGTCTATCCGGAAAGCGCGTACCCCCTCACCCGGACCTTGCGGTCCGACCTTTCCCTATGGGAGAGGTGAAGGTGCCTGAGGCGGCTATGAGGAGCAAGGACTGACGTGATCGGCAAACTCAAAGGCGTGGTCGATTCCTACGGCGAGGATTTCGTGATCCTCGACGTGCATGGGGTCGGCTACGTGGTTCACTGCTCCTCCCGCACCCTCCAGAATCTGCCTCCCACCGGCGAGGCAGCGGTTTTGGCCATCGAGACCCATGTGCGTGAGGACATGATCCGCCTGTTCGGGTTCCGCTCGGATTCGGAGCGCGAGTGGTTCCGCCTGCTCCAGAGCGTGCAGGGCGTCGGCTCCAAGGTGGCGCTCGGCATCCTGTCGGTGCTCGACCCTGGCACTCTCGCCACGGCGATTGCCACCGGCGACAAGGCATCCGTCGCCCGTGGCCCCGGCGTCGGGCCGAAGCTCGCCCAGCGCATCGTCTCCGAGCTAAAGGACAAGGCCCCGGCCTTCGGCTCCGTGGATCCCGCCCTGATCCGCCTCACCGGCGCGGTCGAGGACAACAGCGCCCCGCGCCCCGTGGCGGACGCCATCTCGGCGCTGGTCAATCTCGGCTACCCCCAAGTCCAGGCCTCTGCTGCCGTGGCAGCCGCCATGAAGCAGGCCGGTGACGAGGCAGAGGCTAAGACGCTGATCCGACTGGGACTTAGGGAATTGGCGCGTTAGCTTTATGCATTGGTTTATCTTTGCAGGTCTTGGGCCGTTAATAGGATTAACAAGCGCTTTCCTATTTGGATTTACCAGCAATTTTCTGGCGGGCACTCCGCAAAGCTATGACCCTTTTTCCGGGTCGCTGATGGACCAAATCGCGGGCATAACCTTTTTGGCCATCTGTGCTTACATATTTGGTTTGATTCCTGCTCTTGCCGCCGCACTGGCTGTCCGCAAGGTTCAGATCAGGCAGGCTAGACATGAATGGGTTTGGGTGACCCTCATGGGAATAGGCATCGGTCTCATCTTCGTTGTGGCTTTCGGCGCGGCGCTTCAATGGCTTATCCCACGCGGAGGAAGCATCTTTGACATCCACAAAGAAGCCTTTCTCGTCTACGTTCCTACATGCCTCATTCCAACTCTAGTGTGCTGGAGGCTGAGCCGGCGGTTTGATAAGTCATTCAAGCCAAGCCTCCTCAGTTGAACCCGTCCTTTAACCGATAAACGTTCCTGTTTTGATCTTGTTAAAGATGGCGTATTACACTGGAAACGCCTATATGAAGCCTTTGGAAGGTAAGCCTCTTTGACCGATTCCCGCCGCCTGCTCAGCCCCGAAAAGCGCGAGGACGATACGGAAGCCTCGATCCGGCCTCTGTCGCTCGACGATTTCACGGGCCAGAAGGCCGCGCGCGCCAATCTCCAGATCTTCATCAATGCCGCCAAAAGCCGGGGCGATGCCCTCGACCACGTGCTCTTCGTCGGCCCTCCGGGCCTTGGCAAGACCACGCTGGCCCAGATCGTCGCCCGCGAGCTTGGGGTCAATTTCCGCTCGACCTCCGGCCCGGTGATCGCGAAAGCAGGCGACCTCGCGGCCCAGCTCACCAACCTCGAAGAGCGCGACGTGCTCTTCATCGACGAGATCCACCGCCTCAACCCGGCCGTGGAGGAAATCCTCTATCCCGCCATGGAGGATTACCAGCTCGACCTCATCATCGGCGAGGGTCCGGCGGCCCGCTCGGTGAAGATCGAGCTGCCGAAATTCACGCTCGTCGGCGCCACCACCCGCGCGGGCCTGCTCACCACCCCGTTGCGCGACCGCTTCGGCATCCCGATCCGGCTCGAATTCTACACCGTCGACGAGCTGGAGCTCATCGTCCGCCGCGGTGCCCGCGTCTTGGGCCTTGGCATGAGCGACGAGGGCGCGAACGAGATCGCCCGCCGCTCCCGCGGCACGCCGCGCATCGCCGGCCGCCTGCTGCGCCGGGTGCGGGATTTTGCCATCGTCGAGGGCGTTCAGACCGTCTCGCGCGACCTCGCCGACAAGTCCCTGCGCCTCCTCGACGTGGACCCCATCGGCCTCGACCTCATGGACCGCAAGTACCTGACCCTGGTCGCCAGCTCCTTCGGCGGCGGCCCGGTCGGCATCGAGACCATCGCCGCGGCCCTGTCGGAGCCCCGCGATGCCATCGAGGACATCATCGAGCCCTACCTGATCCAGAAGGGCTTCGTGCAGCGCACCCCGCGCGGGCGCATCCTCACGCCCCACGCCTTCAAGCACCTCGGCATCCCCGAGCCGAGCCGCGAGACCGTGGCGCAGTTCGGGCTGTTCGGCGGGGATGCGGATGAATGAGCGGCGTGACCACGGAGGGATGGTCGGCTCCCACCTCTCCGGCTTCATGCAGGACGGCGCCCATATCCTCCCCATCCGCGTCTATTACGAGGACACGGATTTCTCCGCCCGCGTCTATCACGCCAGTTACCTGCGCTTCATGGAGCGCGGGCGTACGGAACTCTTGCGGGCGGTCGAGGTGGCACAGTCCGATCTTCACGCCAGCATGGACGGCCTCGCCTTTGTCGTCCGCAAGATGAGCATCGATTTCCTCGGCGCCGCTGTCATGGACGACGTGCTCACCATCGTGACCCGCCCCAAGGAGATGCGCGGCGCCTCGATGACGCTGGCGCAGGAAGTCCGGCGCGGCGACGAGGTGCTGGTCACGGCCGATGTTATGGTCGCAGCCGTCAGGGGAGGGCGGGCCGTACGGATTCCCGACGAGCTGCGGGCGGCCTTGGGAGCAAGCCCGTAAATCCGTGATCCTGCCCTATAGGCAGGCGGTGCACCAGCCCTGCCTCGGAAGCATACCGGCCAAGATTTCATATCAATTTCATAGCATTCCGCCCTGCGGCGGCCGTACTTAAACCAGACCTTAACCTTACTGTGTGCCTAACAGGGTACGGTCCGGGACGATCTGCGCCTCATCCGCCGGCTGCCCTTACTTTCGACAGATTCGGGGGCGAACGAGCAGTGATACAGAAACAGATTTTCCTGGAACCAATCTGCGGTGGGCCCTGAGCACTCTCAGGGCTGCTCGAAGAGCGAGGACGAGATTCATGAATCCGGCTGATGTGGCCCAGGCCGCTCCTGTGGCCCACGACCTGTCCTTCTTTGGCCTGTTCTGGCAGGCCCACTTCATCGTCAAGCTGGTGATGATCGGTCTGCTTGCGGCCTCGGTCTGGTGCTGGGCCATCATCGTCGACAAGACCCTGCTCTACAGCCGCACCAAGCGCGCCATGGATCGGTTCGAGGACGTGTTCTGGTCCGGCCAGTCCCTGGAGGAGCTCTACCGCAATCTCCAGGGCCGCCCGGCCACGGGCCTGGCTGCCGTCTTCGTTGCCGCCATGCGCGAGTGGAAGCGCGCCTTCGAGGGATCGGGGCGCTCGTTCCAGTCCCTGCCTCAGCGCATCGACAAGGTGCTCGACGTGACCATCCAGCGTGAGGTGGAGCGGCTCAATGCCCGCCTCACGGTGCTGGCCTCCATCGGCTCGGCCGGCCCCTATATCGGCCTCTTCGGCACAGTGGTGGGCATCATGAATTCCTTCACGTCGATTGCCGCCTCCAAGAACACCAGCCTTGCGGTTGTGGCCCCCGGCATCGCCGAGGCGCTGTTTGCCACGGCCATCGGCCTTTTCGCGGCCATTCCGGCGGTGCTGGCCTACAACAAGCTGAACTCGGAAGTGGGCAAGCTGCAGTCGCGGCTCGAAGGCTTCGCCGACGAGTTCTCGGCCATCCTGTCCCGTCAGGTGGACGAGCGCATCGGCCATGCGGGCCGTTCTTCCGCCAACGCGGCTTAAGGGAGATCCGGCATGGCCATGATGGCAGGATCGGCAGGAGGCGGACGCCGCCGCAGGCGCTCCCGGCAGGCGGGCGTGATCAACGAGATCAACATGACGCCGTTCATCGACGTCATGCTCGTGCTGCTCATCATCTTCATGGTGGCGGCACCCATGATGACGGCGGGCGTGCCGCTCGACCTGCCGCAGACCAAGGCCGCGCCGCTGAACTCCGATGCGACGCCGGTGACCCTGTCGATCAAGGCCAACGGCCAGGTTTTCTTGGGCGAGACGGAGCTGACGGACGAGACCATCGTGGGCAAGCTCGCGGAAGTGTCGAAGGCGGGCTTCGACGAGCGGGTCTTCGTGCGCGGCGACAAGAAGGTGGATTATGGGCGCGTCGCCCAGGTGATGTCGATCGTGACCACGGCCGGCTACAAGCGCGTCGCCCTCGTGACCGAGATCGACCAGCGCTGAACGGATTGAGAGCAAGGGGCAAACACACGTGGCGTTGAAGCTGAAATTCAGCACTTCGGAGCCGGGCTTCTGGGTCTCGGGCGTCGCGCATGCGGCGCTGCTGACGGCTGCCATGATCGGTCTGTCTTCTGTCGCCGAATTTCCTGAAGCGCAGGAAGGCATCCCGGTCGAAATCATCACCGATGCCCAACTCTCCCAGATCACCAAGGGTGAGACCAACGCCAAGGCGCCGCAGCCCAAGCCCCGCGCCGAGCGCGTCGCCGACAAGACCGAATTGAAGGATCCCGGCGAGGACAAGCGCGATGCGCCGGCACCGCCGAAGCGTCCGGCCGAGATGAAGGTCGCCGACAAGGAAGAGCCGGTCGCCGCCCAGCCTCCGCCGCCTGCGCCGCCGACCCGCTCGCAGGAAGACAAAGCTGCCGAGGCCAAGGCCGAGGCAGAGAAGAAGATGGTCGAAAAGGCTGAGGCCGAGGCTATCGAGAAGGCCAAGGCTGCCGAGCAGGCGAAGATCGAGGCCGAGGCCCAGGCAAAGGCGCAGGCCGAAGCGAAAGCCAAGGCCGAGGCGGAAGCCAAGAAGGTCGCCGAAGCCAAAGCGAAGGCCGAGGCAGACGCCAAGGCAAAGGCTGAAGCCGAGGCGAAGAAGCTCGCGGAAGCGAAAGTCAAGGAAGAGGCCGAGGCCAAGGCGCGCAAGGAGGCCCAGGTCGCCAAGAAGCTCGACATGGGCGACCTGAAGCAGTTTTTGGACAATAAGGACAAGAGCCAATCCACCGGCGCGACTGGCGCGGAGGTGCAGAAGACCGCCTCGCTCGGCGCTGCGACGGGATCGGCCGCGAAGCTCTCGCCGAGTATGGAAGATGCGCTCAGAGGAATACTCGATGAGCAAATCAAGCGCTGCTACAACCCACCGCCGGGTGCATCACTTGGGTCAGCGACAGCGCCTCTGATCGATGTGAAATTTAATCTCGATGGAGCTCTGACGGATGAACCGCGGGTGTTGAAAGCGGGTGCGACGACGGTTGATCGCGCCGTCGCCGATGCTGCCGTGCGCGCCATCAGGCGTTGTGCACCCTACAAAATTCCGGCCAGCTTCACGCCTTATTATAACTCGTGGAAGCACTGGAACATGTATTTCGAGCTTTCATAGGTTTGACCATCTTCGAGTGTAATTCCCCAAGCATGCAGCCATCTGGAACGCCAATGTCCCTCTACAATCCTGCTCGTGCGCTCTTCACGACGTTCTGCTTCCTGCTCGTGCTGGTCGCATCGACTCTTCCCTCTCAAGCCCAGCTCACGCTTCGCATCAGCCCCGGCGGGCAGTTCCAGCCCATGCCGATCGCCGTTGCCGACTTCTCCGGCGAAGGCGACATGGGGCAGCGCGTGTCCGGCATCATCGGCAACAACCTGCAGCGCTCAGGGTACTTCGCGCCGCTCGACAAGGCGCGCTTCCCGGAGCGTCCGTCCTTCGACGCCGCGCCGCGCTTCGATGCCTGGAAGGCGGCGGGCGCCCAGGCGCTCGTCACGGGCCGCGTCTCGCGCGACCCGTCGGGGCGGCTGCGCGCCGAGTTCCGCCTGTGGGACATCGAGACGGGGCAGCAGCTCACCGGCCAGCAATACGTGACGGACGCCAATTTCTGGCGCCGCGTCGGCCACATCATCTCGGATGCGGTCTACACCAAGATCACGGGCTTCGGCGGCTTCTTCGACACGCGCATGGTGTTCGTCGATGAATCGGGCCCGAAGGAGAACCGCCGCAAGCGCCTCGCCATCATGGATCAGGATGGTGCGAACGTGCGCTACCTGACGCAGGGCGACACCTCTGTCGTGGCGCCGCGCTATTCGCCGGCCACGCAGGACATCACCTACATGTCCCAGGTCGAAGGCCAGCAGCCGCGCGTTCAAGTGATCAATCTGGAAACCGGCGCGCGCCAGGTGCTCGGCAACTTCCCCGACATGGCGTCCTCGCCGCGCTTCGGACCCGAGGGAAGCCGTATCGTCATGAGCCTGCAGCAGGGCGGCAACGCCAACATTTTCCTGATGAATCTCGGCTCGCAGGCCACCACGCGCCTGACCTCGACGGATGCCATCGACACCTCTCCGTCCTTCTCGCCGGACGGTAAGCAGATCGTGTTCGAGAGCGACCGCGGCGGCAAGCAGCAGGTCTACGTGATGAACGTGGACGGCTCGGACCAGCGCCGCATCTCGTTCGGTGATGGCTCCTATTCGCAGCCGGCCTGGTCGCCGCGGGGCGACTACATCGCCTTCACCAAGCAGCGCGCCGGGGGCTTTGCCATCGGCATCATGAAGCCCGATGGCTCGGGCGAGCGCATTCTCACCGAAGGCTTCCATAACGAGAGCCCGACCTGGGCGCCCAACGGCCAGTACATCCTGTTCTTCCGCGATCCGGGCGGGCAGGCCGGCGGCAAGCTCTACATGGTCGACATCACTGGCCGCGTCGAACAGCCCGTTCCGACGCCGTCCTTCGCGTCTGACCCGACCTGGTCGCCGCTGCTGAGCGAGGCACGGTAAGTAAGCAGTGTATGCGCCTGTCATGGCCGGGCTCGCCCCGGCCATCTCGCTTTTGGGAGGCGGCGTGCTTCAGACAACCGGGATCGCCGGCACAAGGCCGGTGATGACGTGGCGGGTGTAGGAAGGTCGAACCAAAACCGGCCGGGAATGACAAGGGCGCCTCAGGGCGCCCTTGTCATTTTTGGCTATTAAGCCCTCATCGGAGCCGCACCGACGGTCTCGTCCTTGTGGCCCTTGAGCTTGAAGGCGAGAGCGATGAGGGAGATGCCGAAGACCAGGGCATAGGTTCCCAGCCACCAGGTCAGGACCACGGCGCCGATGAGCGGGGCCAGCAGGAGCGCAATTCCGAACAGGACCGAGACGATGCCGCTGAAGATCAGCCACCCGCGGCCATAGGCCGGGTTCAGCTTGAAGGCGGCCACGATCATCAGGACGCCGGTAATCAGCGACCACACCGCCATCAGGGTGACGAAGAACAGAACCGTCAGGCCCGGCATGACGAAGGCGATGATGCCGACCAGGATGCTCAGGATGCCTCCGAGGATCAGGAGGCCCCAGCGCTGGTTGTTGGAGGCTGCCCGAATGCCGGAGACGATGCCGAAGACCCCGTCGACCAGCATGTAGGCCGAGAAGACCCAGACCAGGGACAGGAGCGTGGCTCCGGGCATGAAGAAGGCAATGAGCGCGAAGATGATGGCGAAGACGCCGCGGAGCGCCAAGGCCCACCAGTTCTGAGCCAGAAGCGCGCTCATTGCGTAAGTGCGATCCAAGGTATCGAAAGAGCCGGTCGTACCTGCTGTCATAGGAGTCCTCCTTGAAAAGGAATGCACTGCCTCGCAAAGATTTACGCCAAGCTTGACCGTTGGTTTCGTTTTGCTCTTCTCGGGTCCTACTCTCCTGGCGAAGCCTCGCCGTCTCTGATCTTCGTCAATTTCCGCCGAAGTGCAAGCTTGCGTCGTCTCAGCCGCACGCGCCGCTTGAGCCTGAAGGCGCGGATGAGAAGCGCAAGGCCCAGCCAGACGAGGGCGATGACCACAGGCGAGATAATGAGGACTGGGAAGAACGTGATCAAAGCAGCGACGGCCAGGAGTGCGAAGCCGATGATGGCGATGCTGCTGGCTTCCGTGGCCGTAAGCGAGCGCGATCCGGACCCGACTGCCTTGCTCACGGCACTCGACAGCGCGAGGGCGCCGGCGGCAAGCCTTCGCACGCCGCCTTTGGTGTAGCGGTGGCCGCGGCGGGAGCGCATGTTTCTCGCCTGCCGTCGGCGGGATTGCCAGCCGGGAACGATCTCCGTCGCGTTGGCAAGATCCTCCAGATACATCGCCTCCATGGCCTCGGCGAAGCCTGTGTCCTCCACCACCACGTCGAGCTCCCAGTTGGTGGCCCAACTCGCCAGATTGAGGTTGGTGGAGCCCACCCGGGCCCAGCGCCCGTCCGCCACGGCGGTCTTGGCGTGGAGCATCGTGCCGTTCCACTCAAAAACGCGGACCCCGGCCTCGATCAGCGAGCGATAGCCCGCCCGCACCACCGGCTGCAGCGCCGGCACGTCGCTCGATCCGGGCACGAGGATGCGCACGTCGACGCCGTCGCGCGCGGCTTCGCCCAGCGCCTGCACGTAGGAGGTGGTGGCGACGAAATAGGCATCGGTGAGCCAGAGGTTGCGCTGCGCGGTGGCGGCGATGAACTGGTCGACCCGGTAGGTGCGGAACATGCCGGGCTCGCCGCTGATGACCCGGGCCGCGACGGAGCCGACCGGCGGGATCAGGTCCGCGTGGGGCAGCTCGGATTTCGGGATCGGCCGCATTCCGGCGAGAACCCAGCTCTCGGCAAAGGCGGCATCGAGATCCGCCACCAGCGGGCCTTCCACGGCGATACCTGTGTCGCGCCAAGGCTCATGACCGCCCTTGCCGACCCAGCTGTCGGAGATGCAGAGCCCTGAGACGAAACCGATGCGCCCGTCGACCGTGATCAGCTTGCGGTGGTTGCGGCGGATCCAGAACGGATCCGTCAGACGGGGCGGGTTGAAGACCTTGGCCTGCACCCCGGCCTCGCGCATGCGCCGCCAGTAAGAGGGCAGGGCGCGGGCGGAGGAGCCGAGCCAGTCGTACAGCACCCGTACCCGCACGCCGGCCTGTGCGCGCTCCATCAGGGCTTCGGCGAATTCCCCGCCGGAATCATCGTCGGCGATGATGAAGTTCTCGAAATGGATTGCCGTTTGTGCGGAGCGGATCGCCTCAAGCCAGGCTGGATAGTTCTCCCGCGCGTCCCGCAGCAGGTTCACCGCATTGCCGTGCCGCAGGTCGCTGTCGGCGATGCGCGCGAAAGCCCGCTCCAGACGCAGGTCGTCGAGAGCCTTGCGGTAGGGCTGTCCAAGGGTGCCGGGCGGGGTCGTCACGATATTCATGACCTCTCAACGCGTGAGATAGGCAATCGGCAGCAGCCTAGCTTCCTTCACCTGTCCTAACGACAGATATAAAGCTTCCAGCGGGAATTCATTCACGGTTGATTTACCCTAATCCCAACTTCCACAACTTGGCCATAATTCACCTTAATCCCGGGTCTCTCTCCTCGGTTGACGGAACCCTCCCTTAACCATCCTCCCGATATGAAAGACACAACGTTCGGCAAACGTATGTGTAAGGAGTATTGCCCATGATGACGCTGCGCGCCGTCAAATTCGCCGCTGCTATCGTCCTCGCCCTCGGGGCGGCGGCGTGTTCGTCCAACAAAGATGAGATGGCCGGTGGAGCCGGCTTCGGTGCCGGTGGTGCCGCCACCCCAGGCAGCGCCCAGGATTTCGTCGTCAATGTAGGCGACCGCGTGTTCTTCGAGACCGACTCGACGGACCTGACCCCCACGGCCGTTGCGACCCTCGACAAGCAGGCCCAGTGGCTGCAGCGCTACCCGCAATACACCTTCATCCTTGAAGGTCATGCGGACGAGCGCGGCACCCGCGAGTACAACTTCTCGCTCTCCGCCCGCCGTTCCCAGGTCGCCCGCGACTACCTGATCTCCCGCGGCATCCCGGGCAACCGCTTCCGCACCGTGTCCTACGGCAAGGAGCGCCCGGTGGCGGTCTGCAACGACATCTCCTGCTGGTCGCAGAACCGGCGCGCGGTGACGGTGCTCGGCAACGGCGCCGGGGCATAAGGCCTCATCAGGTTCAAGTCTCGTGAAATCGCAGAGCGCCGCCACATTCTCGCCGTGGCGGCGCTTTTGTGTTATCGGCACCTCCGCCCTGGATCCTTACGGTATTCCCAGCATGTTCCGACGCCTGTTTGTCTTTTTCGCCTTTGCCCTGGCTTTGGCCGCAACTTCGGTTTCCCCTGCCGCCGCGCAGGATGCGGCTGACGCGATCGTGCGCCTGAACCGGCTCGAGAGCCAGTTCCGGCAGATGTCCGGGCAAATGGAGCAGCTCCAGTACGAGAACCGCCAGCTGAAGGAACAGCTGCGCAAGTTCCAGGAGGACGTGGAGTTCCGGTTCCAGGAAGGGCGTGGTGGCGGATCCAAGCCCGCTCCTGCACCGTCCACCGCGACGCCTTCGCGGCCTGCCCCACAGCCGGCGCCGGCCCAGCCGCAGCCCCAGCGCCGCAGCGACGTCTTCGACCCGTCGGAGGCGCCAGGCGCTCCCGGCGCACCTCGCCCGCTCGGCTCGACCCCGCCGTCAGCGGCACTCGCCGAGGCCGGCCGGCCGATGCCGCTTCCGGGCGGGCAACTCGGCGGGATCGGGGAGCTGATCGAGCAGGACGATCCCGAGGGCGCACCGCTCGATTATCCTGCCGACGCCCAGGCGGCCTTGCCTCAGGGCGCCATCACCGAGCGTGCCAACCCCAGCGTGGCGGCCACCAGTGTCGGCAATCCCCGGTCGGATTTCGACACGGCCTACGCGTCCTTCACGCAGAAGCAATATGACCAGGCCGAGATGAGCTTTCGCCGCTTCCTGCAATCAAACCCGCGCGACAAGCTCGTGCCGGAAGCTACCTTCTGGCTTGGCGAGACCTATCTCGTGCGCAGCCGGTATCGCGAGGCCGCGGAGCAGTTCCTGAACGTCTCGGCCGAGCATCCGGACACGCCCAAGGCGCCCGATGCCCTGCTGCGTCTCGGCATCTCCCTGAACGGCCTTGGGGCCAAAGATCGCGCCTGCTCGGTTTTCGCCGAACTCGACCGCAAGTACCCGCAGGCCTCCGCGCCTGTCCGCCAAGCCTCCGAGCGCGAGCAGAAGCGGATCAAGTGCACTTGATCCGCTGACCTTCTACAGGCCCCGCGCCGTGGCCCCGGTCTCGCCCCCCGACGATCCGCTCTCGGATGAAGGGCTCGAGCGTCTTTTCTCTTCTCTCAGCCAAGCCTCCGGCATCCTGGTGGCCGTGTCGGGTGGACCGGACTCGATGGCCCTGATGCATGGGCTCGCCCGCTGGGCTTCGCTCAAGCGCCGTCCTCCGATCCATGTTGCCACCGTCGATCATGGCCTCCGGCCCGAGGCCGCCGAGGAGGCCGCCTTCGTGGCGCGCGAAGCCGCTCTTTTAAGCCTGCCGCACCGGACCCTCGCCTGGACCGGGCAAAAGCCCGCTACCGGGATCCAGGAGGCTGCCCGCGAGACGCGCTATGGGCTCCTCGTCGAGCACGCCCGTGAGAGGGGAGCCTCCCATCTCGTTACCGCTCATACCCTCGACGATCAGGCCGAAACGGTGATGATGCGCCTGTCGCGCGGCTCGGGATTGTCGGGCCTTGCCGGCATGCGCCTCGAAACGGACCGGCACGGCATCCGTCACGTGCGGCCGCTCCTTGGTGTTCCGAAATCACGTCTTCTCGATCAATGCCGGCAGCAGGGCTGGCGCTTCGTCACCGATCCGTCGAACGCGGACGAGCGCTATGCCCGGGTCCGCTGGCGCAAGCTGATGCCCCTTCTTGCCGCTGAGGGGCTCACCGCCGAGCGGCTGGCCCGCCTGGCGGAGAGGGCAGCGCAAGCGGATGAGGCTCTCGACCTCAAGGCACGGGAAGCCCTCGACCGCGCTGAGCCGCTTTCCGAAGCCGGGACCCTGTCGTTCCATGCGAGAGCCCTTACGGACGAGCCCTTCGACATCGCCCTGCGGGTGCTGGAACTGGCCTTGGCAGAAGCTGGCATGGATCTGGACAACAGCCGTCTTTACCGGCTCGAGGCCTGCACGGAGCGCCTGCGACAGGCCGCTGGAGGGGGCGAGGCGCTGAGCCTCACCATCGTAGGAGCTCACCTGCGCCTGACCCGAGCCGGACGGGTGTCTGTGGGGCCGGAACCGCCACGCCATCGCGGCCGTTAGCCGAATCTCCTGGTCCAGGCTATCGGATGATGCCGCATGCATGCCGCATTCCCTTGGCAAGGCGGGACGGTATGCCTACATTGAGTTTAGCCGCGCGGGGAGACCTCCTCGTGCTTTCTCCCTCTGGGGCAGAACCTGATCAAATGAATTCAAATTTCCGCAACTTCGCCCTGTGGGTGGTTATCTTCCTCCTGGTGCTGGCGCTCGTGACCCTTTTCCAGAGCCCCGGCCAACGGGGCGGCGGCAGCGACATCGCCTATAGCCAGCTTCTCAGCGAGGCCGATGCCGGGCGCATCACCAGCGTCGTCATCTCCGGCCCTGAGATCAGCGGCACCTATACGGACGGCCGCTCCTTCACGACCTATGCGCCGAGCGACCCGATGCTGGTCACCAAGCTGCAGCAGAAGGGCGTCTCGATCACGGCCCGTCCGCAGTCGGATTCCACCCCCTGGTTCATCGCGGTGCTCATGAACATCCTGCCCATCGCGCTCTTCATCGGCGCCTGGGTGTTTCTGTCGCGTCAGATGCAGAGCGGCGCCGGCCGGGCCATGGGCTTCGGCAAGTCCAAGGCAAAGCTCCTCACCGAGGCGCATGGCCGCGTCACCTTCGATGATGTTGCGGGCATCGACGAGGCCAAGGAAGACCTGCAGGAGGTCGTGGAGTTCCTGCGCGATCCGCAGAAGTTCCAGCGTCTCGGCGGCCGCATTCCCCGCGGCGTGCTGCTCGTCGGCCCTCCCGGTACCGGTAAGACCCTCACCGCCCGTGCGGTAGCAGGCGAGGCCAACGTGCCGTTCTTCACCATCTCGGGCTCCGACTTCGTCGAGATGTTCGTCGGCGTCGGCGCCTCCCGCGTGCGCGACATGTTCGAACAGGCGAAGAAGAACGCCCCCTGCATCATCTTCATCGACGAGATCGACGCGGTCGGCCGCCATCGCGGCGCCGGCCTCGGCGGCGGCAACGACGAGCGCGAGCAGACCCTCAACCAGCTCCTGGTGGAGATGGACGGCTTCGAGGCCAACGAGGGCGTGATCATTATTGCTGCCACCAACCGTCCCGACGTGCTCGATCCGGCGCTCCTGCGCCCGGGCCGCTTTGACCGTCAGATCGTGGTGCCGAACCCCGACGTGGTCGGCCGCGAGAAGATCCTGCGCGTCCATGTGCGCAAGGTCCCGCTGGCTCCCGACGTGGACCTGAAGATCATCGCTCGCGGCACCCCCGGCTTCTCGGGCGCGGATCTGATGAACCTCGTCAACGAGGCGGCCCTGCTGGCGGCGAGGCGCGGCAAGCGCATCGTCACCATGAAGGAGTTCGAGGACGCCAAGGACAAGGTGATGATGGGCGCCGAGCGCCGCACCCTGGTCATGACCGACGACGAGAAGCGCCTGACCGCCTATCACGAGGCAGGCCACGCCGTGGTGGCGCTCAACGTCCCGGCCACCGATCCGGTGCACAAGGCCACCATCATCCCGCGCGGACGTGCGCTCGGCATGGTCATGCAGCTGCCCGAGCGGGATAAGCTGTCCATGTCTTATGAGCAGATGACCTCGCGTCTGGCCATCATGATGGGCGGCCGCATCGCCGAGGAGATGATCTTCGGCAAGGAGAAGGTCACCTCGGGCGCCCAGTCGGACATCGAGCAGGCCACGCGTCTGGCCCGTATGATGGTGACCAAGTGGGGCTTCTCGCCCGAGCTCGGCACCGTGGCTTATGGCGAGAACCAGGACGAGGTGTTCCTCGGCATGTCCATGGGACGCACGCAGAACATCTCCGAGGCGACCTCCCAGAAGATCGACTCCGAGGTTCGCCGCCTTGTGGAGGACGGGCTCAACGATGCCCGTCGCATTCTCACAGAGAAACAGCACGAACTCGAGGGACTGGCTCGCGGCCTTCTGGAATACGAGACCCTGTCGGGCGAGGAGATCCGCAACCTGCTCGACGGCCAGCCCCCAGTGCGGGACACCGGCGACACGGCGACCCCGACCCGCGGCTCGGCTGTTCCGACGACCCGCCCGGGTCGCCCGCGGGAAAGCGACGGGGGCATGGAGCCCCAGCCGCAGGCTTAAAAACATCAGTATCTGTAAAATCCAGGAACGCCCGCCTCCCCAGCGGGCGTTCTTTTTTGTTTACCCTGAAGTACTAATACTACAGATGGGCTAGGCTTAAGGTCTGTAACAATCGCTTATCACTTGTGATGGCGCAGATTGGCCTCCATGCCTTGACCGACGTGGGGGAGGTTGCTTTGAAAAAGCAAAGGCGCTGATCGGCGCATCGTGCGGAAAAGTGGACCCGGTTTTCCGCTCCAGACGATGCGCCTATCAAGGAAGAAGCATCGGATTGGGTCCCAAAAGTGGAATCCACTTTTGGGACCGATGCTTTAACGCAACGGAATGCGGAGACAAAGCACGTGCGGAAATACTTCGGAACAGACGGCATTCGGGGCCGTGCCAACGGCATCATCACGCCGGACCTCGCCCTCAGGGTCGGTCAGGCAGCCGGCCTCATGTTCCAGCAGCGCGGCGATTACCGGCACCGGGTGGTGATCGGCAAGGATACGCGGCTGTCCGGCTACATGATCGAGTCCGCCCTTCAGGCGGGTTTTACCTCGGTGGGCATGGACGTGCTCCTGCTCGGGCCGATCCCGACCCCTGCGGTTGCCATGCTGACCCGCTCCATGCGCTGCGACCTCGGCGTCATGATCTCGGCCTCGCACAACCCCTACGAGGACAACGGCATCAAGCTGTTCGGCCCGGACGGGTTCAAGCTCAATGACGACATGGAGCGCGAGATCGAGGCCCTGATCGATTCCGATCTGACCCGCCAGCTGTCCGGGTCCGCCACGCTCGGCCGCGCCAAGCGCATCGAGAGCGTCCAGGCTCGCTATATCGAGTTCGCCAAGCGCACCCTGCCTCGGCAGGTTGATCTCGAAGGCATGCGGGTCGTGATCGACTGCGCCAATGGCGCCGGCTACAAGGTGGCGCCGGAAGCCCTATGGGAACTAGGCGCCGAGGTGATGTCGATCGGCGTGGAGCCCAACGGCTTCAACATCAACCACGATGTCGGCTCGACCGCCCCCGATTCTCTGATCCAGAAGGTCAGGGAGCTGCGCGCCGATGTGGGCATCGCCCTCGACGGCGATGCGGACCGGGTGCTGATCATCGACGAGAAGGGTCACAAGGTCGATGGCGACCAGCTCATGGCTGTGGTCGCCCGTTCGTGGAAGGACGACGGCCGCCTGTCCCAGCCCGGCATCGTTGCGACGATCATGTCGAATCTCGGCCTGGAGCGTTTCTTAAGCGGCATGGGCCTCGGCCTCGTGCGCACAGCAGTGGGTGATCGCTACGTGCTCGAGCACATGCGGGCCCATGGCTTCAATCTCGGTGGCGAGCAGTCTGGACACATCATCATGTCCGACTACACAACCACGGGCGATGGCCTCGTCGCGGCGCTCCAGCTTCTCGCCGTGGTCAAGAGCCTCGACAAGCCGGTCTCGGAGGTCTGTCATTGCTTCGAGCCCCTGCCGCAGGTGCTCAAGAACGTGCGCTACAAGGCCGGCAAGCCGCTTCAGGACGCCTCGGTCATCAAGGCCATCGAGGCAGGGCGCGAGACTCTCGGCCAAGCAGGCCGGCTCGTGATCCGTCCCTCCGGCACTGAACCGGTCATTCGTGTGATGGGCGAGGGCGACAACGAGGATATCGTCAAACGCGTGGTGGACGACGTGGTGGCTGCCGTCACGCGGGCTGCCTCCCAGGTCGCTGCATAAGAACGCTGCTCCCTACCAAGCTTCAAACGAAAAGCCCCGGCGAGATGATCGCCGGGGCTTTTCGTTCTTATCATCACTCCGCAGGATGCGCTGGAGGCTGTTGTGGCGCATGAGGTTTGATGTCTTCCCCATGGGGCCGCAGGCCAGTCTGCGTGCGCAGGCGATCGATCATCTCGCCCACATAGGTGGAGGGCTTGGTGAAGCCGCCGATGAGCAGATAGATCGAGGGCACCACCAGCATGGTCAGCATGGTGGAGACCGTCACGCCGCCCACGATCACCGAGCCGATGGCGTTGCGCGCCTCGGCGCCGGCGCCAGTCGACCAGGCGAGCGGAATGGCGCCGCCGATCATCGCGATGGAGGTCATCAGGATCGGCCGCAGGCGCAGGACCGATGCTTCGAGCACCGCATCGTGCACGGAATATCCCCGCTCGCGCAGCTGGTTCGAGAATTCGACGATCAGGATGCCGTTCTTGGTCATGAGGCCGATGAGCAGGATCATGCCGATCTGGCTGTAGATGTTGAGCGTCTGCCCTGTGACGAACAGCGCCAGCAACCCACCGGTCACGGCGAGCGGCACGGTGAGCATGATGATGAACGGGTTGATCCAGCTCTCGAACTGGGCCGCCAGCACCAGGAACACAACGAGTAGCGCCATGGCGAAGGTTACGTAGATCGCGCCGGTGGAATCGAGGAAGTCTTTCGACTGCCCGTTATAGCCGATGCGCACTTCCGCCGGCAGGTTGTCGCGCACGATCTGCTGGAGGATCTCCAGACCTTCGCCGATGGAAACGCCCGGTGTCAGCGACGACTGGATCGTAATCGAGCGCAGCCGGTCGAACCGGTTCAGGGCCTGCGGCGCGGCCGATTCCGTTAAGGAGACGAAGGACGAGAGAGGCACCAACTCGCTGTTGGCGGCACGGATGAAGGTGTTGGTGAGATCGTTCGGCGTCGCGCGATCCTGGGCGCGGGCACGCATGATCACCGGATACTCGTCACCGCGGCTGACAAAGGTCGAGACTTCGGTCTCGCCGAACATCAGCTGGAGCGTGCGGCCGATATCCTCCACCGAGACGCCGAGATCGGCGGCGCGCTGGCGGTCGATCTGCACGCGGATGTCGGGCTGCGACTCGCGGTAGTTCGAATCCATGTTGAGGAACTTGCCCGTCTCCTGGGCCTTCTGCATGACGATGTCGCGCCAGCCGCGGATCGTGTCGTAATCGGGACCGCCGAGCACGAACTGGATCGGCTGGCCGAAGCCGCCGGCGCCGCCGAAAGCCGGCGGGTTGACCACGGACACGCGGGCGCCGGGGAAGTTCGACACCTTCGGCGTCAGCTGGCGCACGATGTCCTGCTGGCTCTCGGTCCGCTCCTCCCAGGGCACGAGCCGCACGATCACGATGCCTTCATTGACCGGGGACGGGCGCGCGAAGCCCGGTGCGACCTGGCTCAGCATGGAGCCGATGACGCCTTGCTCCTGCAGGGGCAGGATGGCCTTCTCGACCTCCTTCACCCGGTCGCGGGTGTAGTCGAGGCTTGCGCCTTCCGGCGCCTGGAGCCTGACGATGATGGCGCCGCGATCCTCCTGCGGGGCGAATTCCTTCGGCAGGGACTGGAACAGGCCATAGGCCGAGAGCGATACGAGGAATCCGACGAAGAGGATGACGAACGGAATCTTCAGCGCGCGGGAGAGCAGCCAGCGGTAGCCGCTGTTCATCTTCTCAAAGACCGGCTCGGTCATGCGCTGGATGCGGCCGTGGGCCGGCACCATCAGCTTGGAGCACATCATCGGGGTGAGTGTGCGCGCCACCACGCCCGAGAAGAAGATTGCTGCCGCAAGCGTGATGCCGAATTCGCGGAAGAGCTTGCCGGTATTGCCGGTCATGAAGGCGAGCGGCACGAACACCGCCATCAGGGTGGCCGTGGTGGCGATCACGGCAAAGCCGATCTCGCGCGCGCCGTCGAAAGAGGCGAGCAGCGGCGGCTGCCCTTCCTCGATGCGCCGGTGCACGTTCTCGATCTCCACGATGGCGTCATCCACCACGATGCCGATGGCAAGCACGATGGCCAGCAGGGTCAGCACGTTGATGGACGCACCGAAGAAGGCCATGACCATGAAGGCTGCGGTGATGGAGACCGGAATCGCCACCATGGCCACGATGGTCGAGCGCCAGTCGCGCAGGAAGACCAGGATCACGAGGATCACCAGCGCCACGCCTTCGAGCAGCGTCTTCAGCACGCCGTCGATGGACGCGCGGATGAACTGGCTTTCGTCATAGGCCACTTCGGCGACGGTGCCGGGGGGAAGCGACGACTTGAGCTCGTCCAATTCCTTGCGCACGCCTTCGACGACGGAGAGTGTGTTGGCGGTCGATTGGCGCACAACGCCTAAGCCGATGGCGGTCTCGCCCGACTGGTAGAACTCGAAGCGCGTGTCCTCCGCGCCGACCTCCACCTGAGCCACTTCGCCAAGACGGACCAGATGGCCGTTCTTGTTGGTGACGATTACCTGCGCAAATTCCTCGGGCGTGGCGAGGCGGGAATCGGTCTTGACGGTGAATTCACGCTGACTGGACTCGATCCGGCCGCCGGGCAATTCCACGTTCTGGCGCTTGATGGCGGTCTCTAAATCCTGCGCCGTCAGGCCGCGGGCAGCCAGCGCCGGGCGGTCGATCCAGACGCGCATGGCAAAGCGGCGCTCGCCGCTTAAGTTCACGTTGGCGACGCCTGGAACAGTCGACAGGCGGTCCACATAGACGCGCTTGAGGAAGTCGCTGAGCTCGAGGGCATCGAGCGTGGTGGACGTGACGCCGACCCACAGAATGGCCGAGGCGTTCGCATCGACCTTGCGCACCACCGGCGTATCGGCGTCGTCGGGCAGCCGTCCAGTGACGCGGGACACGGCGTCGCGCACGTCCGAGGTCGCGGCTTCCGGCTCGCGGGAAACCTCGAACTCGATGGACACCGAGGAGCGGTCGTTCTGGCTCTGGGACGTAATCTGGCGGATGCCTTCGATGCCCGCGATGGCACCCTCGATGATCTCCGTCACCCGGCTTTCGATCACCTCGTTCGAGGCACCGCGATAGACGGTGGAAACCGACACGACCGGGCGGTCGACCTGCGGATATTCGCGAACCGGCAGGTTCATGAGCGCAGCGAGGCCGCCCACGATCAGCAGCAGACTTGCCACGACAGCCAGGACGGGACGGCGGATGAAGAGGTCTGAAACCTGCATGGCTCTATTCAATCCCGTTAGGGTCAAGTCTTTTGAAAAGTTGAAGACCGGTGTCATCCCTGGCGAGCAGAGCGAGGGAAGGGGATCCACTTGCACGCTCGGCGGCTATGGCTTCCCTTCCCCTACGCTGCGCTCCGGTCGGGAATGACACGGAATGCATGTTATTTCCGCTCGGCGGCCTGGGCGCTGCCGATGGCCTGCGGCACGTTCAGCGACGAGCGGGAGGGTTGCTCGCGATTGGCCGCCGGAGCAGGAGCGGCAGCAGGGCCGGAACCCACCGGCCGGGCGATGACTTCGGCGCCGGGCCGCACGCGCTGGACACCAAGCACGACGATGGTCTCACCGGCCTTGAGCCCATCCACCACCTCCACCTTGCCGCCCTGACGCTGGCCGATGGTGATGACGCGGCGCTCCACCTTGTTGTCCTTCACCGGATAGACGACGTGGCGCAAGCCCTCGCTGACAATGGCTTCTTCCGGTACCACGACAGCGTCATCCTTCGTGGACACTTCCAGGGACACGGACAGGAACATGCCGGGCTTCAAAGCTTCGTCCGGATTGTCGAACTCCGCGGTGAGGCGCGCCGTGCGGGTCGTCTGGTCCACGCGTGTATCGATGGTCGCAACCGTGCCCTTGAAGATACGGCCCTTATAGGCGGCCGAGGTGGCGTTGACCGTCTGGCCGGGCTTGAGGCGGCCCAGAAGGTTCTCCGGTACTGCGAAGTCCAGGCGCACCTTCGACAGCTCGTCGAGGGAGGTGATCCGGGTGCCGGGGGCCACATAGGCGCCGAGCGAGACGGAGCGGGTGCCGACACGGCCGGCGAAGGGGGCACGGATCGTCAGCTCCTCAAGCCGGGCCTCGGCGGCCTTGCGCTGGGCCTGGGCGGAGGCAATCGAGCCTTCGAGCGACTTCATCTGGGCCGTCAGATCTTCGACCTGGGCGCCGGTGCCGGCGCCGGTGCGGTTCAGGGCCTGGGCGCGCTCGAGCTTGATGGCGATCTCGTTCCGGAGTGCCGTGGCCCGGTTGGCCTCGGCTGCAGCCTGCTCGATAGCGGCGCGGCGCTCGGCGGCATCGAACTGGACCAGCAGGTCGCCGGCCTTGACCTTCTGCCCTTCCTCGAAGCCGATCTCGCCAATGATGCCTGCCACCTTGGCAGTCACCATGATCGATTCATAGGCACGAACCGTACCGACCGATTCCCGCATCTCGACGATGCGACCGGTCTTGACCGTGTCGACCTCGACCGTCGCCGGGCCGGCGGGACCGGCACGTCCGCCCGGGCCTCTCGGACCGCCAGCCTGTTGGCCGGAAGGTTGGCTCACATAGGCGCCGATCACAGGCACATTGGCCAGATGGCCGCCCTTGTAGGCGTACCAGCCGCCAAAGCCTGCCGCCCCCAGCATGGCTATGACAGCAAGTTGACCGGACACACGCATGCTTGCTCCTTACACGTCAGTCTTTATCGTTCGGAAGATCGGACCTTGTCCTAGCATAATATATGCCAATTACTCCGAACGGGTCCCTCTGAACACGATGTTTTGTATTACGATTTCGTAATCTGGATTGCTGCCGCAACGACAGATCCCGCAGCAATCGCCTTGACCGTGGCTTTCGCGTCCGTCATACCGGTCGGCGGGACACCTCTCCCCACCGAGAGGCGCCCATCTGAGAGGATGGAATCATGACAAGCCTGCCCGCCGCGCGTCCGCGCGTGCCCTTCTTTTCGTCCGGCCCCTGCGCAAAGCGCCCCGGATGGTCTCTGCAAAATCTCAAAACCGACAGCCTTGGCCGCTCGCACCGCGCCAAGCTCGGCAAGGCGCGCCTGAAGCTCGCCATCGATCTCACCCGCGAGGTGCTCGACGTGCCGGCCGATTACCGCATCGGCATCGTGCCCGCCTCCGACACCGGCGCGGTCGAGATGGTGCTGTGGTCGATGCTGGGCGCTAAGCCCGTCGACATGCTGGCCTGGGAAAGCTTCGGCGAGGGCTGGGTCACCGACGTGGTCAAGCAGCTCAAGCTTTCGGATGCCCGGGTCATTACCGCGCCATACGGCGAGCTTCCCGATCTCTCGCAGGTCGATACCAAGAACCGCGATGTGGTCTTCACCTGGAACGGCACCACCTCCGGCGTGCGCGTGCCGGATGCTGACTGGATCGCGGCCGACCGCGAGGGCCTGACCATCTGCGACGCCACCTCGGCGGCGTTTGCGCAGAAGCTCGATTTCGCCAAGCTCGACGTGGTCACCTTCTCCTGGCAGAAGGTGCTCGGCGGCGAAGCCGCCCACGGCATGCTCATCCTCTCGCCGCGCGCCGTCGAGCGGCTTGAGAGCTACAAGCCGGCTTGGCCGCTGCCGAAGATCTTCCGCATGACCAAGGGCGGCAAGCTCATCGAAGGCATCTTCGAGGGCGAGACCATCAACACCCCGTCCATGCTGGCTGTCGAGGACTACATCGATGCGCTCGAATGGGCGAAGTCCATTGGCGGCTTAGAAAAGCTTGTCGCCAAGGCCGATGGCAATGCGAAGGTCATCACCGACTGGGTCGCGAAGACTCCGTGGATCGCCAATCTGGCCAAGGATCCGGCCACCGCCTCCAACACCAGCGTGTGCCTCGTCATCGCCGATCCGGACGTGGTGGCAAAGGGTCCCGAGGCCGTGGTGCAGGTCGCCAAGGGCATCGTGTCCGCGCTTGAAAAGGAGGGCGTGGCCCTCGACATCGGCGCCTACCGCGATGCCCCTCCGGGCCTGCGCATCTGGTGCGGCGCGACGGTCGAGCAATCCGATCTCGAAGCCCTGACGCCCTGGCTCGACTGGGCCTTCGCGCAGGAAAAGGCGAAGCTCGCGCAAGCGGCGTAACGCTCGATCCCTCTCCCCTTTGCGGGAGAGGGTGCCCTGCAAAGCAGGGCGGGAGAGGGGCCGTACTCGCTCAAACTCTGCCCCTCTCACCCTCATTCAACAATTCTTCCCCTCTCCCGACCTCGCTCCGCGAGGCCACCCTCTCCCGCAGAGGGGAGAGGGATTTCAGAGGTGCACCATGCCCGCTCCCCGCGTACTCATTTCCGATGCTCTTTCTCCCGCCGCCGTGCAGATCTTCAAGGATCGCGGCATCGAGGTCGATTTCCAGCCCGATCTCGGCAAGGACAAGGACAAGCTTAGCCAGATCATCGGCGATTACGATGGCCTTGCCATCCGCTCCGCCACCAAGGTCACGGCGAAGATCCTCGAGCAGGCCAAGAACCTGAAGGTCATCGGCCGCGCCGGCATCGGCGTCGACAATGTCGAGATTCCCGCTGCCACGGCGCGCGGTGTGATCGTCATGAACACGCCCTTCGGCAATTCCATCACCACGGCCGAGCATGCGATTGCCATGATGTTCGCGCTTGCGCGGCAGATCCCGCAGGCGGATGCCTCCACGCAAGCCGGCAAGTGGGAAAAGAACCGCTTCATGGGCGTCGAACTCACCGGCAAGACCCTCGGGGTCATCGGCTGCGGCAATATCGGCTCCATCGTGGCCGACCGCGCCATCGGGCTGCGCATGAAGGTGATCGCCTATGATCCCTTCCTGTCGCCCGAGCGCGCACTGGAACTCGGCGTCGAGAAGGTGGAGCTCGAGGACCTGCTGCGCCGCGCCGACATCATCACGCTCCACGTGCCGATGACGGAAAAGACGAAGAACGTGCTCTCGGCCGAGAACATCGCCAAGACCAAGAAGGGCGTGCGCATCATCAACTGCGCCCGCGGCGGTCTCGTGGACGAGGTGGCGTTGCGCGCAGCACTCGATTCCGGCCATGTGGCGGGCGCTGCCTTCGACGTGTTCGTCGAGGAGCCTGCCACGTCGAACCCACTCTTCGGGCATCCCAACGTGGTCTGCACGCCGCATCTGGGTGCCGCCACCACGGAGGCGCAGGAGAATGTAGCCCTGCAGGTGGCCGAGCAGATGTCGGATTACCTGCTGCAGGGCGCAATCCAGAATGCGGTGAACTTCCCATCGATCACGGCCGAGGAAGCGCCGCGCCTGAAACCCTTTGTGGCTTTGGCTGAAAAGCTCGGCTCGTTCCTCGGCCAGCTTACGGAAGCACCGATCAAGGGCATCCGCATCGAGTACGAGGGTGCGGTCGCCGAGATGAACACCCGCGCGCTCACCTCGGCTGCCGTGACCGGCGTGCTGCGCCCCTTCCTGCAGGACATCAACATGGTGTCGGCGCCGCTCGTTGCGCGAGACCGTGGCATCATGGTGGAAGAGGTGAAGCGTGAGAACGCAGCGCGCGACTACGAGAGCTTCATCCGCATCATCGTCGATGCGGACGACATGGCGCGCCATGCCGGCGGCACAGTGTTCCAGGACGGCAAGCCGCGCGTGATCGAGATCCGCGACATCGCGGTCGATGCCGAGTTCGCCCCGCATATGATCTATGTCCGCAACGACGACAAGCCGGGCTTCATCGGCCGCTTCGGCACATTGCTCGGCGAGTCGGGCGTCAATGTCGCGACCTTTGCGCTCGGCCGCGACAAGCCTGGCGGCGACGCGATCTGCTTCGTCTCGGTGGACGACCCGGTCTCCGACGATCTCCTGCGCCTGATCGAGGACATCCCGCAGGTCAAGCGTGCCCGCGCCGTTCGCTTTTAAGGTGTAATGCTATGGCCCATGCCCCGTCGCAGCGCTTCGTGCTGACGCTCGCATGCCCGAACCGTCCGGGCATCGTGGCCGCCGTCGCGGGGCATTTGTCGGATGCCGGTCTCAACATCCTCGACGCGCAGCAATACGACGACACGCAGACAGACCGGTTCTTCATGCGCGTCGTCTTCGATCCCGTGATGGGCGAGGCCGACCTCGACGCCCTCAAGAGCGGCTTCGCGCCGCTCAGCCAGCGCTTTTCCATGACCTGGACTCTGCGCGATCCGGCCGAGAAGCGGCGCGTCATGCTGCTGGTGTCGAAGTTTGATCATTGCCTGGCCGATCTGCTCTATCGCTGGCGCATCGGCGAGCTCGATTTCGAGCCCGTCGGCATCATCGCCAATCACCCGGCCGAGACCTATGCCCATGTGGGCTTAGGCAACATCCCGTTCCACTACCTGCCCGTCTCGAAGGATACCAAGCTCGAGCAGGAGGCGCAGGTCTGGGACATCATCCGCGAGTCGAAGGCCGATCTCGTGGTGCTTGCGCGCTACATGCAGGTGCTCTCGGACGGACTGGTCGCGAAGCTTGCCGGGCGCTGCATCAACATCCACCACTCGTTCCTGCCCAGCTTCAAGGGCGCCAAGCCTTACCACCAGGCGCACACACGCGGCGTGAAGCTGATCGGCGCGACGGCGCATTACGTGACATCGGATCTCGACGAGGGCCCGATCATCGCGCAGGACGTGGAGTCGATCACGCACCGCGACACGGCGGACGATCTGGTGCGCAAGGGCCGCGACATCGAACGCCGCGTGCTGGCCCGCGCCGTGCGCCACCACCTGGAAGACCGCATCCTGCTCAATGGGCGCAAGACCGTGGTGTTTGCGGATTAGTGACGCCTCTCACTGTCATTCCGGGGCGAGCAAAGCGAGAGCCCGGAATCCATAACCGCTAACGATTCAGAATGAGGCGCAACGCTGCTCGCCCTTACTTAAGCCGTCGTGTTTATGGATTCCGGGCTCCGCTGCGCGGCCCCGGAATGACAGTGACGGGTCTCTACCGCCGCCGTTCCGAGAGCCAGATGCCGCCGAGCACCAGCACAAGGCCTCCGGCATGATAGAGCGCGAAGGGCTCGCCCAGCAGAACCACGGCAAGAAGCGCCCCGAAGATCGGAACGAGATTGACGAAAAGCCCGGCGCGCGCGGGGCCGATCAGCTCGACGCCGCGCATGAAGAAAACCTGCGAGAGCAGGGACGGCAGCAGGCCCACGTAAAGCAGGATGAGCCAACCTTTCGCGGTCGGGAATTGCAGATTGCCCTGCGCCGCCTCGATCCAGAGCAGCGGCAGAGATGTTGTGAAGGCCACCACTGCCAGCGCCGCGAAGAAGATGAGGCCCGGAAGCGCAGGGCGGTGGCGCAGGCCGAGCGTGTAGGCTGCGTAGAACACGCAGGCGATCAGCGTCCAGACATCGCCGATGTTGAGCGCGAGCGTCCGGAGGATCTCGAAATCGGCCTTCACGGAAACTAGGATCACGCCGAGGATTGTGACGATCATGCCGATGATCTGTAGCGGGATCACGCGGGCACCGAAGAACAGTACGGTGCCGAGCAGCACGAGCACCGGGATGGAGCCCTGAAAGATCGTGAGGTTCACGGCGGTCGTGTAATGCGCGGCTGCGTAGAACAGCGCGTTGAAGCCGGTGAACCCGAAGGCTCCCATGAGGATCGTGAAAGCCCAGCGCCCCCTGATCTGCGGCCAGGCCGCAACCACCTGGCGGCCGACCAGCGGCATCAGCACGATCACGACGATGACCCAGCGCAGGCAGGTGAGCATCATGGGCGAGACCTCGCCCACGGCGAGCCGCCCGGCGATGGCATTGCCGCCCCACATCAGCGTGGTGAGGGTCAGGAGCACATAGGCCTGCCCCCACGTTCCCTTCCAAAGCGCATGCAGGGTTCTCATTGGGGACCAGACCTTATTGCACTTGCCGCCGGGCGCCTTTCGGCTAAACCGGCACAACGACAAGCGAGTGACACGCATGGCCTTAAGGTTTCTGGTGGTTGAGGGCAATACGCGGGGCGCAAGGCAGGCCCACAGGGATGCCTATGGACTCACGCTCTCCGAGTCCTATTCGGAGGTGATCCAGGAGATCGCCCAGGATGCCGTCTGCGACATCGCCTTCCCGACAGACGAGGGCGCGAACCTGCCGGATGCGGCGGGGCTCGGCTCCTATGACGGCATCGTGCTCACCGGCTCTCATCTCAACATCTACGACCGCACGCCTGAGATTTTGCGTCAGATCGACCTGATGCGGGCGACCTATGCCTCCGGCACGCCATCGTTCGGCTCCTGCTGGGGATTGCAGGTGGCAGCGGTGGCAGCGGACGGCGACGTGCGCCAGAACCCACTCGGCCGCGAAGTCGGCATCGCCCGCAGGCTCACGCGGACAGAGGCGGGCAGGGGCCATCCGCTCCTCGATGGCCGCCCGGCCGCTTACGACGCGCCCGCGATCCATCTCGACATGGTCACCGCTGTGCCGGAGGATTGCACTGTGCTCGCGAGCAACGCGGTGTCGCCGGTTCAGGCGGCCGAGATCCGCCGCGACGGCGGCACGTTCTGGGGTGTGCAGTATCACCCGGAGTTTTCCTTAAGCGAACTCGCCGCCATCTTGAGCCGCCGCACCGACATCCTCGTGCTCGAAGGCTTCTGCCGCACGCCCGAGGAGGCTCTTGCCTATGCGGAGGATCTGGCGGCGCTCGACAAGGATCCGACCCGCTTCGATCTCGCCTGGCGCCACGGCATCGACGCGGAGGTGCTTGAGCCTGCCCGCCGCACCCGTGAAATCCGCAACTTCATCGAGAACCGCGTGAAGGCGGAAAAGAGCGCACGCGGTCGGGCTTGAGTGCTGCGGAGCCCGAAATGCCGCCCTCCTCGTCATCCCCGGACTTGTTCCAGGGATCCACGTCTTCTGCAACGCTGCAACTCCAAAGACGTGGATGGCTGGCACAAGGCCGGCCATGACGCGGCGCGGGTGTTCCCCTCCCCAGCAAAGGGGAGAGGGCCAGCAGTACTGATGTTCTTTATTTGTTCTTGACATCTGCCTCAACCTTAGCTATAGTATTTCCTTAGATCTGTTCCTATCGAGGGGCGCGCTCGCGAGGCGTCGCAGTGTGGGAGCAGACACGGTCCTGTGGTGCGGCCTCGCAAGCTTCACCGACAGGAGGCCCAGGCTGCGTGCCGGTGGTCGGAATCGGTCTCAGGCCCCCGTCGAGCAGACGGACCCCGCCTGAGGCGGTCACCGGGCCGGCACCGCTTGAACGCCTAAAGAAGCCGTGCGCGAAGAGACAGTTCGGCTCTTCCACTTCACACCACATTATCGAGCCGGGCTGCCATTCGCGCCACCCTCGATTTCCACCACAGGCTCGCAGCACATGCTGCGGGCCCACAGGTGCTGGCTCTTCAATCAACCTGTATGCGAGACCGAACATGCAAAACCACAATCCCGCCTTTCCAGTGCTTATGATGCGGGGATGCAGGGCTCATTCCGCCTTGACCTGAGGCGCATGATCCACCATGAGGGTTTGCAAGGTTTTTAACCCAGCCCTGGCCTTGCGCCGGGGCTTTTTCATGTGAGGGTTTAGGCGATGGCGAACGTGGTTGTCGTGGGCGCCCAGTGGGGCGACGAGGGCAAGGGCAAGATCGTCGACTGGCTGTCCGAACAGGCGGATGTGGTCGTGCGGTTCCAGGGCGGTCACAATGCCGGCCATACGCTTGTCATCGGCGACAAGGTCTACAAGCTCTCGCTCCTGCCCTCCGGCGTCGTGCGCCCGAACAAGCTCTCCGTCATCGGCAACGGCGTGGTGCTCGATCCGCATGCGCTGGCCGGCGAGGTGGAGCGCCTGAGCGAGCAGGGCGTCTCGATCAGTCGCGAGAACCTGCGCGTGGCCGAGAACGCCACGCTGATTCTCTCGATTCACCGTGAGCTCGATGCCTTGCGCGAAAGCGGCAGCGCCGGCACCAAGATCGGCACCACCAAGCGCGGCATCGGCCCGGCCTACGAGGACAAGGCCGGCCGCCGCGCCATCCGCCTCATGGATCTCGCCGATCTCCCGTCGCTGCGCGACAAGATCGACCGCCTGCTCACGCACCACAACGCGCTGCGCCGTGGCTTTGGCCTCGACGAGTTCAAACCTGAGGAGATCTACGAGGAACTCGCTTCGGTCGCTCCGAAGGTGCTGCCTTACATGGATGCCGTGTGGCGCCTGCTCGACGAGGAGCGCCGGGCCGGCAAGCGGATCCTATTCGAGGGCGCGCAGGGCGCCCTGCTCGACGTCGATCACGGCACCTATCCGTTCGTCACCTCGTCCAACACGGTGGCCGGCCAGGCGGCGACCGGCTCCGGCCTCGGCCCCGGTGCTGTCGGCTACGTGCTCGGCATCGCCAAGGCCTACACCACCCGCGTGGGAGAGGGGCCGTTCCCGACCGAGCTCTTCGACGAGACCGGCGAGCTGATCGGCCAGAAGGGCAAGGAGTTCGGCGTGGTCACGGGGCGCAAGCGCCGCTGCGGCTGGTTCGACGCCACGCTGGTGCGCCAGACCGTGAGCACCTCGGGCATCGACGGCATCGCGCTCACCAAGCTCGATATCCTCGACGGCTTCGAGACCATCAGGATCGGCGTCGGCTACAGGCTCGATGGCGAGACCATCGACTATTTCCCGGCGAGCCAGGGGGCTCAGGCCCGCGTGGAGCCGATCTACGAGGATTTCGAGGGCTGGAGCGGCTCGACCGCGGGTGCCCGCTCCTGGGCGGACCTGCCGGCGCAGGCCATCAAGTATGTCCGCCGGGTCGAGGAGCTGATCGGCGCGCCGGTCGCGGTGCTCTCCACCTCGCCGGAGCGTGACGACACAATCCTCATGAAGAACCCCTTTGAGGGTTGACGGCAAAGCCCCGGCGGGTCATTCCCAAGGCAAATGGCAGATTATTACCCTCTCATCGCCCGAGCCGTCGAAGGCCTGCCCGAGCAGAACCCCGACAAGCGGCACGCTGTCTACGAGCGTGCCCGTACGGCGCTGATCGCGCAGCTCCGTTCGCTCAACCCGCCCCTGTCCGAGGCTGAGATCCAGCAGGAGAGCCGCTCCCTCGACGAGGCCATCGCCAAGGTCGAGGCGGACTATGCGCCGCCGTCCGGGTTCGATGCCGATACCTTCTCGACCACGCCAACTGACGAGCCGCCGGTCCGGCCGGGGCCTGAAGGCTCGCGCGGTGCAGCCTCGGTCCATGGATTACGGGCGCCGGCTCCCGAGCCGGTTCAGGATGACGAGTTCGACGATTCCTATGCCGAGCCCGCAGTGTCCCGGCCTAAGATCGACAGCAGGCCTCATCCTGCTATGCAGAACAAGGGACGTGCGCGCACCATCGTGTTCGGCTCGGTCCTGGCACTCGTGATCGCGGCCATTGCGGCCTTCGCCTTCCTGTGGCGCGACAGGCCCGAGGACCTCGCTCCCGAGGCTCCAGTCGCGGAGGCTCCGGCAACGCCACCGGCCGATTCCAAGATCAACGAGCGCGTAGGGGGAGGGCAGGCGTCTCCGCCGGCCGCCACCGCCAACCCGGCGCCCCGCCAGGAAACAGGCGTCGTGCAGCGTGCGGTCTTCTACGAGGAGGATCCCGCCAATCCCCAGGCCCCCAAGGCGCAAGTCGGGCGCGTGACGTGGCGCCTGGAAGACGTCAATCCAGGCCAGGGTCAGCCGCTGGAAAAGGCCGTGATCGCCAATGTGGATATCCCTGATGCCGGCCTGACTATGAGAATGGTGCTCCGGCGCAATCTCGACACGACGCTGCCGGCTTCTCATACGGTCGAGCTCACCTTCACGACCCGCGCGGGCGATACGAACCGCGTGATCCGTGACGTGGGCCTGCTGCAGTTCAAGAGCGAGGAGGCGGCGCGCGGCACCCCGGTCGCCGGTCTGCCGGTGCCCGTGCGCGAAAACCTGTTTCTGATCGGCCTTTCCAACCTGCAGGCCGATGTGGCGCGCAACACGCAACTCTTCGTGCGCCGCAACTGGGTCGACCTGCCGGTGCGGATGGCCTCGGGCCAGCGCGCCATCCTGAGCTTTGAGAAGGGCGGCTCCGGCGAACAGGTGATCAACGACGCGTTCAGCCAGTGGCAATAGGCCCGATTAAGACGTGAACAGCAAAAAGCCGCGCATGATGCGCGGCTTTTTTATTGGATCTGCCTCTGGAGGTTTAGGCCTCGGCCTCCGAGGTCTCAATCTGGGTCAGGTTCTTCTTGACCGCGTCCTGGATCTTCTCGAAGGCGCGCACCTCGATCTGGCGGACACGCTCGCGGGAGACGCCGAACTCGGTGGAGAGCTCCTCCAGGGTAATCGGATCGTCCGAGAGGCGTCGCGCCTCGAAGATACGGCGTTCGCGCGGATTGAGGACGGAGAGCGCGTTGCGCAGGGCCTTCAGCCGGTTCTGGCCTTCCTCTTCCTCGACGAGCACCTGCTCCTGGCTCTGGCCCTGGTCGACGAGCCAGTCCTGCCACTCGCCGCCGCCTTCGCCCTCATCGCGCAGTGGCGCGTTGAGAGAGGAGTCGCCGCCGAGCCGGCGGTTCATGTCCACCACGTCCTGCTCGGTCACGCCGAGCTGGGTGGCGATCCGCTTGACGTTGTCAGGGTGCAGGTCGCCTTCCTCGAAGGCGGAGATGCGGCCCTTGGCCTTGCGCAGGTTGAAGAACAGCTTCTTCTGGTTCGCGGTGGTGCCCATCTTCACGAGGGACCAGGACCGCAGGATGTATTCTTGAATCGCCGCCTTGATCCACCACATGGCATAGGTGGCGAGGCGGAAGCCCTTGTCGGGCTCGAAGCGCTTGACGGCCTGCATCAGGCCGACATTGCCTTCCGAAACCACCTCGCCGATCGGCAGGCCGTAGCCGCGGTAGCCCATGGCGATCTTGGCGACCAGGCGCAGGTGGGATGTGACAAGCTTGTGGGCTGCTTCGCGATCTCCATGCTCGCGCCAGCTTTTGGCGAGCATGTATTCCTCATGCGGCTCGAGCATGGGGAAGCGACGGATCTCGTCGAGATAGCGCGAAAGGCCTCCTTCATTGGCAAGCACTGGAAGCGCTGTAGCCATCGTGTCTCCTCCTTTGGCTCCCTCACCGCGAGGCAAGCCTGCGGCGGCCCCCTCCCATGGCTGGCCGCCCAACCTCTTCATATAATCGGTTCAATCTCGTCCGAATAGAGGCGTCAGGCTTCAAGACGTGGTGAACGCATCAGAATCGCAAGGGTGCCAGCGTGGCTGAATCTTGCGACCCATTGACGCTAAATTTCCGCCCGCAGAGCCTCCAGCAACGCAGCCAGATCGGCCGGCAGAGGGCTCTCGAAGCGCAGGAACTCGCCGCTTCGTGGATGCTCGAAGCCGAGAATTGTCGCGTGCAGGGCCTGCCGGCGGAGAGCAGTGAGCGCATCCCGCGACCGCTCCGCGAGGCGGTTCGCCTTGGTCTTGAAGCCGGAACCATAGGTTGCGTCGCCCAGGAGCGGGTGCCCGAGATGGGCCATGTGGACCCGGATCTGGTGCGTGCGTCCGGTTTCCAGCTCGCATTTGACAAGGCTCGCCAATGGCAGGGCGGGGGGCAGAGTCTCCAGGAGTTCGTAATGGGTGATGGCATAGCGGCCGCTCTCCCCGGCCACCACCACGATCTTCTCGCGGTTGTGAGTGGAGCGGGCGAGCGCCGCCTCCACGGTTCCGCGCCGCCGCTCCGGTGCACCCCAGACGATGGCAAGATAGGCGCGCTCCAGCGGACCCGTGCGGCCATGATCGGCGAACTGTGCCGACAGCGCCTGATGGGCGAGGTCGTTCTTGGCCACTACCAGCAGGCCCGACGTATCCTTGTCGAGCCGGTGCACGATGCCCGGCCGCTTCACCCCGCCGATGCCTGACAGACTCTCGCCGCAATGGGCGATGAGCGCGTTCACCAGGGTGCCTGAATCGTGTCCCGCTGCCGGGTGAACCACGAGGCCGGGCGGCTTGTCGATGACGATCACGTCGTCATCCTCATAGACGATGCTGAGCGCCATCACCTCGCCGGCTGGTTCCGCCGGCACCGGCGGCGGCACGCTCAATCCGATGCGGGCACCGCCTGCCACCTTGCGGTTGGGGTCCAGCACCGGTGCCTCATCGACGGTCACGTGGCCCTCTCGGATCAGTGCCTGGAGGCGACTGCGCGACAGGTCGCCTTGCAGCCGCGCCAGCACGCGATCGAGTCGCTCGGGCCCGAGGCCATCCTCCAACGTCCATTCCTGCTGCGTCGCGTCGTTCACCGCATCCTCATTTCCGGTCGGCCTTCGCTTTTTTGAGCGAAAGGACTTGAAGCAAATCAGAAGGGTGGTTATACGAGCGGCCTCCACCTTGCTAGCTCCCTTCGTCTAGCGGTCTAGGACGTCGCCCTCTCACGGCGAAAACAGGGGTTCGAGTCCCCTAGGGAGCGCCAAAGGCAAGTTGCTGAAATCGCTGCATTTTTAACTTCTGAGAACCCTGTGGTTACACAGGATTCTACACATGCCGCGATACCTCTGGCAGCGCCCATCGGGCTACGTCTTCCAAATAACTCCCCCTCAACGTTTTCTTGACCGTTTCGGTGCTACTCCGTTCCGGATCAAGCTTGGCCGTTTACCTGCAGCCGAGGCCCGGCGTCGTGCCTGCATTCTCGCGGGATACGCCATCACCAGAATGGAGTGTAGGGACGTGTCGAGGGAATTGGTATCCCGGGGATTGGCTGCCCTGGCTGAACAGCTTGAGGCACTTCGCCGAGAGGAGTTTGGGGCGGGTCTTAAAGGATTGAATGCCAATACTCGGTGGCGTGAGGAGGCGGAACACGGACTTGCTGATCCAGAGATCATCCAGATATATCAGGCTATTGAGGCCAAGCACATGGCGCGTCGCGACGCTCTCCGTTCTGCCCGTGCTCGCCTCGACATCATCGGAGCCGAAATTAAAAGAGACGGCGAGGAATGGCACCAAGAGCGTGCAGTGTATGATCGAACTGTCGACCGTCTTGCGACCCTGAAAGGCAGAGTTGCGGAAGACTTGCCTCTCCTCAGTGTCTGTGCTGCCGAGGTCATCAAGACCAAGAGTGACGCTCTTGGAGGGAAGTCGGGATACACTGCTCGGCTCCAGCGTGCTGTTCGAGCCTTCGTCGCAATCATCGGTGACAAGGCTGTCGATGCCTATGCTCCCAGCGATCTCCAAACCTTCACAGCAGTCCTTGGGCGTCTCCCTTCAACTTGGAATACGGACAAGCGGCTCCGGGACTTGCAGCCGTTGGAAATCATTGAGAGGGCCAAATCGATCCGTGGCCTGAAGCCGATTTCCAAGACTACCGTATCGGAATACCTGGCTGAGTTTCGCCATGTGTGGAAAGTAATCCGGGCGACGTATCCAGATCATGTACGCGCACTTGGTCACGAAGATGTACCCATCACATTGCCCCGCTCGGCGGCTCGCCCGGTCACGCGTGAGGGCCTTGACGTTGAAAAGCTCAATATCTTTCTCGCTTGGGCAGCAAGGGAACAGCGCCCTGATGATCGCTTCATTCCTTTGCTCGGGGTGTTGACAGGTGCGCGCTTGGGAGAACTCGTGGGCCTTCAGGTTGCGGATGTGCAGCCATTTGGGTCTCACTGGACCCTCAGTCTCGTCGAGGACATTGAGGGCGAGGATGGGGAAGTTGAGGAGCGCCAGGTCAAGAATGACGGTAGCCGTCGCGTGATAGCACTCCCTGACGCGATTATCGGCACGGGGTTTCTTGAGTGGGTTGCTGGCCTTCGTTCCGGGACCTTATGGCCGCAGCTATCGCGTGCCGTACGACCCCATGCAACAGCCTCGAAGCGCATGGCTCGTACCATGAAGGAGCTTGGGATCCACGAAGCGCGCGGCCAAACATTTCACAGCCTTCGGCATGGCTGCAAGGACTGGCTCAGGTCACAAAAAGTGGACCTTCGAACTATCGACGTCCAACTTGGACATGCTCACAAGGATGTTGGCGCCACATACGGCTCCAAGACTCTTCGGGCAGACGAGATCCGAACTCTTGCCACAGTGTCCCTGCCAGAGGGTCTTGATCTCTCACCATACTACGCACCGTTCTCACCAGTGCCTGCCAGGAAGATAGGTCGTCCCCGGAAGGCATCTGGGGTCATGGCGTAGTGCCGTTCCTGCTGGAAACGATGGGTGGGCTGGTCCTGAACCGTACTACAGCCTTCCGCGGAAACAGGATTCCAAGTCCTGTGCGGAAGCCCATGGTTGCGCCTGATCGGCAATGAAACCCCTTCACTGCCCTCAAAGCCTAGGTCGCACAGACACTGGGCATAGTGAGGGCTCTTCACTACTAAACAGGCTGATTGATGAGACTGGTTGAACTTTTCTGCGGCGCCGGAGGGATGTCGCTGGGCTTCAAGCGTGCGGGGTTCGCTATCATGAGGGGCTACGACTACTGGCAGCCCGCACTGGATATCCACGAAGCGAACCTGGGATCCCTGCTTCGCAAGGTGAACGGGTACAAAAAGGCTCGTCAAGCCAACTTGGGGCGGTTTGACGGGGAATCCCCGGAACTCGGAGACATTCTCTCCATCATCCCGGAGATCCTGGAGTTGGCCCCGGATATCATTGTTGGCGGCCCTCCCTGCCAACCGTGGTCCTCGGCAGGGCAGCGGAAAGGGGAGGAAGACGAGCGTGCCAAGCTCACTGATGCGTTTGCCTACATTGTGGCACTGGTAAAGCCCAGGTACTTCGTCATGGAGAACGTGCAGGGTCTCAGGCGCTACAGCATCTTCAGCCGGATCACGGCAATCCTTCGGAACGCTGGATACGGATTGACGGAGAAGGTCTTGGACGCGTCGTATTACGGTGTCGGCCAATCGCGTAAAAGACTCATCTTGGCAGGATGTCTTGGCGAAATGGATGGCTGGCTCCTTGATCATCTTGATGCCGCAAAATCTCCCAAGCAGATGACCGTCGCCGATGTGCTCGGCCCGGATTTCGGCCGAGTCTATTTTCGCCGTGGTCACAACGAGGGAGATCGACGTTCGCTGTGGTCCTCGGCTGAGCCGGCACCATCGATCACCTCCACGTTCAGGCGCAGTGCTGGCGATACCGGATACGCGTTGAGGGAGGCCGATATCCGTGTGCTTGATACGCTTGATGAGACAGCGCTTCAGGAAGCCTGTCGCCTCTTCTGGCTTATGCCAGGCGGGATGAGCAGCGCCGGAACGCGGCGAGCGGATCAGCCTGCTCCAACGATCTCACATGGAGTCCGCGAGCATCCTGGGGCAAGCTACCGGCCGAAGGCCAATGACGTCATCGACTTGGACAAGCTACCGATCCCAACTTTCGAGCAGCTTTCACTCATTGGAGGATTCCCTGCGAATTGGGACTGGTCGCCTGGCAAGTCGGAATCGGCCAAAATGCAGGCCTTGGCAAACGCCGTTCCTCCGCCGCTCGCCGAGGCGATTGGCAGATGCATCATGGCTCATTCCAAAGGCGAGCCGCCAACCGAGATCAATATGAAGGTGCCGAGACCCTTCGTGACTTGGCTCCGGAGGAACAAGCCCATGGACGAGGATCGACGGAAGCAGGTTCTATCGGAGTTCAAGGCCGTACAAAAGCTTGTAGGACAACGCACGTTCCCAGACGTCTACGCCGCACTGGCGTTTCTTGAGACGATCCCTGAGTTCAAGGCATTGGGTACGACAAGGAAGTCGAATCTCCGCGGGGCACTGCGCCTTTATGCGGAGTGCAATACAGATCTAAGCAGGTAGTCAAATACATGCGCTGCTAGACGCTGTGTGACAGGTCGAAGTGCGCCAAGCCCCTGACGGGACACTGATTATTCGGATGTGTCCCGTTTTCCCTTATCAATAGGAATAACTCATCTCAGAAGCAGGGCTTGACCCTTGCGCGGTTCGGCATTCCCCTCAAAGGGAGCCCTGCTCCAAGCAATCCATTGGCGACGGGTCGTAGTGAAGGATCGTCATGGTCGGCATGGGCCAGTGAGGGAGACGCCGTGAGTATCAACCTGGAAGCCTTCGAGTGGCTCCGGAAGCACACTTATGCGCATGCAAGGGCATGCGGCGAATCTGGCCGCGATGAGAAAGGGCTAGAGGCTTGGTGTAACCAGCAACTCCAGGCCTGGCTCGCAAAGCAGCCGGAGGGGGATGAGATGCCACCCTCCCACGTCGCCGCAACGGCGCGCAGTGTGGCTCAGTATGTATCGAAGAACTACGAGCGGCATCGAGCGCCACCGAAGTCGACGCGGGACCAGCGACAGGCGGAGCAGAACATAATGCCATTGATCGCTGAGGATTATCAGCGTCGGGGAATACGCCCCACTGTTCGACGCGTCGCCAACTTCATGGACGTCTCGAAGAGTAAGGCCGGAAGGCTTCGCGCCCGGGAGGGCGTTGCTCCAGTCCGAGATCGACGGAAGGCGCCTCTCCGTTCTGTAGCTCGTCAGGTTCTTGATGCCTTGGAAGCAATGCTGCCCCGGGACGGAAGCACCGTAGTCAGGCTTGACGATCTCGCCGATCCGATTTGGCCGAGGTCGACCAATAAAACAACAGGCAGGCAGCACCGGAAAAGGGTCAGGGATGCGTTGTCCGAGATCGAGAAGGCTCGTTTAGGATTCAACATCGTCCCGTCCTCCACGCTCGCTGCGGTTCAACGGGGACGCCGCTGGAAGCCTGGGCAGGCGGACGCAGCGCTCGCAGCAGCCGAGGCTACGCCAAGCCGCTTGTACCCGATCGACGCACTTCCAGAGCGCCCAGTTGGAGGTTCCTTCTGGGCCTCACCCGAAATCCATGACGTCATGATCATGCTCCGGGTTGCGGCGCAGGAGCGCCTGCCATTTCACCCTCTTGCACGCTTCATCCATGCTCACCGGCTCGTGATTGATCCTCAGCCGTTGTTGGACATCACGTGGCGCTTCTCTCAGCCTCAGTATTCCCGGGACGAGATGTTGGAGCAGATGCGTCGCAAAGCGTCACAGCTCGTCGATCCGCGATGGAATGATGGCCGGCGCTATCTGTCCAAGCCTTTAAGGAGGCTAGTGAACTCCATTCACTTGCTCACAGAGGAGGGGTATTGGGGAAGGCCAGCACCAGATGCTTTGATCACGGCCCTGCACGTGACGCGGTACCTGGATCATGTCGACGAGGGCGCCCGTACCCGCATTAACATGCTCCAGGCAATTATTGAGGCTCTTTGGGAGAGCGATAGCAACATGGACCCCAAAGCTGCCGTTGCGGCGTGCAGACAGCTTGCCCAAGCCGAAGAGGCTGGGCAATGGACGCCCGCCGATGGCCACGTTCTGAGGCCGGAGCCAGTGTATGGGAAAGTGCTTGAAGCCCGGGATGATATCCCATTCTGATGGATTGTGACAGATCATGCCATTCTAAAGCTTTGGAAAGTAACACGAATTCAGATCGTGTCCCGTTTTTCCATATCAATAGAGAATGGTTGGTAGAATAAGGCCGTTCATGCGGCTCTGCCTGATTCCATACAGGAAAAGGCACGATCGATCACTGGCCAGACCCCCACCCAAACTGCTGGGTTCAGTGCTGAACATTCTGGCACTCTCCATGATCGGCCAGTACCTCGATAATTCGACATTCGGAGATCCGTCGGTGGTCGCAAGTGACCATAGCCTCCAGTTCATTACGAAGGGCGGTCAGGCGGGTAACATTGTCCTTTACCTCCTCAAGATGGGCCTTGGTGATGTAGTGCACCTCGCCACAGGAGCGGCCTGGATCGCTCGCAAGACCCAAGAGTTGCCAGATGGCGTCGACCTCAAAGCCGAGCTCGGACACGACGGATGAAATTCAGCCGACGGCATACTTCTTCGGCTTCACCCATTGCCCCGAGGTGTGCCCGACGACGCTGTTCGGAATGTCCCAGCACCTCAAGGAACTCGGACCCGAGGCCGACCGCCTCAACGTCGTGTTCGTCACGGCCGACGCGGAGCGGGACACACTGGAGCTTCTGAAGGCCACCTACCTCGAGAGTTTCGATCCCCGCATCGTCGCGCTCACCGGCACGCCGGAGGAGATGGCGGCCGCAAAGGCCGTCCGAATCTCGTACCGCAAGGTGCCGTCGGAAGGCGGCGGCTACACCATGGAGCATACGGCGTCCGTGGTCATGACCGATGCCGGAGGCGAGCTCGTCAGCCTGATCGACTACCATGAGGATGCCGCGACGGCCCTTTCGAAGTTGCGGAGGGCCATCCGTGGATCGTGATGCTCGAGGTTCCCGCGTCCGGCGGCCCCGGCCGGCCGGATCAGTTCGGCCTAGGCGTCTCGGGCGACGGAGATGGTGCCGGAGGACTTGTGGGTGCTCCCTGCTGCATGTCGGGCATATTCCGCATCCCGGGCATGTCCTGCATCCCGCCGGGTTGTCCTCGCTGGGGCTCCATCATGGCCATGTTCCGGCAGCACGGGCACATGCCGCCCGTGGACTGGCCCGGCTGTGCGGGTTGGGCCGCCTGCCCCGGCTGCTGGGCCTGGGCAGTGGTGGACGGCGTGCCGCACATCATCGCGCCTGCCGTAGCGGTCGAACCCGTGGCCTGCGCGGCGGCCTGATGCATCGGGCAGGCGAGAACCGGGGTAGCGGCGAATCCGGCCGCGGCGGCGATGGCCAAGGTGAGCTTTCTCATGACGTTCCTCCGGAATGACTCCGGGCAAGTTCGTGCCATTCACGGGTTTCGGCAATTCCCAATGTGGTGAGCGGACCTTCCCAGGTTCCTCCATCGATGGCCCGTGAAACGGGAGGGAGCGTGTCGGACGCAGGTTGAAGGGTACCGATCAGTTGGGAAATCGGCTCCGGCTTGCCTTCGCCAACGGCCGCGGCTCCCCATGCCGCGGTCACCGGCTTGAAGCTGCGGGGGCCGTACACCCAGGCGCGAATCCATCCGGAAATGCTACAGCCAGCGCCGGACGCGCGATTGGTAGTCACGGTACACATCGCCGAACTTGCGCTCGAGATAGGCTTCCTCCCGAGCAACGACGCCGTAGCGGATGACGAGCGCGAAGGGCACCAGCATCATCAGCAGCCAGGGATTGTCGAACGTCATGGCCAGTCCCATCAGGCCCAGGAACATGCCGAGGTAGATGGGGTTGCGCGTGAACCGATACGGCCCGCTCTCGACGATGGTGGTGCTCGGGCGGTTCGTGGGGACGTTCGAACCCGCCCCGGTCATCGTCACGATGGCCCAGGCGAACAGCGCCAGCGCGAGGACGAACACCATTGCACCAAGCCTGCCGGAAGGCACGTCAGCGGCCAGGAACGGCAAGTCCACGAGCCAGTCGAGCGCAAGGCCGGCCATGACGGCAAGCCCCCATGCAAGCGGCGGCCGGATGATGACGTGAGCGTTATCTGCCGTGTCAGCCATGGCGGGACCGTGAACCCAATGCCCTTGTCCAGGTCGCTTGCAGACGACCATCGAACCGCTTCCGGGATTGACCCGTGATCCTGGACCTTCGCCCCCGCGATTTCAACCAAGGCCGCCGCAATGCATGGGGAGCGGGTCAGTGGTGCCTCTTCGTGCCGTGCCCGCGGTCACCCGATGCCTGGTAGCCGCGCAGTTCACCGTACGAGCGCACCTGCTCGGGCGTGAGGATGTCCAAGGTGGAGAGGTGATGGCGCAAATGGGCAAACCGCAGGGCACCCTGTGTTGTGCCGATGTCCGCCGTTGCCGCTTGCAGGCTCGCAGGCGTGACCGTCTTCCCGGCGAGCTGGCGGTCGAGGTCAGTCTCCTGCGCGATCAGGCGCTCGCCCAGCGGCACGGTCTCGGCCTTCATGGCCGCATGGAGTTCCTGCACGCGTGTCCGCTGGTCCTCCGTCAGCCCAAGCCTGTCGGCGAGTTCGAGGACGTGGACCGGACCCGGGTAGCCGTTCAGCTCCGCCGGAAGGGCAAGGCCCATGCCGCGGCCCGCCCGAAGATCGGCGATCTGCTCGTCGGACAAGGCCTTGGTGGTCCGTTGCTCGAGGCCGGAGTAGGGAGATGTGGATGAATGCTGTGCCGAGGCGGGAACCGCGACGAGAAGTGCGGCAAGCGCGAACCAGGGACGTGGCATCGGTGATCTCCGTCAGGACGCGGGGTCAGAGCAGGCGTGCTCCCTCATAACGGGCGAAGGTCTTGCGGCCCGATGGCCCGAACAGGATGACCTCGTAAGTGTCCGGTGCCATGCCCTCAATCTCCATGCCGGGCGAACCCATCGGCATGCCGGCAACGGCCAGCCCCTTGGCTGTGGGTTTCTCAACGAGGAGACTCTTGATCGCGTTGGCCGGCACGTGGCCGTCGATCACGTAGCCGCCGATCTCGGCGGTGTGGCAGGAGGCGAGCTCATCCGGCACGCCCAGGCGTGCCTTCACCCGGTTGATCTCCGACGTCTCGATCACCTCGGCGGGGAAACCGGCCTTGCGCAGGTGGTCGACCCAGCCCGTGCAGCAGCCGCAGGTCGGATCTTTGCTGACGACGATCCTAGGAAGAGCCTGGGCTTGCGAGGGATGGGAATGTGCCAGTAGGGCGCCAGCCGTCAGGCCGGTGACGAGGCTGCGCCGGGTGATGAGCTTGTTAGTCATCGGATCGCCTTTCCGGCAGCCGATCAGGCTGCCTCACGCTGCGGGTGGTTGGGACAGGCATGGACCTCGACGGTCACATGCGACAGCCCTTCGATGCCGGAGAGCCGCTGCTTGTAGACCTCGGGCGGCTGAGGGGCGTCCGAGACGACCGAGACGATCAGGCCCGCATGACCTGGCCCCAGGCGCCATAGATGGAGGTCCGTCACGCGGTCTTCCCCGACCTCTATGCGCTCGCGCACTGATCGGGCAAGCGTCTGGTCGGGGACCGCGTCGAGGAGGGTGGCTCCGGCTGTGCGGATCAGGCCCCATGACCATTGCGCGATGACGATGGCTCCGACCACGCCCATCACGGGATCGAGCCAGCTCCAGCCGTAGAGCCGCCCGGCAAGCAGCGCCACGATGGCGAGGACGGATGTCAGGGCATCGGCGAGAACGTGCAGGTAGGCCGCACGGATGTTCGTGTCGCCGCCATGATGATGGTGGTCTCTCTGCGCATGATCGTGGTGATGGTCTACATGGTCATGGTGGTGTTCATGCCCATGGCCATGATGATGTCCGTGATCATGGTGATGATGCCCATGATGGTGATGGTCGCCGGCCAGCAGCCAGGCGCTGGCGAGGTTCACGGCAAGCCCGATCACCGCCACCACCGTCGCCTCGCCGAACCGGATCGACACCGGGTTCATCAGCGCACGAGGCTTTCGTAGCCGATCAGCAGGGCAATCAGGGCCAGGATGATGGCGCTCGAGAACGCCGCGAGCTCGCCGACCTTGCCGGTGCCGAACGAGAAGCGGGGGTCGTGGGCATGCCTGCGGGCGAAGCGGTAGGCCAGCGCGGCAATGGCCAGTGCCGCGGCATGGGTCGACATGTGCCACCCGTCGGCCACCAGCGCCATCGACCCGAAGATCGTCCCGGCGACGATCTCGGCGACCATCATGGCCGCGGTCAGGCCGACCACCAGCCAGGTGCGCCGCTCGTGCCGGTCGTGGTCCTCACCGAGAAAGACATGGTCGTGCTGCCAATGGTTCAGGGCATGGCTGTGCATCGGATCGCTTTCGTTGCTCGTGCCCTACATGGGCGATGCCGGGAAGCGGCACATGGCCGCCCCGGTGGCCGCTACTTGCCATTCTTCTTCAGCCAGTCCTGCATCTCGGCGATCTCCTTCTCCTGATCGTCGATGATCTTCTGGCCCATCCGCTTCGTCTCGGGATCCTTGGCATGCTTGAGGGCGACCTTCTCCATCTCGACGGCACCCTGGTGGTGCGGGATCATGTGGGTGCGAAAGCCCACATACGGGTTGCCGGTGTAGGGCACACTCATGTTGTGCATCATCTGCATGTCAGCCGCCTTGAAGTCCTTCGTGGAGGCCGGATCGTTCGGCGACGGCATCATGCCCTGCATCATCTTCTGCATCGCCGCCGAGTCCATGTTGCCCCTGGGCATGGCGCCGGACATCGGCATGCTGCCGTGGCCTTGGTGCGATGTCTGCGCGTATGCCACGCCGGCCACGGCGGTGATCGCGAGAGCGGCGATGGTCTTGGTGATCGTCTTCATCGTTTTCTCCTTTGCTGTCAGGAAGGTCAGTTGCTGACGAAGCGGGCCTGCACGGCGTGACCGTCGGCCATGGTGGCCGAGACGACCACGCGGGCGCCCGAGCCGAGCGGCTGGGGCAGGGCCCCGACGAGCTTGTTGGGCTCGGCCGGCTGGAGCGGAACGGTCGCCGTCTTGCCGCCGTCCTGGACGATGGCGCGGGCGTTCTTCGTGCCCGCGGACGCCAGCGGCTTGTCGTCCGCCTCGGTGAGGAACAGGACGAGCTCGGAGCCCTTGGCGACCATCTCCACGTGATGGCCGGCGCTGTCGACGACGGGGCCGCCGTTCGGTCCCTTGGCGACCTCATGGGCAGATACCGCGAGTGGCGAGACTGCGATGGCAAGGGCGAGGATGAGATGCTTCATGGTTTTCTCCTTGGATGAGGTCAGAAGGCTTCCGCTGCGGTGAGGCCGCCTTCGCGGCCTTCGCGGCTGGCCTGGATGCGCTCCAGGGGCTTCCTGCCGAAGGTCAGGAACAGGACCGGGGTGAGGAAGGTGTCGATTAGCGTCGCCGAGATCAGCCCGCCGAAGATCGTCACCGCCACGGGATGCAGGATCTCGCGCCCGGGCTCGTCCGCGCCGATGAGGAGCGGGATGAGCGCGAGGCCGGCGGAGAGAGCCGTCATCAGTACCGGGGTCAGCCGCTCCAGGCTGCCGCGGATCACCAGGTCCTTGCCGAACTGCTCGCCTTCGTAGAGCACGAGGTTGATGTAGTGCGAGACCTTCAGGATGCCGTTGCGGGCAGAGATGCCGGCCAGCGTGATGAAGCCGATCATCGAGGCGACCGAGAGCGGCTGGCCGGCGATGTTGAGCGCGATCACGCTCCCGATGAGCGCCAGCGGGATGTTGCCCATGATGATCAGCGCCAGCGCCGGCGACTGGTAGCGGCTGTAGAGCACCACGAACACCATCGCGAGCGACAGGAGCGACAGCGCCCCGATCCGGAGCGTGGCCTCCTCCTGCGCCTGGAAGGTGCCCTCCAGGCGGGTGACGTAGCCCTGCGGCCACTGCGTCTCGGCGGTGATGCGGCGGATGTCGGCGATGATGGCTGCCATGTCACGCCTGCCATCCGTGTTGCCGAGGACCGCGATCCGGCGCTGGCCGTTCTCGCGCAGGACCTGGTTCGGACCATCCGTCTCCTCGACATTCGCGATCATGCGCAGCGGCACGTGGCCCGTCGGCGTGGCGATGAGCAGGTCGCCGAGGCCTGTGGTGGAGCGGTCCTGGTCCGAGAGGCGCATCACCACGTCGAAGCGGCGGTTGCCCTCGACGATCTGCGACACCGTGCGCCCGTTCGACATCGTCTCCAGACCTTGCGTCACCGTCGCTGGCGTGAGGCCGTAGAGGGCGGCCTTCTCGTAGTCGACATCGATCCGGAGCTGCGGGATGCGCACCTGCTTCTCGACCTGAAGGTCGACGAGTCCCTCGACGCCCGAGAGCCGCTCGCGCAGGCCTTCCGCGAGGGTGCGGAGCGTGTCGACGTCCTCGCCGTAGATCTTGAGCGCGATCTCGGCGCGCACGCCCGAGAGCATGTGGTCGAGGCGGTGCGAGATCGGCTGGCCCACGTTGAGCGTCGCCGGCAGGACGGCCAGGCGGGCGCGGATATCGCCCATCACCTCCTCCTTCGAGCGCTCCGACCGCTTCAGGTCGACGTCGATCTCGGAGGAATGCACGCCCTCCGCGTGCTCATCGAGCTCGGCGCGGCCCGTGCGACGGCCGACCGAGATCACCTCGGGCACGTCCTTGATCAGGTTCTCGGCGACCAACCCGAGGCGGTGGCTCTCGGCCAGCGCGATCCCGGGGTTGTAGGCGAGGCTGATCGTGAGGGTTCCCTCGTTGAACGGCGGCAGGAAGGCGCGGGGCAGCAGCGTCGCCCCGTAGGCTGCCAGGCCGACGCCCAGCAGGATGGTGGTGAACAGGAAACCCCGGTGTGCGAAGGCCCAGCGCAGCAGGGCCGCGTTGCCGCGCTTGAGGTGCCGCACCACGAAGCTGTCGTGCTCGTGGCCCGTCACCCGCCCCGAAAGCAGGTAGTAGGCCAGCACAGGCGTCACGGTGATCGAGGTGACGAGCGAGGCCAGGATCGAGACGATGTAAGCCACGCCCAAGGGCGCGAAGAGGCGCCCCTCGATGCCCGACAGCGCGAAGAGCGGGATGAACACCAGGATGATGATCATCGTCGCGTAGACGATGCCGGAACGGACCTCCTGGGATGCGGCCGCGATCACCTCCAGCACGGGCCTGGGGTCGGGGAGTTCCCGGTTCTCCTTGAGCCGGCGCAGGATGTTCTCGACATCGACCACGGCGTCGTCGACGAGCTCGCCGATGGCGATGGCGAGGCCGCCCAGCGTCATGGTGTTGATGGTCAGCCCGAACGCATAGAAGACGAGCACCGTCACCAGGATCGAGATCGGGATCGCGGTCAGCGAGATGGCGGTCGCCCGCCAGTTCATCAGGAACAGGATCAGGATCACCGCCACGACACCTGCGGCCTCCAGCAGCACGCGCTTCACGTTGTCGACCGAGGTCTCGATGAAGGTGGCCTGCCGGAATTGCAGGTTCGTGGCCGACACGCCCTGCGGCAGCGTCTTCTGGATCTCGGCGAGAGCGGCCTCGATCTTGCCCGTGAGGTCGACCGTGTCCGCGCCGGGCTGCTTCTGGATGGAGACGATCACCGCGGGCTTGCCCTGGAAGCCGGCGTCGCCGCGCTTAACCCGGGGGGCGAAGTCGACCTGGGCCACCTGATGCAGGAAGACCGGCTGGCCCTGCCTGTGGACCACCACGGTGTTGCGCAGGTCCTCCAGGCGCCGGGTCATGCCGACGTTTCGGATGAGGTACTCGCGCCCGTGCTGGTCGACGAAGCCGCCGCCCGTGTTGGTGCCGAAGCGGGTGACGGCCGCCTCGATCTGCTCGTGCGTGACGTCGAGCGCCTGGAGGGCCGCGATGTTGGGCACGATTCGATACTGCCGGACCTCGCCGCCGATGGGGATCACCTGGGCTACGCCCGCGATGGTGAGGAGCTGCGGCCGGATGACGAAGTCGGCGATCTCGCGCACTTCCATCGGCGAGACGGTGTCGCTGGTGACGGCGACCAGCATGATCTCGCCCATGATCGAGGTCACCGGCCCCATCTGGGGGGTGACGCCGGTCGGGAGCTGCTCGCCGACCAGCGCCAGGCGCTCGGCGACGAGCTGGCGCGAGCGGTAGATGTCGGTGCCCCAGTCGAACTCGACATAGACGATGGACAGGCCGACGCCGGACACCGAGCGCACCCGGGTCACGCCCGGCATGCCGTTCATGGAGGTTTCGAGCGGATACGTGACGAGCTGCTCCACCTCCTGCGGCGCGAGGCCCTCGGCCTCGGTCATCAGGGTGACGGTGGGGCGGTTGAGGTCGGGGAACACGTCGACGGGCACCCGCGGCAGGATCCACGAGCCGTAGGCGACGAGCACGAGTGCCGCCGCGATGACGAAGAGCCTGTTGCGGAGGCTGCTGCTGACGAGGAAGTTGAACATCGCCGCCTCACCGGATCTGGTTGATGAGCTCGGAGCCGCGGATCACGATCCGCTCGCCCTCCGCAACGCCGGCCCGGATGACCAGCCGCGTCGCGTCGAAGGGCTCGGTCCGCACGGGCCGTGCCTCGAAGCGCTCGGGATCCGTGTGGCGCCACACCACCGCCTCGCCGTTGGCCCCTCGCACCACCGCGTCCCGCGGCATGATGATGTCCCTGACGGAGGCCCCGTTCTGCGCGAAGACCGTGACCGGCGCGCCGACCGACAGGTTGCTCGGTGGGTTCTCGACGGCGAACTGCACCACGGTGGCCTGCTGCTGGAGCGCCTTGCTGAAGCCCTGGAACGTGAGCTTCAGGGGCGTGCCGTCGACGGCCGTGGCGCTGGCGCCGGTGACCTTGGCCGGATCGATCTCGCCGTAGACGAGCGCCTCGACCCAGAGGCCCTTCGGGTCGACGATCTGGAAGACCACGTCCTGGGAGGCGACCACCTGGCCCGGAACCACCCGCGCCGCCGCGATGGCGCCGTCGATTGGGGCCCGCAGGACCTCGGACTCGATGCGGGTCCGGCGCACGATCTCGCGGCGGCGGCGCAGGCCTTCCAGCTCGATCTCGGCATCCGTGACCTGACTCGGCGGCGCGACGCCGCGATCCGAGAGCTGGCGCACGCGCTTGAGCCTGGTCTCGGCGACCGCGATCTCCTGCTCGATCTCGCCGACGCGCTCGGACAGCGTGGTGCGGTCGGCCTGGGGCACCGCCTGCTCGACGAGGGCGAGCACGTCGCCCTTCCTGACCGCCTGTCCAATGCGGGGCAGCCCCGTCTCGGGAGCGATGATGCGTCCGCCGTTGATGCTCTGCACCAGACCGGAGCGGTTCGGGTCGGCGATGACGCGTCCGATCAGGCTCACCGCCTTCTGCGCCTCCTCCGGCTTCGTCAGGGCCGTGCGCACGTTGAGCAGGCGCTGGCTCGGCTTGGGCACGAACACCGTGCCGTCGGGCAGGCGGCGCGGGGTGTCCCCTGCCGGAAGGGCGGCCTTGGCAGCCTCGGCCCCGTGGTCGTGCCCCTCGTGGGCGAAGGCATAGGCGGTCGAGACCGCGAGCACGACCAGCGCCAGGCCCGCCACGGGCACCAGCCTCCTCCCGCTGCGGGCGGCCAGCCCGAGCAGGAAGCCTAGCGCGAGCGCGACGCCGGCGATCACGTAGGGCGTGGCCACCTCGATGCCGCCGAGCCGCACGGTCGGCGTGTCCTGCAAGACCTGAAGCGGGGAGCCGCGCGCCGGGGCCGGAGCCGCGGCCACGGCCTTGGCGGGGAGCTGGAGCGTGCCGATCAGCAGGTCGTCGCCGCCTGGCGCCGTGACGGCGAAGATGAGCTCGAGCGGGCCTTCGCCGGCGAACTTGGGCGAGGCCACCGTGTAGGTGCCGTCGGGAGCCGCCTCTGCTTGAACTTCCTCGTCGCCGCCAACGGTCACGGCCATCCTAGCGTCGGTCACGGGTTCGTTCGAGGCGAAACGGTCCAGATAGATCCCGAGGCGGTCACCACGGAGGACGCCGACGAGCTCGTAGGCATCCGACTGGGCGGTGACCCGCGGATTGCCGGTGGTGACCGCGGCAGGCGGCGGGGCGCCGTGGTCATGTCCTTCGTGGGCAACCGCAGTTGCGGCGATGGTGGTCAGGAGGCCCAGGCCGACCAGCACGGCCTGGATGCGGCGCAGGGCGCCGCTGGAACGGATAAGCATTGGGAGAACCCCGGGTCATGAGCACGTCGTCGGGAGCGACGCGGCATCAGGCCGGTCGCTCGGTTACGCGATGTCGGGGGTTCGCGGCGGGCGCTTGAGGCCGTCGAGATTCGTGCCGGTGCCGTTCTGGGACGCAGGCAGGAGTTCGACCGCGATGCCGATCGGCGCGGGGATGGCGTCAGGCCCGATGGCCGTAAGGGCCATGGCACAGACGCTGGCGCAGCAGGGAGAGGACTTCGCGTCGGATGCCGGGTCGCCGGCATCGGCAGTGTCCACCGACTCGTCGAGGTGCTGATGGGTCGCACCGTCGGCGTGGTCATGCTCCGCCTGATGGGCATACGCGGAGGAGTGGTCGTGGGCCGCAGCCTGGTGCACGTGACCCGCCGGGGCCGTCGTCGCGCACTCGGTTGATCCCATTCCATGTTGGTGAACGCCGGCCATGGCGCCCCCGTGGAGCACGAACGACGTCATGGCCACGAGCATCAGGCTCGCGACGAGACGGCGGAAGTGGGTCCAGGCAGCGCTCAACGAATCGTTCCTCCAGGCTGGGAAACCACCTGAGAGCGGTTAGGTTTCCGGAAGGTTACCTCGACGCACGACATGGCGGATGTGGGGCAAGCCGCCATGCCGCTTCAAGATGACCCTTCCAACGGTGGCAAGGTCAAGCCTCATTTCACGACGAGCGTGCCGACCATGCCGGCCTCGCGGTGGCCCGGGATCAGGCAGGCGTACTCGAACGTCCCGGCCTGGCTGAACTGCCAGCGCAGCACGCCGGACGTCCTCGGCCTCAGGCGCTTGGCGTTCAGATCCTCGTGTTCCATGTCAGGGTGGGCGGCCATGGCCTCCGCGTGCTCCCTGTTCGCTTCCACGGTGCCGATGACGAGTTCGTGCTCGAGCTCGCCGCCGTTGCGCAGGACGAACTGGACCTGCTCACCCTGACGGACCTCGATGCGGCTGGGCGCGAACGCCATTCCGGTTTCGGTTTCGCCCATGGTGACCTGGATCACCCGTCCGCCCCTTGCGGGGTCGCCGGGCCGTCCGTAGGCAGCCTCAGGACCATGGTCATGGCCATGGTGCCCGGGGTCGGCCCAGGCGACGGATGCAGGCGGCAGGGCGAACGCCGCGGCAGCCAGGATCATCGGAAGAGCACGCATGGCAGCCTCCTTCAGTGATGGGCGTGGACGAGGGTATGGCCCCGTCCGCGGGCGATGAGCCAGCGGTTGAGCGGGAAGGCGAACGCGCCGGCGATCACGAGGGCGACCGCGAGGCTGACCCAGAAGAGCGGGCTCGACAGTGGGGCATCCATGGCGCCGGGGATCGCCAGCATGATGGCGTTGTCGACGATCTCCATGATGGTGATCGAGGCGGTGTCCGAGGCGAAGGCCAGGCCCACTGCGGTACCGAGTGCCATGCCGCTGCGCAGCAGGGGCAGCATCGTGAGCGCGTAGCCGAACAGGAAGGCGAGCGCCACCGCGAGGGCGATGGTGGCGCCGGCACCCCAGCCCAGGGCGGTGCCGATCACCATGCCGAGGACCTCGCCGATGGCACAGCCCGTGAGGCAATGGAGGGTGGCGCTGAAGGCGACGCGGTTGAGGCTCGGGGCAGCGGCCTGAGAGCCGTGGTGACCCTGATGACCGTGATGGGAATGGTGGTGATCGTTGGCTTGCATGACGGTCTCCTTATCCGAGAGGCTGCGGCACGGGTTCGGCGGGAAAGCCGGCCGCGCGCAGGGTTCGCAGGAGTGCGGACTCGTAGTGCCGGGAGACGACCCGGACGTTGCGGTGCTTCAGGTCGGCCTCGACGCAGGCGGTCCCGTCAACGGCATGCAGCACGCTGGTGAGGAGGGCGACGCAGCGGTCGCACATCATCTTCGGGACGTGGAAGAGGTTGTCGGCCTGGTGGCGGTGCATGGTCCTGGTCCTTGTTTTGGTTCAGGCGGGGATCCGGAAAGGGGCCGGACCTCCGTCTGCTCTCATCCGAGCGCCGGAACGGTCGGGGTGTAGCCGGCGCCGACGATCAGGGCCTCGACCTTGGCGAGATCGCGGGTGCCCCGGACGGAGACGAGCTTGGTGGCCGGGTCCGCCTGCACGCGGGTGCCGGGGAGTCCGGCCTCGAGCGCCTTGGTGATGGCGCCTGCGCAGTGACCGCAGGACATGTCCTCGACCTTGAGGGTCAGGGCGGCCGGATCGCGCTCGGTGGTCGTGCCCGCTTGGGGTTGGTGTGTGCTGCATCCGCACATGGGAAAACTCCGGTTGGCGTTGACGATGTGAGGACGATGCACCTTCCAATCATGGGAAGGTCAAGAGCCCACTGATCTGATATCTCTATGGGTTGTCCAGCTCTTCGCCGGCAGACATCGTAGAGTAGCCAGCCATGGTGATACCGCCTCTCCGAGGCTCATCCCCAAGCCGGCAAGGGGAGGCATTGCCTCCCCATTGACCCCACCGTTGTCGGAGACGCCGAAGGAAAGGACCAAGCAATGATGTGTGATGCGGACATAGCCGTCCTCGACGAAATCATGGAGGAGGCCACAGGCGAAGTGAACGCCACCGTGCTTGCCTTTCTCTGCGGCGAAGTCTGTGAGGCGGAGCGTGATGCGGCTTTGGCCCGCTGGAAGAGGACGCACGCATATTGGATGGGGGTGCGCCTGACGCGAAGGGCCACGGATGAGGCCGGGGCATCTGCATGACTATGCGGGCAGTGCACGTGCGGCTCCCTGAAGGCTTGGCGGCTGCTCTCGATGCTGCCGCAACTGCCGAGGGTATTTCGCCCACCGGATGGGTACGTGCTGCCCTGGTCCGTGCACTTCCCGTCGAGAGTGAGGTCGGTTCACTGCCTCCATCCCCTCGGCGACGCCCCGCTGTTGTTCCTCCAGAAGATCTGGCAGTTGTCGCACGCCTGATCGGGGAGGTCGGCCGAGCCACGGGGGCGACGATCCAGCTCGCCCGAACCCTCCGGGAAGTTGGGTGTACGGACGAACATGCCGAAGCCGAGGCGGTCCTGAAGGGATTGCGGTCGACCCAAGCTGACCTCGTGGCTGTCGTGTCCGTGCTCCGTGAGATTCCTGCCCTGATGGGTGCACATGGTCATGGGGAACGAGCATGATTGCGGGCGCTACCCGGGGCCAAGGAGGTCCCGCGCTCGCCCGTCACCTCCTGTCCCGGAAGGAAGGGCAGAAGGTGGAGATCATGGAATCCCGGGGCTTGGCCGCTGCCGATCTAGGGGGACAACTCCGTGAACTGGTCGCGGCTGCGGCGCACGGCCGGACGGATCGCCCAATTCATCACGTCCACATTGATCCACCGCCTGACTGCTCTGATCCAGCGGCTGTGATGGAGCGCTTCCTTCATCTCTACGAACTGGAATTTGGCCTCACCGACGCGCACCGCTGCGGTGTCCGCCACCACAAGGAAGGTCGGGATCACTGGCACGTGGTGTGGTCTCTTGTCGGCTCTGACGGCCGGGTCATTGATCTGAGACATGATCATGCCAGGCGGGAGAAGATCAGCCGCCTCGTGGAGTACGAGTGCGGCCTGGCCTGGACGAAAGGCCGACACAACCGCGCCGTCGCCCAAGCCCTCCGGCGCGAAGGACGGGCCGACGTCGCTGCGGAGTTGGAAGCTGCCGGCCTTCTGGATGGGAGCCGACCCATCGCCACATCAACTCCCCGGGAACGTGCGCAGGCCGAGCGCACTGGCGTTCCGCTAGCAGAGGTTCGCACTCGCGTACTCGCGGCGTGGCGTGCGTCAGACGACGGCGCCACATTCGCGGCTGCCCTTAGGCCTCTGGGCCTACGCATCGCTGCGGGGACCCGTGGTCATGTCCTCGTCGACCGTTCCGGGGCGACCCACGGGCTGACGCGCAGCCTGTCTGCGGCTGCCCGCAAGGACGGCGACCGCATCGCCGCGGCCGCAATCCGCACCCGTCTCTCAGGGTTGCACATTCCTACAATAGAGGAGGTTCGCAATGGACAGCACCAAACAGAAACCCAGTCCTGCCGAGGCGATCTACCGCGAGGCGAGGACAGCCCGGGAGACCTCGCAGCAGCTTCTGCCGCTCCTCTCGCTCGTGGCAGAGCAGAAGGACGAGAAGAACCCGTTGGAGGAAATCCAGAACCTTCTCGGCTCAATCCTGTCCGCATTACAGAACCAGACCGAGGTTCTCGCACGCCTCGAGGCCGTCTCCGCCAGCGTGCTGCCGTCGCAGCCCTCGCAAGCCTCGACGTACGGGAACTGACTGTCCAGGCGGCCGCACTCGCGGCCGGCAGCCGGAGGTCCAATAATGTACTCGGTTCACTGAGCGGAGGCACATTGATGGCACACGGACTGAAACCCGCACGCAATCTCGACTACAAAACGCAGCTCCTCTCTGACGTGGCGCCGAAAGGATTCGATGCTGCCGCTTGGCGCGATGATCTCCACCTGATCAGGCCTGCGAGTCCTGGCCAGCCAACCAGCAGGATCCTGTTGAGGGATGGCGGATGGATTGAGATTGACCAGGCGGCGGGCATCGTTCGTACATGGGGACCCCGGGGGCGCTCCGATGCCTTGGCGGCCGCCCTCGCGGCCTCTGGGAACTGGGGCACCAAACGTCTGACGCGCACGGCGACGATCGCGAGGAGTTCCCATGGACCCCGCCAGGAGCGCCTGTCTGAGGCTCAGGCTGAGGCCTTGGTAAGGTGGTGGCAGGATCGCGGTTACAGTGCAACGTCCGCACCGGACGGATGCTGGATCAGTGCCGGCTCATCGAGGATCCGCGACACAGGCGATCAACTGGAGATCCACGGTCCTGTCAGTGACGACGCAATCAAGGCATTGGTCACGAAGGCGCGCGAGGCCTGGGGCGGGGGTGCCGTGCTGACAGGCTCTTGGTCGCAGGCTGATCAGGACCGCGTTTGGCTTGAAGCCCAGCGCCAGGGTGTCGTGCTCGAGGGCTGCCACCCGTCCGACGCAGCACAGCAGGCATGGGCGAAGGAGACCGCAACATCCAAGGTGCAGGCTGAGACCATTGGACTTGTGCGGGCCGGCGCCCGGGAGGCCCAGGACCTCCTGGCGGGAACCCGGGGTGACCCCGCGGCACTCGGCCGCCTGAGCCCGGAGCTCCAGGCATTTGTCGGCTCATACCTTGATGATGATCAGCGCCTGGAATTGGCCCAATCCGAGGTCGCCGACGTCGTTCCCGAACTCCATCGGTTCAAGGCTCTTGGCCGACAGGAGATGGAACAGATCGAGCGGCGCAGAGCAAAGGATCATGATGGAAAATCCAGCCGTCTTGGATTTGATCTGCCGCCGAAGGACCTCGGGGCTGACGTCGCCAAGCATACCGTTGCGCCCTTGGATGTGCCCTGATGCGTGATCCCGAGGCCCAACTGCTGCGCAGGTATGTCCTAGAACGAGCGGCAGGACGGATGCCTGCTGCCGAATACGTGCGGCTTGAGGAAGTGGCCCCAGGTGTCGGCGGATGGATCAGGTGCGATGAGAAGACGGCGAGGGAGGCGGAGCATTGGCGCCGTCTCCGGAGACCAAGGGCACTGTGGTGTCCCGTTCTTGGACATCGCCTTAGCATCGCACAGGATGTGGCGTTGCAGGCATATTTCATGACCGTTCCCGAAGACGGGTGGCAGCGTCTCGCCAGCGAGGTACAGCGACGTCCGTCTCAATCCCTCCGCCGCTGGCGAGATGCCGGGCGCCGAATCCTTGCAACATCGGCTGCTCAAACTTCAGGGGTGCTGCCGCCTCCCGGGAAACTGGCAGGGTGGCCAGCACGACGTGGCACTGGTCCCCGCAGCCTGAATGCCAATCTCGGCTGAGGTGCGATCCATCCAAGAGTTCCCAGACAGCCCAAGCCTCTTGAACGGGGCAAGAAACCTAGAATGTGGGGCTGATGCCGCCAGATCGTTCAAGCAGTGCCCTGTACCTGGGTCTCGGCAGTAATCACGCGTGCCCCAATTTCAGGTACGCCGTGAAGTGCAGTGAAGCCGAATCCTTCGTTATCAGACTGCTCCTTCAGGGTGGCTACGGCTTCATCAATGCGTTCCGCCTGCTTCTCATTCAGTAATGGGCTATCCCGGGAAGGAGTAAAAAGGATCATCTCGTGTGTTCGCGGCTCGAACAGCCCGCCGTCTCTGTCCTGCCGGACTTTCAGATCGAACATCTTTCTCTTGATCCGATCCACCGCCAAGGCAGTTGTGTTGGATCGTAGGGTGGCGAAGTTCGCGACAAGCCGCGCACCAGTGAAGTCGATATTAATTTCCGCGATACCTGAGGATGGGCGCCGTTTACGGAAGTGCCGGATCTCGTCGCTGAAGTAGCCAACCAAGCCTGGATTGGTCTTGTTTACATGGTCCAAGACCAACGCAGGCAGACGGTCTGCCGTTACGCCAGCATCCGGCCGATCTTCGTCCCTGATTTCCATGGACTCCGGGATGAACCTGTACAGGGACGACATTGCAGACATCCACGTGCGGCTGAGGTGCTGGAGACTGCGTGCCTCGCCTTCAGAGACTTGTCCCAGCGTAACTCCAGAAAATACCAGTGTGCTCTCGACAAGAGCAGCTTCTCCCTTGTCGATCAGCGCAGCCTCAAGCTCATCAATGGCCACGTCTGCGGCGAACAAGGCTGTCTCTGCTGCTTTCCCGTAAAGGCATGAAAGCCTCTTGAGTTCGTTGGCCCGCTCAATATGAAAATCGCTGCCGTTTGCTGCCGCTACAGCAATCACAAACCGCTCTGGAGACCCTAGGATGGGCGACAAGAAGACTGGCGCCCACCGTCCCCGTGTGGATGCGTCGAGCTGAGGAAATCTCAGTGGTGAGAGGGAAATGCTCATCACAGCATTCTTTCGATATTCAGTGCACTGGCCGCCAGACGAGGAATATGAGGTAATCGCTGGTTGAGGAAGTCGAGCACTGCCTTAAGATCGCCTTCAACCAGCAATTCTGCCATGTAATTTGATAGAGCTAGGTCGTTAATATTGAGTTGGGCAGTTGTTGTTTCTACAAGAGCTGCTTCCTCAGCCTTCTGGGTTCTTTGTCGATCATCCAATACTGGGGTCATCCACTCATTGAGCCTGTTAGCCGTTTTCTGTTCTGGCGGGACCAGATCATCCGGTGTCCAGCGTGGCCCTGTGAAGCAATGACCGTGATCAATGATCCAGACCTCTCTGTCCCCGGAGAAAAGGATATTCCCGGCATGGCGATCGATATTTGCAACTAGGGCATCGAAGCCATAGAGGCGGCCCATTTCCTTCCATTCAGCCAAGCGGGCGAGGACGCGCGGTCCACCACCGTTGCGATACAGCATCGCTACCTGGGGCTGGGCGACGTCGATGCTTGCATAGACCAGCCGTCCCTCGCCGAGGATCGGCCCTTTCGTAGCATCCAATCTGTCCTTCATCGCAAGGGCGAGCACAGGGGTGGGGACTGGCAGGCCAAGGTGCAGCGCCATCGCGGCAACAAGTACCTCATTGGCAAGCTCCTTCGGCTCAAGGTCCTTGATTATGGCCGTGCGCTCCCCTTCGTCGGTGAGCACGATGCCCCGATAGGTGTCATTGATATTCCCAGCCTTGAATGGCTGAGCCCCAGCCAAAACTTGGCCGAGCTGCACCACGGTCCTCATGATAAGCGCCTTCGCTCCGACGTCAGTTCAGTAGGCGTGAAATTAAACACCGATCGAGACCGGAAGAAAGTCCTGCTCGTGCATTAGTTGGCTCTTTGGGTCATGCGTCGGCCGTTGAATAGGCGCGGAATTCTCGCCCTTGGGCATGGATTTATACGAGGTAAGCACCGAAGTCCGGCAGTGCCGAGGCCGTATTCGAGTACAGGGCGCAGCGACAAACAATGGCGTAAGGACCCGCCAACTGGCGGGTCCTCCGTTCCGGATCAGAGATGGAGAATTTTCCATCCATCACGGATGAGTTTCACGATCTGGCTGATTTTATCGTCATCCAACGTACAGGAAGTGCGACGCTTCGGATAATCGCTGATAAATGGAGGACGACCAACCACAAGGGTCTCATCCGGGGACCCTGAGGTCGTCAGGACTTCCCAAGTGCCGATCTGGCCAAGCGTAATGAGGTTGCCGTTGCCTCCTAAGGCACCGATCAAATCCACATCGCTCGGATCGTCCGTGCTGAGCGGAACTGTTCTGATGTTTCCATTCGCGTCTACGCGCTTGGCATCAATGGCCATTATGAATCCTTAACCTGTTATGGGGCCTACCGCATTCTGCTATGCGCTGGAACACGGTCCCGGCTATATAGCCAGACTTCCTCCGGAGAGCGAGTTCTGGCATCTACGCTTTGGCTCTGAACCCTAGGCAGTTCCCATGCGTCCTCTATCCAAAGCACGTTTTGACGCCTTGGCGGGCTACGCGCGCCAGCCGTTGTCGTTTGTCATGGCCCAGGAGGTGGGGTGGTTCGAGCACGGCAACGAACGGGTCTTGGCGACCCTGATCCGTGACAACGAGGATGGTGACTATGCCAGCATCATCATGGGAAGAGATCGCAAAGGCCGCTTCCGAGGCGTTCACGTGAGCCAATTCAACGAATCTAGGCGGCACGCTGAAGTCGCGATGCGCCGCGAGATGGAGGCTGTCGCCCACCGGGATGACGCGGAATACTTTCAGGGCGACGAGGCAGGCGAGCCACTTGATTTCTTCACACCCGTCGTGGCGTGGGAGCGTCTACACCCTGACTTCCTGAAGGTGGTCGAATTGGAGGGCTTCTCTTCTGCCCGCGGCATCATCGAGCCGATGATGCATTGGTATGAAGACCCGGACGGGAATTTCGTCGAGCAGTTCCAGACGACCGGGTTCGACGCGAGGATCTGGGAACTTTATCTGTTCGCCGCATTCAGTGAGATAGGCTACCAGATCGACCGGAGCGAGGCTGTTCCAGATTTCACATGCAAGAGCTTGGGCGTCGAGTTCTGTGTCGAGGCGACAACCGTAAATGCTAGCCGCGAAGGACCGCTGGCGACTCCGCCATCGCTAGAGACCAACGAAGGCTGCCTCGAGTATCTTCGTGAGTTCATGCCACTGAAATATGGCAGCGCGCTCTACACGAAGTTCAAGAGGAAATATTGGGAAAAGCCCAATGTAAAAGGCAAGCCGCTGATCTTCGCCATTGCCGATTTTCAGGGTGGCCCGTCGATGATTATGACCCGCTCAGGTCTCCCAATTTACCTTTATGGCTACGATTACAGTTGGCATAAGGACGAGACCGGACGGCTGCATATAGCACCCAGGCAGGTCGAAAAGCACCAATGGGGCACGAAGGAGATTCCCTCAGGCTTCTTCAATCAGCCAGGTGCTGAGAACATCAGCGCCGTGGTGTTCAATAATAGCGGCACCATCTCGAAGTTCTTAAGGATGGGAATGCTTGCCGGCTTTGGGTCCCCGGGAGTCGCCCTAGTCCGTGAGGGAAAGGCGGTGGATCACGATCCCAATGCCACCGAGCCGCTGAACTTCACGCATCTCGTGAATTCGCCGGACTACAATGAGACGTGGGTGGAGGGATTCGATGTTTTCCACAACCCGAATGCCCTTCATCCGCTTGAGGAATGGTTGCTGCCCGGCGCGTCTCACCATTGGCTGCTACCCGACAAACAAATGCTCAGCCACACGCCGGATTGGCAGCCACTCGGGTCGATGACGCATATCCTAGTCAAAGAAAGCGCGACCGTGGAATCGGCTTAGAGGAGGGGCCTCTATCACCCTGCCTTGCCCGAGCGGGAAGCTTCATGACAACTATCCCTTGCATGGCCGGGAGCGGATACCGCCCGGTTCCAGGAACCCTGGGTGCAGCCGTATCCGGCCGTTGTTTTGTAGGGAGCGGTTCTCGGGTGGGTTGTTGGTTTCCCAAGCCTTCCTAAATCGTTGACATGTCGGCCACGCCTCCCTACACACATTCCCACACAGGCTTCTGAGAAGAAGTCAGCCTTTTCAATAATTTGATGCTGATTCTCCCTGTCCGTCCCCTAGGGAGCGCCAAAGGTTTTAAGGAAAAAGCCCCGCTTCGGCGGGGCTTTTCTTTTCTCAATCGATCGGCATCCGAGAGAATGTGTCAGATGACGATGAAGTCGGATCGCATTAGCCTTTGGTTGCCGGCGGGGCGATTGCCCTGCTCAGCGTGATCCGGGTTGCTCTGGCTCGGATGCACGATGCTGGTGTTGGGGCTTTGCTCGGCCAGCCCCTGCAGACGATCTCTGCCTCAGCTGCCGCTCTGGATATCGCGGCGATGAACTCCAGAATCCATGCCCTTCTGATCCTTGAGGGCATGCTCGCAACGGTCCACATGGCTTGCGGCGCGCTGCTGCATTTCCTGCGTGTTATGGCAAGGGTCAGTCACGTCTTGCTGGCAGAACTGGCACTTCATAGCGGCCTCCTTTGGAGCACGAGTGGAAGGCCAACGTGAACGCGCAGCCGGAGTTCCGGACGTGACCAGAGCCTTGCGGCTCAATCAGCCGTCGAACCTCAGCCGTAGAGATACCGCGGCAGCCAAAGGCCGAGTTCCGGGAAGATGTAGAACATCGCCATGGCAACGATGACGAGGAAGATGAAAGGCATCACACCGGCAAAGATGTCGTTGATGCTCACATGTGGGGGCGCGATGCCCTTCAGATAGAAGGGCGCCATGGCCACAGGTGGCGAGAGGAACGAGGTCTGAATGTTGAGGGCGATCAAAATCCCGAAGAAAATCGGATCGATGCCGAAATTGTCGAGAAGCGGCAGGAAGATCGGCACAAAGATCACGACGATCTCGGTCCATTCCAGCGGCCAGCCGAGCACGAAGATGATGATTTGAGTGAGGATCAGGAACCAGAACGGCGAGAGGTTCAGGCCCGTGACAAAGTTCTCGATAGGCTGGTGCCCGCCGAGGAAGGCGAAGATGGAGGAGAAGATGAAGGAGCCGACGAAGAGCCAGCACACCATGGCCGAGGTGCGGGCCGTGAGGATGACCGATTCCCTGAGCTTGCCGAACGAGAGAGACCGATAGGCGGCGGCGAGCAGCAAGCTGCCGAGGGCGCCCACGGCCGCCGCTTCGGTCGGAGTCGCGATGCCGAAGAAGATGGCGCCGAGCACGGACAGGATGAGCAACGCGAGCGGAAAGAACGACGTGGCCAGCGACCAAATGATCTTCGCGAGTGGAACCTTGCGCTCCTCCGGGGGCAGCTTGGGCGCCAGGCTCGGGTTGATGGTGCAGCGGATGAGCACATAGAGCATGTACAATCCGGCAAGCATCAGGCCCGGGAAGAGGGCGCCTGCATAGAGCTTCGGCACGGACACACCGGCCGTCGCGCCATAGAGGATCAGCATGACGCTGGGCGGGATGAGGATGCCGAGACAGCCGCCGGCGCACACGACGCCAGCCGAGAGACGCACGTCATAGCCCGCCTTCAGCATGGCCGGGAAGGCAAGGAGGCCCATGAGGGTAACGACCGCACCGACGATGCCGGTAGCGGTGGCGAACAGCGCGCATGTGAGCAGCGTCGCGAGGGCGAGGGATCCGGGAAGGCCGCCAACGGCGATCTGAATTGAGTAGAACAGCCGGTCGAGGATGTTGGCGCGTTCGATGATGTAGCCCATGAAGACGAAGAGTGGAATGGCGACGAGCGTGTCGTTCGTCATCACTGAGTAGGCGCGCTGCACCACCAATGCGAACACGATGTCGCCCATGGCGAAGTAGCCGAAGCCGAAACCGAGCGCCATCAGCGTGAACGCGATGGGAAACCCGAACATGATGAAGACCACGAACAGGCCGAGCATCAGCACGCCCAGTTCGGGATTTCCCAACCCCCAAGATGCCAGCATCAAACGATCCCCTTCGTAAGGCCTTGTTGTTCGGCCTGTTCGAGAATGAGCTTCTCCGTTTCTTCCACGTCATGCAGCCGTTGCGGCCACTCGCCGTTGCGTAGGCATTGAATGCAGCGGATGACTTCGACGACGCCCTGGAACGCCATAAGAATTCCCGCGAGAGGGATCAGCGCCTTGAAGGGATAGATCGGTGGACCGTTCGGTGAGTTCATGGAATGCTCGTTCATCATCCATGACATCTGGGAAAACGGAATGCCGGCATAGACGAGGGCAAGAATGCCGGGGAAGAAGAACAGGAAGTAGAGCACGAGATCCATGGCCGCCTGCCGGCGCGGATGCCAGTTGCGGTAGAGAAAGTCGCCTCTCACGTGGTTGTTGCGTGCAAGCGTGTAGGGGCCGGCGATCATGAAGAGAAGTCCGTACAGCATGTAGCTTGCATCGAACGCCCATTCGGTCGGTGCCCGCAGCACATAGCGTGCGAACACCTCGTAGCAGACGGCAAATGTGAGGGCGAGGATTGCCCAAGCGACAGTCTTGCCGATGAAGGTATTGATGCGGTCGATGAAATAGACGAAGCGCATGGGCGAGGCCCTTTTTGGAAGCCTGCGGGACACCAGCGCATCGTGCGGAAAAGCGGATCCGGTTTTCCGCCTCGAACGATGCGCAAGCTATGGATTGAGCATCGAATGTTTCCCAAAAGTGCAAATCCACTTTTGGGTCCGATGCTCTAGGAGGGCGGCATCATGCGTGCCGCCCTCATTTGAAGACAGTGCCTTAGATGGCGGACTTGCCGGCCATTCCTCAGGTGGTCTTGAAGAAGTGGTCGTAGGCCATATCGCGCGAAGGCTCGTTCAGACGCTCATAGGCATAGGTCCGCTGCACCCAGGCCTTCTGGCTGTCGATCACCTTCTTGAAGAACGGATCCTTCGAGAAGTCTTCGATGACCTTGTTCCAGGCTTCGAGCTGGACTTTGAGCACCGAGTCAGGAGTCTTCTTGATCTGGACGCCACGGCCGCGAATGGCTTCAAGGTCCTTAGAATAACGGTCGAGGGCCTTCCAGGACATGTCGGCCGAGGAGGATTCCGCCGCATACTTGATCATGGCCTTCAGCTCCGGCGGGAGCGCATCGTACTTTGCCTTGTTGAAGATCAGCTCGAAGGTTTCACCGGATTGGTGATAGCTCTGGAGCATCAGGTTCTTCGACACGTCGGGGAAGCCGAGAATGAGGTCGGAGGACGGGTTGTTGAACTCGGCGCCGTCGATGACGCCGCGCTCCAGCGCCGGTACGATCTCGCCGCCGGCCAGGATGGTGACGGCTGCGCCGAGCTGGCGGTTGAGATCGGCCGCCAACCCCACCGTGCGATACTTCAGGCCCTTGAAGGCATCCGCCGAGGTCACCTCGCTCTTGAACCAGCCGAGGGGCTGGGCCGGCATGGGGCCCGACAGGAAGCCGACGATGTTGAGCTTTAGGATCTGCTGCTGCAGCTCGTTGTAGAGATCGTAGCCGCCGCCGTAGTTCATCCAGCCTAAGAACGAGTTGGCGTTCCAGCCGAAGGACGGGCCGGTGCCGAACAGGGCGAAGGCCTTGTTCTTGCCGTACCAGTAGGCGGAGACGCCATGGCCGCCGTCGAGAATGCCGGCATGGACGGCATCCTGCAGCTGGAAGGCGGGGACGACTGCGCCGGAGGCGAGAACGTCCAGCTTCAGGCGCCCTCCCGACATATCGTTCACGCGCTTGGCGAAGTCGTTGCAGAACTCGTGGAAGATGTCGCGGTTCGGCCAAGTGGACTGGAACTTCCAGTTGGTGGTTTGGGCTCTGGAGACCTGTGGGGCCGCGACCGTTGCCGCCGCTCCCAGGCCGGCGACTTGCAGGAACCGACGGCGAGACTGCTTGGATGCACCCGGAGTCTGAGACGCTGGTGTTTTGTCTTTTTTCACTGCTTCCTCCCTTCAACCTTATCATTGTGAGGGGTCGCGTTTTCTTATGCTGGAACGCGTTATTCCGCAGAGGATGGTGTGTCATTTCCCCTGTGACTTCAAGGGGCGCGGAAGGAAGGGCGATATAGACCTCTGGCGTAGATGCGGTTTACTTCATCGGCCGATGTTGTGCATCGGCCTTCTTCTACAAAGACCTTGAAAGAGCCGCCGCTCCATCGACGGAGCAGCCCGATGCCGGGTCGACAACACTCATGTGAGCCGGTTGCCTCGATGCGGCCTCAGACCGGCATCACGCGCTTGTGATGGTCAGGTGCGCTCAAGGGCGCGGGCGAGATCCTCGAGCAGGTCGTCCTTGTGCTCCAGCCCGACCGACAGGCGCACCAGACCATCCGTGATGCCCATCTCGGCGCGCTGCTCGGGCGTGAAGCGCTGATGCGTGGTGGTGGCCGGATGGGTGACGAGACTTTTCGCATCGCCCAGGTTGTTGGAGATCCTGATCAGCCTCAGGGCATTCAGGAAGCGGAAAGCGCCTTCCCTGCCGCCCCTGACGTCGAGGGCGATCATGGTCGAGGCACCACTCATCTGGCGCCGGATCAGGTCCGCCTGCGGGTGGTCCGGGCGGCCTGGGTAGATCAGGCGGTGCAGCTTCGAATGGTCGTGGAGCGCGTCGGCAAGAGAAGTGGCGGTAGCCGTCTGCCTTTCGACGCGCAGAGGAAGCGTCTCGAGGCCTTTCAGAAGAACCCAGGCGTTGAAGGGTGAGATCGACGGACCCGTCATGCGCAGGAATTGCTGCACCTTGTTCTCGATGAACTCAGTGGAGGCGAGGATTACGCCGCCGAGACATCGGCCCTGGCCGTCGATGTGCTTGGTGGCCGAATACACGACGCAATCGGCCCCGAGCGCGAGCGGCTTCTGGAAAAGCGGTGTTGCGAAAACATTGTCGACGGTGAGCGTCGCGCCGGCCGCATGGGCGATCTCGGCAACCGCCGCGATGTCGATGATCTCCAGGCTCGGATTGGTCGGCGTCTCCAGCAGGAAAGCCTTGGTCTCGGGTCTCACGGCGTCGCGCCACTGGCTGAGATCCGTTCCGTCGACCAGGGTGCAGCCGACGCCGAAGCGGGGCAGAAAATCCTCCACCACCCAGCGGCAGGAACCGAAGAGCGCACGGGCCGCCACCACATGGTCGCCGGCCTGCACCTGCCCGACCATGGCAGCGGTGACAGCCGCCATGCCGCTCGCCGTCGCACGGGCCGCTTCCGCGCCTTCGAGGCCGGCCATGCGCTGCTCGAAGGCATCGATGGTCGGGTTTGAGTAGCGGCTGTAGCTGTAGCCGGGCTCCTCGTTGAGAAAGCGCCGCTCGGCGCTCTCGGCGCTCTCGTAGACGAAGCCCTGCGTGAGAAACAGCGCCTCGGAGGTCTCCCCGAAGGGAGTGCGCTGGGTGCCTTCATGAACGAGGCGTGTTTCGAGGCGATAGGGAGGCTCTTCGGACGTGATCATGAAGCAATCCTACGATTGTTCTTTATAAAGAACAATCGTCTCCCCCCTGCGGAAATTGTCAGTTCAGCCCACATTGCCTCGGAGAAACTCCTTGCGGGTCTCCTCGATGAGGCGCTTCACGCACGGCTCAAGCGACGAGCGCCAAGGCGGCAGCATCACGCCATGCACGTCCTTGAGCTTGGTGCAGTCGAGCCGGGAATTGGCCGGTCGTTTGGCCGGGGTAGGGTAATCCGATGTCACAATCGGCCGGACCTTCGCTGCAGGCCCGCCGAGATGAGCCGACAGGGCGAAGATTTCGGTCGCGAACTCGGCCCAACTGGCAAAGCCCGTTCCGGCCATGTGGAACAGGCCACGAAGGTTCTTGTCCTCCGGTCTCTCCAGAAGGTTGCGGCTGACCGCGATGATGCCGTCGGCGATGTCCAGGGCGCTGGTCGGGGAGCCGTGCTGGTCGGCCACAACCCCAACCTCGTCGCGGTCACCCGCAAGGCGCAGCATCGTCTTCACGAAGTTCTTGCCGAAGGGGCTGTAGATCCAGGCGGTGCGCAGGATGACGTAGTTCTCGGCCTCGGCCGCCACGGCCTCCTCGCCCAAGAGCTTTGAGGCGCCGTAGACGCCTAAGGGAGAGACCGGGTCATCCTCCCGATAAGGGTGATCGGCAGTGCCGTCGAAGACGTAATCGGTGGAGAGGTGAATCAGGGGCACGTTCATCGCCGCCGCGGTGCCGGCCACGACGCCGGCGCCGATCCCATTGATGGCTTCGGCCAGTTCCGGGGTGGATTCGGCTTGGTCGACAGCCGTATAGGCGGCCGCGTTCACGATGATGTCGCCGCCGGTCTCAACCAGGGCATCCTCGATGCCTGATGGGTCGGCAAGATCGAGCTTGGGACGGCCTACGAGCACGGCCTGTGCGCCGTGAGCCCGTGCCCGCTCCGCCAGGGAGCGGGCGACCTGTCCCTCCTTGCCGATGACGATGATACGCATGAAACCGAACCCTCTTCGATGTGGAAGCAGCGTTATGACACAAGCTGCCAAGCACATGTCAGTTGCCGATGGCAACACCTTCACGACGGCTGTCGGCACCGCCGACGAGCCCTGCCGGCGTGACAACGATGGCATGGATGCCGGAGTTCTGGTCGATCAGCTTGACCTCGTGGCCCTTAGCCTCGAGTGCGGCCTTCCAGGCTTCCGCCTCGGTCCCGGCCTCGAGCTCCGTCGGTCCGTTGCGGCTACCCATGTTGGGCAGATCGGCGGCGACCTGGGGATCGAGCTTCCAGTCCAGGATGCCCACGAGCGTCTTGGCCACGTAGTTGGGAATGAGGCTTCCGCCCGGTGAGCCCACCACCGCATAGAGCTTGCCGCTGCCGTCGAGCACCATGGTGGGCGCCATGGACGAGCGCGGGCGCTTGCCGGCCTCGACGCGATTGGCAATCGGCTTGCCCTCTTCCGTCGTGGCAAAAGAGAAGTCCGTCAGCTCGTTGTTGAGCAGGAACCCGCTCTTCGTCATGATCCGCGCCCCGAAACCGTCCTCGATCGTGGTGGTCATGGACACGGCGTTGCCGTTGCGATCGACGATGGAGATGTGGCTCGTGCCGTACTCGATCCCGTCCGACGCCCCCCAGAGGAAGGTCTTCTGGAAGGGCGGGTCGCCGGGCTTGGCCTTGCCCATGGACTTGCTGGGGTCGACGAGAGCGGCGCGGCTCTTGATGTAACCGGGATCGGTCAGGCCCTTGACGGGAACGTTCACGAAGGCCGGATCGGCCAGGAAGAGAGCGCGGTCCGCATAGGCCAGGCGGCCCGCCTCAGCGATCCAGTGCACCGCGTCAGGTCCAGGCTTCATGGCGGCTAGGTCCTGGGTTTCCAGGACGCCCATGATCTGCTGCACGGCAACCTGGCCTGAACTCGGCGGGCCCATGCCGCAGATCCTGTAGGTGCGATAGCTGCCGCAGAGAGCCTCACGCTCCTGCACCTTGTATCCCTTCAAGTCATCGAGGGTCATGTCGCCGGGATTGGTCGGATGCCCCGTCACGGTCGCCACGATGTCCTGGGCGATCTCGCCCGTGTAGAAGACTTCTGCCCCCTTCTCGGCGACGGTACGGAGCGTCTTGGCGAAGGCCGGGTTCTTCAGGACGGTTCCAACCGCCTTGGGCCTGCCATCGGGTTCGTAGAAATAGGCGCGGGCCACCGGATCGTTCTGGAGGTATTTCTCCTGGGTCAGCAGGCCGTTGAGGCGCGGCGAGATGGCAAAGCCTTCCTCGGCCAGACGCGCCGCAGGCTCGATCACCTGCTGCCAGCTCAGCTTGCCCCAATTCTTGTGCGCCATTTCGAGCAGACGCAGCGTTCCGGGCACGCCGACCGAGCGGCCGCCGACCACGGCATCATAAAATTTCATCGGCTTGCCATCGGGCCCGAGAAAACGCTCGGGCTTGGCCGCGGCAGGCGCCGTTTCGCGCCCGTCGAGGGCTGCCATGGTCCGGCCGTCCCAAAAGACCATGAAGGCGCCGCCGCCGATGCCGGAACTCTGGGGCTCGACAAGATTGAGAACCAGCTGAACGGCAATGGCAGCGTCGACCGCGCTGCCGCCGGCCGCAAGGATCTCCCGCCCTGCCTGGGCTGCCAGAGGATTGGCAGCGGCAACCATGTCCTTCGTTGCGGTGCCGACCGACTTGGTCGTGCGTCCTGTGGGGGCCTCCGGAGAAGGCGCGACTGCTTGCGCCAATGCCAGCGGAGCAAGGGGCAGGCTAGCCAGGAGACTGAGACCTATGAGGCTTCGACGAAGGCTGCTCTGAGTGGTCATGCGGCGCGCTCCCTGTTTGTGAGGCTTATTCCGTCAGGTGAGTGAGCCTAACAAAGGATTATCCCTTTGCGCCACTTCCATTCGATGCCGAAAAAGAAGAAATTCTTTTGATGCTGCGCTGCAATATCACACTCCTGTCACTGTTGCCGGGCAGGATGTGATTCGTCGCGAGAAGAAAAGGAGCAGGACATGTACGCATATAATCTGTTCCAGAGTACGAAACTGGACGGCCTCATCTGCGCTGTTCCCGAGGAGCGTACCGTTCCTCCCTTCGTCGTGGAGCCGAACTGGCGGTTCGGCGGGAAGGTCCAGACTCAGGACGCTCCCTTGGGCTTCGACCGGAAAGCCGCCATGGAAGGCGTGCGTTTCAACGGCTTTTATCTTTTCGCCAGCTTTCAGAAGGATCGCCTGAGCCAGTAGGCTCCCGGGCGCAACGGCGAGCATGTCCGGTCCATAGCCGGGCATGCCGACCGACCAAAGACCATTGATACGAACCGGATCGATACTTGATCTTAAGCGGCACCTGCTCTCTATCTTGCTGACCTTCGCGCCTGCCGCCCCGCATCATCGATTCGATCGTGAACTCCTCCCTTGCTCTGATCTGGACCGTTACGGCCGCCACGACCCTGCTCCAGGCCGGGAACGGTCTCCTGCAGGCCTTGATGCCGCTGCGCATGCAGGCGGAGGGCATCTCCGTCGCCTCCATCGGTGTCGTGGCTGCCGCCTATGGAGTGGGCTTTTCGACCGGCTGCTTCCTCGCGCCGAGCTTCATCCGCCATGTCGGCTACATCAGGGCCTTCGCCAGCCTGGCGGCGGTGGTGTCCGTGCTGATCCTGGTCATGACGCAGGCTCATTCGACACTGGCCTGGATCCTGCTGCGCGGCCTGTCGGGCGTCATGCTCGCCTGCATCTTTACCGTCACTGACGGGTGGATCAGCGCCCGGGCCACATCAAGCCATCGCGGGCGGATCCTCTCCATCTACATGATCTGCACCAAGGTCGCCCTGATGCTGTCCCCGCTCGGCATCAGTTTCGGCGACATCCGCACGGACGGATTGTTCATGGCGGTGAGCGCGTTGATCACGCTCTCGCTGCTTCCCATCGCGGCTACGACGACAAAGGAGCCGAACGCGCCGCAGGGCGTACGGATAGAGGTCAGGAAACTGTTCGCCACGGCTCCCTCTGCGGTCGTTGGAGCCTTCGTGGTCGGTCTGGTCAATGGCCCGGTGATTGCGATCACGCCGGTCTTCGGCGTCAGGATCGGGTTGAGCCAGGATCAGGCTGCGGCGCTTCTGTTCGCTTTGCAGGCTGGAAGTCTCGCTATGCAATGGCCGCTCGGATGGCTTTCCGATCGGGCCGACCGGCGCTACGTGATCGCAGGCCTGGCCTTAGGTGCGAGCCTGGTTTCGCTCCTGATCCTCTGGGCCAGTGCGCAGAATGCGAGTCTGCTGATCCTGTGGTCGTTTGCGGCCTGGGGTGGGCTTGCCCTGTGCATCTACTCGGTCTGTGTGGCCCATGCCTGCGATATCGTCGATCCAGGGCAGATCGTATCCACGGTCGGCACTCTTCTGTTTTCCTGGGCCACCGGAGTCACTATCGGACCTCTCCTGGGGGCCTTGGCCATGGAAGTGCTCGGCCCTCAAGGGTTGTTCATCTATGCGGCCTTGGCTTCACTGGGCCTTGCCGCCTTCATCGTGATGCGGATCATTCGGGTGCAGCGCCCGCCTGCCAGAGGTGGCTTTGTCGATATTGCGCCCAGCAGCTCGGCTTCAGCCGGCTTGGCGCCACGGGCGGAGGTCGGCACGGCAGATTCTCATCCTCACGCCCCTGACCCAGAAGGAGATGCGGAACCGACTGATCAGAAGGGAAGGTCCCCTGCCACGCGGGTCGAGACGTCGCCGTAGCGGTTGAGGCGCTTGTCGATCATGTCGTCGATCTTGCCATAGACCTCGGCCACGCTGAGCTGGCGGGTCTTCTTGCCGTCTTTGGTGAAGAACAGAGATTTGTTGGACTTCGCCGCGGCCGGGAAGGCAGCGGGTGCACTCTTCTTAGGCGTGTCGTCCACCAAGGCGATGAACTTGCTGGCACTGTCCACGCCGAAGAAGTGGGACATATAGAATTCCGAACGGTTGAGCTTGCGGCCAAGCCTTGTTTCGATCTTCGCCTTGTCGCGCTTCATCATCTCGGCGGCCATGAGAGACGAGATGTAAGGATTGCGGCGCAGCCCGAGAATGTGCTCACGCATGGTCTCGTCCGCCACGGCGAGCTTGCCATCGACCCGCTCAATCGCCTGTGCTTCCGCGTCCAAGCCGTGGGCCGGCCCGAAGGAGCGCACGACCTCGAGCCATGTGCTCGTGATGAACTGGAACAAGCCCACAGCCGAGGAGGTCGACGCCTTATTGCCCGGCAGGAAGCTCGATTCCTTGTCCGCCAGAGCCATCATGTAGACGGGGTCAGCGCCGGTCATCTTTGAGGCGCGCAGGATCGTGTCCACGATCCATACGGGCACGCGCATTTCCTCGAATTCCATGTAATCCGTGAGTTCCCGCGAGACGGGCTTGTCGTCCTCGCTGCCTGCCGGGGTCGTCGGATTGGTCAAGGGGATGGTCAGGATGATCTGCCTCTGCAGATCGGCTTGGCTGGCCTCCGCAGCCGCCACCGTGACGATGGCCTCCAACGGATCAGCCGGAGCGGCATCCTTCACCGATAGGGCGAAGGGTTCCTCATGCTGAGACGGAATCTTGATGGCATCTGCGCCGGCGTCGAAAGCCGCTGGAAGAGCTGACTTCTGCTCCGCCGCCGAGGCGGCTTGGGGCATGGCAGCAGTGCCGAGAGCCAGCGTGATGCAGGCGCCAAGGCCGAGCATCTTAGTCAGGTTGAGCAGGGTCTGACCCCCTTGAAGGGCAGGGCGCTTCTGAGCCGTGCAGCGGCCTTGGCCGCTGTGCTTTCCAAAGTCGAGGCAAATAGCCTTCTGCTGGCATGCGTCGCGAGACGCTGTCAGAGCAATCTGCATATGAAGAAGCCCCCTAGAAATGCGCCGCTTCGCTGTCGAGACAGGTTTGCGGTTGTTCTTCGTTCAAGTGAGGTGAGTATGTGCGTGGTAGATATGTCCAGAATGGGTCAGCTTGACGGTGCTTTTGGACTTTGTTCCCAAGTGCGACCTTTTGCAACTATCCGGATAAAGGGGATCATCTTCAAAGTTCTCTTGTTTTCTAAGGAATACTGGTGCGAAGACGTGGCTTGAGCAGGCAGTTAACTAAATTTACGGGTCATTCCGCCGCATCTAGGAAGGATGGGCCGTGCTGATCGGCTGCCTGTGGGGGAACTCTCCGGCTATGGCTCAGCCGAGACCGCAGCAGATTGCCTCCCTCAATCTCTGCACGGATCAATTGCTGCTGGCGTTGGCCGATCGTCACCAGATCGCGTCATTGAGCCGGCTTGCTCGCGATTCATCCATCTCGTTCATGGCGGAGGAGGCAGCAGGCTTGCCCCTCAACGCGGGTGGAGCAGAGGCCCTTCTGTTCAGCAAACCCGATCTGATGCTGACCGGCACCTATGGCCAGCAGGATCAGGTCGCCGTTCTGAAGCGGCAGGGTCTGGATGTCCTCCAGCTTGGCCCCTGGTCAGGGCTGGCGGAGGGGCGCGAGCAGATCCGGACCCTTGCCCGCAGGCTCGGCCATGCGGATCGCGGTGAGGCCCTTATTACACGGATCGATGCGGCCCTGGACCGGGCCAGGGATCGTGTTCCGAACGGGCGCAGCATTCTGGTTTACGAGCGGGGAGGGTGGGTGACAGATGCCCGTTCGCCCTTGAGCGAAGTGCTGATGCACATGGGCTTCACGCTGCACGAGGAGGTTCTCGGCCGCAAGAGCGGAGGTGTTGTGCGCCTGGAGACGATTGTCACCACTCCACCGGACGTCATGCTCGTCGATGCAGGATCCCAGCAGGCCATCGACAACGGCACAGCCCTGTTTGCCCATCCCGCACTGGCGGCCGCCGTACCGCATGAGCGACGCCTCGCTGTTCCGGGCCGTTTCACGATCTGCGGAGGTCCCTCGACGCCGGCCATGATCGAGGCCTTGACCGTTGAGGTAGAGTCCAAATTGCCCTGAAAGCCGCTGTGTTCAGGCCAGCCTCAGATCCAGAGCTGGGACCGGCTTCAGCAGGATCTGGCAGCCCGCGGCCACGAAGACGACCGCATCGCAGGCCTCCGCAATCCTCTGGTTCAGGCGCCCCTGCTCATCGCGGAAGGAGCGTCCGAGAGGTGTCGGCGGCACGATGCCCTGGCCCACTTCGTTCGACACCAGGATGAGAGGTCCCTGGGCTTCCCGAACCGTGTGTATCAGCTGGTCGGCCTCATGGGACGGGTCGTGCTCGGCGAGCATGATGTTGGAGAGCCAGAGGGTCAGGCAATCGACAAGCACGGCTTTCTCAGGATCGGTCTGAGCTTGGATGGCTTGCGACAGCTCCAACGGGGCATCTACCGTCTGCCAGGAGCGATCGCGCTCCAGGCGATGAAGAGCGATGCGCTCGCGCATCTCGTCGTCGAAGGCCTGCGCCGTCGCGACATAGACCCGCTTTGATGAGGCCTGCTCGGCCAGCTGCAGGGCGGTGCGGCTCTTGCCGGAGCGCGCTCCGCCCAAGACCAGGACACGGCGGTACAAAGGCATGACCGGTCAGGCGCTCAGCCGGTTGACGGGGACAATCATGTGAACGCGCAGCCCTTGCGTCTGCCACTCCCGCTCGAGAATGCCCCCGAGCTGCCCGGCGATGCTGCGCTGAGACAGCTGCGTGCCGAAGCCTTCAAAGCTTGGCGGACCCTCAATCGTTGGGCCGCCCCGCTCGGTCCAGAGGAGATCCACATTCTCCTCCTGGAGCGTCCAGCCAATGGTGAGCTCGCCCTCGGAACTGGAGAGACACCCATATTTGGCAGCGTTCGTCGCGAGTTCATGTAGAACCAGTGCAAGGCTCGTGGTCGTGTTGGAGCCCACGGCAATGGCGGGTCCCTCGATGGCAACTCTGTTCTGGCCGGATTGCCTGTAGGGTTCGAGGACAGCCTCGATCAGGCGGGAGAGTTCGACATCGGTGCCGGAGCCCGGCTCCGTTATAGGGGCCGGCTGTACCAACTCATGGGCCCGTGACAGGGCGCTGAGCCGCCCCCTCAGAGCGGTCGCCATGTCCTTAGGGTCCTTGGCCGTGCGGGCCGTCATCGAGACCATGCCGTTCGCGATGGCGAACAGGTTCTTCACGCGATGGTTCAGTTCCCTGGTCAGAAGCTTCTGCGCCTCTTCAAGGGCCTGGCGTTCTGTGATGTCGCTGATCACGCCATAAAGGCTGACGGCGCGACGCCTGCCGCCGTCATTCACGTGAAGGGCTCGCCCGTGAGAACGGAACCACCGGAGACTCCCGTCAGGAAGCTGCGCCCGGTAGCGATTGTCGTACTTGCCGTCCGAATCTGGCGCGGCTGCAGCGGCGATCCGCGCCTTCACGTCCTCCCGATCGTCGGGATGGATCATGTTCAAGGCTTCATCGAGCGAGAGGCTGTACAATCCATCGTGGGGAATGCGGTAGAGGGCGCAGCTTTCCTCATCCCAGGTGATCTGACTATTATCCAAGTCGATCTGCCAGGTTCCGAGATGTGCGGCCTCAAGAGCTAGGCGGTATTGGCTCTCGAGCATCCGAACGGCTTCCTCATTCTTCTTCTGCTCATCAATGTTGGTGCTGGTGCCGAACCAGCGGGTGATTTTGCCGGTGAGGTCCTGGATCGGGATCGCACGGCTGAGAAACCACTTATGGTCTCCTACGGCGTTCCTCATCCGGTGCTCCCATTCATAAGCCTGTCCGGATTCGAGGGAGCGCTTCCAATGGTCATGGGTCTGGGTCAGGTCATCCGGATGGATGGATTCCTGCCACCCGTCTCCTAAGATCTGCTCGCCTGATCGGCCCGTATATTCACGCCAGCGGCGATTGACATAGTCGACATAGCCATCGGGTTGCGCCGACCAGACAAGTTGGGGCAGGGACTCCGCCAGAACGGCATATTGGGTTTCTGTATCCTTGAAATCCACGCAGAACTCCTGGGCCACCCGTACGGCCAAAGTCACTCACAAACCCGCTTCGATCAGGGAAGCATAGTTGTAGGCCTTTTTCGAGGCTGACAACCCACATCCGCTTTCATGTGCATTTTCTCGGCGCAAAGAGTAGCGCCAGTGCTGCGAAACCATTAAAAGGCCGCCTGCGTCTGGCGGTTCCCTCCGTCAGCGCCTAGATGCAGGACTGCCCGCATACCTGATGCGGCTTTCCTACGCTGAGGCTGATTGACAGTTTTCATGAACCATATGAGCTCCCGCCCGATGCCTCCACCGGAGATGTCATCTGCCGAGGCCTTTCACCCGAAGGAGCGCCGCTCCCGCGGGTTTGCCTGGATCGGGATGGCGGCGAGCATTCTCCTGTTCGGCGCTTCGCTTGTCGTCCTCTGGCATATCGTATCCGATATCGACATCAACGAGCTGAAATCCGCGTTCACAACGGCCAGCCTGCGTCAGATCGGATTGGCGGTGCTCTTCACCACCATCAGTTATGGCCTGCTGACCTGCTACGACGCCATTGCCCTACGCCAGCTCAAGCTGCAGATTCCCTACCGAACCACGGCCTTGGCCTCCTTCACGAGCTACGCGGTGAGCTTCACCCTCGGGTTCCCGCTACTCACGGCAGGAACGGTTCGTTACTGGATCTATTCGCCCAAGGGCGTGAAGCCGGGACGGGTGGCGAGCCTGACCGTGATTGCCGGGGTCACCTTCTGGCTCGGCATGGCGCTCGTGCTCGCCTGGAGCCTGATCAGCAAGGCCGACGAACTGGCGAGCCTCGTCTACACCCATATCTGGATGAACCAGCTCGCGGGACTAGGCGCCGCCGTCTTCGTCGCCGCCTATATGGTCTGGGTCTCGCTCAAGCGCCGCTCGGTCAAGATCCAGGGCTGGAAGCTGGAACTGCCGGGCTTTCGCCTGTCGCTTGCGCAGATCCTGATCGGTGCAGCCGACGTTTGCGCCGGCGCGGGCGTTCTCTTCGTGCTCCTGCCGGGCGGGCATGGTCTCAACTTCGAAACCTTCGTGGCAGTCTACATCTTCGCCGTCATGCTGGGGGTGGCGAGCCATGCGCCGGGAGGCTTGGGCGTCTTCGAGGCGACCATTCTACTTGCCCTCTCGAGCTATCCGAGGGAGCCGGTCCTCGGGGCGCTCCTCCTCTATCGCCTGTGCTATTACCTCATTCCCTTTGTCATCGCCCTCGCGCTCTTGGGCGGTTACGAGATTCGCAACCGCATTGGGGCCGCTCGGCTCGCGTTCAAGCCCGATGAGGATGAGGCTGCCGCCGGGGCGGAGCTTGGCGGGAGATGACACCTGTCGGTGCCTGCCTTAAAGAAGGCGTGCAACCCCTCCGAGACCTCCCGTTCCATGAGCGCTCCCGACGATCCGACGCCGGAACCCAAATCCCAGGGCGCCACACTTCTGCGTGATGCAGCCTTGCGGGCCGCGGTGGTCACGTGTTTCGTCATGGTTGTCGTGGAGCTGGTGCGGGGCAATGGAGATGCCTGGCTTCTGCTCTGGGCTGCCATTGCCATCACGGCTGGATTTTTGATCGCCAGTCCGAAGCGCAGCCTTGGCGTCGGGGTCCGGCCGCAGCCGAGCAAGCCCCAGCGCTCGAGCGTCGCCGAGGCGGTTCTGGCCCAGATCCCCGATCCGGTCATCCTGGTGGATCAGCGTGCCTTGGTCATTGAGGCCAACAAGGCCGCTTACGGGCTCCTCGGCGGATTGAAGACTGGACACCCCTTGTCCTTCGCGCTCCGCAGCCCCGACGTGCTCGACGGCATCCAGAGGGTTCTGGAGCAGGGAGAGCCCCTGAAGGTCGAATATTCGGAACGGGTTCCCACCGAGCGCACCTTCGAGGTGCATATCGGCCCCCTCCAGGCCGATGCGCCCAGCACCGGGGTTCAGGCCGGAGTCGTCCTGTTCTTTCGCGATCTCACCTCGGCCCGCCGCCTGGAGGCCATGCGGGCCGATTTCGTTGCCAATGCGAGCCATGAGCTGCGCACGCCTCTGGCCTCGGTGCTCGGTTTCATCGAAACTCTTCAAGGACCCGCGCGGGACGATGTGAATGCTCGGGAGCGCTTCCTCGAAATCATGAAGGGGCAGGCGCAGCGCATGAAGCGCCTGATCGACGATCTCCTGTCCCTGTCGCGCATCGAGATGCGGGCTCATCTCTCGCCGACCCAGAATGTCGATCTCGCCTCCATCGTGTCCCAGATGATTGAGACCCTGTCGCCCATGGCGCGGGAGAGGGGTGTAGTCATCCAGGCCAAGCTGCCCAAGCTATCCATCCTCGTGCGCGGCGACCGGGACGAGCTTCTGCGCGTCGCCGAGAACCTGATCGAGAATGCGGTCAAGTACGGCGAGAGCGGCGGCAGGGTGGATGTGGAGATCGACAGCATTGGATCCTCCCATGGCGAGCAGGGTCCGCATGTCACCTTCACGGTCCAGGATTACGGGCCCGGCATCGCGCCTGAGCACCTGCCGCGCCTGACGGAGCGGTTCTACCGGGCTGACGTGGCCCAGAGCCGCGACAAGGGCGGAACGGGCTTGGGGTTGGCAATCGTCAAGCACATCGTCAATCGCCACCGGGGCCATTTCGACATCACGAGCGAACCGGGGCAAGGCGCCCGGTTCACCGTGACATTGCCTGAGGCCGGTTCCTGATCGGGCAGCTTCCTCAGGGCAGAAAATGAGGCGCTCCAAGGGATCCTGAAGGGGTGTCATGTAATTGTCATCCAACTGTCGTAGAGGAGACATCCGTCGGGCCTAGCTGTCCCATCGCGTGACGTGGCCCATGGCTTTCGACAGCCGCCTGTCACGTTGCATGAACAGGAGATTGACCCTTGAAGATCGTGTCCTACGCCATTGCGGCTGGCCTTGCCGTCGCGAGCTTTACGACCACGGCCTCTGCTGCTGACATCACCGGCGCAGGCGCAACGTTCCCGTTTCCGATCTATGCCAAGTGGGCCGAGGCCTACAACAAGGAGACGAGCAACCGGCTGAACTATCAGTCCATCGGCTCCAGCGGCGGTATCCGCCAAATCCGGGCCAAGACCGTCGATTTCGGCGCGACCGATGCTCCGCTGAAGGGCGAAGAGCTTCAGAAGGACGGCTTTGTCCAGTTCCCGGCGGTCATGGGTGGCGTGGTCGCCGTCTATAACGTTCAGGGCGTTTCCGCCGGCCAGCTGAAGCTGACAGGCGAGGTCCTCGCCGACATCTTCAACGGCAAGATCTCCAAGTGGAACGATGCCAAGATCGCACAGGCGAACCAGGGCGTGACGCTTCCCAATGCGTCGATCACTCCGGTCTACCGCTCCGACGGATCGGGCACCACCAGCGTGTTCACCACCTATCTGTCCCAGGTCTCTGAGACCTGGAAGAGCGGACCGGGCGTTGGCGCATCGGTGCAGTGGCCGGTCGGCCAGGGCGGCAAGGGCAATGAGGGCGTCGCCGCTCTCGTGAAGCAGGTGCCGAATTCCATCGGCTATGTGGAATACGCCTACGCCAAGCAGAACAGCATACCGTTCGCCCAGCTGCAGAACAAGAACGGCAAGTTCGTGTCGCCGGAGGCCAAGACCTTCCAGGCTGCCGCTGCCAATGCCGACTGGAAGTCGGCTCCCGGCTACGGCATCTCGCTGACGAACCAGGCGGGCGATGAGGCCTGGCCGATCACGGCTCCGACCTTCATCCTCGTTCCCAAGAATCCGGAGAAGCCGGAGCAGGTAGCCGAGGCCTTGAAGTTCTTCGACTGGTCGTTCAAGAACGGCGACAAGATGGCTGTCGAACTCGACTACGTGCCGCTTCCCGCTCAGCTGAAGGATCAGGTGCGCGCGACGTGGAAGAGCGAGATCAAGAACGCTTCGGGTCAGCCGGTCTTCACGCAGTAATCTGACTTTATCTAAACAACAAAGCGGATCGGCGAATGGTAGCTCTCTCGCAAGAACGTCTCGTTTCGAGCGCGGCTGCTCCCGCTCGTCGATCCCCTCCACCAAGCTTCGACAGGCTCTTCCGCCTCGCCAGCCTCGCATCGGCCCTTCTGGTGCTGATTGTGCTCCTCGGGATCATCGGATCGATGATCTACGGCGGATTGCCGGCCTTTCGCGAGTTCGGCTTCGGTTTCATCACGTCGAGCGTGTGGAACGTCAACGAAGACCAGTACGGCGCTTGGGTCGCCATCGTCGGAACGCTGACGACGGCGCTGATCGCCCTGGTGATCGGCGTGCCTCTGTCCCTGGGCATCGCCATTTTCCTGACGCAGCTCTGCCCGCCCTGGCTCAAGCGGCCGGTGGCGACGACCATCGAGCTTCTCGCGGCCGTTCCCAGCATCATCTACGGCATGTGGGGCCTCTTCGTCTTCGCGCCCCTTTTCGCCAACTACGTGCAGATCCCAGTCTCCAACATCGTCGAGGGGATGCCGATCATCGGCACCATCCTGTATGCGCGCACGCCCTCCGGCGTCGGCATCCTGACGGCCGGCATCATTCTGGCGATTATGATCATCCCGTTCATCGCCTCGATCGCGCGAGACATCCTCGATCAGATCCCATCGGTCCTGCGCGAGAGCGCCTACGGCATCGGCTGCACCACTTGGGAGGTGGTGCGTAATGTGCTTCTGCCGCAGGCCGGCGTCAGCATCATCGGGGCGATCATGCTCGGCCTCGGCCGCGCGCTCGGTGAGACGATGGCTGTGACCTTCGTGGTCGGCAACGCCAACCGCCTGTCGGGTTCGCTCTTCGATCCGGGCTCCACCATTGCGTCGCGCATTGCCAACGAATTCAACGAGGCCATCGGCCTGCAGCTCAATGCGCTCATGGCGCTGGGTTGCATCCTGTTCCTTGTCACGTTCACCGTGCTCGTGCTCGCCCGGCTTCTGGTATCCCGGGTGAAGGTAGGCTGAGGAGACCATGATGGACACCGCTCTGCAGCACCGGACCGCGACCGAACCAACAACTGCTCCCGCCCCCTGGGGGCGGGTGCGCCGCAGCCGCCATGTGGCTGACCGCGCTCTCAAGATCATCTGCACGCTGTTCACGATCCTTGGCGCCTTCTTCCTTGGCTGGATCCTTCTGATGCTGATCGTCGAGGGGATCGGCGGTCTCTCGCCGGCAGTCTTTACCGAGACGACGCCAGGACCCGGCAGCCAGGGCGGCGGCATCGCCAATGCCATCGTGGGCAGTCTGATCCTGACCGTTCTCGGCATTGTCGTGGCAACGCCAGTCGGCGTGCTGGCCGGTACCTATCTGGCCGAGTACGGCAAGAGTTCGAAGCTCGCGGAAGTCATCCGCTTCGTGAACGACATCCTGCTCGCCGCGCCCAGCATCCTCATCGGCCTCTTCGTCTACATGCTCATGGTGCAGCCCATGGGCGGTTATTCCGGATGGGCTGGCGGCGTGGCCCTCGCCATCATCGCCGTACCGGTGATCGTGCGCACCACGGAGGACATGCTGCGCCTCGTGCCGGGTTCGCTCCGTGAGGCGGGTGCCGCGCTCGGCGCACCCATGTCGACCGTGATCATCAAGATCAGTTGGAAGGCGGCGCGTGCCGGCATGGTCACCGGCGTGCTGCTGGCCACCGCCCGCATCGCAGGCGAAACTGCACCGCTGCTGTTCACGGCCCTCAACAACAATTTCTGGTTCAACCCCAACCTGATGGGTGGCGTGGCCAACCTGCCGGTCATGATCTACCAGTTCGCCCTCTCGCCCTATGAGAACTGGCGCGAGCTGGCCTGGGCCGGCGCCCTCATCATCACCATGTCGATCCTGGCGCTGTCCATCGTGGCGCGCCTGCTCCTGAGGAAGGATAAAGTCCGATGAGCACGATTGCCCTCAACACGAGCAGCGCTGTCGGAAAAGCCGCCGCCGGGAATGCCGAAGCGCCGGTGCGCATCGCCGTTCGGAACCTGAATTTCTATTACGGCGACTTCCGCAGTCTCAAGGACATCAATCTCGACTTCTACGACCGGCAGGTGACGGCCCTCATCGGCCCCTCCGGCTGCGGAAAGTCGACACTGCTGCGCACCTTCAACCGCATCTACAGCTTGTATCCCGAGCAGCGCGCCGATGGCGAGATCCTGCTCGACGGCCAGAACGTGCTCTCCTCCTCTATCGACGTGAACGAGCTGCGCGCCCGCGTCGGCATGGTGTTCCAGAAGCCGACGCCGTTCCCCATGTCGATCTATGACAACATCGCCTTCGGCATCAAACTCTATGAGAAGCTGCCGAAATCCGAGCTCGATGGACGCATCGAGGAGGCCCTGCGCAAGGCGGCCCTGTGGGACGAGGCGAAGGACAAGCTGCGTCAGTCGGGCATGAGCCTGTCCGGCGGCCAGCAGCAGCGTCTCTGCATTGCGCGCACCATCGCGCAGAAGCCCGAGGTGATCCTTCTCGACGAGCCGACCTCGGCGCTCGATCCGATCTCCACCGGCAAGATCGAGGAGCTGATCGAGCAACTCCGCTCCGAGTTCACCATCGTGATCGTCACGCACAATATGCAGCAGGCGGCGCGCATCTCGCAGTTTACCGCTTTCATGTATCTCGGGGAGGTTGTGGAGTTCGGGCCGACGAACAAGATGTTCATGAACCCGGCCAAGAAACAGACCCAGGACTACATCACGGGCCGCTTCGGCTGATCGAAGCGGCTCAGGGAGAACCTTCATGTCAGAGCATATCGTCCGCTCCTACGACGCCGATCTCCAAGGGCTTCGGCAGCGCATTGCCGAAATGGGCGGCATCGCCGAGAAGATGCTGGTCGATTCCGTCGCCGCGTTGGCTCGCCACGACAAGCCTCTGGCCCAAGCGGTGATTGCATCCGACCCGCGCCTCGATGTTCTCCATCGCGAGGTCGAGGAGAACGCCATTCTCACCATCGCACGCCGTCAACCCCTGGCGGTCGACCTGCGCGAGACCATCTCGGCCATCCGTATCGCCGGCGACGTGGAACGCATCGGCGATCTCGCCAAGAACATCGCCAAGCGTGCGCTTGCAATCGGCGGCGACTTCCAGCCGCACAAGATCGTCGTCGGGCTCCGGCACATGAACGATCTGGTGATGGCGCAGCTCAAGGACGTGCTCGACGCCTATGCGCAGAAGGATACGGCAAAGGCGCTCGACGTGTGGAAGCGCGACGGCGCGATCGATGCGCTCTACACCTCCCTGTTCCGGGAGCTCCTGACCTACATGATGGAAGATCCGCGCAACATTTCGTTCTGCACGCACCTTCTCTTCTGTGCCAAGAACATCGAGCGCATCGGCGACCATACCACCAACATCGCCGAGACGGTCCATTACCTCGTCACAGGCGAAACCCTGGCCATCGACCGGCCCAAGAACGACCGCTCCATCGATACCTCAGTTGAGGCAGGAGCCTGACCATGGGGCCTCGCGTTCTGATCGTGGAAGACGAGGAGCCCTTGATGCTCCTCCTGCGCTACAACCTCGAGGCCGAGGGCTACGAGGTTGACAGCGTGTCCCGCGGCGACGAGGCGGAGATCCGCCTGCGCGAGCAGGTGCCCGACATCGTGCTGCTCGACTGGATGCTGCCCGGAATCTCCGGCATCGAGCTGTGCCGCCGCATCCGCGCGCGCGCAGAGACCGAGCGCCTGCCGGTGATCATGTTGACCGCCCGCGGCGAAGAGGGGGACCGCATCCGTGGCCTGTCCACCGGCGCCGACGACTACATCGTCAAGCCGTTCTCGGTGCCGGAGCTGCTGGCACGGGTACGCGCGCTCCTGCGCCGGACGAAGCCTGCCCATATCGCGACCCTTCTGAGGGCCGGCGACATCGAGCTCGACCGCGAGACCCATCGCGTACGCCGCGCGACCCAGGAACTGCACTTAGGGCCCACGGAGTTCCGCCTGCTGGAATTCCTGATGCAGAGCCCGGGCCGTGTGTTCTCCCGCGAGCACCTGCTCAATGCGGTCTGGGGCCACGACGTCTATATCGACGAGCGCACGGTTGACGTGCATGTGGGCCGCCTGCGCAAGGCAATCAGCATGCCACGCAAGCCCGATCCTATCCGCACCGTGCGGGGGGCCGGCTATTCCTTCGACGAGACCTTCGCTCGGGAGGAGCAGGCGTTGGAGGCCTGAGCCACAAAGACATCGAACAACGAAAAGGGCCGCGCTGAAACGATCAGCGCGGCCCTTTTCGTTGAAGGATATGGAGTTCTATGCCCGTGCGAGCCTGCGGTCGCGCTTGCGGTCGGCCACCGGCTGGTAGGCGATGCGGGCGTGGTGGGTGCAATAGGGCAGGCCCGTGATGGAGCGGGCGCCGCAGAAGCGGAATTCGGGCTTGGTCGGGTCGCCCATGGGCCAGCGGCACATGGACTCGCGCAGATCCATGATGGTCACGCGCTCGGAGACCGGAACGGCGAGGTCGTCCTCGACGTAGACGCTCGGCTCCTGGGTGATGGGCTGAAGGGCGATCGGGGCGATGACCACATTGTTGGTGTGCGGCTGAGGCGGCAGGGGGGCCGGGGCGCTCGGCGCACGGGTCGCCTTGCGGGGACGGGCCGCGGCGGCGGAACCGGCCGGCCTGGCATCCTTCGCGCGGCCGGACAGGCCAAGGCGGTGAACCTTGCCGATAACCGCATTGCGGGTCACGTTGCCAAGCTCGGCGGCGATCTGGCTCGCGCTCAAACCATCGGTCCAGAGCTTCTTGAGAAGCTCGACCCGTTCGTCCGTCCAAGTTGCGCCCGCATCTGTCATTTTCAATCTGCCTCCATCGGAGGCGGCCTTCAAACACTCAGAATCCCAGATGCTTCGCGGACAGGGTTTTTGTGTCCGACCGCGTTGCGAGGGTCGCTCCTGAGGGTGAATGCCGCCGCACGAATGCCGTACTCGACTGACCCGAAGTTACAGGATGGGTGGACTCCGGCGCAAGAGTCCCCGGACAAGCCATGCTGTTTTCCCCAAGGAACTCACCCAAGGTCAAAAATTCCTTGTGATGAGTCAGTTCATTTCTCTTGAATTGACAGGGTCTCGCACCTCGGTAGAATTCCCAGTCGTGCCGCTCCTGCCTGGGGCGGCGCTTTCTTTTTCGGGCCCGGGTGCGACTTTGGGTCCTTGGAGGCGGAGACAACCTGTGACATCGCCATTGCTGCCGACCTACGCACGCGCCGAGCTTTCCTTTGAGAAAGGGGAGGGCCCCTGGCTCTTCGGCCGAGATGGCGAGCGATATCTCGATTTCGGGGCCGGCATCGCGGTCAATGCCTTAGGGCACGCCCATCCGCACCTCGTCCAGGCCCTGACGGAGCAGGCCTCCAAGGTCTGGCACACCTCCAACCTGTTCCAGATCCCCGAAGGGGAGCGTCTGGCCAAGCGTCTGGTCGAGAACACCTTCGCGGACGTGGTCTTCTTCTCCAATTCCGGCGCCGAGGCCAACGAGGCCGCCATCAAGATGGCCCGCAAGTACCATGCCGTGAACGGCAATCCCGAGCGTTTCCGCATTGTCACGTTCGAGGGCGCCTTCCATGGTCGGACCCTGGCGACCATCGCGGCCGGCGGCCAGGCTAAGTATCTGGAAGGCTTCGGCCCCAAGGTGGAAGGCTTCGATCAGGTGCCGGTCGAGGATCTTGAGGCCCTGAAGGCTGTGATCGGTCCCGAGACCGCGGCCCTGATGATCGAGCCGATCCAGGGCGAGGGCGGTATCCGGACCGTTTCCAACGCTTTCCTGCGCGAGCTGCGCCATCTCTGCGACAGCCAGGGTCTGCTGCTGATCTTCGACGAGATCCAGACCGGTGTCGGGCGCACGGGCAAGCTCTTCGCTTACGAATGGACCGGCGTCACGCCCGACATCATGGCGGTCGCCAAGGGCATCGGCGGCGGCTTCCCGATGGGCGCGTGCCTTGCCACGGCGGAGGCCGCAAAGGGCATGACGGTCGGCACCCACGGCACCACCTTCGGGGGCAATCCGCTCGCCATGGCGGTGGGCAACGCGGTGCTTGATGTGATCCTGGAACCCGGCTTCCTGAAGGAAGTCGAGCGCAAGGGCCTGCTGCTCAAGCAGCGCCTTGCCGAGCTGAAGGACCGCCATCCTGGAGTTATCGCCGACGTGCGCGGCCACGGCCTCATGATGGGCCTGCGTATTGTGGTGCCCAACACCGAGTTCATCGCCGCCGCCCGCGCCCAGAAGCTGCTCGTGATCGGGGCCGGCGACAACGTGGCCCGCCTCCTGCCGCCGCTCATCATCAGCGACACGGAGATCGGCGAGGCCGTCAACCGTATCGAGGCCGCCTGCACGGCCATTGAAGCTGGGCAGGCCTCCGCCTCCCAGCGGGGAGCCGTTCAATGAAGACCCGCCACTTTCTCGATCTGAGCGATTTTTCCGGAGCGGAGATCCGGGGTCTTTTGAAGATCGGCTCCGAGATCAAGACCAAGCGCCGCCGCGGCGAGAAGGCCAAGGAGCGCCCGCTCGAAGGCAAGGTTCTGGCGATGGTCTTCGACAAGCCCTCCACCCGCACCCGCGTCTCGTTCGATGTCGGCATGCGCGAGCTTGGCGGCGAGACCCTGATGCTCACCGGCAAGGAGATGCAGCTCGGCCGCGGCGAGAGCATCGCCGACACGGCACGGGTCCTGTCCCGCTATGTGGACGCCATCATGATCCGCACCCTCGATCATGCCATGGTGACGGAGCTCGCCCAGTACGCCTCGATCCCGGTGATCAACGGCCTGACCAAGATGACGCATCCGTGCCAGATCATGGCCGACATCATGACTTTCGAGGAGCATCGCGGCTCCATCGAGGGCAAGACGGTGGCCTGGACGGGCGATGCCAACAATGTGCTCGCCTCTTGGGTCCACGCCGCGGCGCGCCTCGATTTCACCCTGAAGATCGCCTCCCCGCCGGAACTTGCCCCCCGTCCCGAGCTTTTGTCCTGGGCGAAACAGGAAGGGGCCAAGATCAGCGTGACCACCGATGCCTTCGAGGCCGCCGAGGGCGCCCACGCGATCGTCACCGATTGCTGGGTGTCCATGGGCGACGACGACGAGTTCCGCCGCCAGAACCTGCTCAAGCCCTATCAGGTCAACGGCAGGCTCATGGGTGTGGCCGACAAAGAAGCCATCTTCATGCACTGCCTTCCCGCCCATCGCGGCGAGGAGGTGACGGATGAGGTGATGGACGGTCCGCAATCCGTGGTCTTCGACGAGGCCGAGAACCGGCTTCACGCACAAAAGGGCATCCTGGCCTGGTGCCTCGGAGCAGCAAGCGCATGAGTTCAGCCTCGCTTGAAGGAAATGATGACGTCGTCCTCCCCTTCGCGGTCGAGCCCCTCGACGTGCGCGGGCGCGTGGTGCGTCTCGGTCCTTCCATCGACACGATCCTGGCCCGCCACGGCTATCCCGACCGGGTCGCTCGCGTCATCGGAGAGGCGGCAGCGCTGACCGTCATGCTCGGCGCATCCATCAAGCTCGAGGGGCGGTTCCAGCTGCAGACCAAGACCGATGGCATCATCGATATGGTGGTGGTCGACTTCAACGCGCCGGACCGCCTTCGCGCCACGGCCCGCTTCGACAAGGACCGGCTCGAAGCGCTCGATCCGGCCTCTACAGGAACGGGCGACCTCCTCGGCTCCGGCTATCTCGCCATGACCATCGATCAGGGCTCCGAGCGCAGCCGCTACCAAGGCGTCGTTGCGCTGGACGGCCAAGGCTTCGAGGAGGCGGCGCACCAGTATTTCCGCCAGTCCGAGCAGATCCCGACGCAGGTGCGTCTCGCCGTCGCCGAGCAGTTCGAGAACGGGCGTCATACCTATCGCGCCGGCGGTCTGATGATCCAGTTCCTGCCCTCGTCCCCCGAGCGCCTGCGGCAGGCTGATCTCAATCCTGGCGATGTTCCCGAAGGCCACACGTCGAACACCTTCTCAGTGCCTTCCGAAGACGATGCTTGGGTAGAGGCAAAGTCCCTGATCGGCACAGTCGAAGATCACGAGTTGGTCGATCCCACCGTGTCTAGCGAGACGCTTCTCTATCGTCTGTTCCACGAGCGCGGCGTGCGTGTCTTCGAGGGCCAACACGTGCATGAGGAATGCACCTGCTCGCAGGAGCGCATCATGGGCATGATGCGCCGCTTCCCGCCGGAAGACCGCCGCGACATGGTTGGCGAGAACGGCCGCATCGGCATCACCTGCGAGTTCTGTTCACGCTTCTACGATCTCGATCCGGTGGAGGTCGAAGCCGCGATTGCGAAATCAGAGTCGTAACGCTGCCTCTCACAAATGTTTGTCTTCTCAACATTCGTCATGGCCGGGCTTGTCCCGGCCATCCACGTTTTAACAGGCGCAAAGACGTGGATGCCCGCAACAAGTGCGGGCATGACGGGGTGTTGATCGTCACGAACTCGCGCACGTCGCAGCAAGCCGCCGCATGAAGGCTGCGCCCGCTTCGAGCTGGTCCAGCGTGATATACTCATCCGGCTGATGGGCCTGATCTATGGAGCCCGGACCGCAGACCACCGTTGGAATGCCTGCCGCCTGATAATGGCCTGCCTCGGTGCCGAAGGGAACGGTCTGCGTGTGGTTCTTGCCGGCAAGCCGTAGAGTAAAAGCCTCTGCGTAGGATCCCGGCTCCGGCGCGAGTCCCGGCACCGCCACCTCGAGCTTCGTCTCGATCCGCCCGAACTCACCGAAGCGGTTGAGGCGCTTGAGCGCGACCTCCTGCGCGAAGGTCTCCAGGCGGCTCGGAATCTCCTGCGGATCGAGGTTCGGCAGACCGCGAAACTCCCAGTGGAAACTGCAAGACTTCGACAGGATGTTGCGCGCCGTGCCGCCGGCAATCGTGCCCACATGCACAGTCGTGTAGGGCGGATCGAAGCGCCCGCTCGTGTCGCCGCGCTCCATCATGTCGTCGCCAATGCGGTTGAGCTCCGCAATCAGCTCTGCCGCCGTCATCACGGCGCTCGCGCCGAGATACGGCTTCGACGAATGCGCCTCGAAGCCGTGCACCGTCGTGCTGAAGGTGACGACGCTTTTGTGCGCATCCACCACCTCCATCATCGTCGGCTCGCCCACGATGGCGGCCTTCGGCAGCGGCAGATCGTGACCGAGGCGTCGGATCACGTCGACTACGCCGAGACAGGTCGTCTCCTCGTCATAGGAAAGCAAGATGTGAATCGGCGTCATGAGGTTCGCGGCTTGAAACTCTGGGATCAGCGCCAGCGCGAGCGCATCGAAGGCCTTCATGTCCACCGCGCCGCGCCCATAAGCGCGCCCATTCTCCACCCGTAGGGTGAAGGGATCCGACGTCCAGGCCTGCCCTGTCACCGGCACCACGTCCGTGTGGCCGGAGAGCACGATCCCGCCGCGGTCCTGCGGGCCGATCGTTGCATAGATGGCCGCTTTGTCGCCGGTCTCGTTCGGCACACGCACATACGGCACGTTCCAGCCCTGTAGGTAATCTTCCACGAAGTCGATCAGCGGCAGGTTCGACTTCGAGCTCACCGTGTCGAACGACACGAGCTTCGCCAGCATTTCGAGCGGCATGAGCCGCTGACCTTGGGATGACATCGGGAACCTCAGTGCAGCACGCGCTTCGCGCGCGGGATATCGAGTGAGAAGGCGGGGATTTCGGCATCGAAAGTTTCGCCGCCGGCGGTTTCCATCAGGTAGGTGCCGTGCATGGTGCCGCTCGGCGTCGTCAGGGGGCAGCCGCTCGTGTAGCTGAAGCTCTCGCCCGGCCCGAGCACAGGCTCCTCGCCGACGACGCCCGTGCCGCGCACCTCCTGCACATGGCCGTGCTCGTCGGTGATCCGCCAGTGGCGGGCGCGCAGATGGACCCGCTCCAGGCTCGTGTTGATGATCTCCACCGTATAGGCAAAGAAGTAGCGGCCGTCGTCGGGGGAGGATTCTTCGGGCATGTAGCGGGGCGTTACCGTCACAGAGATGCCGCGGGTCACAGCCTTGTACATGAGCTGCCTTCAGCCAGTAGAGGAGTTCGACCTGCCCGTGGTAAGGCCGTCCTCACACCTCGTCAATCGAGGCAGAGGAGAGCGGGCTATGCTCGATGGATGGGTGCGGCGCAGGATCGATCCGTCGATGGATCGGCTGGGGCAGGGCCTTGCGCGGGCAGGCGTCTCCGCCGATACCGTGACGCTGGCGGGGCTGGGACTGGGGCTCGCGGCGGCCCTCATGATCATTCTGGGGTTTGATGGGGCGGCGCTTATCCTGTTCGGGCTCAACAGGCTCCTTGATGGCCTGGATGGTGCCGTTGCCCGCTCCACCCAGCGCACAGACCGGGGCGGGTTCCTGGACATCGTTCTCGACTTCGCCATCTATGGCGCCATCCCGTTGGCTTTCGCCCTGCGGGACCCCGGCACCTTAGCCCTGCCGGCGGCGGTCCTTCTGTTCTCCTTCTATGTCAATGGAGCTAGCTTCCTCGCCTTCGCGGCCGTCGCCGCCAAGCGGGGCATGAGCAGCGATATCCGGGGCATCAAGTCGATCTATTTCACGGCCGGCGTGATGGAGGGGACGGAGACGATCCTGTTCTTCGTTGCCATGATCCTGTTTCCACAGAACTTCGCGGTCCTGGCCTATGCCTTCGCCGGATTGACCGTAATGAGCGCGCTAGCCCGCATCACCCTGGCCTGGCACGCCTTCCGGGGCGAGGCTTAAGGAAAGCGATTGAGAATTCCGTAACAAGGCTTAGAGGATATTGAAAGGCTCAACACTTCGAAGACGGCAGGGTTCTCGGATGACGGACATGGTTGCGTTGAAGGACGGGATCCAATCGGCTGATGCCATCATGCGCCTTGCGGAAGCAGGAGCCATCAAGCCGGAGACGCCTTTCGCGTCCGATCAGGTCCAGCCGGCGAGCCTGGACCTCAGGCTGGGGCGCCGGGCCTATCGCGTAAGGGCCAGCTTCCTGCCGGGGCGCAACCATACGGTCCAGGATCGCCTTGACCAGCTGAGCTTCCACGAGATTGATCTGGGCCGGGGCGCCATCCTGGAGACTGGTAGCGTCTATATCGCGGAGCTACAGGAGGAGCTGTCTTTGCCGCAGGATCTCTCGGCGGCGGCAAACCCCAAGAGCTCCACGGGCCGCATCGACGTGTTCACCCGCGTCATTACCGACCGAAGCCAGGAATTCGATACAATCGGGGCCGGCTATAATGGACGTCTTTATGCCGAGATCTCGCCGCGGACCTTCCCGGTGCTGGTTCGGACGGGCACGCGCCTGTCCCAGCTGCGCCTGCGCAAGGGCGTGGTGCGCCTGAGCGATGCCGAACTCCTGGCGCTCCATCAGCGCGAGCGGGTGGTGACCTCCGCCGAGCCTTCGATCCAGGATGGCGTGGCAGTCAGCGTGGATCTCGCCGGCTTCGGTCCTGAAAAGCTCATCGGCTACCGCGCCAAGCGCCACACGGGCCTCGTCGACGTGGACAAGCCGGGCTCCTGCCGCACCGCGGATTTCTGGGAGCCGCTCTATGCGGATGCCTCCCGCACCCTGATTTTGGATCCGGGTCAGTTCTACATTCTCGCCTCTAAGGAAGCGGTGCACGTGCCGCCGGATTACGCCGCCGAGATGGTGCCCTTCGACCCCCTCGTGGGTGAGTTCCGCGTCCATTATGCCGGCTTCTTCGATCCGGGCTTTGGCCATGCCCAGGCCGGAGGCGAGGGGGCCCGTGCCGTGCTCGAGGTGCGCTCCCGCGACGTACCCTTCATCCTGGAGGACGGGCAGATCGTCGGCCGCCTCGTCTACGAGCGCATGGCCGAGCGGCCCAAGGTCCTCTACGGCGCAGGCGCAGGCTCGAACTACCAGGCGCAGGGGCTGAAGCTGTCGAAGCACTTCCGCTGATCCCTTCAAGCTGCCCCCTTGCCGGATCGCTGGAAGGCCGGATATGAATAAGAGCGCGCGGGCGTAGTTCAGAGGTAGAACGTCAGCTTCCCAAGCTGAATGTCGTGGGTTCGATTCCCATCGCCCGCTCCACCTAACTCTTTGGTGGATAAAGCTTTTCGACGTTCTGCCACAAATCCCTCGCTCCCTCCCCAACCGCGCCCGGCGAGTAGCGAGCTTTGGTCAAAATCCAAGCATGGGCTGCCGTGGACCGGAGGACATGCCGCGTCAGGGAACGATCCGGCGCTGAACCTATTGTTCAACAGCGAAGCTTCACCTCGGGCCTAAGCCCGACACAACGAAGGGTGCGCGGCACGGCCGATGGCGCAGCTTTTCACACCGGCGGCAACCACCCTGTTCCGGGTTGTCATCGTGCTCACGGGGCTTGGGCTCGTGGGGGCGGGCGTGACCGCCTATCTGTGGGCCCGCGCGGATAGCACCTGGAATGTCGGCAAGCCCGCGCCGCAGCCAGTCCCGTTCCGGCACGATCTTCATGCAGGCCAGCTCGATATCGATTGCCGCTACTGCCATTCCACTGTCGAGCGTGCAGCCGATGCCGGCATGCCGTCGGCCCAGACCTGCATGTCCTGCCATTCGCAAGTGTGGGTGGGTGCGAGCGTACTCGAGCCCGTCCGTTCGAGCTTCGCACTCGGCCAGCCGATCCAGTGGACCTCCGTTCACCGCCTGCCGGATGACGCTTATTTTCATCATGCAGCCCACGTGACGAAGGGAGTCGCCTGTGAGACCTGTCACGGCCGCGTGGATCAGATGCCGAAGACGGTGAAGGCCGAGACCCTCTCCATGGGCTGGTGCCTGGATTGCCATCGCGATCCGGTGCCGCAACTTCGCCCCCGCGAGGCGGTTTTCGCCATGGGCTACGAGCCTCATGGCGATGAATTGCCCGAGGACATCCGCGAGTTCTACCGGGAGGCTTCCCGGCGGCTCACCAGCTGCAACACGTGTCACCGGTAGGTTCGATGGGCGAGGGAACGACAATCGATCTCGAAGCCCTGAGGGCTCGCCTCGCAACCGAGGAGGGGCCGCGCCTCTGGCGTAGCCTTGAGGAACTCGCGGATGTGCCGGAGGTGCGGCGTCACATCGAAGCCGAGTTCCCCGACATCGTGCAGGCTTCGCAGATCGACCGGCGCACCCTGCTCAGGCTGATGAGCGCCTCCCTGGCCTTGGGAGGTCTGGCTGCCTGCAACGGCAGCGATGCCGGAGCTAAGGCGCCGCTCCTGTCGCAGAGCCACAACATGCCGGGCTACGTGCCGGGCGTGCCGGTGACGATCGCCACCTCTCTAGCCTTGAATGGGTATGGCAGGGGCGTGCTCGTCAAGGCGCAGGAAGGGCGCCCGATCAAGATTGAAGGAAACCGGCTTCATCCCGCGAGCCTCGGCGCAACCGACGTGTTCGCGCAGGCCGAGATCCTCTCCCTCTACGATCTCGACCGGACCGATGCTCCGCTCCAAGGCGGCGTGCCGAGATCATGGGAGGAGCTGACGAACCTCATCCGTCCCGTGCGCAACGAGCTTGTCTTCGACGAGGGCAGGGGGCTCCATGTCCTGATGCCGCCGGTCGCGTCGCCGACCCTGCACAGGCTGATCGGGCAGGCGCGGCAGCTTTTCCCGCATGCGCAATGGCATGTGTTCTCACCCCTCGATGACAACAATCGGCAAGCCGCCGCCATGGCTGTCTTTGGGCGGGACGTGGACCTCGTCTACGATCTGACACAGGCCGATGCCATTCTGACCCTAGGCGGCGATCTCTTTGCCGAGGAGCCGGGGCATATCCGCTACGCGGCCGATTATCAGGCGCGACGGCGGAACTTGGATCGGGGGCTTCCCCGACTTGTCGCCGTCGAGACGCGCACGAGCCTCGTCGGTGCCCGTGCGGACGAGCGTATCCCGCTGCGCCCGAGAGACTTCGAGACCTTCGCCGAAGTGCTCGCGGCGGCTCTCGAGGCCGGGGCTGCGCCGTCGGGCTCCCATCCCGCCATTCCCCGTCTGGCGGATGCGCTGCGCCGTGCAGGAACCCGCAGCCTCGTTGCGGCAGGTCGCGAGCAGCCCGCCCATGTTCATGCGCTGACTCTCGCCATAAATGCGCGGCTCGGAGCGTTCGGCACCACGATCCGCGCCATCGAACCCCTGCGTACTTTAGGTGGCGAGGTTCGGTCTCTGGGTGATCTGGCAGGAGCGATCAGAGCCGGACAGGTTTCGCGCCTCGTGATCCTCGGCGGCAATCCCGTCTATGCCGCGCCGGCCGATATCGATCTCGGCGCGCTCGTGCGGCGCGTGCCGTTGTCCCTGCATCTCGGACAGTACCGGGACGAAACGGCCGCCCTCTGCACCTGGCATATTCCCGAGAGCCATCCGCTCGAAAGTTGGGGGGATCTCCGAGCCTTCGACGGGACGGTGGGGCTGCGCCAGCCGGCCACGATGCGGCTGAAGCCTGGCCTGAGCGCGGAGGAGTTCCTCGGGCTGATGGCAGGTCAGAATACGGATGGGCACGGACTGGTCCAGGCCGCATGGCGCGAGACTTGGGGTGAGGCCTTTGACGAGCGCTGGGCGCGATCCCTGGAGGACGGGGTGATCGAAGGCACGGCGGCGCCCACCATCGATGTGGCCATCCAGCCAAGCTGGACGCTGGAACCCGCAGCGCCCGTCTCATCCTCAGGGATCGATGTTCTGTTCGCGCCCGACCCCTCGGTCTGGGATGGCTCTTACGCCAACAACGGCTGGCTGCAGGAACTGCCCAAGCCGCTGACGAAGCAGGTCTGGGGCAATGCCGCTCTGATCGCACCGGAAACGGCGGAGGTGTTTGGGCTCACTTCGGGTGACGCCGTCGACCTGTCCGTCAACGGGCGTGTCGTGCGTGCGCCTGTGTGGCTGCTGCCCGGCCATGCCCCCGGGGCCGTGACGCTGCCCCTCGGCTATGGCCGCCGATCGGCCGGTAGGATCGGCAATGGGATCGGCTTCGACGCCTATTCCGTCCGTTCTTCAGAGATGCCCTGGGTGGCGTCGGGCGAGATCCGGCGGGCGGGTGGAAAGATCCCGGTCATCTCCACGCAGCAGCACCATTCGCTGCAGGGACGGGACATCGTGCGCGTGGTGGCACCCGGAGAAGCCGTGCCTCCGGAGCCCGTGCATCCATCCATTTATCCCGAATGGCCTTACAAGGAACATGCCTGGGGCATGGCCATCGATCTCGATGCCTGTATCGGCTGCAATGCCTGCGTGATCGCCTGTCAGGCCGAGAACAACATCGCCGTGGTCGGCCCCGAAGAGGTGGCGAAGGGGCGTGAGATGCACTGGCTGCGCGTCGACCGCTATTACGCCGGCGATCCGGCAGCCCCCGACACTTATTTCCAGCCCGTTCCGTGCATGCATTGCGAGAAGGCGCCCTGCGAGGTCGTCTGCCCGGTCAACGCGACGGTGCATTCCTCCGAGGGTCTCAACGACATGGTGTACAATCGCTGCGTCGGCACGCGGACCTGCTCGAACAATTGCCCCTACAAGGTGCGCCGCTTCAACTTCGTCGATTATCAGGGCACCGACGTTTCAGCCCCGTCCGAGGCCATGAACCCTCATGTAACGGTGCGCGATCGCGGTGTCATGGAGAAATGCACATTCTGCGTCCAGCGGATCGGCGCAGCCCGCGCGAATGCGCGCGTCGAGGATCGGCGCTTGGCCGATGGCGAGGTGATGACCGCCTGCCAGCAGGCTTGCCCGACGCAGGCCATCGTGTTCGGCGACATTAACGATCCGGACAGCACTGTCAGCCGCCTCAAGGCCAGCCCGCGCAACTACGCGCTGCTGGGAGCGCTCAACACGCAGCCGCGCACCACTTACCTCGCGCGTGTCGAAGACCCGAAGGAGAACGGATAGGCGAATGACCAGCGACGCCCATGCAGCGACGAGCCGGGTGGCCGACGTTCCACTCTCTCCCCACTTTGGATGGGCGTGGTGGCTCGCGCTCCTGGCCTCCGGTGGGCTCGTCGCGCTCCTCGGCTACACGCTGATCTCCGTCACGATCATCGGCGTCGGCGTCTGGGGCGTGAACATTCCTTATGTCTGGGGCTTCGATCTCATCAACTATGCCTGGTGGATCGGCATCGCCAACGGCGCAAGCCTCTTTGCCGCCACCCTGGTCCTGCGCCGGCACGATCTGCGCACGGCGGTGAACCGATTTGCGGAAGGCGTTGCCCTCTTTGCGGTCATCTGCGCCGGAATTTTTCCGATCTTCCACCTCGGAAGGCCCTGGCTGTTCTACTGGACATTTCCTTATCCGGCGACCTTCGAGGTCTGGCCGCAGTTCCGCAGCACCCTGACCTGGGATTTCTGGGCTATCAGCACCCATGTGATCGTCACGAGCCTGCTGTGGTATGTGGGCCTGATCCCCGATCTGGCGACATTGCGGGATCGCGCCAGGCGTCCGATCGTGCAGCGGATCTATGGCGTCTTCGCCCTCGGCTGGCCCGGCTCCGTGCGCCATTGGGCCTATCACCAGCGCGCCTACCGCCTCGTTGCCATCCTGGTGCTGCCCCTGATCCTCATCATGCAGAGCACCGTCGCCTTCGAGTTCGCCGTGACTCTGGTGCCCGACTGGCATGAGACGCGCCAGCCGCTCCACTTCGTGGCCACAGGTTTGGCACAGGGGCTGTCCATCGTGCTCCTCGTGGCAGTGCTCTTGCGCTGGGGCCTGCGGCTCGAACGCTACATCGACGAGGGAGACATCGACCTGTTGGGCAAGCTGGTTCTCGCGAGCGCCCTGGTCTCCGGCTATCTCTACATCGACGAGATCGCCGCGGCCCTCCTGTCGGGAGGACTGGCCCAGAAGGCGACTTTCACGCGCATGACGGGCGACTATGCAGGGCTCTACTGGACGGCCATCGTCTACTCTGTCGTGATCCCGCAGCTGTTCTGGTTCAGGAGCGCCCGGTTGAGCACCGTGGGTGGGGTCTTCGTCGGCATTGCCATCGGCGTCGGCATCTGGTTCGACCGTTTCTCGATCATCGTCGGCGGACTTCAGACCGATTATCTGCCGTCCATTGGGCGCAGCTATAGTCCGACACTGCCGGAAACAGGCCTTTTCCTGGGAACGATCGGTTTATTCGCAGCCTTTCTGCTGCTCTTCGTCCGTTTCCTGCCCGTAATTTCCATGTTCGAGACACGCCATGACGAGCACGAGGAGAAATCCTCATGACGCAGCAGCCCTATGGCATCATGGCGGAGTTCAAGAGCCCTGAAGCCCTCATGGAAGCCGTTAGGACCGCCAAGCACAAAGGATATACGAGACTCGATGCGTTCAGCCCTTTCCCTCTCCCCGATCTCGCCAAGGAACTCGGCGTTCGCACGGCGGTGATCCCCTGGGTTGCGTTCATTGCCGGGCTCACAGGAGCTGTCATTCAATACGGCTCGCAATACTGGATGAACGCCGTCGATTATCCGTTGAACGTGGGCGGGCGACCCCTTCACAGCTGGCCGGCCTTCATTCCCGCCTCACTGATCGTCGCCATTCTCTGGGCGGGCGCCGCAACCCTGATCGGACTGCTCCTGATCCTGCGGCTGCCGCGCCTGCATCATCCGGTTTTCGCGTTTCCGGGATTTGAGCGCGCCTCAGAAGACCGGTTCTTCCTCTGCATCATGCAGGGCGATCCGATGTTCGACGCCGCGACCCTGCGCGCGTTCTTCGGAGCGCTGTCGCCCCTGGCAGTTTGGGAGGTCCCGGCGTGCGACTAGCGGCAGCCATCGCGAGCCTCGTTCTGCTGGCCGCCTGCGATACCGGAACGGAGGAGCGGGATGCCGTCGCTTCGACGCGCACTGTGCAGCGCGGCTATGTGCCCGTGCCTCCCGGGACAGTCGCGAGAGGAGCGTCTGCGCAGGCTGCCGCCCTCGCACCTCCGGGGCCGGAGCGTACGCCGGCTCTGCTCGCCCGCGGAGAGGACCGGTTCAAAGCCTTTTGCACGCCCTGCCACGGCGTGAGCGGCCGCGGCGACGGCCCTGTCGTGTCCCGTGGCTTCGTTCCGCCTCCCTCCTACCATGAGGAGCGCCTCCGAGCCCTGACGCCCGAGCAGATCGTGCAGGTCATCACCCAGGGCAGAGGACGGATGTTCTCCTATGCCGATCGCGTTCTGCCCGAAGAGCGTTGGGAGATTGCGCACTACGTGAAGGAGCTACAGGCCCGCGGCACCGGAGCTTCGTCAGGGCAGGAGGGCGCTAAACCATGAGCGCGATGGAAGCCCTGTACATCGTTTTCGTCGTCCTGTCGGGGGTTGCGATGGGCAGCCTTGTGATGCTGATGATTGGGCATCTCATGAACGAGCACTGGCTTGCGCCGATACGCAACGAGGCGGAAGCTGCAGCCCTGACGCTGCCCGTGCTTCTGCTGCTCGGCCTCGTGCTGGCCTTCGGTCTTGGTGAGCTTTTCCCTTGGGCCGACCATCCGCTCGATCTTCCTTCCGCCCGGGCAGCTTATCTGAGCCCCGGCTTCTTCATGATCCGGAGCGCCGCTTATCTTCTGATCTGCATAGGTCTGGCCTATTGGCTGACGCATACGCGCTGCACGCGCCGTGCCAGCGCCATAGGTCTCGCGCTGCTGACACCGGTCATGACCTTCTCGGCTTATGATTGGGTGCTGTCCCGAGAGCCGCAATGGTGGTCGAGCCTGTTCGGGTTCGCATTCGGGCTGGGGCAGGTGCTTGCGGCCCTTGCCAGCGCAATCCTGATTACCCTTCTCAAGACGGAGCCCGCATCTCCCAAGCGCATGGCAAGCCTTGAACGCGCATTGCTGACCCTGCTGCTGCTGACGGCCTGGACGTGGTTCGCGCAGTTCCTGATCGTCTGGCTCGCAAACGTGCCGCATGAGGTCGCGTGGTATCTGGAGCGCTCGGGCGACGGCAACCTGGCCCTTCTCGGAACGTCCTATGCGCTGATGCTTGCCGCTATCGTCGTCCTCGTACCCTCAGGCGTGAGCCGCATGGCAATGCTCATCGGCAGTGCGCTGGCGCTCCTGCATCATGTTACGCACATGATCTGGGTGCTGCAGCCGCGTGGCGGCTTTTCCTGGCTAGCTCTCGGATTGATCCTCGCGGTTGCCGCTCTCTGGATCGGTGTCTATGCGGCCGTGATGCGTGTTCGTCCGAACTATATCGAGGAAGCGTCCGAGGAGCCTTAGCTCTTCGGCGCGCTTCCATCGAGGTTGGGTACGATGCGGCGCGTGCGGACATCGGTCTCCGAGGGAACGGCCGGAGGGTTCGGGATGTCGGCCGCGACCTCATCCTCATCACGCAAAGGGAGAGGAGGATCGGGCGGATAGACCTGCATCCCATCGCGGCCAAGGGAGTAGAGGTAGGCAGCCATGTGCCGTGCCTCCGCCTCGGTCACTCCTTGCGCGGGCATGCCGGTTGTGGGCTTCAGGGCCACGGGATCCATCAGCCAAGCAATCAGGTTCTGTGGTGTGTTCGGCAGGAAGCCGGCGAGGAGATGCTGCTGCGCATATTTCTCCAACCGCGGCCCCACCTTGCCCCTCGCGCCACGGACATCCTCAATTGTGTGGCAGGTGCCGCAGCCATAGGCCTGAATGAGTGCATGGCCCTGCTCGGGCTCGCCGCCTGCAGTCGCGAGGCGCGAGGTGGGATCCTGCGAATCGCTGCAGGCGGCGAGCGCCGTCAGGACCATCGATATCAGGAGGACAGGGCGAAGGATCATCGGCTCGGTTTCAGGGTGCTGTCGTGGCAACCGGCGAGCGTCGCGTCCGTTCCGTTCTAGGCGTCAGGAGCCGAAGCGCCATGATGAGCCCTGCCGAAAGATAGATCGCGCACATGGGAAGGGACATGATGGCTCCTGCCAATTGCTGATCTTCCAGAGCTGTCAAACCCCAATCTATCGTGTCCGGCGCATGATACAGCGCTTCCCGCGCGAAGCTCAGGAGAGCGCTGAGGAGGCCGCTCTGGAGCAGGGTGATGAAACAGGCGATCAGTGCGGCAGCCGCCGCCTCCCGGCCGGAATGCGCCTTGATCACGGCCCGCCAGAACAGCAGCGCCGTGCCGAAGAACAGGACGTGCTCCAGCCAGTGCAGCCTGTCTGAGGCGACCGCCGCATCGAACAGCATCGGGCTGTGCCAGACCCACAAGGTCGCCATGTGGATCAGGGCCGCCGGAATGGGCCGTGCACAGGGCGACAGGATCCCGAGCAAGGACCGCAGCGGGCCGTGGCGCGCCACGCCGCGCCGCCAGTGCACCGGCAGCGCCCAAAGCCACGCAACTTCCGGCTTGCCGAGAACGAGAAGCGGCGGCACGACGGCGATCAGCAGGATGTGCTGCACCATGTGGGCCGAGAGCAGGGCCGAGGACAGCGCCTCGAGCGGCGAGAGGAGAGCGATGACGAGCAGGACCGCTCCCAAGGCGAAGCAGGCGATCTGCCGTGGGCCGAAGCCGGGAGGAAATCGCCCCAGGTCCCGCCGCAGATGCCGGACCCCTCGGATAAAGAGCAGGCACGATGCGAGCAACGGCACCGAAATCAGCGGATCGGTATGCCACGCATGCCAGAGATCGCCGGCACCGTGTGGTGCCGTTCCGTGGGCGAAGGCAGAGGTATCGCACAGGATGGTGGCGAATCCCACCGTGAGACCTAGTTCGGTCCTGAGGGACCTGTTCGGGAATGCCTTTCGGGAACCAAGTCTCACGGCCAAGCTTTTCCGTTCACTGCATGCAGAAACGATCTAGGGCGGATGGACTTTGAAACGACCCTGACGCGCCTTCGAGGGCGGCTTGACCCCGTTCTGAGGTGCGGGGGCGGGCTTCTGTTGGCATTCTCGCTCGCAGGCTGCAGCGGCGTGCAGTCGGCCCTCGATCCGGCCGGGGGCGACGCCTGGGATCTCTATTGGCTCACCGTCATCATGACGGTGGGAGCAACCCTCATCTTCATCTTCGTGACGGCGCTTCTGCTCTATGCCGTCTTTGCACCGCCGGAGCGCCGTACCTGGCTCGGAACCCGAAGGACAATCGTCTATGGCGGGCTCGCTTTCCCGATCGTGACCCTCTCGCTGCTGCTTCCCTATGGTCTCATCGTCATGCGGGATGTCGATGTTCCGCAACCCGGCGCACTGCAGATCGAGGTGATCGGCGAGCAGTACTGGTGGCGGGTGCGCTATCCGGCCGAGGGCAATCAGGCGGAGTTCTCGACCGCCAACGAACTCGTTGTGCCCATCGGCAGGCCGATTACCGTATCGGTGACGGCGGCTGACGTGATCCACAGCTTCTGGATCCCGAATTTTGGTGGCAAGATCGACATGATCCCAGGCCGGATCAATCGCTTCAACTTCACGGCGGAACGTCCCGGCATCTATCGCGGCGTCTGCGCCGAGTTCTGCGGCGCCCAGCATGCGCGCATGGCCTTCGACGTCATGGCACTGGAGCCTGCCGAATTCGAGGCATGGCGAAGAACACAGACGCAGCCGGCCCCGGAGCCGGCGATCCTGGTCTTGGCGAGAGGCCGTGACCTGTTCCGCAGCGGTGGCTGCGGCTCCTGCCATGTGGTGAAGGGCACGGAGGCAAATGGGCAATTCGGCCCCGACCTCACCCATGTGGGAAGCCGGCGAACCATCGGTGCGGGGCAGTTTCCGAACAATATCGGCACGCTGGCGGGCTGGATTGCCAACGTGCAGCACATCAAGCCTGGAGCGAAGATGCCCTCCTACGGTTCGCTCACCGGCGAGGATCTGCGGGCAATGGCCGGATATCTGGAGAGCTTGAAATGAATGCACCCGAGCTCCCAAAATCCTTCGAGCGACGGGAGACCGAGCTGCCTAACCCGCTGCCGCGTCCGGAGGGCGAGTTCGAGGCTCTGAAGAAAGCCTGGGAACCGCCGCGGGGCTTGAGCTTCATCACCGCCGTCAACAACACCTATGTGGGCCTGTGGTATGTCGGAACGGCCTTCCTGTTCTTCATCCTGGCCGGGATCCTCGCGCTGATCATGCGCGTCCAGCTTGCCGCGCCGGAAAGCGATTTCGTCAGTCACGATCTCTACAACCAGCTCTTCACCATGCACGGCACGGTGATGATGTTCCTCTTCGCGGTACCGGCGGTTGAGGCGGCGAGCGTTTATCTCCTGCCGAACATGCAGGCGGCGCGCGACCTGCCGTTCCCGCGCCTGTCGGCCTACGCGTTCTGGGCCTACTTCGTCGGTGGCCTCGTGTTCTTCGGCACGATCTTCTTCGGCCTGTCGCCGGATGGCGGCTGGTTCATGTATCCGCCGCTCACCAGCACCAAGTACTCGCCCGCCGAGAATGCCGACTGGTGGCTCCTCGGCATCGGCTTCATTGAGATTTCGGCCATCGCTGGCGCCATCGAGATCATCGTCGGCGTCATGAAGACCCGCGCGGTCGGCATGAGCCTCGACAAGCTGCCGGTCTATTCCTGGGCCATGCTGGTCTTCGCCGTCATGATCGTGATCGGCTTTCCGGCGATCATCCTCGGCACGCTGCTGCTCGAGATGGAACGTGCTTTCGACTGGCCGTTCTTCATCGCCGAGAGGGGCGGGGACCCGCTCCTGTGGCAGCACCTGTTCTGGTTCTTCGGCCACCCGGAGGTTTACATCATCTTCCTGCCGGCAACCGGCATGGTGTCGATGATCGTACCGACAATGGCGCAGACGCCGCTCGTAGGCTACCGCCTCGTGGTGCTCGCCCTCATTGCGACAGGCTTCCTCTCCTTCGGCCTCTGGGTGCACCACATGTTCGCCACGGGCCTGCCGAAGATGTCCCTGAGCTTCTTTTCGGCTGCCAGTACGGCGGTGGCGGTGCCGAGCGGCATCCAGGTCTTTGCCTGGATCGCCACCATCGCGTCCGGGCGCATGAAGCTGACGACGCCGTCGATGTTCGTCATCGGCTTCCTGTTCATCTTCACCCTCGGCGGTCTCACCGGCGTGATGGTCGCCATGGCGCCCTTCGACTGGCAGGCGCACGACAGCTATTTCGTGGTGGCGCATCTGCATTACGTGCTCATCGGCGGCATGGTGTTCCCGCTCTTCGCCGCCGTTTATTACTGGGTTCCCGTGGCGAGCAAACGGGCTCTTTCCGAGCGTCTCGGACGCTGGGTGTTCGGCCTTATGTTCCTTGGGGTCAATGTGACGTTCCTGCCGATGCATATCACCGGGCTCATCGGCATGCCCCGGCGGGTCTATACCTATCCGGTCGGCATGGGGTGGGATGCGCTCAATCTCGTCTCCACCATCGGCTCCTTCATGATTGCCGCAGGCGTCGCACTCTTCCTGTTCGACATGGCTCGTAACTTCCGCTTCGCCGGTGAGGACAATGCCGGAAACGTCTGGAGCGCCAGCACGCTCGAGTGGCTGCCGAACGGCAACTACAACACGCGCAGCATCCCCTCCGTCGTTAGCCGTGATCCCCTCTGGGATCAGCCCAACCTGTCGAAGGATGTGGAGGACGGCCGCTACTATCTGCCGGGAACCGCCACCGGCAGACGCGAGGCGTTGGTGACGAGCCCCTTCGATGCACGGCCCCAGTATATCCTGCAGGTTCCGGGTCCCGGCTGGCAGCCGGTGCTCGCGGCGGTGTTCACGGCGGCGTTCTTCCTGCTCCTGACCGTCAAATTCGTCTTTACGTCGATCATCTGCGGTATTCTCGCGGTCGGCTTCGTGATCTGGTGGCTCTGGGAGACCGATCCCGGACCGGTCCGCCCTCCTGCAGACATTGGCGGCGGCATCGTCGTTCCGGTCTATGTCACGGGCCCGATGAACCATTCCTGGTGGGCGATGATCGTCCTCATGGTGGTGTCGGGCATGGTCTTCACCTGCCTGATTTTCTCATACCTCTTCCTCTGGCTCGTGAACCCGGGAGCATGGCCGCCGCAGGGTGTTCGGATCCCTGACTGGATCTGGCCCGCTCTCTCTGCCTTCCTTTACTGCGCCAGCGCAGCTTTGATTGCTGTGGCGAGCCGGCATCTGCGCGGCGAGGATCGGCGCAAGCCGCGCTCGGTGCCGATCCTGATCGGTGTGGCGCTCCTGCTCGTGAGCATTGCGTCGGCTGTGGATCTCTGGGCGCAATGGCAGACGGGTTTGAGCCCGTCGGCTCATGCCTATGGAGCGGCCGTCTATGCCATCATGTCCCTGCAGATCTTCTTCGTGCTGACCACGCTGGTCATGGGTCTTTACACCATCGCCCGCTGGCTTGCCGGCAAGCTCGACAGCGTGCGCCGGACGACCTTCGACAACACCATGCTGTTCTGGTTCTACACCGTAGGGCAGGGCCTGGTCGGTCTCCTGGTGGTGCACGGCTACCCGCGCCTGACCGGAGGGATCTAGCATGACCGGACGGCGGACAGGGCAGGTTCTCCTGACGCTTGGCGGGATGATCGCCTGGGCGGTGCAGTTCACGGTTGTCTACGGAGCGACATCGACCCTATGCGGCCGAGGATGGGCAGATGCGACGCTTCTCGGCATCGGCGTCGTTCCATTCGCGATCCTCGCAGCCACCCTCGTGACTCTTGCGGCTGCGGCCATCCTGCTGATCGTCTCGCTTCGCGAAGAACGGCAACAGCGGAATCAGCCAGCCTCAGCGACGGACAGCTTCTTGAGTCAGGCAGGCATGCTGATCAACGGCCTCTCACTCATCGCGATCCTCTGGAATGGCGTACCGGCCTTCATCCTGCCAGCCTGCGCATAGACGGGACGGGAACCGGCCTAGCTGGCGGTTCTTATATGTAGGAGTTCTCCTCCAACCGATACAAAAGAGCCCGATGTGATTGGAAACCGGAACGAAAAACGTTGGGCTGATGCCAGGGCACAGGACAGAGAGTTCGGCTCACCAGTCGTCGTGGTCACGGGAGCATCGGCCGGTGTCGGTCGCGCAGTTGCCATGGCATTCGGGCGGAAAGGCTGGCGCGTGGCCTTGATCGCCCGCGGCCGCGGACGGCTCGAGAGCGCTGCCCGAGAGGTGAAGGAAGCAGGCGGCACGGCCCTCGTGATCCCGACGGATGTTGCCGACGCAGATGCGGTCGATGCGGCGGCCGCGCAGGTGATCGCCACATGGGGGCGTATCGACGTCTGGATCAACAATGCCATGGCGACCGTCTACGGACCTGCCACGTCCATGAGTCCTGATGAAGTCCGTCGGGTGACGGAGGTCACCTATCTGGGACAGGTGCACGGCACTCTGGCGGCCCTGCGCCACATGCGGAAGAAGGACACGGGGACGATTGTCCAGATCGGATCGGCCTTGAGCTATCGGTCCATTCCGCTGCAATCGGCCTATTGCGCAGCGAAGTTCGCCGTGCGCGGCTTCACGGACTCGCTGCGCAGCGAGCTTCATCATGAAGGCAGCCGCATCAGGCTCACGATGGTGCAGCTGCCCGCCGTTGATACCCCGCAATTCGATTGGGCGCGCAGTCATCTGCCGGAAGAGCTGCAGCCTGTTCCGCCGATCCACGCGCCGGAGGCCGTGGCCGAGGCCATCGTGCGGGCAGCCCGGACGGCGCCCCGCGAAATGTGGATCGGCAGCCCTACGATCCAGGCGATCCTCGGCACCATGGTGGCTCCGGGTCTCCTCGACCGCATGATGGCACGACAGGCCTGGGAAGGGCAGATGACAGGAGCGCCCGGGAAGCCTCGCGAGGGCAACCTCTTCGAGGCTCCGCCCGGCGATCCCGGAGCCCATGGACGCTTTGGATCCCGATCCCGCCGACGTGTGGTGGCGGTCTCCGGGACAACGGCCCGCGGTGTGCTGGCGGCGGTTGCGCTCGGCTGCGTGGCCGGAGCGGTCGCGGCGGCGTGGCGTATGGGAGCGAACGGCACCGTGACGAACAACCGTCGTTTGTCGGACAGGGAGCATGCTGCCCGCATGATCAGTTAGGTAATTTCAGATGCTCGACCTCTGGTACAAGAACGCCGTGATTTACTGCGTCGATGTCGAAACCTTCATGGATTCGAACGGCGACGGAGTGGGCGACTTCGGCGGACTTGCCGACCGGCTCGATCATGTGGAGGCGCTCGGCGCAACCTGCATCTGGCTGCTGCCGTTCTACCCGACCCCGAACCGCGACAACGGCTATGACGTGACCGACTTCTATGCCGTCGATCCGAGGCTTGGCACGCTCGGCGATTTCGTCACCTTCACGCACGCGGCTCATGACCGGGGCTTAAGGGTCATCATCGACCTCGTGGCAAACCACACGTCGATCGACCATCCCTGGTTTCAGGAGGCACGGCAGCATCCGAACTCGCGCTATCGCGATTGGTATATCTGGTCGAAGGAGAAGCCTGAGAACATCCATGAGGGTGTTGTCTTCCCCGGCGTTCAGGACACGACCTGGACTTACGACGATGTCGCACAGGCCTGGTACATGCATCGTTTCTACAAGCACCAGGCCGACCTCAACATCGCAAATCCGGAGGTGAGAGAGGAAATCGAAAAGGTGATGGGTTTCTGGCTGCAGCTCGGCGTCTCAGGATTCCGGCTCGATGCCGTTCCCTTCCTGATCGAGTACCGCGGCGTACCGGCAGAGGACAAGCCGGACAGGGATCCTCACGAGTACCTGAATGAGCTGCGGTCGTTCATCTCGTGGCGCCGCGCAGAGGCCATGTTGCTGGCAGAGGCCAACATCACCATGGATCAGGTGGACGAATATTTCGGTACCTCGGGGGACCGGCTCCACATGATCTTCAACTTCATGCTGAACCAGAACCTGTTTCTGGCACTATCCCGCAACGATGCCGAGCCGATCCGTCGCGTGATGGCCCAGACGCCGGCCATTCCCCCCAAGAGTCAATGGGCGAGCTTCCTGCGCAATCACGACGAACTCGACCTCGGCCGATTGTCGGATGCCGAGCGCGGCGAGGTCTTCGCGGCCTTCGGTCCTGCGCCTGAGATGCAGGCGTATGAGCGCGGCATCCGCCGGCGCTTGGCTCCCATGCTTGATGGCGATGAGCGCCGGATCAGACTGGCCTTCAGCCTCATGTTCGCCCTGCCCGGAACACCGGTGCTCTGGTACGGCGACGAGATCGGCATGGGAGAGGATCTTGCCCTCAAGGAGCGCAACTCAGTCAGGACACCGATGCAATGGGCGGATGAGCCGAATGCGGGATTCTCGGCCGGACCGACTGAGCGCCTCGTACGGCCCGTCGTGTCGAAGGGGGCGTTCGACTACAAGCGCATCAACGTTGCGGCGCAGCACGATCTCGATGGCTCGCTGATGAGCACTGTGCAGCGACTGGTTCGGACACGGCGTGCCTGCCCGGAGGTCGGCTGGGGCCAATGTCAGGTACTCGACACAGGCAAAACCGGGGTTCTTGCCCTGCGATACGACTGGCAGGGAGAGACCACCCTGATCCTTCACAATCTAGCCGCTCAAGCAGTTGACGTGAAGATGTCGCTCGACGGTATTGGCAGATTGCGGCCGCTCTTCTGCGATCAGGACGACCGGGCCATGCGTGATGCCTCCGATCCGATTTCCCTCAATCCTTTCGGGTATCGCTGGTTCCGGGCACAAGGCGAGCGACGATAGGCGGGGGAAGCGCCGCTCTTTCGCTGATCCAGCTTACGCGGTCGGCTGCGGCGTTGTCGGCGTTGCTGGAATTTCCTGCGGCGTAGTCGGCGGCACTCCCACGGGTTCGCCGGGAGGCGGGATATCGCTTGGCGTCGTCGGAGGCACGCCGATCGGTGCCGGTTGCGGCGTCTCGGGCGGCGTCGGCGGGCTGACGGGAGCTGGATTGGGATCGGCCGGATTCGGCTCCGGATAGGGCTGATTCGGCAGAGGAATCGGCATGCAGGGAATGCTCCACGGACGAAATGTCTCGAAGGGGCAATCCCCCTCACACCGGCAGGTTCCGCTTCAGCGCCGGGCCGTCAGATTCCGAGCGCAATGATGAGGCCCTCATCGGCCCGCAGGACAACCTGCGCTTCGATAGGCTCCTCGCTCCGATCCGGGACCGTCGAAAGCACCACACGTCCTTTCGTCCCGGCTGGAAAGGGGAGGGTATGCGGCTCATGCCCTAGGTTCAAAGCCACCAGGAAGCGCTCCGAACCATGCTGCCGTTCATAAGCGAGAACATCTCCTTCGGCTGAGACCTGCGTGTAGCCGCCGACGCTCAGGGCCAAGTGCTGGCGCCGCAGCTCGATCAGGTGCCGGTACAGCATCAGGATGGACGCCGGATCGTCCCGTAATCCTTCCACATGGCAGGATCGGAAATGCGGGTCGAGGGGCAGCCAGGGCTTGCCGCTCGTGAACCCGCCTTGGGCCGAGCCGTCCCAATGCATGGGGGTGCGCTCCGGATCGCGCCCGAGGTCTAAGCCCGGCTCGTTCTTCTCCCAGGGATCCTGAGCCGCCTCCGGCGGGATCTCGACTTTGCCGATCCCGATCTCGTCGCCGTAATACATGGTGGGTGTGCCTCTGAGGGTCAGAAGCAGCATGGCGGCCACACGCGCCTGCTGTGGGCCGATCCGGGCGCCGATGCGCGGCTGGTCATGGTTGCCGAGCACCCAATTGGGCCATCCGCCTTCGGGAAGTGCGGCCTCGTACTCGTTGATGAGAGCCGCGATCGTCCGGGCGTTCCAGGCTGTCTGAATGAGCTGGAAGTTGAAGGGCAGATGAGCGCCGGAAAGATCCTTGCCGTAATAGGTGACGAGACGCTCCAGCGGCAGGTAGATCTCCCCGATCAGCACCCGCTCCGGATATTCCTCCAGCACGCCGCGCATCTCGCTCACCACCTCATGCACTTCGGGCTGGTCGGCGGAATACACCTGGATGAAACGGTTGATCTCTGCCTGACTAGTCTGAAACGCGGGGTTGTGTGGGTTGTCCCGGAACTCGGCGTGCTTGATGAGATGCCAGATCACATCAACCCTGAATCCATCGACACCGCGATCGAGCCAGAACCGCAAGGCATTATACATGGCCTTGCGTATATCAGAATTGCGCCAGTTGAGGTCCGGCTGCTCCTTCAGGAAGGCATGGTAGTAATACTGCCCCGTGGCTTCATCCCACTCCCAGGCAGGGCCGCCGAAATTGCTGATCCAGTTGTTGGGCGGAGATCCGTCCGGCTTGGCATCGCGCCAGAGATACCAGTCCCGATTCGGGTTCGTGCGCGACGAGCGGCTCTCCTTGAACCAGGGATGCTGATCGGACGTGTGGTTGGGGACGAAGTCGAGGATGAGCTTGAGGCCCTTGGCATGCGCTTCCTCGATGAGGCGCTCGAAGTCCTCCAAGGTGCCGAAGATCGGATCGATGCCGCAGTAATCGGCCACGTCATAGCCGAAATCGGCCATGGGTGAGGGGAAGATCGGTGAAATCCAGATCGCATTGATGCCGAGCCAGGCAAGATAATCCAGCCGCTGGCGAATTCCATTCAGATCGCTGATGCCGTCGCCATTGCTGTCCTGAAACGAGCGAGGATAAATCTGGTAGACGATACCGCGCTTCCACCATGTGGTCTCAGGCATGAGGGACGCTTCACTGTTGGAAAGGATCGGACCGGAGGGGCAACGGTAGGCGAATTCGGCAGCCGTCTGAGGGTTCCGCTTCTCGAGGCGAAAATGGGTGAAGACACCTTGACCGCTACGGTCATCCCCCTTGAGGCTCCCAACTGAATGTCGTGGGTTCGATTCCCATCGCCCGCTCCAATCCCCTCACAATGAAGGCACAGGCCTGCAGCTGAGCTCTTCCGTTTACCTTAGCGGTCGAGAGGAAGAGAAAAGCCTTCGGGGTGCCATTGGCGGGTGTTGACAAACCAGACGGGAATCGACATATCCGCAGCCCCGCCGGAATTCAGTTCGGGCGAGCTTCAATCTCAAACGACACCGACGCTGCCGAGGTCTCCGGATCTCTCTGTTCGTTCGGGTCCCGATCGGTGATCTTAAAACATCCTGATCTGCGGCACGAGCCATGAGCCCCAGTATATGGCGGTCCTCCATGGCTCCTCTGGCGAAAAACGAGAAGACTCCGGATCGATGTCATTGATCTGGGTCAAGTAAACGCAGAGGCGAATTCGCTCTCTGCGAATGCTGAAGCTTGTTTGAATACTGAGTAATGGCGCCGGGCGATGCCGATTTCGAAAGATCTTCGAAAAAGATGTTGACCTAGGGAAGGGGTTCGGATAGAACATCTTCATCGACGGCGGCCACTGTGGTGGTTGGCCTGACGGAGGCTTTTTCGATCCTGGCGCTTCAAGCGGCGGGATGGACAAGGCTCTCTTCTTCGTCTGTGTGACGGGGAATTTGCTCTTTGACATTGTTGAGAGGGGAAGAGAAGCGTAGGCGGCGGTGTCCTTGCGGGCGATTGGCAACAATTGCTGTAAGATACATCGACC
>NZ_JAYGGN010000009.1:0-224743 GCF_036314045.1 Microvirga sp. CF3062
TGCAGAGCCGCGCCACGGTGCTGCGCCAGTACGCCCTGATGGAGGCACGCTGGCGCGGCTGGAACGGCGTCTCCCGCCGCGACCGATGGGCGACGATCAGCGGGCAGCTTGTGACGCCGGTGGCGCAGGCGGCGCCGCCGTACTGGGTGTGGAATGCGGGCCTGCGCCAGCTGTACATGTCGGCCTACCATCTCTCGCCAGCGGCGGCCGAGCACTACCGGGCGGCGCTGGTGCGCCACCGGGTGCGCTACATCTGGGGCTATCCGTCGGGCCTGCATGCCCTGGCCGAGGACCTGCTGGCGCGCGGCCTCACCGTGCCAGGCCTCGAGGTTGTCATAACAGTCTCGGAACCTCTTCTGGAGGTTCAGCGGGCTGCGATCGAGCGGGCGTTCGGCTGCCCGGTGGTGGAGAGCTACGGCATGACCGAGGCGGTGGTCTCAGCCAGCCAGTGCCGGCATGGGGCGCTGCATCTGTGGCCGGAATCGGGAGTGCTGGAGGTGGTGGACGGATCGGCTCCGGTGGCGGCCGGTCAGGCGGGGGAGTTTGTGGCCACGGGGCTGAACAACCCGGACATGCCGCTGATCCGCTACCGCACGGGCGACCGGGGGGCCGTGGAGGCGGGCTCGGAGGTGTGCGGGTGCGGGCGCACGCTGCCGCGGCTGGCCCGGGTGGAGGGCCGCAGCGACGACGTGCTCTACACCCCGGATGGGCGGCGCGTGAGCCGCCTCGGATCCGTCATCAAGGCAGGAGCCCCCATTCGGGAGGCGCAGATTGTGCAGGAGACGCTGGCGCGTCTGCGGGTGCGCTACATTCCGGCTCCGGAGTGGAGCGCGGCGGCCGAGGGCGAGATCCTCTCGGCGATCCGCAGCCGCATGGGCGACGTCGAGGTGGTGTTCGAGCAGGTCGAGCAGATCCCACGATCCGCAAATGGAAAATTCCGCTTCATGGTCTGCGATCTTCCGCCGGACCAGAAGCCTCCCCGAAGAGCGGAAACGGCACCTCTGCAAATGGAACGCGCGAATGCGCAAGATCTCTCGAATTATGATGCTATGAAAGCACGGTCTCCGACGGCAACAGTGACATAAACTGAAGGAAGAAATTATGCGCGGCGGAGCCTCCAAAGTCTTTGGATCACGTCTGCCAGAGGCTCTTAGCCTTCTGAACTTCAAAAGCCAGCTGGATCTTCTGCGGAGCGATACCCTCACAGTCCTCTGTTATCACCGTATCGGCCGACCGGATGATGATCAATTCCATGGCTTCCGGCCCAACTTCAGCGCATCCCCTGAACAGTTTAAGCTGCAGATGAAGCTTCTAAGAACTCTCTTCTCCCCCGTCTCGCTGCAGGACGTCTTACATTGGCACGAAACTGGCAATGCCCTTCCCCGCCGGGCTGTGCTCGTCACGTTCGATGACGGCTACCGAGATAACGGCGATTTGGCTTGGCCAATCATGCGCAGTTTGGAAATTCCAGGAGTCGTATTCGTCGCCACGGACTATATTGGGACAGGGAAGGCATTCCTTTGGGACTTCGCCGCTTACTGTTTCGAGGCAACCAAGCATGAGCGCGTACTCTTGCCTCTCTTAGGTGAAACGCATCTTTCGACGCCATCGGAGCGCCATATCGCAGTTTCGGCCTGGGTTGAGGCCTCCAAGCGCCAGCGGGCCGGAAAGCGCAGTATCCTCGTTCATGCGCTGGCTAAAGCGCTCGAAGTCTCCCCTCCTCCAGAGGCGTTCGCTCGACTCTGCCTTGATTGGCCGACAATCCGTTCCCTAGAAAAAGAGGGTCTGGAGTTTGGAGGGCACACGCACACGCATCCTATCCTCACTCAGCTTTCCTCGTCAGAGGCACAAGACGAGATTGCGACCAGCCAGAGGATATTGAGTGCTGAGTTGGGACATCCCGTGCGTGCCTTTGCATATCCCAACGGATCTGCCTCCGATTACTCTAGCGAGCATGAAGAAGCTGTCGAAAGGGCGGGCTTCGCCATGGGGTTCTCGCTTGAACCTGGTCCAACGACGCTTGAAGAGGTTAATAATCGACCAACAGCCGTACGGAGACTCTATGTCGGAAGGCAGGACAGCATCCCTCGGCTGCTTATAAAGTGCTTTGGCGCTGCCCGTTTCGCCTCTAGCAGAAAGGGTCATGGCGACTTTGCAGCAGCAATTGGAGCAAAGCAGACATCGGCTGAAGCGCGGTAACGGTGCATTTTTCTAGGAGCATTTAAGGTTGGTGTCAGAAGGCAATAACCTCACAATAGTACATATCAATATGTACTCTTTTATTTGAAAAATTCAGTTTATGAAAACGGCTACAGAGTTTTTTCAGAATTGACAGTAGCGACTGATACCGAGCAGCCGCGTAGATCCCGTTTTCTCCTCGAAGTCTGAGATCAGTCTTTTGCACCTATCTCCCAACTCATCCTGAGTGAATCGTACATCCTCATTGTGCCTATAGCCTCGATGAGGATGAACCTTCTGAATTTCTGAAATTTACGTTCGCAATTTGCTCTTTCCGCTGATCGCGGCCGGTCTCAATTTCGGTGTCAACTAGAGCTGCCTTGCCTTCAGACTATCCTTAAGAGAACAAGATGGCTGAGAGTCATGATACTCCATTGAGAGTTAATCCATAGAGAGTATAGCCATCCGATCAGTAGCAGAAATAACGTAAGTAAATAATAATCAGTTGTCTCAGCAGCATACAATGCAACGGAATGCCAAAGCATAACTGTTCTTCTACCCTCCCTGCTGGGAGAAGCTTCACGTGCGTCTGCCAGCTGGATTGTGAGAAAGCCTTTGCGAAAAGGCAGGTTCGCCAGCACGCTGGGCTCATGCATTGATTTAAGGATGATACAATCATGATGGATCATATCTTGGTGGCCCTGCTCAAGGCGGTCTGCCGCCTGCTCCCGGGTGATGATCATCCGGATCGTAGCGACTACGCCCCGTACTTTGGGAGCGGCCTTGCGTCGTCGGCTCGATTTTTCGAACGTCTGGGCGGCGTAGAGCGGCTCAAAGATGCGCGAGTGCTCGATATCGGCTGCGGCTTTGGCGAAACCTGCGTGTACGCCGTCGAGCAAGGCGCGATCAAGGCAGTGGGTCTGGACTCGGATGGCGAGCGCATTGACTTCGCCCGCAGTTACATCAAGAAATGCTACCCGGATATTGCCGACCAAGTCGAGCTATATATAGCAGACACGAGTCAGCCAGTAGAGAACCAACGCTTCGACTTAATCCTTTTCAAGGATTCATTTGAACATATTGCCGAGCCCGAAAAGGCGCTGGCAGAGATAGTGAAGCTACTGGCCCCTGGCGGCGCTGTTGCAATCGGTAACCCACCATGGAAGTCAGTTTATGGCGGTCATACGAACTTCATGACCAGCCTCCCTTGGCTTCATCTGATTTTCCCAGAGCGGGTGGTGATGAAAGTCCGCCTTAGCTACCGGCCTGACGACCCTGCGACATGCTACGAAGAGGTACGTGGCGGCATGAATCGGATGACGGTAGCAAAGTTTAAAAACATCATGGCCGCCACTGGTCTACATGAAGAGTTCTTTGCACTCAATCAAGGCACACGCCCAGTCCACCGGGTTCTTCGCCTCTTAAGCAAGCTGCCCTTTGGCCGGGAGATCTTCGCTGCAAACATGTATGGCGTGTGGCGCGCCAATGAGGAGGTTCGGAGCAGTTCCCGAGATGCGGTGAGCCGCGTTGAAGGTGTCACATTAACTGAAGTCGAGTGAGTTTAAGGAGATTTCGCCGCCTGAACCGCTCAGAGGGAGAGATTACCGTCCTTTTCCACTCTGCCAAAGCGGCAAGGTGGTGAAGATGGGCGGCAAGGGCTAAGCGGCGGGAGTTTGACGGAACGAAGAGATGACGGACGGGAGAGAACAAGCTGATAAACCTCTGTAGGTCTCTCGGTAACCGAAAGTCTCACATCACCCTCTCTCACTTTCGCAACGGAATATGCAAATTCTCGGCCCTAGTATCCAGGCCCTTGTGCGGTCAGTGATCGACTCCTGCAGATCTTGAAAGCTTCGCCACTATGAAAACTGCTGCAGAGTCCCTTCAGGCCCATCCACTATCGGATGTCACAGCGACGAGTAAATGGCATTCATTGCGGGAGATTGGCGACCAATCCCTTGTGTTCATTTCACAGATCGTCCTGAATGCATCATTCTTTCTGCTCATGCTCTTGGCCTCAATGTGGCTCGATCCATCCGAGTTCCTGAAGCTATCCTTCGCAAATTCATCAATCCCGCTGATTGCCGCCGCTCTCGATCTCGGCATGAGTCAAAGTTGCCTTGCACTCTCCTTCGAGCACAAGAAGCATGACTATATTGCCTTAAATCTTGCGATTAAAGGTGTTATCATCGCGGTCGCCTTCGCAGCCCTGATACTGTCCCTTCTTGTCTCAGGCCCTTCTCTGGAGATCATCCTGGCGCTTGCCGCGGCCTCCATGTCCTTCTGGACAGCAACGAGAGCCGTCGAGCAATATGCACGGCGCTTCAGGCGATACTCATTGCTGAACATCGCATTGGCGGCGACACGAATCATCTTCGGCTTTGCTGCGATTATCTATGGTGGATGGGTCGCTCTCATCGTCGCGATCTACGTTCTGGCGCAGTTACCCATTCAGATCGTGACATTAAGTCAAAGCACTTATCTCCGCTTTGGCTCCATCAACTGGCGTGCTTTACATGCTGTCATGCGGATGGCTCCGATCACATTCCTCGCGAGGATCCTCTATCTTGCTCTCCCGTTGCTGACATTGTGGTTACTCAACAGCGACGGCAATACACTCTCTGCCGCAGCATTCAGCGTCGTATTGATGTTTTTGGTGCCGCTCGACCTGCTGTTCGCGACCTTGAAGGTCTACATTTTCCCGAAGATCGTCGAGTCCGAGTTCAAGAACATCGATCTCTTCGGCTTCGGCCAAAGATCCATGTACCTGATCATGGCCGGCTTGAGCGTCATGCTTGCGATCGGAATCGTTCCGGCAAGCCTGGTAATCGACTACCTTTATGAAGCTCGGTTTCCCGATGCCGGTACTTTCTTCATGACGTATTTCAGCTGTTACGCAGTGAGTTGCGTGATTGGATTGTACACTGTCCGCTCCCAACGGCCGGGCTTCGTGCGCCTGTCCTTACTAGCAAACATCCTTCGAGCAGCAGCAACTGCCGTGCTCATGTTCATCCCAGCTCTCAACCCTCACCAGATCGTGTTGTGGTCCGGCATCATCATCGTGTCAGGTGAGCTGATCCTGACGGCTCTGCTCATGAGAGCTGCGCAGACCGATCATTAGTAAAGCTCTTTTAGCCCTTTTCCGAGGTGTGGATGCCGGCCCAGCACTGGCGGCGCTGGAGTTTTCAGGGCAACCTTCACACCGCGGAAGAGACGCTGCAGCCGGGTGTGACCGGGGACTGAAAGAGCACATCCAGCGTGGTTTTCACCTGGCGCCTTATGGCTCGCGAAGAGCGACTTGGTGATGCCGGTCCCGCCGCCGTGCCGGTCGAGATCACACCTGTCCCAGTGCAAACCACGCCGATAGCATCCCCAACGCAGCACACCGTCGTAATTGAGATTGTCCTAGGCCGCGGGCGCCGCACTCGCGTGGATCGCGAGTTCGATGCTAAGGCCCTCCGGCGGCCTCTTCAGGTGGTAGAGAGCCTATCGTGCTCCCGGTACCCACCGGCGTGCACGTATGGCTGGCTACCGGCCACAGCGACATGTGCAAGGGCATCCCGTCCCTAGTCGTGCAGGAGGCGCTCAAGCGTGATCAGCATTCAGACACCCTGTTTGTCTTTCGTAGACACAGGGGCGATCTGATTTGAGCCGGAGCTCAGATGATAAAGAAGTCCTTATATGTAACCTTCAGGTTTTTCTGGATTTGCGCAAACTCTATGGCAGATTTTGAGCCTGATCCGTCAGCGTCATAGGAAAGCACGCCTGTTTTCTTGTTATAGATAACATAGTCATTTGAATCTTGCGCTTTGTCTCCTGCCTTGAATAAGTTCTTATTTAATTGCGCAGGGTTCGCCTCTGTCCCTTTTTTACCTAACTTAGTGAAGAACTTGTTCTCTAACCAGATTGCGTCATCTCTTACATTGAAGTCGCTGATTTTGTCGAAGTTCACTTTGCGATCCGTTTTGGATGTCCCGAGCTTTGTGTTGAATGCGAAAGCGTCGCGACCAGATCCGCCATGCAGCCAGTCGTTATCGGCTCCTCCAAAGAGCCGGTCATGTCCGGCCTCGCCATACAGGCGGTCTTTTCCGGCCTCCCCATAGAGCCAGTCATAATCGTCACCGCCATAGATGCGGTCATTGCCTTTCGCTGTGTAGATTTTGTCATGCCCGGCCACCCCGTAGACGATGTCATGTCCGGCACCGATATGGGTGTTGAAGCCTCTGCCGAAAGCAATCGTCTCGCTACGTTCATCGCCAACTAGTGTCAGTCCAGCTGAGGAGAGGGTTGCTAACGGATTGGTAGTTCTCTCATCTGAAAGAACTACCCGCATTCCATCCAAATCCCGGAGCTGGCTGCCATACTCGCCAAAATAGACATAGCGCTTGGCAGATCCGTCAGCGCCCGTAGGCACGGCTGAGTTAAGCATCAGACTCAGCTGCCCGCCTTCACCGAGAGAGAGCGTACCGGTACTAGCGTCGTTAGCACCGTCTGCGACCCCCAGAGTAGATCGCGTAGAGTCATAATAATGGCCAGGGTTGGTCCCGAAAAGGTTTGAAGTGTTCCATGAGGGCATGTCTCCAGCAATCCACTCCGTCAGATAGCCTGGACGATAGGCGACCTCTGCAGATAGGGAGTTTCCTCGCGTAATGGACGGATGCAGTTCAACTGAATCGCAGAACATATCGGAGACTGAAACGAAATCGATATCGGCACCGGACGCACCGCCTGTACCCCCTGTCCGAATCCCGTCATCGACAAAGGATATCGTTTGCAAAACGCTTAGGGAGGTCTGACTAAGGTCGATCCGGTAGATGCCGCGGCCCGCGTGGAAACCAAGAAACTCGGCCTGTGCAACAACGCTTGTCATGGGCGATATCCTCAAAAAGTGTTTCTGAGTATATTTGCCCAATTCAGGAATTTTCTATAATGACTAAGATGTAATTACATTTTTCCTATGAGTCTTCTGGCGCATCATACAAAGGAGTATTTGGACCTTTAGCGGTCGAGTGGTATAAATCGTGAATATTTATGTTCTGTCATGCATCCAAGTTTTTTTGGAACGGCTTACCCTGCCTGCAAATGGCAACTGCGCATGTTAGATAGATTGCCTGTCTGCATGAAACGTTACGATACCTGAATTGGCCCTGATGACTAACTGCAAGGCCAGAAGCGTCATAGACAGCAAAAGCGTTCCGCAGTGCTGGCACAAAAAAATCAATTGGGTCGCAACATGAGCGCAATCAGGTCACTATCTAATTTGCTGACATTGATGATCGATAAAAATCGATCTATTCACGCTCTGATGGACAGCATAGAATCAATCGCCTACTGCACCTTTGAAAGCAGTTGCTGTTCTGCGGGGCTCCCCGTCTGCGATACTTCGCCTGTCGCTAACGGTCTCGCGAACCGGACGTTCAAGGCAGTCGACCGACCGCCACTCAGATGATTGAAAATCCCAGGTGCCAGGTAGTTAAGCAATCTTGCAATCGCGATCGCCAGAAGGACCGTCAGGCACGTCGTAGCAGAATAATTCAACAACAGGAGTGAATCGCTCCGGTTGGGAAGAATACTATCAAAGGCTGCCTTCACCAGCTGATTGAGAGGCCAATGAATTGCATGCAGGAAGAAGGCAATAACCCCGAATTTTGCGATACGCGCACCTAATGCCGTCCGCACGAGATAGGGGGCCAGACTCCACAAGGCTATCACGCCATAGAGACGGATCATTCTTGTCCCAACCCCGTTGATGATTCGAGCTATCGGCACATCATCGGGGATGATTACCGGGGCCAAAGTCCTAAGCGCTACAAACACGGCATATGTGGTTACCAGAATAATTGCAGTACGTAGGGACGCAATGTTCCCAATCGACCAATTTTGAATGCGAGTAGCTGCGCCGATGCTGAAGAAGAAGAGTACATCAGTTCGAAAGAACACGATGAGATTCACATTCACTGCCCAGATCGCAGCTAAACAGACAAGGCTGATCACTGGCGCGCGCCGAATGAAGAACGCCAGGACTGGGGAGATCAAGACAGTCAGCAGCAGATCGTGAAGAAACCAGAACTGAAAATCGGCTGGCCGCTGCGTGACGCCGATAAGTGCGTTTACAAGGTCCATAGCACTGAGGTTGAAGACATCGTAAGCGATGATCCTTTCTGACATCGGTAGCGCAAGAGCAACTACAGCCGAAAGCAACAAAGCTATAGCGTTCCACGAAACCATCGGAAAGAAGATGGATCTGATACGGCTTCGATAGCGTTTTTTATAGAATTCTACCGAGAAATCCGCTTCCTTGAAGAATAAGTACCCCGAGATGGCGCTGAGAAGCGGTACCGCGCTGTAGAAGAAAAAAACGAAATAAGAATTCACGAAAAGTGAGAACCCACCATGATCTGGGTCAAACCCGTCGAAGGGATCATAGGTCGTTCCTGGGAAGGCCCCATAATGCAAGAAAACGAGCCCGATCACGACCGAAATGCGCATGAGGTCGATCTGTGCAGATAGAAGGTTATCGTCGCGATGCATTAAGTATTCTCCGCTTCGAACGATGACTGTAGACTACATTTCCACTCGGTCGAGCCAGCCAAGTAGATGAACTTCTCGAGCGATATCGACTCTGATATCACCGTCAAATCACTGTCCAATGATTAGGAGGTGTACCTATCCTGAGAAGCTCTCAATATGCTGATCCAGCGTGGCAGCACCACATTCCAGTCGGATTGATGGGCCGTCCTGTGCGCCTCAAGGGACAGACCTGCACAGTCTATCCTTCCAGATAAGAGGTCATCTATTGCACGCGACATCGCCTCGATATCTCCACGGGAAACCAGAATAGCGTTCTTCCGGTTGGTGAGGATGTCTGGAATTCCGCCAACGTCGGTGCTCACTACACATAATCCGCAAGCCAAAGCCTCGTAGACGGTCACTGGAGCGTTATCAATGTTCGTTGTGTTTAGAAAGATGTCAGCCTGGTTCAGTATCGCTGGAATTTCAGATTTTGCGACGCCCGGAATGATGGTGACGGTCTGAGTGAGACCGTGCTCTTCAATGCGCTGACGCGTCCTCTCTAGGCTACCATCTCCCCGATCAGGCCCAATCATAGTGAGGTGAATGTCGCGATAACGCCCAATCAGTGCGGCAACTGTATCGACGGCCATGACAGGATTGTACATCTCATGAAAACTGCGCACCCAGATCAGGTGTGGTGATACAGAGGAGCGCAGCCGAAACGGATATCCTTCCAGCCGCATTCCGTTAGGGAGAAGCTGCAGGTCAGGTCTCAGCGGCATAAACTCACGGACGAGATAGTTTGATGGAGCAGTTACGGCCGCTGCGTGCTTCATTATCCATCGCAGGGGTTGCCGCCATTTGAGTGCGAATTTCGGAAGGTTTCCTCCGTGCAGCGTGAGCACATAGGGGCGCGAAAGGGTGCGGAGGAGCAGACATGCGGCCAGTGCCCAGATGAAAGCTTTGCCGCTGAATACATCAATCTGTGCCACGCTGTATCTGTGTCTCTGAGACCAGACGGTTTCCAGGATATGCTGTAGTTTTGCGATAGGCCTTGTGCGATCGGAGGCGCAGGTTGTCTCCCAGCCTCGGGATTGCAGTTCGTGTGCAAGGTCTTCACACACGGATCGCTTACCGCCTGTTGAGGACAGGAAGTTCCCAATCAGAATTACTCCCTCATGCGCTCCCTTGTCGATCATCTCGACTGAGGAAAGGTGGGGCGTGAGAGACCTGTCTAGCGTCACGCGGCAAACTCATTCTATCTCCAACCTATATTGAAACCTCCCCTACTCCCTGTCGCCTGCTCTGAAGGATTACTGATTATTCGACGGTCATCCTTGGACTTGTATCCTCATTCGCTTTCCCGACCTAAAACGCACCCTGTTATCTTTGGAAAACCTTACTGAGCACGTCATGAGGGTTTCCGGAGGCAGCTGTTTTGAGGCTTAAGAAGCGAATAGTCTGTATTGTCGGGACACGCCCTGAAGCCATCAAAATGGCACCGGTGATCATGAAGCTGCAGGAAGCCTCCTGGGCCGAGACGATCGTCGTTGCCACTGGCCAGCACCGCGAGTTGCTCGATCAGTCTCTCTCCGCTTTTGGCCTCAAGGTTCATCAAAACCTTGAGGTTATGGTCGAGGGACAGTCGCTGTCGAGAATGACAGCCCGACTCTTCGATCGTCTTGAGGTCTGTCTTTCAGACCTTGCGCCGGATATACTCCTGGCGCAAGGCGACACCACGTCCGTCATGGTCGCAGCAGTGTCTTGTTTTTATCAGAATATTCCTTTCGGGCATGTCGAAGCGGGATTGAGGACAGCAGATATTCATCTGCCGTTTCCCGAGGAGTTCAACCGTCGGGTCGCCGGACTCCTGAGCACTCTGCATTTTGCACCGACTTCGGGGGCGCAGGCGAACCTGCGCCGCGCCGCAGTCCCCGATGCTAACATCTTCGTAACCGGCAATACCTGCATCGATGCCCTTTACTGGATGAAGGAGCGCGCCCCACCCCTGCCATTTTCTCTCCGTGAGGGCTCAAGACTTGCGCTTGTAACCGCTCATCGACGCGAGAACATGGGCGAGCCAATGCGTCAGATGTTTCAGGCAATCCTGGATTTGCGGCGGCGCTATCCAGATCTGGAGTTTATCTATCCTGTTCATCCCAATCCAGGCGTCAGGCAACTCGCCAGGGACATGCTGAGCCGTGAGGAAGGCATTCATTTGTGCCCGCCTCTGGACTATCCCACCCTCGTCAGCGTCCTTGCTCGGTCAATGTTCGTCCTGACCGACAGTGGCGGTTTGCAGGAGGAGGCCCCCGCTCTCGGGAAGCCGGTTCTCGTTATGCGGAGCGAAACGGAGCGTCCAGAGGCTGTAGAGATGGGAGTTGCCCGCCTTGTGGGCTCGAACCGGGACCAAATCATCGCAGAGGTTTCGCGCCTGCTTGAGGATCAAGAGGCTTATCGCTCCATGGCGAAAGGCGTCTCCCCCTATGGCGATGGCAAAGCCGCCGAGCGAATTTGTGAGCATATTAGAGCTTATCTCGATGCATGATGGAGACATCACGGGATCGACTATGGATCAGCATAAGGAAAAGAAACGTGCATGTGCTCTGCATTAGCCACTATTACCCTCCGGAGAATGGCGCTCTTGCTGTTCGGATGTCGGAGAATGCTCATGCGTGGGCTGCAAGTGGAGCAACCGTTACTGTCGTCACTTGTGTACCCAATTACCCAAGAGGCAAGACATTTCCCGGATATCAAAACCGCTTTTTCCAGAGAGAGGTAATTGACGGAGTAAACGTGATCCGGTTGTGGACTTTAGTTTCCGCTAATGAAGGAATACTTTTAAGGACACTGAACTACCTATCACTGCTTCTCTCAGTTGTCATTGCAAGCCCATGGCTGCCACGTCCCGATGTTGTTCTATCGACCTCACCTAATCTGTTCTGCGGTGTTGCTGGAGGCTTACTGGCTTGGGTCAAACGCAGGCCCTGGATCTTGGAAATACGGGACCTCTGGCCAGAAAGCATAATAGCCGTCGGCGCGATTAAGAACCGTGCGATCATCGCGCCCTTCGAGTACCTTGAGCGATGGGCATACCGGAAAGCCGCCGGCGTCGTCTCCGTCACCGATACCTTCGTCAAGCACATCGTGACCAATGGAGCCAAGCCCGAAAAGGTCCATGTGATCAAAAACGGGGTCGATCTAAGCACGTTCTCGGCAGGGGACGGAGAGAGTTTCAGAAAGAAGCACGGTTTGACCGGAAAAATCGTTGCTTCCTACATCGGCACTCACGGTATGGCTCATAAACTAGAAACTGTGCTGATGGCTGCGGCCGAACTCCAACATCGCCCGGAGATCGTGTTCGTCTTCGTTGGAGACGGCGCGGAACGCAATAAGCTAATCGCATTGCGGGATAAGATAAGCCTCTCCAATGTCATGTTTCTGGGCGAGCTTCCACGCAGCGAGATGCCCGATGTTCTTGCCGCTACGGATATCTCCTTGGTCGTGTTGGCAAATAACCCTCTCTTTCGAGCCGTGATCCCGTCAAAAATATTCGAGGCAATGGGGGCATCAAAGCCAATCGTCCTGGGCGTTGAGGGCGAGTCTGCGGAAATCATCCGCAAGGCTAGGTCGGGTCTCGTCGTCGCTCCAGAAAATGCTGAGGATTTGAGTGCTGCAATAGCGACGCTCGCCGACGATGCGCATCTCAGGACGCAGCTGGGGGAAAATGGCTTGAACTGCGTCCGGAGGCAATTCAGTCGCGAGGTTCTGAGTCGAACTTATCTCGATCTGCTCCAGCGCGTCGCGGCCAATTCCTTTCGAGCACGAAGTTCGCTCCCTCTTCCGCAAAGCCTGAAGAGCTAGAGAATCGTGCAGACCGCAAGGTCTACGCCAGTGAAGAGTGGTTTTGTCTTTTCGCGCCTAATGCCACCCTTTCGGAAGATTGAACATATGGCGAACTCCAGCAGGGGGCGCTTCTGAGTACCAATGCTATGGGGCCGGACTCAGCAGTGTTGGTTATATTGCAGCCAACACTGCTGAGTCTGGACCGTGTCGTCTTTATGACTCTTGCTGCGGCGGAGCGGCTACTTTCACGGGAGATACAAAACTAGTTTTATCGGACTTACTTTCGCTCTGCCCTGTTGCCCGTGGCGGGTGCGGATATAAGCGATAAAGCTGGGTAGAGTTGATCGAGTCCCAATCGTTATCGCTCTCTCGCGTTGGATGAGGCCTGTGAATGGAAATGTTGGACATGATTCCTCGCATTGCTCCTCAGACCGCCACATCTTCATTTGCTGGCGTCACGAGAGTATCCTGACAGGCGAGCACGTCTAATCACTAACACGTCGTACCCCTGCTGGGCAGCGGAGCTCTTCAGGTGACCTTTAACAGGGAGCGAAGGATCCGCCTCCTGCTCACTCCACCGTTACGGACTTTGCGAGGTTACGGGGCTGGTCGACATCTTTGCCCATGAAGACGGCCGTGTGATAGGCGAGCAGCTGGATCGGGACCGCATTGATGATCGGCGCCACAATGGGGTGCACCGACGGCATTACGATGGTGGCCATAGTTTCGAGACCGGTCTCAAGAGCCCCCTTCTCGTCCGTGATGAGGATGATGCGGCCGCCGCGGGCCGCCACTTCCTGCATATTGGAGACGGTCTTCTCGAAGATAGCGTCATGCGGTGCGATGACGATGACCGGCATCGTCTCGTCGATGAGCGCGATGGGACCATGCTTCAACTCGCCGGCCGCATAGCCTTCCGCGTGGATGTAGGAGATCTCCTTGAGCTTCAGGGCGCCTTCCATCGCAAGCGGATAGGAGGTTCCGCGTCCGAGGTAGAGCACGTCCTTGGCCTTGGAGAGCTCGCGGGAGAGAATCTCGATCTGATGCTCCCGTTTGATCGCCTCGGTGATCTGGCCCGGCACGGCGATGAGGGCGTTCACCAGTTCCTTCTCGTCCTGGGCGCTCAAAGTCCCCCGCGCGCGGCCCGCTGCGATGGCGAGCGACAGAAGCACGGTGAGCTGGCAGGTAAAGGCTTTGGTCGACGCCACGCCCACCTCGACGCCAGCAAGGGTCTGCGCGACCACGTTGCTCTCGCGGGCCATCGTGGAGGTCGGCACGTTCACCACGGAGAGCGTATGCTGCTTCTCAGTTGTCGCGTAGCGCAATGACGCCAGGGTGTCCGCCGTCTCGCCCGATTGCGAGACGAAGAGCGCCAAGCCGCCCGGTTCCAAGGGTGCTTCCCGGTACCGGAATTCGGACGCGACATCGATCTCGACGGGGATGCGCGCCAGGCGCTCGAACCAGTATTTCGAGATCAAACCCGCCAGATAGGCCGTACCGCAGGCGGAGATCGAGATGCGCTTCAGATCTTTGAAGTCGAAGGGCAATTCGAACGGCAGCTCGACCCGTTCGCCCGCGAAGTTGACGTAATGCGCAAGCGTGCGCCCTACCACCTCCGCCTGCTCATGGATTTCCTTGGCCATGAAGTGGCGGTAATTGCCCTTATCGGCCATGAAGGACCCGGCCGGGATCTTGTGACGGGGGCGCTGCACGGCCCTCCCGGACTCATCGTGAATATCCGCGCCCCGATGCGTCAGGATCGCCCAGTCGCCATCGTCGAGATAAGCGACTTCATCCGTAAACGGCGCCAGTGCCAGTGCATCGGAACCGAGATACATCTCGCCCTGACCGTAACCGATGGCGAGAGGAGCACCGTGACGCGCTCCGATCAGCAGATCGTCCTCACCGGAGAATAGAAACCCGAGCGCAAAGGCGCCGCGAAGGCGCGGCAGGGTCACAGCCACAGCCTCGATGGGCCCGCGCCCCTGACGGATCTCATAGGTGACGAGCTGGGCCACCACTTCGGTGTCGGTCTCGGTCTCAAACCGGATGCCCTTGGCTTCCAGCCCGGTTTTCAGCTCGCGGAAATTCTCGATGATACCGTTATGGACCACCGCCAGCTTGTCGGTGGCATGCGGGTGGGCGTTGGTCTCGTTGGGCTTGCCGTGGGTCGCCCAGCGGGTGTGACCGATACCGATGACGCCCGAGAGCGGAGACTGGGAGAGCTTGGTTTCGAGGTTGCGCAGCTTGCCCTCGGCACGCCGGCGGTCGAGGCGCCCCTCCTCCAGGGTTGCCACACCGGCGGAATCGTAACCACGGTATTCAAGCCGCTTAAGCGCCTCCACGATCTGGGGGGCAACCGGCGTTTTCCCAATGATTCCAACAATTCCGCACATTCGAACGAGCTTCCTTCTGCAATGCATCCAACGCTACGCTTGGTGCTTCCTTACAGAGGCTCGCCCCTGCGGCGGAATCAACTTGCGTAACCTATTGTGACAAGAGCGCCTATTTTCTCTTGGCGGCCTGGGCCTTTTCTCGGAATTCGATGGCCCAGCCTTCCTTCACGATCTGACGCCCGCGTCCGAGACCCAAGGCGTTATCAGGTATATTGTCCGTAATAACTGAACCGGAGCCGACAAAGGCCCCCTTCCCGATTGTGACAGGGGCAACCAGCGAGGAGTTGGAGCCGACGAAGGCGCCCTCGCCGATCTCGGTCCGGTACTTGCCGAAGCCGTCGTAATTGCACGTGATGGTGCCGGCGCCGATATTCGCCTCGGCTCCCACGCTTGCGTCGCCGAGATAGGTCAGGTGGCTGACCTTGGCGCCGGCCCCGAGGTCCGTGTTCTTGATCTCGACGAAATTTCCGACCTTGGCCTTTGGGCCGATCGCCGCGCCCGGACGCAGGCGGGCGAAGGGGCCGATGCCGGCGCCGGACGCGATCCGCGCGCCCTCCAGATGGCTGAAGCTGTGGATGATGGCCCCCTCTTCGACCACCACGCCGGGACCGAACACCACATGCGGCTCGACCACGACATCCGGCCCGAGCCGGGTGTCATGGCTGAGGAAGACAGTCTCGGGAGCGACCAGCGTGACGCCGGCCGCCATGGCAGCCTGGCGTAGCCGGTCCTGGATCATGCGCTCGGCGGCGGCGAGCTGTGCCCGGTCATTGACCCCATGCACCTCCTCCTCCTGCACGACGGCAATCGCCGTCCTATGACCGAGGCTGCGGGCGATCTCGACGATGTCGGTGAGGTAGTACTCGCCCTTGGTATTCCTGTTCTCCACCCGGTCGAGGAGGGTCAGGGCCAGATCGCCTCGGATCGCCATGAGGCCACCGTTGCACAGGGTGATCTCCCGTTCCGCCTCGCTGGCATCCTTGTGCTCGCGGATAGCCAGAAGCTCATTGCCCAACGTAATGAAACGGCCATAGCCGGTCGGGTCCTTGGCCTCGAATCCCATGGCGACTACGGCCGCCCCTTCTACCAGGGGAGCCCGCAACTTGGCGAAGGTCTCGGACAGGATCAGGGGCGTATCGCCGAAAGCGATGATCACATCGTCGGCGGACTGCGCCAGCGCCTCCCGGGCGCTCAGAACCGCGTGAGCGGTCCCGAGCCGGTCCTTCTGAACGAAGATCCGGGCCTGGGCCGAGATCTTCTGAACCTCCTTGACCACATCTTCGCGGTCCGGACCGATCACGACAGCAGTGCTGGTGGCACCCGCCTGGGTCAGGGTCGCCAGCACGTGGCCCAGCATGGATCGGTTGGCGACCTGATGCAGGACCTTGGGCTTTGCGGACTTCATCCGGGTGCCCTCACCTGCTGCGAGCACGATGGCCAGGCAGCTCCGGGATGAGGATTGGGAAGTGTCAGACAGGGTCATATAGTTTCAATCCGGTGAGGCTCAGCCGTGCAGCTAAATCAGAAGGGGTAGATCGGCAATTGTTTCATGAGCAATCAGACAGTTTGGCCAACGGCCGCGTTTACTTCATGCTCATGATTGACGATATGTATAGGGCATTCCACTTGTCTGGCTGAAGAGCCTTCGTTCACGCAAGAGTATTACTGTGCCGGTTCCGCCAAGGGGTCCATCCCCTTTCCATCTTCGCCGGCGCGACATGCTGGCTTACATCGGTGCCTCCGTCGCCGGGCTGGCATACGCGCCGACCCTTAAAGCCCAGACACCTCAGGAAACTATATCCGCCAGGATGGGAGAGAATCAGCGGTTCGATCCGGCAGTGGTGGTCGACCTTGCGCGCCAGCTCTCCAAAAAGCCGTTCGCACCTCCGCCGAACGACCTGCCGGACGTCTTCGCGAATCTGAACCCGGAGCAGTATGGGGCGATCCGCTACACGCAACCGCCGATCTGGGGTTCGGAGGCGCGCGGGATTGCGGTCGAGCCGCTCCATCGTGGGTTCGTGTTCCGGGATGCGGTCGATCTCTTCATGGTCGAGGACGGAGCCGTCCGTCGCATTGGCTATCATCCGTCTCAGTTCGAGTTCGGCCGGGTCAATCTTCCGAACAATCTCGGAGACATCCGCTACTCAGGATTCCGGCTCATCGCGCAGGTCGGCAACGACAAGCCATTCGACTTTGCCGTCGTGCAGGGTGGCACCTTCTTCCGCGCGCTCGCCCGGGGGCAGAACTATGGGGCTATCGCACGAGCGTTGACCTTACGTCCGGCGGAAGCCCGTGGCGAAGAGTTCCCGGCCTTCCGTGCTTTCTGGCTGGAGCGCCCGACTGTGGGAAGCAATAGCATTACCATTCACGGCGTTCTCGATTCGGAATCGACCACCGGTGCGGTCCGCATGACGTTCCGTCCAGGGGACATGACGATCGTCGATGTGGAGACCACTCTCTTCCCGCGCGTCAATCTGGAGCATGTGGGCTTGGGCGGCATCGCCTCGACGTATCTTTATGGGCCCAACGATCTGCTGAACTCCGACGATATCCGACCGGCCGTGTATGAATCGTCCGGCCTGCAGATGTGGAACGGGTCGGGGGAATGGCTTTGGCGCCCGCTTCAGAATCCGGAGACGCTCCAGATCTCCGCCTTCGTCGACACCTCGCCGAAGGGCTTCGGCCTGCTTCAGCGGGAGCGGTCCTACGAGGCCTTCCAGGACGACGACCAGCGCTTCGACCGCCGGCCGAGTGTCTGGATCGAACCTCTCGGTGATTGGGGTCAGGGGAGCGTCCAACTTCTGGAAATCCCGACCGATGCCGAGATTAATGACAACATTCTCACATACTGGCGCCCGAGAGGGCCGATGGCGGCCGGGTCGGAGGTTGCACTCGCCTATCGGCAATACTGGGGATGGAATGCGCCGGAGCGACCACCGCTCGCGACTGTGACGCAGACCCGCTCGGGCCGCGGTAGTGGAGGCCGGCGGCGGAGATTCACAGTCGATTTCGTTGGCGACATGCTTGGCGAAAACCTGCCGGCAGACCTAAAATCTGTCTTAACCGTTGGCCCTGGAACGTTCCAGAACCTCAAACTTTTGCCATATCCTGATAGAAAGACAGTACGTGTCGCATTCGAGCTTGACCCGGGCAATGAAAACGCGTGTGAGATGCGCCTGATCCTAGAAACAGGCGGGAAACCGATTAGCGAGACATGGCTGTATCGTTGGACACCATAAGTCACGATTTGAAGGAAAACGTAGCTGCCCTTGAGCGGCCTGCGACGGCAATGCCTCCCGAAAAGTCTATCGACATGCCGACCCAGTCGCTCCGGCGCTGGTCGGCCTCTGAGGAGCGCAACCCTGTTCTGCAGCACCCCAGGCTAGGAACCTGGCTAGCCCGCCTTTTTGTATTCGGGGGTGGCCTCCTGCTGACAGCCTACGGCACCTGGGAAATGTACCAAGTTGTGTCGGTCAGCCGCACCACGGCTCTACAGTGGGTGCTCGTCGGCCTGTTCACCGTCAACTTCTCGTGGATCTCGGTTGCGTTCACCAGCGCCCTCCTGGGTTTCCTCGCCCTGCTCCGCCGCCCGGGACATCGCGGATCGCTGCCTTCATCACTGCAGCACAAGACCGCAATCGTCATGCCGGTCTATAACGAGCAGACAGACCGTACCTTCGCGGCCCTGGAAGCGATCTATGAATCCGTTCAGGCAACGGGCCTGAACGATCATTTCGATTATTTCATCCTCTCCGACACCACCAATCCGGATGCCTGGATTGCGGAAGAGCGGGCTTTCCTGGCATTGAAGGAGCGCCTGGGACCCGGTGCACGGTTCTATTACCGACACCGGCAGAAGAACCATCATCGCAAGGCCGGCAACATCGCCGATTTCGTCTCGCGCTGGGGCGGGCATTACGAGCATACGCTGGTGCTCGACGCCGACAGCCTCATGACGGGCGAGTGTATTGTGCACCTCGCAGCCGCCATGGAAGCCGACCCGGATGCGGGCATCATCCAGTCTCTCCCGCTGATCATTAACCGCAACACCCTCTTTGCCCGGCTCCAGCAATATGCCGCTCGCGTCACTGGTCCGGTGATCGCCATGGGCCTTGCGGTCTGGATGGGGCGCGACGGCAATTACTGGGGCCACAACGCCATCATCCGCACCAAGGCCTTCGCCGCCCATGGCGGACTGCCGGACCTGAAGGGCAAGCCACCTTTCGGCGGCCATATCCTAAGCCACGATTTCGTCGAGGCGGCTCTCCTGCGACGCGCCGGCTGGTCGGTCTACATGCTGGCGGACCTGCAGGGGTCCTACGAGGAAAGCCCGCCATCCCTCATCGACCTGTCGGCCCGCGACCGGCGCTGGTGCCAGGGCAATCTCCAGCACATGCGGGTGGTCACGGCGAAGGGCCTGAAGCTGCCGACGCGACAGCACTTCGCCACCGGCATCATGTCGTATCTCGCCTCGCCGTTCTGGCTCTTCCAGCTGATCGTCGGTATCGCCCTGGTCCTGCAGACAACCTATATCCGGCCGGAATATTTCGCCCGCGACTTCCGCCTCTACCCGATCTGGCCGCGGTTCGACCCTGAGCGAGCTCTCACGTTGTTCGCAGTGACCATGGGGATCTTGCTTGCGCCGAAGCTCTTCGGGCTGATCCTGATGCTCGTTCGTGGCCATGACCGGCGTGCGTCCGGAGGCGGCATCCGGCTCATCATTTCCTCGACGATCGAGATCATCCTGTCGGCCCTTGTGGCGCCAATCCTCATGCTCATTCAGTCGGGCTCGGTGTTCCAGATCCTGCTCGGACGCGACACGGGCTGGCAGCCGCAGCGTCGTGACGACGGCTCGATCCCGTTCAAGGACATCGTCCGGCGCCATCGGGCCCACACGGTACTTGGAGGCCTTGCCGGTCTCTCGGCCTTCATGATCGCCACGTCCCTCTTCCTATGGATGTCGCCTACCATCATCGGTCTGCTGCTGGCGATTCCTCTCTCCTGGCTCAGCGGCCAGTTGGGGGCTGGTCTTGCTCTGAAGCGGCTCGGGCTTCTCAGGACGCCGGAAGAGCACCAGCCGCCGGCAATCGCCACCCGCGCAAACGAGCTCCAGGCACGCAATGTTGCCTTCGGCTTCGACGACGCGGACAGCCTCAGGGCTATCTATGAAGACCCGATGTTGAGGGAGCGTCATATCGAGATGCTTCCGCCGGCGCCGCCGCGCAAACGCGGGATCATCGAGACGGAACGTGCGCTCGCGGAGGCCAAGCTCGTCGATGCTGAAACCATCGAAGATGCCGTGAGCTGGCTCCACAACAAGGAACGCATGGTCGTTCTCCATGATCGCGCCCTCATCGACATGCTGGTTCATTTGAAGCCCAAGCCAGCCGAGGCGCAGGCCGCGGAATAACTCGGATCCGAGGTCCGTCAGGCCTCGGTTTCCAGTAGGGTGAGTGCGGCCGTCTTCTCTGCATCGCCCGCCACCTCGCTCAACATCCAGTCGCGGAATGCCTCGATCTTAGGGGAGCGACGCCGGGCTTTCGGATAGACCAGCCAGTACCCACGCTCGGACGTGGCGAGCAGCTCGAAGGGCTGAACAAGACGTCCCGCAGCAAGATCGCCGGGAAAGAAATACGGGTTGATCAGGGCGAACCCCTGCCCTGCCATAGCGGCCGTGCCCTCGAATTGCTGAGCGCCAAGATAGTTGTCGGGACGCTGCGAGGGATCGAAGTCCTGCACCCCGGCCGCAGCAAACCAATCCTGCCACCACGGATCGTTCGGCGAGATGATCGGGAATCTCAGGATGTCGGAAGGCTGTTTGAGTGTGATACCCCGGATCAACTCGGGGCTACAGACCGGCGTGAACAGGTTCGGGAACAGAAGATGCGCCTCCAGGCCTGGCCAGTTCCCATTCCCGCTCCTGATCGCCAGGTCGAAGTCACTCTGACCGAAATCCACCACCTGCCCTGAGATATTGATCTGAACGGCAATATCCGGATGAAGCTGTTGAAAACGGCCCAGCCGGGGAACCAGCCAATTGGCCGCAAAAGTGGTGAGCGTCGAGATCGAGAGAACGGTTTGAGCCGTCGCTTCGATGCCCGCAAAGGCAGTGCGCAGAGCTTCAAACGCCTCCGTCACGGCAGGAGCCAGTTGCCGTCCTTTCGCCGTGAGGGTGACTTGGCGCGGCAGGCGGACGAACAGGGGTGCGCCGATCCGATCTTCGAGAATCTTGATCTGATAGCTCACGGCAGCTTGGGTCATGCCCAGTTCCTCGGCTGCCCGGGTAAAGCTCTGGTGCCGCGCCGCGGCCTCGAAGACTCTGACGGCGCTCATGGGAGGAAGTTTCGACGGCATCTTGGGCATAGATCATCCATAAGGCTGCCTTATGCCAGCCCATTGGCATTTGCTTTGTCAAGCTACCGTAACAGGCGCACCTTACGGATGCTTGATCGAGGGCTCTGGAAGCTCTCTGACGAAACAAATCGGTAGGCTGTCATGAGGTACGAAGAGACTCGCCGCTTGCGCGGTATCGAGAGCGCTTGGCTGCGCCTAAAATTCTGGCTCCTCCCGGATCCTCTCAGGAGCGATACGGTTATTTCGGATCTGAGCCACCTGTCAGACCATGAGCGGCGGGACATCGGACTGCCCGATCCGGTCCGCTACATGGACTGGCGCGCGCTCAAGGATCAGAAATAGCTTTCGCGATCAGGATGTCAGACGGCTCGGCTTGAGCTCACCGCTCTGCTCCAGCAAGGAGTGGCCGGTGGAGGCGATGTGAGCCTCGATACGCTTCAGATCACGTACAATATCAAGCTGAAGCGTGCCGGTGTCCCCTGCCGTCCTGCCGGATCGAAGCTGATCGAGATGCTTCTGTGCCACAGCGCGTTCGAGATCCCGGAACCGTTCCTTCTCGGAGACCAGCTTGCGGGCCGAGCCGATGTCCTGGAACATGAGAACCGACGCGGCCAGCTGCAGGTGCTCCAGCAGCTTGCCGTGCATGCTGGTGATGTCATCCAGACTGTCCTTCGGCAGGCGCAGGTGGTTCTTGATGCGTTTGGCGGCAAGCTCCATCAGGTTCTTGTCGATGATGTCGCCCACATGCTCCAGGTTGATGGCGAAGGCGAGGATATCCGAGAGGCGCTTCGCCTCCGCCTCGCTTAGGGCCTCATGGTTGATAGAGCTGAGATAGCGTCTGATGGCGCTGAAAAGCCGGTCGAGCACGTCGTCCGTACGGCTCACCTGGTCGACACGGCTGATGTCGTCTTCCCTAAAGAGATCCTGAGAGCTGCGCAGCATCGATTCGACCGTGTCGACCATGCGAAGAACCTCGCGGGCTGCGTTCGACAGGGCGACCGGAGGCGTGTCCAAGGCGTCCTTATCCAGGTATTGCGGCACTCCTGGGTCGGAGGCCTGGAGCTTTTCCGGGAACAGCCTGACAAGCAGCTTTGCGATCCATGGCAGCGGCAGGATGAAGGCGGCCGCCACGACGATGTTGAAGATCGTGTGGAAGTTTGCTGCGAGACGCGCCGGGTTCGGATCGAATGCCACCATTGCGGAGAGGATCGGGTCGATCAGCGGAATAGCCACGGCGCAGCCAATGACCCGGGTGGCCAGATTGCCGACGGGCACGCGGATCTTGGCCGGGTCTCCTCCCATTGCCTCGATAAATGGATTGAGAGCGCTGCCGAGATTGGCGCCGAGCACCATCACAAGTGCCGCCGATGGCCCGATGACGCCGGCTGCGGCCAGCGACATGATCAGCAGCATCGCGGCGACGCTGGAATGGGCAATCCATGCGAGGAAGGCTGAAAGAAGTACCAGGATCAGCGGATCGGACGCGATGGACGCAAGGAGCTCCTTGAGGATGATCGAATCCTCAATCAGATGGATCGTCTCGCTCAGGAGGCGCAGCGAAAGCAGCATCAGGCCGAGCCCGATAGCCACGCGCCCGAGATCCTTGATTCGGCTCGACTTTCCGCGCCGGTAGGCCGTGAAGCCCGCGATGATCAGGATAGGGAAGATTAGGGAGACGTCGAAGGAAAGCACCTGCACGATCAGAGTTGTGCCGACATTCGCCCCGAGCATCACGGCAAGAGCCGGAACGATGTCTACTGCTCCTCCGGCCGTGAAAGACGCCACCATCAGGGCTGTCGCCGTGCTGCTTTGAAGGACGGTCGTGACGCCGACGCCTGCCAGAAAGGCCTGGAGGCGAGTTCTCAATGCTATTCCCAAGATCCAGCGCAGATCGCTGCCGAAAGCGCGTTGCACCCCGCTGTTGACCATGGTGATGCCCCAGAGAAGCAGGGCAATCTCACCGAAAAGGTGGATCAAGACGGAAGTTGCAGACATTCAGCCCTCGGGGATCGGAAAAGACGGCACAATCGCCCTGCTTACCGCTCAAAAGCCATGACCGCAATAAGGTTGCCGGCTAATAATGGGCATCTGCAGCTTGAGAGTCACGAGATTTTGGAACTGGCGGCGGAGAGGGAGACATCGCAGCCAGGATCCGAGGCATAACCCATTTTTGGCTAATAGGTTCAAAGATTTGAGCCTATGTACCTTCTCCGAGCGGCCCAATGTAGATGTGGAGCAATTTGGCTACTCCCAACGCATGCCGCCACCCTCGAAATGACGTCTGCTCTTTTCCACAATTAGCCGGTACGCATGAGTATCCGACACGGCCAAGTCTTGAGGGTCGCATTCTTGATGATGGACAGTATCTCACTGGTGAGCGTGCGAGGGGGCGAGATGGGTTTGGACGATCCATTTCCGATCGAGAAATGCTCCGGACGCGTCCGGGGGGCCATCCTGGCAGAGTTCCAGGGCCGGTGCCCCACGATCCGGGAGGTGGCCAGTATCTCCGATGCCCAGTGGCTAACGGTGCCCAATATCGGCCCGACAACCCTGGAGGAGTTACGCAGCATGACGCAGCAAATTCCCAACGGAGTGGATGACGCCTCTACCGCCAGCATGCCTGACAGTGAACTTCTGTCGCGATTGAACAGGGTGCAGAGGGAATTGAATCTACTGGTCGGGGAAATCCGGGCAAGACTGAATGTCGCCTCCTCACGACGAACGCCGCATCGATAAAGGCGTGATCTCTTACAACAGGGAAGCCTTCTGAAGGATAGATGGGCAGCCCTCACCTGTTCGTAGCTCGAGTTGGTACATTTCATCAGGAACTTCGTGTCAGCTTAATAGCAAATTCAGGTGCTGTATTTTAGGTAATCTCATAACAATTTATATATTCTATATCTAATTTCACGTTGGGCAATCTGCTGGAAACTTAAGCAGCAATTGACTTTACGTCATGAAACGGATTGATAGGCTCCAACTAAGGGGTGGCACGCTCTGACTTCACTGCGGTAGCTCATTCCGGTCTAGGGGCAAGTTGCATGTCTGGCGTAGTTCGCGCTCTCGAGTTCATCATCAATCAGGATGAACTGATCGGGAAGACCGGTTCCGTGTATGAGATCGGGACACCGGCAGTTAAGTTTCTCGTCGAGCAACTGGCGGATGGCACCCTTCAATTGACCGCATCCGTCTTCGACAACGACGGGGGCACGGATACAGACACTGCCGACCTGCGGGGCATTTTCTTCCACATTGCTGGCATTGAAGACAATTCCGCAGATGAGACATGGCTGAAGGGTCTCTCGATCGCTGGATCAGGCAGCAGCGCCTCCTTCATCGAAGGGCGTGCATTGGACGCCGATGGGGTTGCCTCCGTACCGGGCGCTGGAAACAGCGATAATATGAACGGCCGTCCCCTGACTCCCTACGATGTGGGAATCGGGATCGGCACATCCGGCATCGGGCGTGATGACGTCAAGACGGTCACGATCATCCTCGACCATGTCACTGAAAACCTGACCCTTGAGCACTTAGCTCTGCAGGGCTTTGGCGCGCGTCTTACGAGCGTCGGCGCGGACGGAACCAAGCGCGACGACAGCCTCAAGCTTTGGGGACTGGCACCCTCCGCGCCGCCTCTCACACCTCCGGCAGGACCGACCGGTTCTCTCTCAGGACGGGTATGGCTCGACCTCGACAAGGATGGCGTCCAGGATGACGGCGGCCAGGAAGTTGGCCTGTCCGGAGTCGAGGTCAAGCTCATCGATTTCAGCGGCAAGATCGTTTCGATTGTCGTGACGGGCGACGACGGCGAGTACCGGTTCAGTGATGTGTCCTATGGGACCTACAATGTTCAGTTCGGCAAGGGTCCTGACGGAACATACCAGTTCACCAACCTGGATGCCGGCTCTGATGATACCCTGGACAGCGATGCCGATGCGAGCACCGGCCGCACAGTCTCCTACATGATCGATGAAACGACGAGGCATGTCACGGCCGTCGATGCCGGGCTGTCCAAGGTCGAGGTCCAACTTCCCGTCGTTGTTCCTCCGCAGGAGATCGGAAACGACGACCTCATCGAAGCAGGCGACCACGATGATTTCATTCATGGTGGCAGCGGCAACGACGAGATGCAGGGTGAAGGCGGCAACGACACGATCTACGGCGGCACGGATCGCGGCGAGATCGCCTGGAATCCGGGCAACGGAAAGCTGAAAAAGGTCCTTATTGGCGACAACCTCTACGGCAATGACGGTCAGGATACCTATCGCTATGCTAAGGGCGATGGCGTCGACATGATCTGGGACTTCAGGCCCGGTGATGATGTCATTGAGCTGACAGGTTACTCCCTCAAGGACATCAAGGCGACTTGGGTCGGCAAGGTTGCAAACTGGATCGACACCCCGAAGCACAACAAGCTTGCGCTGGTGTTCAGCGACGGCGGCGCCATCGTCTTCAACGACTACTCTGGACTGGACAGCAGTTCCGCCTCGGCCCTCAAGCTCAGTGACGGCACGGTCGTTAAATTCGCGGATCTGATCGCGATGGCGGGCCGCAAGCCGGCGGACCTTGAGGTCAATGACGAGCGGCAGGTGGCTCTTCGCAAGTATGAGTGGCGTGATGTCGGCAAGGGTCAGAACGGCTTTGGCGGCAATGACCGGGACAAGCTGATCGGCGCAGACGGGGATGACAATCTCTACGGCAATGAGGGTGTCAACGGCCTGAACGGCAAAGAAGGCAACGATCAGCTGTTCGGGGGCAATACCCGCGACGTGATGATCGGCGGAAACGGCGACGATATCGGCTACGGCAATGGCGGCGATGACCTGATCGTTGGCGGTGCCGGCTCAGACAGGCTCTACGGCACAGGCGGTGCAGATTATATCTTCGGTGACGAGATGCCCTCAGGTTTCGTTCTGCCGTCGACCTTCGCTGGCGATCTCGTCTGGCTTCAGGAAGAGAAGACCGTTGTCACCTCCTCGAGCATGACGCTCGTGAGCGATGCCATCAACATCACCGCCTCCGGTACAACCGCCCTCACGCTGACCGGCAACAGCCTGAACAACGTGATGATCGGTAATGCCGGAAAGAACATGATCGCCGCCGTCGAAGGCGACGACATGGTCTTTGGCGGTTACGGCAACGACACCCTGTCCGGAGGCACCGGCAAGGACAAATTCGTTTTCGACCAGAAGCTGGGAAGTTCCTCGACCGACAGGAGGGTGAACTTCGACACGATTACCGACTTCAAGATGAAGGACGATAAATTCTACCTCAATGACGCCGTGTTCAAGAAGCTGGGCAAAGGATCGCCCGACAAGCCGTCGCTGTTGAGCAAGAACTTCTTCACTGTCGGAACGCAGGCCAAGGATAAGAACGACTATTTGGTCTACGACAAAAAGACCGGCATTCTCTCCTATGATGCGGATGGCTCGGGCACGAAAGCCAAGGCGGTCGAGTTCGCCAAGATCGATGCCGACATCACCCTGAAGCACAGCCACTTCTATCTGATCTGACGGTCCAAAAAGCCGTCACTGGACTTATGTGAAAAGAGGCGCCCATGCACTGGGCGCCTCTTTTCTTATGAAAACGTCCCCTTCAGAACTGCCCGTCAAATTGCAAAGAGCAGCACAGCACGTGTTCCCGCGTGCTGCTTGTCGAACTCGATGGCCGATTGCAGATTGGACGCCATGGCTCTTACGATCTTTGTGCCAAGCCCGCTCCCCTGCACTTCTCCGTCGCCCCTCCAGCCGATGCCGTCATCCTCCACGACAAGAACCACCTTCTCGCCGGACGACGACAGAGTAACACGGATGTCGCCAGATGCGCCCTCCGGGTAAGCATACTTGAAGGCGTTAGTGACGAGTTCTGTCACGATGACTCCAACGGAGACAGCCTTGTCGGTGGGAATCGAGATAGGTTCCGCCAAAACCCTGATCGTATGCACGCGACCGGCGGCCCGCATGGCACCTTCCAGTTCCTCAACGAGCCCTTGCAGGTAGGTGTCCATCTCGACGAAACGAACGTCGTTCGACGTGTAGAGACGGCGATGGATCTGCGAGATGGCCGTAATCCGGCTCTGGGTTTCGGTCAGGGTGTCCCTGGCGATCGTATCGTTTCCAAGCGCCCTCTGCTGCATGGCCACCAGGGAGGCAACCAGCTGCAGGCTATTGGCGACGCGGTGGTTGACCTCGCGAAGAAGCATCTCTGCCCGCTCTCGAGCCTCGCGCATTTCCCGCTCGGCCGCTTCCTTCTCGCGTCGGAGGCGTGCGGCCGCAAGCGCCTGCTCGGCGGCCGTGCGAAGAAGATCAAGGAAGACCCCGCCGACATCCTTGATCACGTAATCAGCTGCGCCTGCCTTGAGAGCGGCAACTGCGATCCGGCCTTCATCGGCGCCGGTCACGTAGACGACCGGCGGAGGGTCGGAGAGCTTGTGAATCTCGGTGAGAACCTCCAGACCCTCCTTGCCTGGCATGAAGTGGTCCAAAGCGATCACATCGAAGCGCTCGGCGGCGAGCTGGCTGAGTCCCTCGTCCCCGCTCAAAGCATGCCTGACATGGAAGCCGTGACGTGAGAGGGACCGCTCGACGAGCCGACCAAGTCCGTGGTCGTCATCGATGTACAGGAGCCGGATCGGCGGGCTTTCTGTATAACCTTCGATCATAGCGTCTCGGGAACCTGAATGACCGACAGGAAAAGTCCCAACTGGCGTATCGCCTGGGAAAACGATTCGTATTCGACCGGTTTCGTTATGTAGACATTGGCGCCGAGATCATAGCAGCGCTGGATCTCGCGCTGATCGTCGGTGGTCGTGAGCACAACGACCGGTGCGCGCTTCAACTTTTCGTCGGCCTTCAGCTTGATGAGAATGTCCACACCGTTCATGTCCGGCAGGTTCAGATCCAGCAGAACGAGAAACGGCCCAGCATTGCGAACATCTTCGCTGAACAGATGCTCCAGGGCGCTCGTCCCGCTCGCAAAGGTCCGGATCTCGTTACAGACGCCCGCGCGGCGAATGTTCTTCTCGATCAGGCGGGCGTGTCCCTCGTCGTCTTCGACCATAATGATGATGACGGGTTGTTGCTGAGGCATTAGGCGGCTTCCGAAGGCATGCTGATGTATTTTGGCAGAACGACCGTGAAGGTAGAGCCCTGCCCCGGTCGCGATGACACGTTAATCGTGCCGCCAAGCCTTCGCACGAGCGCGCGCACATGCGCAAGCCCGATGCCCTCCCCCTGCTGGTCCTGAGCGCCGGAGCGCCGAAACAGGTCGAAAATCCGTTCAAAATCCTTAGGGTCGATCCCGCGCCCGTTGTCCTGGATTTCGTACCGAACATTGCCGCCAAGATCCCTGCCACGCACCTCAATTCGGCCCAGCCGGGCCGGATCGAGATACTTTACGGCGTTTTCGATCAGATTTCCGAAGACCTGTTCGACGGCGAGGCGGTCGCTTGTTATATCCGGGACAGCATCGATGACGAGCTCCGCCCTGCGCTCCTGCAGCTGATGTGCGACGCTTTGGCGCTGGGCCTCGAGCAGTTGGCGCATGCTGAGCGGCTCCGGCATGAGCACGCGCCTGCCTTCGCGGGAAAGTTTCAGGATGGCGTTGATCAGCTTGTCCATCTTAACGGTCGAGGACCGAATAAACCTGATTGCCTCCGGCAGGTCCGTCTCAACAGCCGTGCGAACCTCCGGTGTGACCAGCTGAGGATCCTTCCCGAGAACATTTCGGTAGAAGCGCTCCACCTCTGCCTGGGCGGCCTCAAGTTCGCTCGTGAATCCCATGACATTGACGAGGGGCGCCCTGAGATCATGGCTCACGATATAGGCAAAGCGCTGAATTTCCTCATTCGCCTCATCCAGCTCAGCCACCCGCTCGGCCAGCATCGACGCAAGACGGCGTGTCTCCTCCTGAGCCTGCTTGAGGTCATGGATATCTGTGCAACTGCCGTACCACCGAACAATGCGCCCCTTGTCGTCGCGCAGCGGCTGAGCCTGCCCTAAAACCCAGCGGTACTCGCCCGAGCGATGCCGAAGCCGGTATTCGATGTGATAGGGCTCCCCGGTTTCCAGGCATTGGCGCCAGACACCCCAAGCCTTTTCCTGATCTTCCGGATGGAACATGCCGTTCCATCCTTCGCCATCGGTCGTGCCTTCGGGGACACCTGTATATTCGTACCAGCGCTGATTGTAGTAATCGTGGAAGCCGTTCGGCTGCGTTGCCCAGATCATCTGGTCGATGGAGTTGGCAATCACACGGAAACGTTCCTCACTTTCGTGCAGGGCCTCCTCGTTCCGCTTCTGCTCGGTCACGTCGTGGCCCTGGACGAAGATTCCAGACACCTTGCTGTCCGGGTCGAAGATCGGTTGGTAGACGAAATCGAGAAAGCGCTCCTCAGGAGCACCGCCGGAGCTTGGCGCCAGGACAATCCTGATGCTCCGGCCAACGAAGGGCTGTCCGCTCTGATGCACGCGGTCGAGGAGTGTCGTGAAGCCCTGATCGACGACTTCGGGGAGAGCCTCACGGACGGTCTTTCCGACGATGTCCTCGCGACCGACCAGCCGCAGATACGCTGCATTGGCCATTGTGAATACATGGTCCGGACCGCTGAGGGCGGCCATGAAGCCAGGAGCCTGTTCGAAGAGGCCTCGCAGGTGCTGCCGCTCCTCGGTCAGTACCTGATTAGCCTCCTGCACCGCTTGCGCCCGGCGGAGCATGCCCGTCTCGATCAGGACGGATGCCCCTGTCGACAAGCCGGAGGTTCGAGCGAGAACTCTCAGGCGCTGAAGCTCCGTCACATCGACCGTGTGCTGGAGGATGAAGGTCATCTCGCCCGCATGGTTGAAGAGAGGTGTGTGTGTCGCGCTCCAGAAGCGTTCCTCGAAACCCTGGCCGTTAGGCAGCGGGATGGCGTATTCGATCAGCGGGAGATGGTCGGCGATCTTCTCGCGGATGACCTTTTCGAAGGAATTCCGCAGCTGGCGATGGCTCGGCGAATCCGGATCGCTGGGGAAGGCATCGAACATGTTGCGTCCGATAAGATCGTCCCGCTCCCGCATGGTGACCTGCAGGTAGGCGTCGTTCATGCCGACGATGTTGAGGGAGAGGTCCAGCAGCACGTAAGGATTCGGGGATGCGCTGAACAGCGCCTCGAAATTGATGGTCTTCAAGAACTTAAGCTGGAGAGCATCCAGCCTCCCTGTCTCATGCCGGGCGGAGCCTCTCCATACTTAGGTATTGTCCGATTGAGAGCCATGGGAGGCGCTAACGATAACGGCACCTGTGACCTATCCGACACTACCTATTCGACACTCTTGGCGGCGATTACGCCTTTTCGGGCAACTAGCCTGCCCGCGCAGCTGCGGCGCAACAAAACCTTGGCCACACGCGTTCCGCTGCAAGGCAAAGGTTCATTGCCTCTATGGAAAGGGAAGCCAGTCGATGTTGGATGGAGCAGGCAGCTCAGGACCTCCCCCTGAACCGGGAGCATTCGCACGGTTGCAGGCTCGTCTGCCTCCAATGTTTCGTGGTTTTTTGGATCAGGACACTCCTCGGACGGTCGTCATCGTTCCGAGCCTGACCATGGATCGGGAGGTCCTCGCCAACATCTCAGGCGCGCATCACTACGAAGAGCGGATGCTCTGCTACCTGATGCTCCTGCGGCTGCCCCGAACACAGATCATCTACGTGACGAGCCACACGATCCCGGAGCCCATCATCGATTATTACCTGCACCTGCTGCCGGGGATTCCGGCGCAGCATGCAAGGAAGCGTCTGACCCTTTTGTCCTGCCATGACGGTTCACAGACATCGCTGACAGAGAAAATCATCGATCGCCCTCGCCTGCAGCAGCGGATCCGGGATGCCATTCCTGATCCGTCTTCTGCCTACATGATCTGCTTCAACGTCACGGAACTGGAGCGCGACCTTGCGCTCAGCCTCGACCTGCCGATCTATGGCTGCGACCCGGACCTGTTGTCCTTAGGATCCAAAAGTGGCTCGCGGAAAATCTTCCGGGAGGCAGGCATTGCAATGCCTGAGGGATTTGAGGATCTCTTCACGCAGGATCAGATCGTGGATGCCCTGCTGGAGCTGAAGCAACGCCGACCTGCCATCAGACGAGCGGTCGTGAAGCTCAATGAGGGTTTTTCAGGCGAGGGCAATGCAGTCTTCGCCTATGAAGGCGTCCCCGAAGGAGCCGAGCTGCGGAGCTGGATCCGCGGCCGCCTTCCTCACCTGGCCTTCGAGGCCAAGGATATGACCTGGGAGCTGTTCGAGGAAAAGCTCTCCGTCATGGGTGGCATCGCGGAGGAGTTCATCGACGGGGAGGTCAAGCGCTCCCCTTCGGCCCAGTTCCGCATCGACCCGCTCGGGCAGCTTGAGCCCGTCTCGACCCATGATCAGGTTCTCGGCGGCGAGAGCGGACAGGTCTTCCTCGGCTGCACCTTTCCGGCCGATGAGCAATACCGCCTCGAAATCCAGGAGAATGGTCTGAAGGCAGCGCGAGTGTTGGCCGAAAAGGGCGTCTGCGGACGCTTCGCCGTCGACTTCTTGTCGGTTCTGGAAGGCAACGAGTGGCGCCACTACGCTATCGAGATCAACCTGAGGCGCGGGGGAACGACCCATCCGTTCATGATGCTCGAGTTCCTCACGGACGGCTGCTACGATCCGGCCACGGGCAACTTCCTCACCCCGGCCGGTCACCCCCGCTGCTACTACGCCTCCGACAACCTCGAATCGCCGCTCTATCGTGGCCTCACTCCCGGGGACCTGATCGACATCGCAGCCATCAACAGGCTGCACTTCGATGGAGCCTGCCAGAAGGGTGTCGTGTTCCACCTGATCGGCGCCCTGTCGGAGTTCGGCAAGCTCGGCGTCCTCTGCATCGCTCCCTCCCACGATGAAACGAAAGCGCTCTACCGGCGCACGACCGAGGTGCTCGACCGGGAAAGCACCGCGGCCTGACCCGCAGGTTCAGCCCTCGTAGGTGATCCGAATCCGATCCGCTGCCTGGCGCGCCCGCTCGCGGGCCTCCTCAACTGTACTCCCGGACGCCAGGGCGACGCCCATGCGGCGGTGCTTGCGGGTCGTCGGCTTGCCGAACAGGCGGACCTCTACGTCCGCTTCTTCGGAAGCAAGCTCCAACGCCTCGCGCAGCCCCAGAATCGAGAACCGTTCGGCCTCGCGATCCGCCAGGATCACAGCCGATGCGCTCGGTCCGTTGAGCCGGATAGGCGGGATCGGCAGCCCCAGGACGGCGCGGGCATGGAGATCGAACTCGGAGAGGTTCTGAGACAGGAGCGTAACGAGACCCGTATCGTGCGGGCGCGGCGAAAGCTCCGAGAAGATCACCTCGTCACGGGTGACGAAGAACTCGACGCCGAAGATCCCGTAGCCACCCAGGTTGTCGACGACCTTGCGGGCCATCTCCTTGGCATCATCGAGCAGCTTCTCGGTCATCGGCGTCGGCTGCCAGGATTCCTGGTAATCCCCCCGCTCCTGCCGGTGCCCGATGGGCTCGCAGAAAGAGACGCCCTCGCGGGAGCGGATCGTCAGCAGGGTGATCTCATATTCAAAAGCAACGAATTCCTCGACGATCACCTTCTTGCGGTCGCCCCGCATGTTGGCCACGGCATCGCTCCAGGCCGGCTCCAGCTGATCGGCTGTCCGCACGGTGCTCTGGCCTTTGCCCGAGGAGGACATAACTGGCTTGATGACACAGGGCAGGCCCGTGTGCTCAGCTCCGACCCTCACCTCCTCCAAGCTCTCCGCATACCGGTACTTGGACGTGCGCAGCCCAAGCTCGGTGGCAGCAAGCTCGCGGATCCGGTCCCGGTTCATGGTCAGCGAGGCGGCACGGGCGGAGGGCACGACCGTAAAGCCCTTATCCTCGAACTCCTGCAGAACCTCGGTCCGGATCGCCTCGATCTCGGGCACGATGAAATCGGGCCGGTGCTTCTCGATGGCTTGCCTCAGTGCATCCGCATCCAGCATGGAGAACACCTCCGCCTCATCCGACACCTGCATGGCAGGTGCGTTCGCATAGCTGTCGCAGGCCACCACATGGCATCCATACCGCTTGGCCGAAATCACGAACTCCTTGCCGAGCTCACCGGATCCGAGAAGGAGAATTTTGGCAGTAAGCACGGGAATGCCTTTCGTCTGATTCCGGGCGAGGATGGCACTGGACGCCTCAGCCGCTCGATATGGTCGAATCCGTGCCGGACGAAAAGAGGAATTGTGATGTCAGCCCTGCATCAGTGCCCATCTGGTAGGCGCCACGCCTTGAAAACCTTTGTTGCTGGCTGATTTCCACGCCTCTCCATGGATCCCGCTTCCTCCAGCCGCGTTCAAGAGCATCGAGGGAGTTTCAGCCTCGCTTGCGCTGAGTGCAGCCCTGCCGTCTCAACCATGCATTACGCAAACCTGAGGGTCGTGAGTTAAGGCTCTGCACAGGAGAAGCCCGATGCTAGCCAAGAAGAAACCTTCGGAAACCCAGAACCGACGCGTTACCCGCGTCGACCCTCCTGCCCTTGAGGAAGCCATTGCGGCGGCCCAGGGTCTGACGGAGGATGTAGAGAGCCAGGTCGAGATCGCGGCCCAGCTCATGGGCATGCCTGAGGACGAGGTCAGGCCTGAGGTCATGAGGGCCGCAGTTCCTACCCCGGTCCGCCGACCTGTGCGCTTGGCAGACCGTTTCTCCATGGGCGAACGCAATGAGGGACCGAAGGTCGTAGTGGTCGAACGCAAGCGCCCCCGCCTCGTCATCCCGCGATAACCCTGTTATCCTGTTCTCCCGCTCGGTGGCGCTGGCCCGATTGGCTGGCGCCTTTGCCTTTTCTAACCGCCCCTCCTGCGGGATCGCCTGAATATGGTCAAAGGTATTGTTCTCGCCTTCCTCGCCTTTGCGGTCTTCGCCTGGGGCGACGCCATCGTGAAGGCCATCGGCCATGGCCTCGACCCGTTCGAGGTTACCTTTTTCGGATATCTCATCCCGCTGATCCTCTCCCCCGTTTTCATGAAGTCGGGCGACAGCGTTCTCGATATCGTGCGCTGGAAAAGACCCTGGCTCATGGGTCTGAGGGTGTTCCTGCTCGCGGTCACGACGCCGTTGAGCGTCATCGCGTTCCGGAGCCTGCCTTTTGCGGAAGCCTTTGCGCTTCTCTTCCTCATGCCCAGCCTAGTGACAGTTCTTTCGATCTTCATCCTGAAGGAGCACGTCCGCTGGCGGCGCGGCCTTGCTGTCTGCGCCGCCTTCATCGGGGTGCTGATCATCGTGCGTCCCGGGTTCAGGGAGCTTCTGCCCGGACATATCGCAGCCCTCGCTGCCGCTTTATGCGCGGCTGGAGGGGTCATTTCCGGCCGCATGATCGGCCAGACGGAAAAACGCTTCACCCTGATCAGCACTGTATTCCTTGGGACGACCGCTATTGCCGGCGTGCTGATGATCCCAGGCTTCATGTGGCCAACAGCCGATCAGTGGATTCTGCTCCTCGCCTTTGCGGCCACGGCCTTCGTCGCGCAGGCTCTTTTCATCGTGGCGACTATGTACGCTCCAGCCGACCGCCTGGGAGCGGCCCAGTACAGCCAGATCCTCTGGGCCCTGGTCATCGGCGCCCTCTTCTTCGACGAGTGGCCTGACGCCTTGGCCTTGTTCGGCATCCTCATCGTGGTCGCAGCCGGCCTGTTCATCTTTGCCCGAGAGCAAACCCTCAAACGGGGCCGGCCGGATGCAGAATCATTGCCCGAAACAGTGCCCCCCACGCCAGCGGTAGCATCTGCGCCACAGTGATACGGCCAACTGCCATGGGTGCGACTTCTGCGGCACCCGCGTTCACTCGCCTGCCCCGCGCCCTATGTCCCTGAGCGGCAATCTTTGAGGCTCGGGCCGGAGAGGCAGGGTGGCTTTCGTGACAGGCGCGTATATCAACCGGATCGGCACGGCTGTGCCTGAGCATGACGTCCATCAGACCTTCATCGGTTTCGTCGACCACTTCCTGCCCGAGCGAAAGGACAAGCTCCTATTCAGGCGCATGGTGCAGCGCTCCGGGATCGAGCATCGCTACTCGACCCTTACACCCAGTGAGAATCTGGACATCGCTGCCGATCAGGAGGGCTTCTTTCAACCGGGGCAGTTTGCCGGGACGGCTGCCCGTATGGAGCGCTTCGAAACCCACGCAATCGAGCTTGCCCAGAAGGCTGTTGAAGCCCTCGATCTGGGCGGTGATCTCTCCTCTCTCTCCCATCTGGTTGTGGCATCCTGTACCGGCTTCACCGCTCCGGGGCTCGATCAGCAGCTGATGGAACGGCTCGGCCTCGATCCCGCTATCGAGCGCACCTTGGTCGGGTTCATGGGCTGCGCGGCGGCCGTCAATGCGTTGAAGCTGGCGCATCACATTGTCCGGTCAGAGCCCTCCGCGAAGGTGCTGGTCGTCAATCTGGAGCTCTGCACCCTACACCTTCAGGAGACCGACAACCTCGAGGTCATCCTGGGTGCCCTGCTCTTCGGCGACGGATGCGCCGCGAGCCTCGTTTCCGCCGAACCACGGGGCATTGCCCTCAAGGATTTCCGCGTGACGACAATTCCGGACACGCAAGATCTCATCACGTGGCGGATCGGCGATGCCGGCTTTGAAATGAGCCTGTCCGGCGAAGTGCCGCAGCAGATCACGAAAGCGCTTCGCCATGAGGCGACCCGCAACGATGATGGCGGCATCCTGCGTGGGCAGCACAAGGACGACTTCGACCTCTGGGCCGTTCACGCCGGAGGTCGCACGATCCTCGACGCGGTCGAGCAGGGTCTTGAGCTTGCGCCCGAGGCTCTGCGCTGGTCCCGCGGCGTCTTGCGGGATTTCGGCAATATGTCGTCCGCCACCTTGATGTTCGTGCTCGACCGCATGATGCAGCAGGCGCCGCCGGATTCGAGAGGTTTCGGAATGGCCTTCGGGCCCGGACTGGTTGCCGAAACCTTCCGGTTCGACATCGCAGGATAACACGGACATGGGCCGGAGCTTCGCCGAGCGCAGCCACGAGACGGAGCTGATGGATACCGAAGCCGTCAGCTTCGAGGATTACCGGGCCTGCCTCAAGGATCTCGCCACTGTCAACGCTTTGACCCTTACCCATGGCCCGATTCTGGGATGGCTCGATCACGCGACGCGCAGCCTGGCACGAAATGAGCGTGTGACGGTTCTCGATGTCGGCTACGGCTATGGCGATCTCCTGCGCAAGATTCATGCATGGAGCCGCCGCAAGGGCCGTCCCGTCGATCTGGTCGGGGTCGACCTCAATCCCATGAGCGAACCGATTGCCCAAGCCGCCACACCCTCTGATGTCATGATCGAGTACCGGACGGGCAATGTCTTCGACTATAAGCCGGAACGGCCGATCGACTTCGTGATCAGCTCTCAGACGACGCATCACATGTCAAACGAGGAGCTCGCAGCCTTCATCCGCTGGATGGAACAGGTGACTGTTCGGGGCTGGTACATTGCCGATCTGCACCGCCATCCCGTTCCATTCCACGTTTTCGGCACCCTCGCCCGCGTCGCCCGCTGGCACCGCTTCGTCCAGCATGACGGGCCTGTCTCCATCGCCCGTAGCTTTCGGAAAGAGGACTGGGAGAGAATCCTGCAAGCGGCAGGTCTTGCGCCTGGAGCGGCGGAAATCCGTTGGCACGTCCCATTCCGCCTGTGCGTGAGCCGGCTCAAATGAGCCGCCACCACACCGAGAAGATCGTGATCGTTGGCGGAGGGCTCGCCGGCGCCTCTGCCGCTTGCATCCTGGGCAGGCAAGGACACTCGGCGCTTCTCCTCGAGCGCGATCCGGAGCCCCGGCACAAGGTGTGCGGCGAGTTCCTCAGCGTCGAGGCTCAGACCTATCTTGCCCATCTCGGCATCGATCTCGACGACCTTGGTGCGAGCCGGATTTCACGCCTTCGCCTGTATCATCGTGGGAAGCAGGCCGAAGCGGAACTGCCCTTCGTGGCTCGCGGCCTCTCCCGCAAGGTTCTCGATGAGGCGCTGCTGCGGAAGGTCATGTCGCTGGGCGCACGCGTCGAACGAGGGGTCATTGTCCGATCCATTACCGCCGATGAAACGCGCAGTTGGATCGATGCGGGTCCCTTCGGCACGATCCGAGCAGAGACTCTCTTTCTGGCCAGCGGCAAGCATGATGTCAGGGGCGTCAAACGCCCGGCGTCAGGATCCATCAATGATCTCATCGGCTTTAAGATGCATTACCGGCTGCCTGAGGAGCAGCTAACCGCGCTCGATGGCGCCATCGAGATCATCCTGTTCGAGGACGGCTATGCCGGGCTGCAGCTGATCGAGGATGGCATCGCCAATCTGTGCCTGGTCGTGACCCAGGAGCGCTTCGGGCGGATCGGCAAGAGCTGGGACAACCTGGTTGAACAGATCATCGGTGAGTGCCCGCGCCTGGCCGACCGGCTGCAGGACTCGCTGCCACTATTCGAGAAACCTCTGTCTATCTTTCAGATCCCCTACGGCTTTGTTCATCATCCCGACTTAGCCGAGCCCCAAGGCCTCTTCCGCCTCGGTGATCAGGTGGGCGTGATCCCCTCCTTCACCGGCGAGGGAATGTCGATGGCCCTGCACAGTGGGCATCTCGCTGCCTCGATGTTTCTGCGCCATGGTCACGCCAGCACGGATTTCCATCGGCAAATGGCCGCCGACGTCCAGAGTCAGGTTCGGCTTGCCTTTGTGCTTAACAAGGCTGCGCGTTTCGGACCAAGCCAGATGGTGCTCTTTCACCTTTGTCGGACATGGCCCTCCCTCATGCAGCAGGTTGCAGCCTTCACCCGCATCCAACAGGACTCCATGCGGAAAGCGCTGGCTCTGCCATGATCGTACCGCGCGAGGTTCAGACACCCGCTGCCATCGCAGAGCATTATGACGAGTTGGACCCGTTCTACCGCGAAATCTGGGGCGAGCATGTTCATCACGGCCTCTGGACCGATGGCCGAGAGACTCCGGACCAGGCAGTTGAAGCCCTCGTCGCCCATCTCGCAGGCACACTGGACCTAAAGCCCGGCCAGCACATCTGCGATGTCGGCTGCGGCTATGGCGCGACGGCAGAGTGGCTCGCGCGTCGCCACGATGTTCGCGTGACCGGAGTCACGCTCTCATCCGTACAGCTTCGGCAGGCACAGACGCGGAACGCCGTGTCGCCCCTGCTGCACTTCATCCAGCAGGACTGGCTCGAGAACACCTTCGAGAGTGAGACCTTCGACCATGTGATCGCCATCGAGAGCTCTGAGCACATGCCGGACAAGCAGCGCTTTTTCGACGAGGTCTTTCGTACCCTGCGCCCTGGCGGACGTTTCGCTGTCTACGCTTGGTTGGCTCGTGACGGTGCCCGTCCGTGGGAGGAACGCTATCTGCTGGAGCCGATCTGCCGCGAGGGGCGCCTGCCGGGCATGGGCAGCGAAGCGGAGTATCGCGCATGGGCCAGCAAAGCCGGCCTCGTAGTCGATGGGTTCGAAGACCTCAGCGTCAGGGTGAGGCGCACCTGGGCGCTCTGCACCGGGCGCATTGCGAAGAAGCTTGTGAAGCAGCCGCACTACAGACGCTACCTGCTGGACGCCCATGCCAAGAACCGCATCTTCGTCCTAAGCGTTCCGCGCATCTGGATTGCCTATCTGACTGGCTCGATGCGCTATGGTCTCCTGACAGCGCACAAACCAGGATAGCCCTCAAGAATCTCTAAGATTGGGCCGAACGAGCCAGCAATTCCGCCGTATCCGATGCACCCATCGCATCTGCCAGGGCCTCCGCCGTCAGACCGCCGGCATCGCGCGCCTGAACATCCGCGCCACGCGCCAGCAGCATCTCGACGATCTCGACCCGGTTGAACATAGCCGCCACCATGAGCGGGGTCTTGCCGCCGTCAGCCCGCCCGTTCACATCGGCTCCTCCATTGAGAAGGCTCTCCACCGATGCCATGTCGCCCTTGAAGGCTGCTCCCGCGAGCGGCGTCTGCCCGCGGTCGTTGGCAAGCTCGGGATCGGCGCCATGCTCAAGCAGAACCCGCACAGTCTCGGCATGCCCATGATAGCTCGCCAGCATCAGAAGCGAGTCGCCCTTCTCATTGCGAAGGTTGGGCGGCAGGCCCATGCGGAGAAGATCGCCAAGCTCCTGCACCTGCCCCGCTCGCGCGTGCTGGAAAACGCGCTGGGCGAAGGCAATGGTCTCCTCGTCCAATTCCGGCGCTGGTTTCGGCTGCTCGTCCGTCATCACATTTTCCCAGTCATGTGCTGTGGGGTGCTTGTCTAGATAGCGGTGAGGCGTCGAGCGAGAAGATCCAGAGCGGCGAGACCGTCGACGCCGAGGGCCACCTTCACAAGGTCTCCTTCAGGATTGATCGTGAGCGCTCCAGCCATCTCGGCGCCTCCCGTATCAACGCTTAGGCGAAGTTCCTCGACCCGGAAAAGTTCGGGCGAGAGGACGTACAACATCACGCAAGGGTCGTGGAGCGGACGGCTCTCCCGGCTCGTCTCAGCCTCGAAATAAGACTCGATGAGACTGGCAACCATGGTGGCCATAGGTTTTCCGCTCGCTGCCAGTCGCTCGACGAATTCCCGCGTGGCGCGCACGCGGCGGGTGACGTCGAGGGGAATGAGCACGAGTGGCAGGCCGGATGCGACGACGACCGCTGTCGCTTCGGGATCGGCCCATAGGTTGAACTCGGAGCGCGGTCCGACATTGCCGTGCTCGTGGATTGCGCCGCCCATGGCGATGATCCGGCCGATGCGCTTTGCAGCCGCAGGCCGTTCCAGAACGATGCGGGCGAGGTTCGTTAGTGGTCCGAGGGCGAGCACGTCGACCATGCCTTCCGGCTGATCGAGCAGGAAATCCGCCAGCCATTCCACGGCATGCGGGCTCTCGGGCGGCCGCGCGGGATCAGGCAAGGCAACCCCGCCGATGCCGTCCTCACCATGCAGGTTCAACGGCTCAGGTCCCATCCGCGACAGCGGCGCGGCGGCCCCTTGGAACACCGGAACATCCTCCCGCCCTGCAAACGCGAGAAGGCGGCCTGCGTTGCGCGTTGTGGTTTCGATGCCGATGTTGCCGGCCACGGTCGTGATCCCGGCGACAGTGAAGTCGGGCGAAGCGAGGGCCAGAAGGATGCCGATGGCATCGTCGATGCCGGGATCGGTGTCGATGACGGTCAAGCGGGGTTTTGCGAGGGTCATGATCGGGGTAGAAACCTTTCAGGTCCGGGTGGTGTCTTATCCGACAGCGGGCTGTTTTTGACCATAGCCACAGGTGCGCCGTGACCCGTTCCGCCTCGCTTCCCGACGACCTTCTGGTGAATGCCGCAGACGAAGTGAAGATCCGTCAGGATCTCGTTCTGGTCGCACTCGGCAAGCGGCCGACGGACATGCTCCTGCGCGTCGGACGGCTGCTCGATGTTCACACACGCACGTGGCTCGACGATCAGGAGATCGCCATCCGCGGTCGGCGCATCGCCTGGACCGGACCTGCAGGCACGTTCCCGGGAACGGCCCTCGTGCGGAAAGACCGCTCGAGGCTTGCCGCCGTTCCCGGTTTCGGCGAGGTGCACAAGCACATCGAGAGCTCGCATATCACGCCGGAATACGAGGCAGCCCTCGTCCTGCCGCGCGGCAATACCTGGACCTGTGAGGCAAGCCACGAATTCTCGAACGTCGATGGCCCGCACAACCTGGAATTCTGGCTGACGGCACGTCGGCAAGGCTCGCCCATGAAGATCTTCCCGCTTCCCGGCTCAGCGGTGCCGCCCACGGCCTACGAATGGGGCGGCGGCTATTACGGCTATGACGAGCAGTCGGAGTTCCTGACGCAGAGCCTGATGGTCGCGGGCCTAGACGAGGTGATGGATTGGCCTGCCGTTTGGAACCCGGAGAACCCATCGCACAGGCGTCTCTGGGGCATGATCCAAGCTACCTTCGAGAAGCGCGGCGTCGTGGAAGGCCACGGGGCTGGTCTGCGCGATCTCAACTCCATCAACGCCTTCGCGGCGGCGGGCCTCGCGTCCGATCACGAAGGCTGGACTGCCGAGGAGGTGTGGGACAAGCTGCGACACGGCACCTTCATCGAGATCCGGCCGCATTCCATGCCGGAGATCATACAGGGCCTTCTCCAGCGTGGCCTCTCCGAGTGGTCGCAAGTTGCCTTTGCTACCGACGACCGTAGCGCCTCGGACACCCTGCGGATGGGGGCGACGGACTACAATGTGCGCCTCGCCATCCAGTCGGGTCTCTCGCCGGAGATCGCGATCCAGTGCGTGACCATCAACCCGGCGCGCCATATGCGTCTGACGCCCTGGGTCGGCAGCATCGCGCCGGGACGCTTTGCCGACATCGTGCTGCTCGACGACGTTGAAAAGCTCTCGATCGCCGAGGTGTGGGCCGACGGAGAACCTGCCTCCAGGGGCACGGAATATCTTGGAGCCCTGCCCTCCATCGTCTGGCCCGATTGGGCATCGAAGACGGTGAACATCAAACGCACCATCGAGCCTGAGGACTTCGCTATCGCCGCTGAACCCGGCCGAACCACGATGCAGGCGGCGTTGCTGCGGCCTTTCCATTGGCACGACGAGTTCATCACAATGGAGCTGCCGGCCGAAAACGGCGAGGTCCAGCGCGATCCGGCCCGGAACGTCACCAAGTTCGCCATCGTCGACCGCTTCTCCGGCGAGGCAAAAATCTCGCGCATGTTCTGGCTCGGCTGCGGACCGAAGACGCCCGACACGGCCGTCGGATGCACGGTCGCCCATGACAAGCACAATCTCTGGATTGTCGGCTCGTCCGATGAGGCCATGGCGGTGGTGGCCAACCGCGTGGCGGAGATCGGCGGCGGCTGGGTTCTTGTCAGCGGCGGCAAGGTTCTGGCCGAGGTGCGCTATGAGATCGGTGGGCTGATGACCCAGCGTCCGGCGGAAGAGCTCGATGTGGAAATGCAGCGGCTATACGCAGCAGCCGAGACAATCGAATGGCTCTTCGAGCCGACCTTCTCGCCACGCTGGTACCCTGGCTTTCCGGAGCGTCTGCAATTCGCGACGCTCACCTGCGCTCCGTGGCGCTGGGTTCTGGTTGCGCCCTGCGAGGCTGCGCCCCAAGGCTTTGTCAATGTGGCAACCGGGCAAACGCACCCGGTCGTCTGGTAAGGCGTCACCCTGCAGCGTCGATCCTGGCCATTTCAGCCTTGAAGGACGTCGCAATCTGTCCCGCATCGCGCAGGATCTTCTTACGTTCCAGGCTCTCGACATTGCGGCCGCGCATGATCCACCGGCCGCCGACCATCACGTCCTGCACGTCCACAGGCATGCCTGAGAATACGAGCGTCGCGTAGATGTCGTAGACCGGCTGCAGACGCGGTGCGGAGAGGTCGATGCGGATGAGATCCGCCTGCTTGCCGGGCTCAAGGGAGCCGATGCGGCTGTCGAGGCCCAGCACCTGCGCGCCTTCGAGCGTCGCCATGCGGATCACCTGGGCGGCTGGCATGGGCTTGCGGCTGTGGCCGAGCAGCTTCTGGAACATGGAAACCGGCCCGAACTGGCTGAACAGATCCAGCGTGTTGCCGCTCATCGGGCCATCGGTGGCGATGCCGACCTTGATGCCGGCTGCCCGCATGGCCTCAATCGGCGCAATCCCGCGTCCGGCCTTGGCATTGGAACGCGCATTGTGAGCGACCCGCACGTCCGCTTTCGCCATACGCTCGATCTCGAGCGGATCGATATGCAGGCAATGGGCCGCAATCAGCCCGGGTATCAGCAGGCCTGCCTTCTCCACCACCGCGACAGGCCGCAATCCATGGTTCTTGCGGCACCATTCCATTTCGCTGTCCATCTCGGCGAGGTGGATCTGCACCGGAACGCCAGGATATGCCTCGGCCCAACGGGCGACACGGGCCATGACCTCAACATCGGTCGAGTATGGCGCATGGGGTGCGATGGACGGAATGATCCGGTCGTGCCCGAAAAACTCGGCCACGAGTTCCTCGACCAGCGCGAAGCCCTCGTCCATCGTCTTATGATCGGGTGGGTCGAAGGTCGCAAGCGTCTGGCCGACCACGCCGCGCAGGCCGGCCTGATCGAGAGCTCGCCCGACCTCCGTCTCGTAGTAATACATGTCCGCGATGGTGGTGACACCGGCCTCGATAGACTCAAGCGCCCCAAGGAGCGTGCCCACACGCACCATCTCCGGCGTCACGAACGTGCGTTCCATGGGCAGCACGTAGCGGAATAGCCGGTCGTCAACATCCTCGCCGAGACCGCGGAACAGGGTCATGGCCAGATGAGCATGGGGGTTGACCATGCCGGGCATGATCACGTCACCATCCACGTCGATGATGTCCGCCCCATCCAACTGCGGCGGCTCGCCTGCGCCCAGCGCCCGGACCGTGCTGCCCTCGATGTGGATCCACCCGCCTTCAATGACGCTCATGGCCTCGTCGATGGGGAGCAGGCAGGCGTTCCTGATGAGGATCGATGCCATCACTGGGCCCCGTCGGCCGAAAGGATGGTGCATTGCTCTGGCATGGGCACGAGCTTCACGCCGGTGTCGGCCTCAAGCGGCGTCGTGAGGCTCCCATTGGCGACGAGGTGGCCAGCCGGTGTTTCGCACTGGTACTGATAGGCACGGCCGAGATAGGTCCGCAGGCCCAATTGGGCTGGAATGCCTTCGGCGGCTGGGTCGGTGGATACCACCAAGCCGTCGGGGCGCGTGGCCAGGAGGAAGCTATCGGGGATGGCGCCATAGGCGGCTTGCGACAGCCGGAGGCTCATCCCGGCTGTTTCCGCGGTGATCATCTCGCCATCGCGTGCAACGACCTTTAAGGGAATGATATTCTCGAAACCGACGAAACGGGCCACGAAGGTGTTGGCGGGGCGCCGGTAGAGTACCTCCGGCCGGTCGAACTGCATGAGCCGTCCGGCATTCATGATGGCGACACGGTCGGAGATCGAGAAGGCCTCCTCTTGGTCGTGGGTGACATAAACCGAGGTGGTGCCGTTCGACCGCTGCAGCTGGCGGATCTCCACACGCATGTCGACCCTGAGCTTGGCATCAAGGTTCGAGAGTGGCTCGTCGAACATCAGCAGCGGCGGCTCGATGACGAGCGCACGCGCCAAGGCGACGCGCTGCTTCTGGCCGCCAGAAAGCGCTCCGGGCGCACGATCCGACAGAGCCGAAAGACCCACGCGCTCCAGCATGGACATGGCGCGCTTGCGGCGCTCCGAAGCTCCAAGGCCGCGCTGCTTAAGGCCGAAGGCCACATTGTCGAGCACGGAGAGATGCGGAAACAGGGCATAGTTCTGGAAGACAAGGCCGATATCGCGCTTGTGGGGCGGCAGCCGGGTCAGGTCGCGGCCTCCAAGCTGGATCGATCCGGTGGTCGGCGACAGAAAGCCCGCGATGAGGCGCAGGGTCGTGGTCTTGCCGCAGCCGCTGGCGCCGAGGAGCGAGACGAGTTCGCCCGCCTGGACCGAGAGCGAAAGGTCTTCGAGAACCTTGGTCGTTCCGTAATGGGCCGAGACGGCTTGGAGATCGAGGGGCTGTGTCACGTAAAAGCTACTTCGCAAGAAAGGTGAGGCCGAGGGTTCGCTCCACCACTGCCATGACGGCCACGGTAAGGAACATCAACAGGACGGAAACGGACGCCACGGTGGGGTCGAAGAACTGCTCCACATGGGCGAGGATCTGGATCGGCAGGGTGCTGATCCCAGGCCCTGTCAGGAAGAGTGAGACCGACACGTCGTTGAGCGAGGTGATGAAGGCGAGAATGAAAGCCGCGATCACCCCTGCCCTCACATTCGGAAGCACGATGGTGAAGAAGGTTTTGACTCGAGCGCTGCCCAGGCTGATCGCCGCCTCCTCGATAGAGAAGTCGAAGGAGGCCAGGCTCGCACTGATGACGCGGACCACATAGGGAAGCACCAGAAGCGTGTGGCCGATGAGGAGAGCCGCGAGGATAGGCACCCCCGCGCCGACCGTCAGCGATTTGAGCAGTGCGAACCCGAAAACGATCTCGGGCACGAGGATCGGCAGCACGAACAGCGTCCCCAGCCATTTCGGAAGCTCAATCCGGAATCGGTTGAGGGCATAGGCCGCCGGGATGCCGATCAAGAGTGCGAGAAGCGTCCCCATGAAGGCGATCTGCAGGCTCGTCACGATGGTGCGGCGGAACGCGCTGATCTCAAAGATGTTCTCGAACCAGCGCAGGGACAGCCCCTGCGGCGGGAAGGTGAGATAGGTCGTATCGCTGAGCGCCGCACCGACCACGATTACGAGCGGCAGCATGAGGAAGAGATAGACCAGTGCCGCAACGACGATGAGAAAGGGATGAGGTCTGTCGGACATCACGTGGCCATGGGATTGATGCGGCGGGCGATGTGGCTCATCGCGAGAACGATGGTGATGGTGATCACCGTCATGATGGCCGCGATGGTCGAAGCCCCGACCCAGTCGAAGGACACCATTGCACGCTGATGGAGCAGCGTCGCCAAAACGGTCTGCCGCTCGCCGCCGAGCAACTGCGGCGTGGCATAGGCCGTGAAACTGCCGGTGAAGACGAGCACGGCGCCGACGATCAAGCCCGGCACCGCCAGCGGCAGCAGCACCTGCCAGAAGGTGGCGAGCGGCGAGGCCCCGAGCGACGAGGAGGCCTGCAGCACATCCCTCGGGATGTTTTCCAGCACGCCGACAAGGGACAGAACCATCAGAGGCACGAAGAGATAGACCATGCCGATAATGACGGCCCCTTGCGTGTAGAGCATCTCGAGCGGCTCGCTCGTGATGCCGAGCGCCAGAAGGGTCTGATTCAGGATGCCATTGCGGCCCAGGATGATGAGCCACGCAAAGGCGCGGACCACCACGCCTGTCAGGAGAGGAAAGACGGCGGCAACGATGAGCAGGCTCTTCAGCTTTCCCGGCGCGCGGGAGACCACATAGGCAGTCATGAAGCCGAAGATCAGGGAGATGATTGTCGTGATCGCAGCGATCTGGAGCGTCCGGAACAGGACGGTGGTGCGGAAGCCGCTGTTGAAATAGGAAATGTAGGGAGCAAAGACCCCGCGTGGATCCATGAAGGTGCCGGCGATCACGGCCCCGATCGGGACGAGCAGGAAGCCGATGACGGCGAGTGTGGCGGGCGCCGAGAGCGCCCACCCGGTTGCGCCATTGCGGCGCCAGAAACGTCTTGTGGTCATGATGGTCGGATTACTTCCCGAAGACCTCACTCCAGGCATCGATCCAGTCGTTCTTCGCCGCATTCAGCTTTTCGTAGTCGAGGCGCTTGAGCGACGAGATCATCTTCTGGCCATAGGTCCAGCGGGCAGCTTCTTCGGGCTTCAGCTGCACCGCGGTCGCGACCGGAGCGTCCACTCCGCGTTCGGCGAGCGTCTGCTGAATCTTGGGATCGAGGATGAAGTTGATGAACTGGTGCGCGAGTTCAGGATTCGCCGCGCCCTTTGCAATGTTCACCGTGTTGAGGGTCGCATAGTCGGCCTCCTTCAGCTCAGCCCAGCGAACGGTCGGCACGGCCGCCTGGATCTGGGCCAGGGTGAAGTCCTGTGCCATGGCGACGGAGACCTCGCCGGTCGAGAACAGATTCACGAGCTCGGAGCCGGTGTTGTAGTTCTTCACCACATTGGGCTTCAGCTGCTCGAGAGCCTTGAACGCCGCCTTCTCGTCCTTATAGGGATCGACGCCCGCCTTGTTGGCGGCCACCAGAACGGTCATCGGGCCGGCTGTGGTGGTGATGCCAGGCAGCGAGACGCGGCGCTTCAGATCCTCCCGCCACAAATCGTTCCAGGAGGTGACCGGCGCGCTCACCTTGGCGCTGTCGTAGATGATGCCGACGCGGCCGATGGTGTAGGCCGGACCGAATTGCCCTTGCGGCGCGCGGGCGAGTTCATAGATGCCGTTGAGATTCGGAAGCTTGGATCGGTCGACCGGCTGGAAAAGGCCCTCCTGGATGCCGAGCTGTGAGTAGCTGTCGGTGAGATAGACCACATCGACGCCGCTGCCGCCGCGGATCTTGATCTTGTTCAGGCGGTCGGCGTTGTTGCCGGTCTCGAAGACCAGTTCGCAGCCGCACTGGGCGCGGAACGGCTTCAGCACGATCTCTTCCAGCTTGTCGCCGTTGAAGCCCCACCAGGAGATCGTCAGCGTCTTGTTCTGAGCCATGGCAGGAGCTGAAGACAGCGCCGCCAGAAGAATGCCCGTGCTCACGATTGGCTTGTACCAACGCCCTACCATCTCAGGATCTCCTAGGTTTTACTGTTTCGCTGCCGAAGGGGATTGTGCCGGTCCCCGATCGAGGGCCTATCCCTGGCTTGGTGCATAGGCATTAACACAACCATGGCTATGGGAAAGCCCTGCCCCTCAAGGACATTGCCCACGTTACAGTCATTCTGCTCAAAAAGCTCGCAAATCAAAAATCGGGCGCCCAGCCGCCGGCAGCCGTCCGCTTGAGGCGCGGCGTCCGCAGCACGCTGACAACCCGGTCTGGCCATTCCGGACTGATGGTGGCGAGCTTGTCCCGCCATACATCTGTCTGGAGCATGGCCGTGCCGATAGCGACCGGCTTAATCCCGCACGAGGCGAGGAGTTCCAAGGCGGCAGCGATCGATCGCCCGCTGCTGATCACGTCGTCCGCCAGCAGAACCCGCCTGTTCTCGATCACGGGCAACATGCGTGGATCGAGATAGAGCCGCTTGAGCTGCTCCGGGCTGGTGATAGAGGTCATCGGGACTGAGAGATCCTCCCGGTACCAGAACTTGCGGGAGGTTCCGAGGGGAACATACCGGCCATGTCCCAGCTTCTTGGCCGTACCACTCGCCAAAGTGAGCCCTAATGTCGGCAGCCCAACCACCACCTCCGGGGCGAAAGCGCGGACCTTCTCCGCAAGGCTGGCGCAGAGAGCGTCCTCAACGGCAAAGCCGGCCTGGTTGATGATGAGGGATGCCAGAGCATGCTCTCCATCCGCCAATTCCCGGATCGGCAGGCGCAGCTGGCGGCCGTCCTCGAACTCCGCCGGATAGAAGCCGCGATGCCCCTCCGCAGGATGTCGGTCGAAAGTCGATGGCGGGTGGATCTCCTGCCAGAAATCATGGGGCTGCATCGCTCGTTCCTGTTCGTGGGCTGTGCGAAGGATGATTGTAGGCCGCTGCCTGCCGGGTTATCGAACGATTCGAGCCGGCATATCCAGGACGACAGCACCATGCTCATTCAGGACCTCATCCAGGCGGACCTATCATTCCTGCGCAGCCTCCGCCAGGATCTCCATGCCCATCCGGAATTGGGTTTTGAAGAAGAGCGGACGAGCGGGATTGTCGCCTCCCTGCTGGAGGAGGCAGGCCTACGGGTGCATCGGGGCTTGGGCAAGACCGGCGTGGTCGGCACCCTGCAGGTCGGCAATGGCACGCGCACCATCGGCCTTCGTGCGGACATGGACGCACTCGCCATGCCGGAGCAGGCGGAGCGTCCGTACAAGTCGAAGTTCCCCGGCAAGATGCATGCCTGCGGTCATGACGGGCACACAACGCTTCTGTTGGGAGCGGCTCGCTCCTTGGCCAAGACTTGCAACTTCTCGGGCACGGTGCATTTCATCTTCCAGCCGGCGGAGGAAGGTCGGGGCGGCGCGAAGAAGATGGTGGAGGATGGGCTCTTCGACCTCTTTCCCTGCGATGCTGTCTACGGCCTGCACAACATGCCCGGATTGGCCATCGACGAAATGGCCGTCACCGCTGGCCCGCAGCTTGCCTCCTCGGACAGCTGGTTCGTGACCTTCAAGGGCGTTGGCACCCATGGAGCCAAGCCGCATCTCGGCAAGGACCCGATCACGGCGAGCGGCCATTTCCTCGCCGCCCTGCAGACCATCGTGGGGCGGGTGGTCAACCCGCTGCAGCCAGCCGTTGTGAGCGCCTGCTCGGTTCAGGCCGGTGATCCACGGGCGCTCAACGTCATTCCGGATGTGGTCGAAATCGGCGGAACGGCTCGGGCTTATTCGGCCGAGGTGCGCGATCAACTTGAAGCCGAGATCGAACGCCTCGCCAAGGGTGTGGCCGCGATGTTCAATATCGAGGCAGCTTACGAGTTTCGTAGGCGGATTCCGCCCGTGATCAACCATGCCGATGCCACGGCCCGAGCGCTGAAAGCGGCGCAGGCCGTCTGCGACTCCAAAGTCGTTACGAATTTCGAGCCCTCGACCGCAGGCGACGACTTCGCGTTTTTCAGCGAGGCGGCTCCCGGCGCTTATGTGTGGCTCGGAAACGGCCCCGCCGTCGACGGGGCGCTCCACCACAACACGGCCTACGACTTCAACGATGGGGCTATCCCGACAGGTGTCGCCTTCTGGGTTGCGCTCGTGGAGCAGGAGCTTGCAGCCTAGCGCCTCCTGACGAGGTGCTGCTCCGTTTCGCCCACATCCACATCGGACCGGCGCCGCCGGTTCTTTCTCTGCTTCTGCGGAGTCTTGCCTCTTTCGCGCCTCGCCTTGTCCTCGGGCTTCCGACGATGTGAGACGGACGTGTCAACGAGCTTCTCCTCGATCTTGGCGTTGAGGCTCGCACGCAGGTCGACCACCGCCTCCGGATCCTCGAAAACATCCGGATAGCGTTGAGCTAGCCAGAGCCAAGAGGTGGCGATCTTCACCCGGGCCTCCAGCTTCAGGAGGTCAGTGTTAAAGCCGAAATCAGGCGCCTGAACACGCCCGTCGCGGGCATGCTGCCGGGCCCAGTCGAGGATCAGTTCCATGGCCAGCTGTTCGCGTCCATCCACCGGCGCCATGGAGTAGGACAGACGGTTGAGAATCGGCATATCGACGGTGTCGAGAAGCGTTGCCAGCGAGATCATCTCGTCCATGTCAGCCATGCGCAGATCCGGGTGGCCGGCCACGAGGGTGTCGTACAGGTGCTGGAGCACACGACCGAGCCGATCGGTCTGCAACACCTCGCTTGCCGACAGCACCGTCTCCTGGTTCGGGCGAACATAGGCCTTACCCCGCAGCTTACCGGCATCGCCGGTCAGCGCCTGGCCGATGATCTTCTCCACCTGCGCGTAGCCACCCACATCCGGCAGAGCCGTCACGAGACCCTCGTCGTGGTGGCCGAAGCGCCCTGCCCGGCCGGCAATCTGTTTGATCTCCATGGCCGTGAGCTGGCGATCGCGCACGCCATCGTACTTTCGCAGGGTGGAGAACACGACTCGCCGGAGCGGCCCGATATTCAGCCCCATACCGATGGCATCGGTGGCCACCAGGATCTCGGCCTCGCCATTGCGGAAGCGCGCAGCCTCGGCCCGTCGAACCTCGGGACCCAGCGCGCCATAGACGGTTGCTACCGTGCGCCCGGACTGCACGAGGCGCGTGCGCAGGTCGTGCACATCGCGGCGGGTAAAAGCCACGACGGCATCGCCACGCATTAGCTTGTTGAGATTGGCCGGCACGCCTTCCACGCGCAGCCTGCCCTTGCGCTTGAGGATCTTTACCTCCAGCGGCTCGCCGGTCATGGCGAGCAGATGCTCGACCAATGGGATCGCCTCCGGAGCGCCGGTGAGAACCACGAGCCGGGCAGGAGCGCCGATCATCGCCTGGGTCCAGGCCCAGCCACGGCTCGGATCCCCCAGCATCTGCACCTCGTCGATGACGCAGACATCGACGACGCGATGAAGGTCGAGCGTCTCGATGGTCCGAGCGATATGCGTTGCGCCCTCCGGCAACACCCGCTCCTCACCCGTCACCATGCCGGCAGGAAGCCCCTCCTCGCTCATACGCTCGAAATGCTCAAGCGCAAGAAGCCGAAGGGGTGAAAGGATTTCGGCAGTCCCAGCCTCGCGCGCTAGTTTCAGCGCCTCATAGGTTTTTCCTGAGTTGGTTGGCCCTGCCAGGAACAGGAAGCGACGATTGAGGGAGCGGGCGACGGGGAAGATCGCCGCATAGCGCTCATAGCCGGAAGCCTCGCGGATCTGAGCCTCGCGCAGATGCCGGAGTCTGCGGGCCGCGGCTTTCGAGCGGTAGTCGTCCAACCTCTGGCGCAGCTTGCGTGCGGCACCGGCAGGGCCACCCTTGTCGGACCCATGGATTCGTTCGAGCTTTTCGAGAGCGGCACGGATGCCTCCAAGAATGGCCTGCCGCTCGTCAGCATCCTCGAAGGCGTCGAGATATGTCTCGAGCTCGTCGCGCCAGCCCGCCAGCTCCTGCTCGCAGGCCTCGAACGTGGCGTCGCGCAACTCGATCAGCCTGGATTCCAGGGTCTCAGAAGCAGCTGCTAGCTCGGTACGCTCCACCCGAGCCGGCGCCAAGGTGACGGTCGCAACCTCGACGGGTTCGGCGAAGGCAAACTCGATGGCGATCTCGATGGGATCGCTGTCCGGCAAAACCTGCATAGGTTGGCTGAACACGGCACGGTAGCCGGCGAAAACGCGCTCGGGCTTCCACCGGCCGCTCTCGATCCGGCGAATATCCTCGGCGATGTAGATCCCCGTATTTTTGCGGACAGGCGCGAGGATGCTCTGACGCCGCCGATGCGCCGCATCGTCGTGCGACGGATCGGCAGACCTGCCACCTTCCCTCCGACGCGCATCGGAACGCAGCTCCCGGCCCCGTTCGTCGCCGTGTTCCCGCCAAGCTGGCACTTCGGCGGCGAGCTGGGCCACAACTTCGGGGTCGAACATCGGCTCCTTAATGTTGCGTCCATGCTTCTGGACCGTCCGGCGCTCCGCCACCGGGATCAACCCGGCCTCGATCCAGCGCTCGCATTCGGCCTGGCTCGCGAGCAGGATGCCTGGCAGGTGGTTGAGGCTGACGAGATTCTTCGACTTCTTGGACATTCAAGTTTCCAGCAGGCGGAGCACGCAAGGAGCGGCTCCGGCCTCGTTCATGGGACAGCCTTATCATCGCAGCCTAAGCCACGAGCTGGGGGTAAACTCCAGAAGGCTGAAGATGTTTTTGATGAGCGCCCGCAGGCGATGATGTACCCCGTGCCGCGGCCGTTCGTTGAGATGGCCGGAAGCAGGGTTAAGATGTTGAGAGGCCGCGCTTTTCCTCTGCGCTTATGTGATCACGACAGAGTGCAATATCAAGGGAGCTGCCGGCTACGGGCAGCTCCCGTCCGCAAAGGGTTATCCCCTGCTGATCAGATCGTCACAACTCAGGCGCTGACCTCACCAGCCAGCGCTCTTCGCAGGAATGACAGCCCCAAGGCCGAGAGAAAAGCCGCCTGCTCCTTGTTGGCGGCGCCGTGGCCGCCATCGTCGGGCTCGTAGAAGAAGACCGAGTGCCCCATGTCCTCCAGCTTGGCCGCCATCTTACGGGCATGGCCCGGGTGAACGCGGTCGTCCCGTCGGGATGTCACGAGCAGCACTGGAGGATAGGCGCGGCCCTGCTCCAGGTTCTGGTAGGCGGAAAACCGCGCCATATAGGCCCAATCCTCTGGCCTGTCCGGATCGCCGTATTCCGCCACCCAGCTCGGACCGGCCAGCAAGCGCGTGTAGCGCTGCATGTCCAGCAGCGGAACGGTGCACCAGATCGCCCCGAAGCGTTCGGGATAGCGGGTCAGCATATTGCCCACGAGCAGGCCGCCATTCGAGCCGCCATAGGCCGCAAGCTGCTTCGGTGTCGTCACCCCACGTTCAGAGAGATCCTGGGCGATGGCGGCGAAATCGTCGTGGGACAGGCGCTTGCCCTCGCGCATGCCGGACTTGTGCCAGGCAGCCCCGAACTCGCCGCCGCCGCGGATGTTGGCCACCACCCAGACATTGCCGCGCTCGAGCCACGTCTTGCCGATGCCGCCGAGATAACCCGGCGTCATCGAGACAGAGAAGCCGCCATAGCCATAGAGCACCGTCGGGCGCGGCCCGCCCTGGTCCTTGGGTCCGATCTGGTAATAAGGAATCCGCTCTCCATCCACCGAGACGGCCTCGTGGCGCGTGACCTCCAGGCCGGAGGCATTGAAGGCGGCGGGCGCTTCCTTCAGCACCTCGATCTGCTTGTCCTCCGTCACCATCGCGAGCTTCGTCGGCTCGACGTAGCTGGAGATCGTCAGGAGGAACTCATCCGTCCGCTCCAACTGACTGGCATCCAGCGACATGGCGTGGACAGAAGCCGTGTCCGGCAGCCCCTCCAGCTGCTCCAAACTCCAGGGCAAGCCTGGCGTGCCGAGCCAGATCTGACTGGCGAGATTGTCGAGGACCGTGAGCACCAGCCGGGACCTCGTCCACCAGAAGCCGGAGAGAACGCGCCGCGGCCCAGGTTCGAACAGCATCTCGAACTGGCGGTCTCCTTCAAGGAAGCGGGAAAAGCTGATCGTGAGCAGAGAGTCGGCCGGATAGGTTCGCTCCGGCAGGGCCCAGTCGCTTTTCAGCTTCACGACGAGCCAGTCCTTCTCCACATCGAAGTGGGCATCGAGAGGCAGATCGATCAGCAAGGGCTCGCTAGCCTCGCGTGCGAGATAGCTGATCCCCTCCTCGAAGGTGATCTGCCGCCGGTAGAACGTGCGCTCGAAACCGGGCTCGCGATCCACCGACGCCGAGATGTAGATGTCGCTCGCCTCACCCTCGAAGAGCACAGGCGCCTGCATGAAGTCCGAGCCGCGGCGCCACAGGCGCACGGTGCGCGGATAACCCGAAGCGGTGGCGGCATTGGCGCCGAGGGTTGTCGAGACGAGGAGCGTATGCGGATCGAGCCAGGTCGCCCCGCCCTTAGCCTCCGGCAGGGCAAAGCCGTCCTCCACGAACCTCTTCTCGACGAGATCGAATTCCCGGACCACCACCGCATCGGCCCCGCCCCGCGACAGGCTCACCAGACCGTAGCGCTGTTCGGGCTGAAGCGTGCCGCAGCCCTTCCAGACCCAGTCCTCTCCCTCGGTTCGCGCCAGCGTATCGATGTCGAGTACAGTCTCCCAAGTGGGGTCCGGCCGGCGGTAATCCTCCATGGTGGTGCGCCGCCACAGGCCGCGCACATGGGAAGCGTCCTGCCAGAAGTTGTAGAGTTGACCCCGCCGCCGAGTGATGAACGGAATGTTGTCCGGCCGGGTCGAGATCTCGTAGAGCGCCTTCTTGTCAGACTCGAAAGCCGGATCGCACAGGACAGCCTTGGCGGCTTCGTTATGGGCGCGCACCCAGGCCAGCGCCTCATGCTCCTCCACATCTTCCAGCCAGAGATAGGGATCGGCATGCTCCTGCATCTGTTCGGCCATGGTGTGTGAATTCCGTTCGAGTGGGGATGACGGGTGGATGAGAATCGATAACAGGGATTATTGGTCAGCCTGAGCCTTCGACAACATTTTGGTGGAGAACCGAACCGATCACCATCCGTTGACGGTCAAACCATTCCGAAAGGGGCCACGATGGATCCGTTCGTTTCGGCGCTGGAAGAACTCGCGGAAGCCCTGCTCGCGGGAGAGGATCCGGAAAGCGCGCTGCAGGATATCGCCCAGGAACACGACCTTCCGCCCCAGGCCTTACGAAACCGGGCGCTCCGCGCCTTCGGGCCATTGGAGACCTACCGGGAGCGGCAGGCGGAGCTGAAGAAGGAGCGCGAGCAGACCGCCCGCCGCCGCGATCCGGTTTTTGCCGGCGCATCGTTTCTGGCTGCAATCGCGAGCCTCAACCCCAGGCTCAGTGCCGCGGACAGACGGGCCGAGATCGAACGTCTCGCGGCCGAATACGATGTCGATCCCGCCGCGCACAAGGATGCCATCGAGCGGCTGCGCAGGCGCTAACGCTCAACCAGAGCGATTAGGTGCGAAGATTGTTGAAGCAGCCTGCCGGAAGCCCGGCTCCGGATACGAGGATCGCTCCCTGGCTGAACAGCTCCCAGCCTGACTGACCATTGGCCAACCGGAGCACTGCGAGTTCGCCGCTGCCGTCCATCCAGACCAGCTGCGCATCTGCTGATGCGAGGGCTCTCAAGACCTGTTCCTGCCCGGTGCCTGGGGCAAACAGCACTGTGGCGAATTCACTGCCTCTCAGGGGCCAAATTCCCAAAGCTCCTGCGCCGAGAACCAGAAGGGTCGCCATCGCCCGGGCCGGAGCGGGCGAGCGGACAGCCTGGGATCCATCGTCTCTCGGCCCGCTCATCATCCACCCGACGACCACCGGCACGAGGCCGAAAAGACCCAGCCAGAGGAGATCCCAAAAGAGCGGGCTGCTGCTGTCCATGCGGATGCGATGTATTCCGAGCAGCCAATGGGACAGGATCGCATCGACGATGTGCCAAGCACCGAAGCCGATCAGGATGCCCCCAAACAGCAGACGGCCCGACATACCTCCAGGCGTACGCCGCGATGCCCACAGCATCCAGAGCCCCACGGCGGCAATCACATACATCAGTGCATGGAAATAGCCGTCGGCAGCGACCTGGAACCGGATGTCGTCGCCGTTGATGGCACTGAGGAGATGATGCCATTGCAGGATCTGGTGGAGCAGAATGCCATCGAAGAAGCCGCCGAGGGCAAAGCCAAGCATATAGCCAGGCCATGGGTGATAGCGTCTGGATGCGGTGTTTGCCACGATGCGCCCTAGGTTCGAGAGCCGTTCCATCCTCTCAACCGTAAGTGCTGATCCGAGGTTTCAAAGGTTAATCCATGTTTGCGATTGTCATTAATGTGTCGGGTTCCTGACAGACGAGAGGACGCCCCTCAGGTAGGATTCGAATCAACAATACAACGAACGATCTACAGGGGGCACAAGCATGGCCATCCGAACGTCGGTCGTCGTCTTCCTCAGCGGGGAGAACGAAGGCTGCTTTTCGGACCATGAGGTGCCAGATGAAGAGCAGAAAAAGAAAGCCTTTCGCAGCCAGCGCACGCCGCGCCGCAAAGCTTGAGCGGGAACTTAAAGCCGTCGAGGCGCAGATCGCCCTCCTGGAGAAGGACGCCGATCTGAAGCTTGCCCTCCAGGATCACTTCGTGCTGTGGAGGCGTCCCAACCTGTTTGCCCCCTGGCCGCTCGGGGTTCAGCACTAGAGACATGGCCGGGCTGCACGGGCTCTTTCACCAATTCCGATAGAGGCGATTGAGCGCTACCGTCCAGCGCTGCGGCCAGAAGGCCACCACGGCAACGATAAGCGCGATCAGAACAAGGGTCATCATCATCTGAGCCACCCCGAAGATCGGTGCATCCTTGGCGACGAACCAGCTCGTCACGAAACCGGCTGAAATCATCAAGAGACGAACGATCCAACTGAGCATCAGAGCCTCCGTGCCTGTCTTGAACGCTATACAACATGGCGCTGCATTCGAGGCATTTCCTTGATCGCGATCAATGTCAGCGAGATCCAAGCTGCACATGATCATCATAGGATGTGAAAGCTTCCCGTTGTTCTGCCGCCAAGGTGCCCAACGCTCACCATACTGGTGTCGCTCAATGGGAGGATGGCAGAACGGAAGAACGCATTCCGGCAACGAGAAGAACGTGGAGGACGCTATGATCAGCAACATCGAGCACCTCACCCTGCAGCAGACCCCTGTCACGGGCAGTGTCTACTCCCCGGTCATCCTCCCCACGCTCCAGGCTTTTTTGGCTCATCTCGCCGACCTTCAGGTCGCCTACGAGAAGAACCTGGAGCTTATTCGGCAGAGCTCGCTCGACGAGGCACACAAGGCTGAGATGATAATCAGCCTCCGGACAAGCCATGAGGAGCAGCGCGCGCCTTATGTCCGGGAGCTAGCAACCCTCCAGGAGCGGATCGAGGCGATATTCGGCTGAACCAGCACCACGATTTTCCTCCTGTTGCAGAAGAGAGAATTCTGATGCTTCAGAACATTCACAGCTCGTGATGCCTTCGGCAAAGGCTTCAGCGAGGTTTGCGATCGGGTTGCGCATATGCAGGATCCGAATGACGCCGCTCGCTCCAGGATGGCGCGACCATGCTCCCACTCCAGCGCAGCTGGCGTTGCGAGCACGCGCCTGGGCCGCCAGAGCCTGAGTGCAATCTGCTCTCTCTTCTCGTCCAAGACCTGTTCGACGGCGTAAGGCGGCTTCTCCTGTCGTCGAGAGAACGCCGGCCCTGAATGCGGGATCGGTTCTAGGCAATCCGCCACAGCCGCCGGTGCGGTTGGTCGGAGGCTCTAGAACGGGATCCCCTGTCCATCCCAGGCGAAGAATCCGCCGCTGTCTTCTGTCGAGAGGCCATTCAGCACAGTGAGCAGCCGCTCGGCTGCAAAGCCAGGGGCAAAGAGCTTTCCGTTCTCAACCCCACCCTGAAAGGGCTCGCTCAAAGCCGTATCGACCGTGCCAGGATGAAGGGCAACGCAGATAGCGTTGGGTTTCTGGCGCCGGAGTTCGACCGCGAGAGTCCGCATGAGCTGGTTGAGAGCAGCCTTCGAGGCGCGGTAGCCGTACCATCCGCCGAGCCGATTGTCCTCGATGCTGCCGACACGGGCCGAGATCACGGCGAAGATGCTCTTCCCATTCTTAGGCAAGAGAGGGAGCATGTGCTTGGCGACTATCGCGGGGCCGATGGCGTTGACGCGAAAGCTCCTGGCCAGGAGTTCCGGATCAAGACTGCGATAGGTTTTCTCGGGCTGATAATCCGCCGCATGAAGCAACCCGGTTGCCACAAGAACAAGACGCAGAGGAGCGCCCTCCCGGAATTCCTCGGCCGCGGCGGCGATGCTGGGCTCGTGTTCGATATCGATGCGACCTGTTCGTACGCCGCCGACCTCACTGCCGATATCTCTCCGCGACAAGGCATGGACAGCCTCGAAGCCCTCCCGCGCCAGCAGCTCCGTAACGGCTGATCCGATCCCTCCCGTAGCACCGATCACGACGGCCCGTGAGGGCTGCTCAAGATTGGCCAGAAGGTTCGTTGAGCTCATGAAAAATCCGTCAGGGGGGCGAGGCTCGATTATGCGCGGCCTTCCCCGTGCAGCGAAAGACCTTTCATCCCTGTTCGGGCCCAGCTCCAGTGTTTGTGAACAGGGCTGCCCGATCAGAAACGCTGTGCGGAGAACGGGCTCACATCAACCGGGCCTGATCGCCCCTCGAGCATGCTTGCCACCATCTGCGCCGTAATGGCGGACTGAGTGAGGCCGTAATGCCCGTGACCGAAGGCATAGATCACGCGCCGGTCCCGTCCGGCAGGTCCGATGACCGGCAGGGAATCCGGTATCGAGGGCCTAAATCCCATCCAGCGCTTTGCGGCCAGTTCGGCCTGGAGATGAGGCAGGAAGCGCGTCAGGCGCTGAACCATGGCGTCGGTCCGGCTGTGATTGGGCGCTGCCTCGATCCCTGCGAACTCGACCGCGCCGCCGACCCGGTCGCCTGTGTCGAGAGGCGTCGTGACGAAGCCTTCGCCTTCGAACATGATCGGCCGGCCGATCCCGAATGTGCCCTTCGGATAGGTCGCGTTGTAGCCTCTCTCGGTGTCGAGCGGGATCTGGTCGCCCAGTTGAGCCGCCAGGGCGCGCGACCAGATCCCGGCTGAGATCACGACTTGGTCGGCGACCACTGGCGAGGCGGATCCATCTGTGTGGATACGAATGGCACCGTCCGTCAACTCGATTCTTGAGGCATGCGCCGCAACAGGAATGGCGCCACGCTCCAGAGCCAGTCGCAGAAGGTCAGCGGCCAGAACAGCCGGATCGGACACATGGCATGCATCCGGGTAAAGCACGGCGGCTTCCACATTGCGGAGCATGGGCTCCAGCTCTGTTAGTGCCTGAGGGCTCAACACTTCTGCCGCGATCCCCAAGCTGCGTTGACGTTCGATAATGTCCTGAGATCGATTGAAGTCACCGCGGTGCCTCCACACGGAGAGGATCCCGTTTTCCCTCAGATGCCCGTTCAAATCGAGAGACGACAGGAGGCTCTTCCACGCCGGCAGCGCCTCCGCGTTGATCGCGCGGATCGCCCCGATGCTGGCCTTGATGCGAGAGGGCGACGAGGCCAGCAGGAAGCGCGCCAGCCAGGGTGCCAGATGCGGCAGGTATCCCGGCCTGATAGTCAGCGGCCCGAGCGGGTCCATGAGCCAGCGCGGCAGGTTCCGCCACGCCTTTGGGGACGCGAGCGGCATGACGTCGGTATGGGCGATCCAGCCGGCATTGCCGTCGGTCGGGCGCCCCTGCTTGCCGCCTGGCTCGATCAGGACGACCTCATGGCCCCTGTCGAGCAAGGCGTGCGCGGTGGCAAGCCCCACGATACCTGCCCCGATGATCGCAACCTGCATGCTTTGTCCCCGAACAGTCTCAGGCCGAGCGGCTCTGGTCCACGACCTGGAAGCCGCTGGCGAAGGGGTCCCGGTCGTCGATGAAGATGGTGTTGAACCCGGTCACTCGTGCCCAGCCTTCGATGGACGGGATGATCGCATCACGGTCGCCGACCTTGGTGCGACCTTCGATCCTTCCCGTGAAGGTCGAGCCGATGATGCTCTCATGGACGAAGGCATCGCCCTCGCTCAACGCTCCACGAGCGGCGAGATGCGCCATGCGCGCCGACGTTCCCGTGCCGCAGGGCGAGCGGTCGATGGCCTTGTCGCCGTAGAACACCGCATTGCGCGCAGTGCTGCCCGGATTCTGGGCCTTTCCGGTCCAGAGCACGTGCGTCAGGCGGTCGATGGCCGGGTTCTCGGGATGCGCGATCTGGTAGCGCGCGTTGAAGGCGTCGCGCAACTTCGGGCTCCAGCGCAGGATGTCGGACGGATTGACGTCGGCAACATCCGAATAGAGCGTCTGCGGCTCCACGATGGCATAGAAATTGCCGCCATAGGCCACGTCGACTGTAAGGTGACCGAGTCCATCGACCTCGACCTCGTAGCCGGTGCCATAGAGGAAGGACGGGATGTTGGTGATGCGCACCCGCTCGACGAAGGGGCCGTTCTGCTCGTAGCGCGCCTCCACCACACCGGCTGGCGTGTCGAGCCGCAGCAGGCCCGGCGTCTTCGGGTGAATGAGGCCGTTCTCAAGCGCGATGGTCACCGTGCCGATGGTGCCATGGCCGCACATGGGCAAGCAGCCCGATGTCTCGATGAACAGGATGCCCACATCGCAATCCGGCCGCGTCGGCGGGTACAGGATCGAGCCCGACATCATGTCGTGGCCGCGCGGCTCGAACATCAGGCCGGTTCGAATCCAGTCGTATTCCGCCAGGAAGTGCTGGCGCCGGTCGAACATCGTGTCCCCTTTGAGTTGGGGAATGCTGCCGCCGCCCACCACGCGAACCGGGTTGCCGCAGGTGTGGCCGTCGATGCAGAAGAAGGTGTGGCGCGCCATGGCCTCACTCGCTGTTCACAAAAAGATATTATCCATGATGAAAGGCGGTGCGCGATCGCACCGCCTTGGTTTTATCAGGCTGCGGACCTCAGACCCACCTCCGGCAGCTTCGGACGGTTCTTGAGCGCCTTGTCCATGACAGCCTCGACGTGAGCGCGGTCCGCTCCTTCGAGGGGCAGACGCGGCGGACGAGTGAGAGCCGAGCCGCGCCCCATGATCTCTTCGCAAAGCTTGATGCACTGCACCAAGTCTGGGCGCGCATCGAGATGCAGGAGCGGCATGAACCACTCGTAGAGCGCCCTCGCCTCCTCGTAGCGCCCGGCCTTCGCCAGGCGGAACAGGGTTTCGCCCTCTTGCGGGAAGGCATTGGACATCCCGGAGATCCAGCCCGCGGCGCCCAGCATCACGCTCTCGACCACCACATCGTCGAGGCCCGCGAAAAGCACGAAACGGTCACCGACCATGTTCCTGGTGTCGATGAAGCGGCGCGTGTCTCCGGACGAATCCTTGAAGCACACGACGGTCTCACAGTCGGCGAGCGAGGCCAGGATATCGGGCGTCACGTCGTTCTTGTAGATCGGCGGGTTGTTGTAGACCATCACCGGCAGGTCCGTGGCCTTGGCAACGCCGCGGAAATGGGCGGCGGTCTCGTGCGGCTTCGATGAATAGACCAGGGCCGGCATGACCATCACGCCGTCGACGCCGACGCGCGCGGCCTCCTTGGCGACCTCAGACGCGAACTGCGTGGTGAACTCAGCAATGCCGGCGATCACCGGTACCCGACCGCGGGAGACGCTCTTGGCGGTCTCCATGACGGCCACCTTCTCGGAGCGGCTCAGCGACGTATTCTCGCCAACGGTACCGCAGACGATGAGGCCGGAGACACCATCCCGGATCAGGCCATCCAACACCTTGGCCGTCGCATCGAGATCAAGATCGTAGTTCGACTTGAACTGGGTCGTGACCGCGGGAAAGACACCTTCCCAACCGATTTTGTTCGCCATTGTGGTCCTGCTTCCGATGGTGCATTGAAGTTCCATATTGTAGATTGTATAAAATCTACGCTGTCAAGCGAGCCCTACCCTCCTGCCCCACGAGTTTGATGACGAACCGAGCTGCACCCTCACCAAAGCCAGTTCCGAAGACCTTCCAGCACCGGACGATCTCCGCCTCAGTGGCGGAGGAGGTGCGTCGGCGCATTGTGGACGGCGAGTTCCAGGCTGGATTCCAGCTCCGCCAGGAGGCGCTGGCCGTGGAGTTCGGCGTCAGCCGGATTCCGGTCCGGGAGGCCCTGATGCAGCTGGAAGCCGAGGGGCTCGTAAAGATCCATCCCCATCGGGGTGCCATCGTGTCGGCGCTCTCCCCGGAGGAAGTCGAGGAGCTGTTCGATCTCCGGGCACTGCTCGAGCCACGCCTGCTCAAGGCCTCGGCTCCACACCTGACGGAGGCCGACTACCAGCGGCTCAAGGGTATTCTGCAGGAATACAGCTCAGAGCTTCACGCCATGCATGTCAGTCGCTGGGGCGAGCTGAATCGGGAGTTCCATCTGGTCCTGTATCAGCATGCGAGCCAGCCGCGTTCGCTCGCCATCGTGGCAAATCTCCTGCAGGAATGTGACCGGCACACCCGGCTTCAGCTCGCCCTGACCGATGGCCGCGCGCGGGCGGAGGCCGAACACGACGAGCTGCTCCGCCTCTGCCTTGAAGGACAGATCAATGAGGCCTGCAAGCTGCTGAAAACGCATATCGAAGGCGCCGGGACGTCGCTCCTGAAATACATTCACGAGCATCAGAAGAACGATGGGGCCGCGGAGACTGTATAGTCAGCCTCGCTAAGCAGGCTCGGCCTGCAACTTCATGCGGATCTTCGCTTGCCGCGTCATCCAGACGGTGAGGACGATTGTTGCAACGAGCCCAACGGTCAGCAGAATCCAGTTCATCACCCCTGCGCCCCCTTGCGCCGCGGTGCGCCCGATCACGCCGATCCACACGTTCTGGATCGTCCCCGGCACGATCCCGATGGCAGTTGCCAAGAGGAACGAGCCGAGCCGCACGCCGGTGACACCGAAAGCGTAATTTTCCACGGCAAAGGGCGTAACTGGAGTCAGACGAGTCAGCACGATGGTCTTGAACGTCTCCTCATGGGCAACCGTATCGACGGCCTTCATGGTCGGATGCCGGTCGAGGAATCGTTTCACCCGCTCCCGGGCAAGATATCGGCTGATCAGGAAGGAGATCAGGGCCGCCGTCATGCCTCCGAAAAAGCAGATCGCCAAGGCCCACCAGCCATAGGCAACAGCGACCGCGAGCGTCAGCGCCACACCTGGAACGAGGAGGATCGTGCAGATCACATAGGCGATGCTCACGATCACAACGCCCATTGTGCCGAGGCCTTGCGCCCAATGGCTAAAATGCTTCAGCCACTCATCCATGGGCAGCAGGAACCAAGCGGCAATGAGGGCAACGAAGCCGATCACGGATGCGGCGGCAAGCCAGATGAGTTTTCGGTTGTCGGAGGCAGATGACAAGAGTGAGGCTTCTCGGTTGGCCGGAGCCAAACGCTTAATGCTCCCTGCTGTTCCTGGTCAGCGAACTCGGAAGTAACCGGCATAAGGCTGCCGGCTCATTCAGGGAATGGCGACCACGGCAGGGCTCGAACCTGCGACATCTCGCTTAGAAGGCGAGTGCTCTATCCAGCTGAGCTACGTGGCCGTCCGGTGGCGAGCCTCGACCTCAGTGGGTCCAGGGGCCGACTCGGTTGAACTTGAAATTGTCGGAATAGGAGATCGTCCGCCGCTTGATCTCATGCGGCTCCTCGACCCGGTAGGCAATGCCTTCCCGCTCCGCATAAGCCATGGCCTCTTCCTTAGAATCGAACCACAGCCGGAGCTGCTGGCGGGTATCGCCCGAACTCGTCCAGCCCATCAAGGGCTCGATCTCACGGGGCTTGTCCTGCTCGAAAACGAGAAGCCACTGCTTGGTCCGGGCCATCCCGGATTGGGTTGCAGACTTGGCAGGCTTGTAAATCCGCGCAGGCATCTGTTTTGGACTCTCTCCGAGACTCATCTGGTGAAAATGGTCGGGGCGGCAGGATTTGAACCCGCGACCCTCTGCTCCCAAAGCAGATGCGCTACCAGACTGCGCTACACCCCGACATCTTCAACAGCTTGGGTTCTCTATCGATTTGAGAACCCCTGTGCAAGCCCTCCAGTTCCTCATCAAGGCCCTCCTGTGAACCGATGAGGCGAATGACACGATACCCTGACCTAATGGATTGTTTTCTTCAGCGCTTCTTTTGAAGAAGCTTCCTGGCAGGCAGAGATCAGATTAACCGGCCACAGGACACCAGATAGGTAAGCATATTCCTAAATATAAGAAAGATTTCATCATAGAATCATGGAGAAAAGGGCCGCGTCCTGTCATTATTCGACAGTGTTCGCGACCCTTCCGGCCCGTATTGCCCCTACGGGATAAACCTCCGTAAGACAATGTTTGTACTTGATCAATCTATTTCCGTTTACAGATGAACCTTCATTTGCGATACGATATCCCATCAACCTATTGATACGTCTGATTGTTTTCCGAATTGCCGCAATAAAAACACGATACTATAGAATATATTGAATAACTGGCCTTCTTTGCCCCTACGGGCCGGACACTGGAGCGTCTATGCACAGCCATGTACGCTTTCTTTTGCCCTAAATCATCCGAAGGCCAGCATGAGCGCTCCGAGGGCGACGACGCCTGTAGCGAAGCCCGCGACGGTCAGGGCATTATTGCGGTCTCGGCGGTCCATAGCACTCTCCGGGCTTGTTTAAGATCTGCCCTGCCAACGCGGAACAAACGCTAATGTCCCGGGCTCAATGATTGAACCAGCAGTCCTTAGGCAGTCCGCGCTATAATCCTGTGCTTAGAAGGGCGTCAGGGCATCCCACTTAGCGTACATTGCTGGCCCCTGGCCGTTACATCATCGGTGATCACCCAATGGACGATCTTCTCGTGTTCATCGATCTCGAGCACCATTTCGAGAACCGTGTTCTCAGCATAGACGCCAAAGAAGCCGTAGCGGCGTGCTCCCCATGAAGGCAGGCTGAAACGGTCGATCTCATGCGTCAAACCATGGCAGCGCGCCAAGATCAGACGCAGGTCCTCCACGGAGTATTTCGCCTGTAAGGGCGGCGCGAGAATGTCGCGGAGCGCTGCGGCGTCCCTTGCATTGTAGATGCGCAGGAGGTCCTGAGACACGCTGATCACCGCGTGGGGCCCAACCTGGGCCACTGCAATATCCGTCAGCAGCAGGCCGGCCACGACAGCGACCGCCCTCATGCGTATGTTGGACATTCCTGCCCGCACCTGTCTTTAGCGTTTGAAGATGGAGTGCTCTACCCGGTCACCTGCCTTGATCCCCAACTTGGCCGCCGTGCCAGCGTTTAGCTCAAGAACGGCCAGCACCGGCTCACCGGATGGGATCGTGCGGGTGGACAGGGGCTCGGTATTGGCAGCGATGCGAGCGATCGTCCCGTCAGGCCGGATGAACAGCATGTCGAGCGAGAGGTAGGTGTTCTGCATCCACATGGACACAGGTTCGACACGCGCGAAGTCGAACAGCATGCCCTGGTCCGCCGGCATGGAACGCCGGAACATCAGCCCCTGGGCCCGGTCCGCATCATTGCGGGCCACCTCAACTCGGAAGGACTGCTTCTGTCCACCCTGGATGGCGATCGACAGAGTCTCGAGCGCTTGCGCGTAAACCGCACCGGCCAAGAGGGCGACAAAGCATAGAGCCGGAAAAACCGGCCGGAACCGCTGCAGCACGGATCGCCTCATCAATGAGAATGCGGCAGGGCCATATCGGCCAGACGGACTTCGGCAGCCATGAGGCCCTTCGAGCCGTCGCCGAACCGCACAAAGACCCGCTCGCCGGGCTTCAGCTCGGCAATACCGTATCGGCGCAGGGTTTCCATATGGACGAAGATGTCCGGCTTGCCTTCGCCCTGCGTCAGGAAGCCGAAGCCGCGCAGGCGGTTGAACCACTTCACGACCGCAGGCTCCAGGCCGCTGGTCGGCACCACCTGGACATGGGTGCGTGGCAGCGGAAGCTCGGATGGATGGAGCGCCGTCGACTCGTCGAGAGAAAGGATGCGGAAGGCTTGCAGGCCTCGTGGGCGATGAACGGCCTCGACAACGATCCTGGCCCCTTCATTGGCGGCCTGGTAGCCTTCGCGGCGCAGGCAGGTCACATGAAGCAGAACGTCGGGCATACCGTTGTCGGGAACGATGAAGCCGAAGCCCTTGGCCACATCGAACCACTTGATACGGCCGCTGACCTGGACAAGGTCGAGAGCGCCCTCATCCGAGCCCGGCTGGGAAACCTCGCGGCGCCCTTGATCTAAGGAAGAATTCTCCTCTCGGAGACTGAAAGAATTGGTGCCGTAATCGCCAGTCATGAAATAACCCAAACTCGAATCATGAACCCGATTCTTAAAAAGAAGATAACATCGTCCTGAATCAGGGGAAGCCAGAAACACACCTCAACGGGCGATGAAATTTTCATCACGTCGCATGTTCTTGAAGTTACGAAACAAATTTCGAGAAGACTTCTCCGATTTCCGCATGGATCACCAGATCGGCAGCCCTATCGAGGGGTGTCGGCTCCCGATTGACGATGACGAGGCGCGCTCCGTTCTCCTTGGCAAAGGCCGGAAACGCGGCCGCGGGAAAGACCACCAGCGATGAGCCGGCCACAAGGAAGAGGTCGCAAGCCGCCGTAAGCCGCTGCGCCCGCCGCATGGGTTCTTCCGGCATGGCCTGTCCGAACGAGATGGTGGCCGATTTGAGAATTCCCCCGCAGACCATGCATTCCGGCGGATCACCGCTTCGCTCGAAATGGTATCTCACCCAGTCGAGCTCATGCCGGCGACCGCAGGACAGGCATTTGGCATAGGTGCCGTTGCCATGCAGCTCGATGACCTGGTCCTCAGCCAGGCCGGATGCCTGATGGAGCCCGTCGATATTCTGGGTAATGACGGCGGGCATCCGCCCCGAGGTGATGAGGGACGCAAAGCCGATGTGACCGGCGCTCGGGTGAGCCCCGCGATAGAGATCGTCCATGGTGAACTTGCGCCGCCATGCCTCCCGGCGTGCCTTTGGGCTCTGGAGAAAGAGCTCGAACGGGATCGGCTTGTTGCGCATCCAGGGAGAGCCCGGCGAGCGGAAGTCGGGAATGCCGCTCTCCGTCGAGATTCCGGCTCCCGTGAACCCTGCTACGATCCGGGCCTCTTGAATCATGTCCTGCAATGTGGCGATTGAAGCGATAAGGCTTTCGGTCATACCTGCTCACCTAAGACTGGAAGATCAGGAGGGAACGCCCTGCCCATGAGACATTCGGATGTGAAGGCCAGTTCCTTCCCGCCACAAGCGATTGCGGTTCAACGGTGGGATGCGATCGACGTCGCCCGTGGTCTCGCGATCCTGGCGATGATCGTCTACCATTTCAGCTGGGACCTGAGCTTCCTGAAACTCATTGAGACGAACATCCTGGAGATTCCCGCCTGGCGCTGGTTCGCGCGCGGTATCGCAGGCTCCTTTCTCATGCTGTCGGGGCTTGGCCTCGTCCTGGCTCACGCAAAGAGCTTTGACGGCAGGAGCTTCCTGAAGCGACTCATCAAGGTGGGCGGGGCGGCTCTCGCGGTCACTTTCGCGACGTATTTTGCGTTTCCCGATAGCTATATATTCTTCGGCATCCTTCACTGCATCGCGGTCTCGAGCGTGCTGGCCCTGCCCTTCCTGAGGATGCACCCTGCCGTCACCCTGACCATCGCAGCCTTGTGCTTAATGGCGCCGCATGTCCTGACAGCCCCCGTCTTAGATGCCCCATGGCTCGACTGGCTCGGTCTCGGCTCGGCCGATCCGGTCACTAACGATTACGTGCCCATCTTTCCCTGGCTTGCCCCCGTGCTCATCGGCGTGGCCGCAGGCAGGGCCCTGCTGGCTCGTCAGGAGACCATGAGACTTGCCGGCTGGCGTTCCAGGAACCGTCTCTCAGGGCTTCTGATCTGGGCCGGGCGCAAGAGCCTGCCGATCTACCTGACCCACCAGGTCATCCTGCTGGGCATTCTCTACGGGGTGCTGCAGATCGTCGGCCCAAACCGCATGGCCGAAGCACAGCCCTTCATGCTTCAGTGTCAGGCCACCTGCTTGCAGAACGCGCAGCCTCAAACCTGCCGAGCCCTCTGCTCCTGCACCGTTGAAACGCTTCGCCAGAGCGATCTCTGGCAGAAGGTGCTCAACGACACCACGACAGCCGAGGACCAAGCCCGTATTTCGCGGGCCGCGCAGCAATGCCTGCGCCAGAGCCCACCATCTTAGGCAACTCCTTTATGACGGCCGCAGCCGATCGATGATATTACACAAAGGGCCTTGAATTGTGGGTCTTAGACTTTGGCTGCAAGCTTAATTTTGTTATATCATTTTGAATATGGATAAAGTATCTATCGCATAGTTCCCTTACGTTAGATGCCCAAGGACCCTTCCAGTGACCTTTCCATTGAAGGCGGATGTCGCCAAACGCGTCATCGCCCTCTGCCAGTCGATCGACGGGGATAGGACGACCGATATAGCCATAGACGTATCGCTGACGCGCACCTTAGCCTTCGATTCCCTCAAGCTCATGCAATTCTTTGCAGGGATCGAGCAACTCTATCCCGGCATCGCACTTGAAGACTGGTTCATCGAGCACAGCACAGACGGACGGGACACGCTCGGCAGCGCTGTCACCTACATGACGCGATTTCTCGCACCAAGCGCCTGAAAGGTTGAAACCGGACCTGCACCGGTCCACCTAGTAGCGGCCGGCTGGCTGCCGGCGTCCTGTGATCCGGTATCACCCATAGGAGGCGAGTTGTGCTGCGCGAATATATGGCTGAGCTTCCTCTCGTCGCCATCCTGCGGGGCCTGAAGCCTGAAAACGCGGAAGCCGTCGGTCATGCTCTGGTCGAGGCAGGCTTTCGCATCATCGAGGTTCCGCTCAACTCCCCGGAGCCGTTCCGCAGCATCGAGCGCCTCGCCAAGACCATGCCCAAAAACGTGCTCGTCGGCGCCGGCACGGTTCTCGACCCTGAACAGGTCAATGGTATCCGTGACGTGGGCGGTAAGCTGATCGTCATGCCTCACGCGGATCTCGATGTCATCAAGCGGGCCAAGGAGCAGGACCTCATCTGCACTCCCGGCGTGGCGACACCGACCGAGGCCTTTGCGGCTCTCAAGGCCGGAGCAGATGCCATCAAGATCTTTCCCGCCGAGGCCATCCCGCCAGCCGTCGTGAAGGCTTGGCGGGCCGTGCTGCCAAAGAATGCTCTCGTCATACCCGTCGGCGGCATCAAGCCGGATAATATGAAGCCTTATGTGGACGCCGGCGCCAACGGGTTTGGGCTCGGCTCGGCGCTGTTCACGCCGGCTATGTCGGTCGAGGAGATCGGCCGGAATGCCCGCAATTTTGCTGCTGCCTGGCAGGCACTCAGCGCCGCTTGAGCCTTCCGCGAACGGCATCCTCAAAACTCCGGCAGGAACCCCCGAGAGCGAAAGCCGTTCTCAGGAAGAGATGCCCTTTTGTTGGAGTTTGACGATGAAGAAGACGGCTTTGATCTTTGCGGCTTCGCTTCTGAGCACGGCTGCATTCGCTCAGGACACCACGACGACCATCAAGAAGGAAGAAGGCATTCTGGGCAGCAAGACCACTATCGAGCGCAGCACGGAGCCCAGCACGACGTCCTCGACCTCGGTGACGACCTCCACGACCGGAAGCGTCGGCTGCACCTCCGAGACCAAGCAGAAGACCGACGAGTTCGGTGATACGACGACCCAGAAGAAGACCGAGTGCTAAGCCGCTCTCACGCTTTCCCCATCAAGGCCCGGTATCGCATGCCGGGCCTTTTTCTTATCGGCGCCCGCCGCGAAAGAACGGAACCGTCAGAAGGCGCCGCCCCGACTCGTCGGTGATCTCGAGCTCGATATTGCCCGCATCGGCCAGTTCGTCGCGAAGCTCCTCGACCGTCGCCAGGGCTTCGGCCTTAGCCGCATCGAGATCGGGAAGCTCAACGCCCTCCTCGTCTTCATCGACGTCGTGCCCGTCCCTGATGTTGAAGAAATAGCGGGGCATGGTTCCAGCTTCATTCTGATGTGTGGCGGGAGAAACGCCTTCGTTGGCGGCAGGTTCAACCGAGAGCCTCCCGCCTCCTATACACATTCCTGCCCCAGACAACAGCCGCATTCAAACAGTGGAGCTTTTTTCGCGATGGTGCGTTTATTCGCACGCCAAGGGTCCGTGCGGGTCAACCGTATAGGGAAATGTCATGATCCGCTCCTCCCTTGCCCCGCTCGCGGCCTTGGCCGCACTGGTGGCGGGCACCGCGTCTCCGGCCAGCGCCCAGTCGGCCTGCGGCCCTCGCGAACAGCTCGTCAAACTGCTGGCTGACCAATACAAGGAAGACCCGGTCGGGATGGGTCTGTCCCAGCCCGGACAGATTCTGGAGGTCTTCGCATCTTCGAATGGCTCCTGGACCATGGTCATGACCATGCCGGACGGCAAAGCCTGCATGATCGCCGCCGGTGACAACTGGGAGATGGTGACCAGGGTCAAAGGCAATCCTGTCTGATGGGTGGCCTTGCTTTGGGCGTGATGCTCTAAAGCCGGAGCTTGCCGAATTCCTCTTTGGTGTCGATGTCTTGCACAACGGCATTGTCCGCCGTCGGCCATTCCACAACGTCCGGCCTTCCGCGAAGAAAAGGTCCTGCGCCGACATCGCCGGAAAGGCTTTCGATTGCAGCCTGAAGATCACGCGAGATCACGACAGGATTGCCACGCCGGCCGTTCAGGGTAGGAACGAGGGCAGCGGGTTCTCCGCTCTCATGCCAGCCGGCCACGAGAGCGTCGATGAGGCTGGCGCTCACGAGCGGCATGTCTCCGAGCAGCATCAAGGCAGCCCGTGCCTCCAGCGGCAATGCAGAGAAGCCGGCTTTCAGAGATGTCGAGAGACCATCCGCGAAAAAAGGATTGTGAACGATCTGGACCGGAAGCTCCTGCAGCTCTGCCCGGACTGCCTCAGCGCTATAGCCGGTCACTACAATGACCGGATTGATCGAGGAGTGGACGGCGGCCTCCGCCACGTGGCGAACCAGGGCCTTGCCGCCGACTTGAGCCAGCAGCTTGAACTCTTCACCGAAGCGGGTGCCCCGCCCGGCCGCTAGAAGAATGGCCGCCACACCGCTCATTCCTCACCCTCGCTCTCGCCGCCCTCGCGGGGCTGCGGCCGAGAGACGATCTCCATGAGAAGCCCTCCGACTCCAAGAGACATGATGTCGGCCCGTGTAACGGGCACGTCCGCCAGAAGGCGGTGCAGAATCCAGTCGAAGCCGTTTTCCTTCGGGGAGCGGGCACAGCCAGGGGCGCCGATGACGGGCTTTCCGGCGATGGAGCCCACAAGAAGCAGATTTCCCGGATCGACCGGCATGCCGAAATGCTCCACCCGTCCGCCGGCCATCTCGATGGCTGATGGAATGACGTCGCGCCGATCGGCAATGGCGGACGCCCCAAAGACGATGATGAGATCCGTGTCGCCATTCGCCTGTAGAGCCAGATCCTCTGCCAGAATGGTGGCTTCGTGAGGCACACGGCGATCCTGAACGATCCGCGCGCGGGCCGGCTCCAGCCGTCTGCCGAGCACGGCGAGGGTCTTGTCGACCACGCTTGGTTTGAGGCCGGGCAGCATCGTCGAAACGACGCCGACCGAGCGGCGCGTATAAGGAGCAACCCGCAAGGAGCCCGTGCCGATCCTTTCGATCCCTTTCAGCAGCAGGACCTCCGGAATGGCATAGGGGATGATCTTGACGGTGCCGACCATCTCCCCTGCGACGACCGGCTTGTAGGCCGGCAGGGTGGCGGCCGTCATGGCCTCGTCGATGGCGTTGAGGCCGTGGATCGCATCTACATCGATGACGAGAACGCCCGCGGTTTCAGCGTAGAGATTCGACCGTCCGGTAAACGGCGCTTCGACGGCGACGTTGCCGCCTGCAAGGGCATGAGCCAGCCGGGAGGCCGCCTCGTCTTCGGAAATATCACCGGGCTCGAACCGGGCTGCGATGAGGGTCTCGACACCGGCCTGCTTCAGGCGCATGGCGATGTCCGCTGTGACGAGGGTTCCCTTCTTCACAACCATCTCGCCAGCCCGCACGCTGTGAGCTGCCAGAGCCCCGACCGCCTCCTCGACTGGAACCTGCCCGAACTTCACACCGAACGCCTCCGCTCCTTGCGCAGGGTCGCGACGATCTCGGCCAGGATGGAGACCGCAATCTCCGCAGGCGATACAGCCCCGATGTCGAGGCCGATGGGCGCGTGGATCCGGGCAAAATCTGCGTCGGTGAACCCGGACGCGGTGAGGCGCTGAACGCGCCTTTCATGGGTTTTACGCGAGCCGAGCGCCCCGATGTAGAAGCAATCCGACCGCAGGGCTGCAGCGAGCGCAGGATCGTCAATCTTCGGATCGTGGGTAAGTGCCACGACAGCCGTGTATTGATCGATCCCGATCTCCGGCAGAACCGCATCGGGCCACTCGGCCAGCAGGGGCACATCGGGGAAGCGCTCGGGCGTTGCGAAAGCCGTACGCGGGTCGATGATCGTGACGTCGAGATCGAGGCTCTTGGCCATAGGCGCCAACGCCTGGCTGATATGGACGGCCCCAATGACGACCACCCGCACCGGCGGCGTTTGTACAGTCAGAAAGAACTGGCGGCCATTGCGCTCGACGAGCCCGCTCTTGCCCCGGCGCAGAGACTCCCGAAGCTCCTGGGCCAGCAGGTCACTTGCAACATCAGTCTCCCGAACGAGACGCTGCTCGCCTGACGCAACATCGGTCACGAGGATTGCAGCACGCCGGGCGGCGCGCTCTGCGTTGAGATCCGACAGGAGGCTCAGGCGCATGCCGTCTAATCCACCCGCTCGACGTACACTTTGATCCGTCCGCCGCAGGATAATCCGACCTGCCAGGCGGCCTCGTCAGCCACCCCGAACTCGATCATCCGGGGCTTTCCATCGGTGATAACATCCAGGGCCTCCGTGATCACAGCGCCTTCGACGCAGCCACCTGAGACAGACCCGAGGAAGTTCGTATCGCCGTCGATCACCAAATGACTGCCCACAGGCCGGGGCGCCGATCCCCAGGTCTCAACCACGGTCGCGATTGCGACACCCCTGCCCTCGCGCCTCCAGGCTTCCGCTGTCTTCAGGATGTCCGTATCGGTCGAGAGCATGAGACTTCCCGGTGAAAGGAGCGCGTTTAGAGATCGCTCAATGATCGATACTGCCACCACCTTGCCTTGAACTGCAACCGAGACGCACGCCTCCTCAGGCCAACGCGCTCGCCAGGGCCGTTAAGGAACAGGCTGCTCCAGATGCCAGCACCTGAGTACCGCGCTTGGGAGTGCATTGCAGCAATGCTTGGCAGGTGACGCGCCGCCTGATTTGCCCTTACTCTGCTGTAGGGCTGTTGACAGGAGGAGAACGCACCATGGCGATGACGATGCAGGGCGAAGTCGCCCTTCCGGCCGACCGGGCGACGGTATGGGCGGCCCTCAACGATCCGGAAGTTCTGAAGGCCGCGATCCCCGGTTGCCAGGAACTGGCGAAGACCAGCGACACGGAGTTCCAGGCGGTCGCCAAGGTCTCGGTCGGGCCCGTGAAGGCGACCTTCAAGGGTGGCGTGAACCTCACAGATCTCGACCCTCCCAATGGCTACACGATCAGCGGCGAGGGACAAGGCGGCGTTGCCGGCTGGGCCAAGGGCGGCGCGAAGGTCCGGCTCGAAGACATCGAGGGCGGCACCAAGCTGATCTACGACGTCGAAGCCAATATAGGCGGCAAGATCGCCCAGCTCGGAGGGCGTCTGATCAACGGTGTCGCCAAGAAATACGCCGACGAGTTCTTCGCGAATTTCGCCAAGATCCTGTCTCCTGCGGAGTCTGCCGCATGAGCGTATCCTCATCGGCCATCCTTTGAATCATTCCAATGCTTGACCGCTCCACCTGAGCGGGCCACACTCGGCTTTGACAGGTCGCATTCGTGCGGTCGTCCAACAACAATACCTGCCGGTGCCTGAGACCACCTGAAGGTTGGCCGGGTTGCTGGCGACTGAGGAGGATATCACGCATGACCACCGTCTCCCTGACGGTGAACGGTCAATCCGTCACCGCAGACGTCGATCCCCGCACCCTGCTCGCCCAATTCCTTCGCGACAACTTGAGACTCACCGGAACCCATGTGGGCTGTGACACCAGCCAGTGCGGCGCCTGCGTCGTTCACCTGAACGGACAGGCCGTGAAGTCCTGCACGATTCTCACCGTTCAGGCGAATGCCAGCGTCGTCACCACCATCGAGGGCATCGCTGAAGGAGGCGAACTGCACCCGATGCAGGCCGCCTTCCGTGAACATCACGGCCTTCAGTGCGGGTACTGCACGCCGGGCATGATCATGTCCGCCATCGACATCGTGAACCGCAAGGGAAACGCCCTCGACGAGCAGACCATCCGGGCCGAGCTCGAAGGTAATCTGTGCCGCTGCACGGGCTATCACAACATCGTCAAGGCCGTTGCCGCCGGAGCCCAGAATATGGCTCAGGCGCCTGTGCAGCAGGCAGCGGAATAAGGCGACACGCTCGTGGCACGACGCCCTCCTGAACGGGTGGAAGCTGCAGGCGAGCCTCGAGGCAGACGGCTTCTCTCCAAAGCCTTCTTCCCGGTTTTCGCTTCGCTTCCGCCCAATGAGGGCCAACGCAGACAAGGGAGGATTTCATGACCGCAACAGGGATCGGAGCACCCGTCCGCCGGAAAGAGGATCAGCGTTTCATCACCGGCCAGGGACGCTACGTCGACGACTTTAACCGACCTGGCCAGACTCACGCGTATTTCCTTCGCTCGCCGCACGCCCATGCCGCGATCCGGTCCATCGACACGGGACCGGCGATGATCATGCCTGGTGTCATCGCCGTCTTCACGGGCGACGATCTCGCGGCTGACAAGATCGGCGGGCTCATCTGCGGCTGGATGATCCATTCCAAGGACGGCTCACCGATGAAGGCCGGACCTCATCCGGCTCTCGCTCAGGGCAAGGTGCGCTATGTGGGCGACCACGTGGCGGTGGTGATTGCCGAAACGCTCGCTCAGGCGAAGGACGCGGCCGAGGCTATCGTGGTGGACTACGATGTCCTCCCGGCCGTCGTGGACACGGCCCAGGCGACGAAGGCACCCGCTCAGGTTCACGATGTCTCGCCGGATAACACCGTGTTCAATTGGCATCTCGGCAACAAGGACGACACGGAAGCAGCCTTCGCGCGGGCGAAGCACGTCACTAAGATCGACCTCATCAACAACCGTCTGGTGCCGAACCCCATCGAGCCCCGCGCAGCCGTCGGCGAGTACGATTTCGGAACCGACAACTACACGCTCTACACGACGAGCCAGAACCCGCACGTTGCCCGCCTCGTCCTCTCGGCCTTCATCGGCGTGGCACCCGAGCACAAGCTGCGGGTCATCGCGCCGGATGTCGGCGGCGGGTTCGGCTCCAAGATCTTCATCTACGCGGAAGAGACGGTCTGCGTCTGGGCGGCGAAGAAGGTGAAGCGTCCCGTGAAGTGGACCTCGGACCGCTCGGAAGCGTTCCTGTCTGACGCTCACGGCCGCGACCACGTCACCCACGCGGAGATGGCAACAGACGAGAACGGCAAGATCATTGGCCTCAGGGTGCACACCACGGCCAATCTCGGCGCTTATCTCTCAACCTTCTCCTCGTCGGTGCCGACCTATCTCTACGCCCCGCTCCTGTCGGGCCAGTATGACATTCCGGCGATCTACTGCGAGGTGGATGGGGTCTATACGAACACGGCGCCGGTCGATGCTTATCGCGGCGCGGGACGGCCCGAGGCCACCTTTGTGGTCGAGCGGCTCGTCGAGAAGACCGCGCGCGAACTCGGGCAGGATCCGGCAGAGTTCCGGCGGAAGAACTACATCACGCAGTTCCCGCATGCGACGCCCGTCATTATGACCTACGACACGGGCGATTATGCCGCCTCGCTCGACAAGGCGCTCGAGATTGCCGACTACAGGAACTTCCCGGCACGCAAGCAGGAGAGCGCCCGGCGCGGCAAGCTGCGGGGCATCGGCTTCTCGAGCTATATCGAGGCCTGCGGCATCGCTCCCTCGCAGGCGGTCGGCTCTCTCGGCGCCGGCGTGGGCCTATGGGAATCCGCCGAAGTACGCGTCAACCCGACCGGCTCCGTCGAGGTGCTCACGGGTTCGCACAGCCACGGACAAGGGCACGAGACCACCTTCGCCCAGCTCGTCTCGGACCGCCTCGGCATTTCCATCGATCAAGTCAGCATCGTCCATGGCGACACCGACAAGGTGCAGTTCGGCATGGGCACCTACGGCTCGCGCTCCGGCGCGGTGGGCATGTCGGCCATTGCGAAAGCCATCGACAAGGTGATCGCCAAGGGCAAGAAGGTGGCGGCCCATGTGCTCGAAGCGTCCGAGGGCGACATCGAGTTCAAGGACGGCAGGTTCGGCGTCGCCGGCACCGACCGCTCCATGGCCTTCGGCGAGATCGCCCTTCAGGCTTATATCGCCCATAAGTTCTCGGGCCAGGATCTGGAGCCCGGCCTGAAGGAGGGAGCGTTCTACGATCCCACCAACTTCACCTTCCCGGCCGGCGTCCACATCTGCGAGGTGGAGATCGACCCGGATACCGGCGTGACCAAGATCGAGCGCTGGACGGCGGTGGACGATTTCGGGGTGATCATCAACCCGATGATCGTCGAAGGACAGGTTCACGGCGGCATCGCGCAGGGCGTCGGTCAGGCGCTCCTCGAAGGGGCCTTCTATGACGAGAGCGGCCAGCTCATCACGGCGAGCTTCAACGATTACTGCATGCCGCGCGCCATCGATCTGCCGTCGTTCCAGATCGGCATCACGGTGACCCCCTGCCCTTCGAACCCGCTCGGGATCAAGGGCTGTGGCGAGGCCGGTGCCATCGCGGCCCCGCCGGCGGTTATCAACGCCATCACCGATGCGCTGGGACACGAAGACATTGCCATGCCGGCAACGCCTCAGGCGGTGTGGCGTGCGGCCCAGAAGTCGCGCATGCCCATGGCGGCGGAATAAGGGAGGACGGGAATGTACGCTTTCGAATACCACCGCCCCACGAGCGTCAAGGAGGCTGCCGGCCTCGCCGGGCAGGCCGAGGACACCAAGTTCCTCGCCGGCGGGCACACGCTGCTGCCCACCATGAAGCTGCGGCTCGCAGGCCCCGCCAACCTGATCGATCTCGGCCAGATCGCGGAGCTACGCGGCATCGAGCGCTCCGGTGACACGATCACCATCGGAGCCATGATGAAGCATGCAGAGGTCGCCAATTCCGCCGAGGTGAAGGAGGCGATCCCGGCTCTCGCCGAGATGGCCGAACTCATCGGCGATCCGCATGTGCGCAACCGCGGCACCATCGGCGGCTCCGTCGCCAACAACGACCCCTCGGCGGATTACCCGGCCGCGTGTCTGGCCCTCAACGCGACGATCATCACCAACCAGCGCAAGATCGCCGCGGACGACTTCTTCCAGGGCATCTTCACTACTGCTCTGGAGGAAGGCGAGATCATTACCGGGGTGTCGTTCCAGGTCCCGTCCCAGGCGGCCTACACCAAGTTCCGCAACCCGGCCTCGCGCTACGCCCTCGTCGGCGTGTTCGTGGCACAGCACGCGGACGGCGCGCGCGTTGCTGTGACGGGAGCCGGCTCGAACGGCGTGTTCCGCGTGCCGGCAATGGAGCAGGCGCTGAGCGGGAACTTCGCGCCTGAGGCCCTCGACGGCGTGGCTGTTGATGAGAGCGAGATGAACAGCGACATCCATGCGGATGCCGCCTATCGGGCTCACCTCGTCGGCGTCATGGCCCGTAGGGCCGTGCAGGCTGCTGTGCGGAGATGAACAGCCAAACCAGTACGACGTTGTCTCGATGCCCGGGCCTCGCCCGGGCATCATGCCCTTGGGAGCAGCACAGCCCGTGGCCGATCAACCCGGTTCCATCGACAGCACTTTGGCTCTTCTGCAGAGCGCCGGCTATGTGGCCGACCGCTCGCTCGCGACGGTGCTCTTTCTCGCGTTGAAGCTCGGACGCCCTCTCTTTCTCGAAGGGGAGGCTGGCGTCGGCAAGACGGAGATCGCCAAGGTGCTCTCGTCCGCGCTCGGACGCCGTCTCATCCGCCTGCAATGCTATGAGGGACTCGATGTCGCCTCGGCTGTTTATGAGTGGAACTATGCCGGGCAGATGATGGCGATCCGGCTGGCCGAGGCCGGCGGAGCGGTGGACAGGGACACGCTCGAGAGCGACCTGTTCTCGGAACGCTATCTGGTGAAGCGGCCGCTCCTGCAGGCTCTGGAACCCGACACATCCGGCGCCCCGGTTCTGCTCATTGACGAACTCGACCGCACGGACGAGGCCTTCGAGGCGTTCCTTCTGGAGGTGCTCTCGGATTTCCAAGTCACCATCCCAGAGCTCGGCACTGTCAAAGCGGAGCATCCGCCCATCGTCATCATCACATCGAACCGCACCCGCGAGATTCACGACGCGCTCAAGCGCCGCTGCCTCTATCATTGGGTCGATTATCCGGATGCCGAACGGGAACTCGCGATCCTCTCAAGCCGTGTTCCGCAGGCGGCCGAACGCCTGTCGCAGGAGATCGTCGCCTTCGTCCAGGCGATCCGCAAGGAGGATCTGTTCAAGGCACCGGGCGTGGCCGAAACTCTTGACTGGGCCTCGGCTCTCGTGGAGCTCGATGCGGTAGCGCTCGATCCGGCGCTTGTCTCCGATACTGTCGGCGTTCTGTTGAAATATCAGGACGACATCCAGAAGATGCAGGGCAGCCGGGCCAAGGATATGCTCGATCAGGTGCAGAACGTGCTGAGGGCATCTGCGTGAACGACGAGACCACCCGTCAGGGTGAAGGTCGTCTTGCGGACAACATCGCGTATTTCGCGCGGGCCTTGCGAACCGCCGGACTGCCGGTCGGCCCCGGTGCGGTTCTCGATGCCATTGCGGCGGTCGAGGCGGCGCGGATCGGCACGCGCGAGGACTTTTACTGGACGCTCCATGCCGTGTTCGTGAAGCGGCACGAACACAGCATCCTGTTCGACCAGGCTTTCAGGATTTTCTGGCGGCGGCGCGCACTGATTGAGAAGCTGATCGCCCAGATGTCGCCCATCGCTCCCGGCGGAGCCAAGGAGGAGAAGAAGCCGCTGGCCGGCGCCTTGCGCGTGGCCGAAGCCCTCGCCACGCCCCGGCAGGAGAAGCCGGAGCCGGTCGAGAAGACCGAGTTCTCCGCCCGCCTCACCGTGTCGGATCGCGAGGTTCTGAAGGCCAAGGATTTCGCCCAGATGTCGGCCGCCGAGATCGCTGTGGCCAAGCGCCTGATCGCCGAGATGTCCCTGCCGGATGACGAAGTAACCACGCGCCGCTTCCTGTCCGATCCGCGAGGCCGCCGGATCGACCCACGAAAAACCTTCCGGCGGTCGCTGCGCGGCGGCGGGGCCGCGATCGATCTGGCCTACCGCTCTCCTGCCGTACGCCATGCGCCGGTGGTGGCGCTCATGGACATCTCTGGCTCCATGGCGGACTACTCCCGCCTCTTCCTGCATTTCCTGCATGCCGTCGCCGAGAAGCGGCGGCGCGTCCATTCCTTCGTCTTTGCAACGCGCCTGACAAACATCAGCCGCGAGCTGACGAGCCGCGACCCGGACGAGGCGCTCGCCCGTGCCTCGAAGCGCGTGCAGGACTGGGAGGGCGGGACCCGGATCGCTCATGCGCTCCACGACTTCAACCGCCACTGGTCCCGCCGCGTGCTCGGCCAGGGCGCAATCGTCCTGCTATTTACGGACGGGCTTGAGCGGGAGGTGACCCGAGAATTGACCTTCGAAATGGATCGTCTCAAGCGTTCATGCCGCCGCCTGATCTGGCTGAATCCGCTCCTGCGCTTCGATGCCTTCGAGGCCCGCGCCACCGGCATCCGGGCGATGCTGCCCTATGTCGATGAATTCCGGCCCATCCACAATCTGGCGTCCATGGGAGAGCTCTGCCGTGCCCTGTCGGGCGAGCCGACAGAGCGAAACAACCCGCGCCAGTGGCTGCGGGCATCGTGAGCTGGAGCAGCAGGCCAGAGTCGCAGCAAGCCTCGAACCTACGACAGGAGAACCGCCCTTGTGGGAGGCTTCGCCTGATGACAAGTCAGGCGCAAGAACGCCTTCAACTCATTCAGACCATTGATTTTTCAAGGATGAAGATAGTGTGGCGCGCCCTAGGGGAGTCGAACCCCTCTCTCCAGCGTGAAAGGCTGGCGTCCTAACCGATAGACGAAGGGCGCGGGTCATTCGGGGCGGTGCCGCCGAAGTGGGCGAACCTATAGATGGGTTCGTGACGCATCGCAAGCACCCGATTTCAATTATTCGGGCCTTGCGGCATCCGCTATGCGAAGCTCGGCTTTTTCCCCGCCGCCCCACCGGTCGATGGAGAGCGTGCCCGCCACATGGAGCGGGTTTCCGATGGCCTGGGACAGCACGTTGCCCAGCGGCTGGCCTGCGGCGCGGAAGGCGATTCCGCCGATGAAGCTGCCGTCGCCGCCTCGAAGCTTGACGCGCAGATGCCCGCCGCTGCCGACTTCCCTCGCCTCGATCACTCGATGCTGCGGAAAGACGAACATGGGCTCAGGCTGGCCCTGGCCGAACGGCCCTGCCCGTTCGAGCGCCGTCACCACGGCCGGCTGGGCGCCGCCGGCGGTCAAGGTCGCGTCGATGGCGAAACTGTCGCGCAGTCGCATGGCGCTCACCGGCTCCGAGAGCCTTTCGGTCACAAAGTCCAGGAAGCGCTGGAGATCGGCCGCCTGAATCGTTACGCCGGCCGCCATGGTGTGGCCGCCACCCTTGATGGCAAGCCCAGCGCCCACGGCTGCCCGCACGGCGTAGCCCAGATCGACGCCAGGCACGGACCGGCCGGAGCCGGTGGCTGTCCCATCCATATTGAGCGTGAACGCAAAAGCCGGGCGGCGGAACCGCTCCTTGGTGCGGGCGGAGATTAGGCCAACGACGCCGGGATGCCACTCGGCTGAAGCCGTCACGAGAACCGGCAGGTCCGGCATGCGCTCGAGGGCCATCATGGCCTGAGCTTCGGCCTCCGCGACAGCCACGACCTCGATGGCCTGCCGCTCCCGGTTGAGCTGGTCGAGCTCCGCGGCCAGCCTGCCGGCCTGGACCGGATCTTCGGTCAGGAGAAGCTTCGAGCCCAGGGCGGCATCGCCGATGCGCCCGCCGGCATTGATGCGAGGCCCGACGAGATAGCCGAGATGCCAGCTTTCCGGCGCCCCTGCGAGCCCTGCAGTGTCGAAGAGTGCTGCAAGCCCCACCCGACGGCGGCTCCGCATGATGGCCAGCCCCTGGCGCACGAAGGCGCGGTTGAGGCCCAGCAGCGGCACCACGTCGGCAACGGTCGCCAGGGCCACGAGGTCTAGGCTGCCCATCAGGTCGGGCTCGGGTCGGCCATCGAAGAACCCACGCGAGCGCAGGGTCCGGTTGAGGGCAACTAGGAATAGGAAGACCACGCCTGCCGCGCAGAGGTGGCCGAGCCCCGACAGGTCGTCCTGCCGGTTCGGGTTCACGATGGCGAGCGCGTCGGGCAGCTGCTCGGGGGCCTGGTGATGGTCGATGACGAGCGGATCGAGCCCTAGTCGGCGGGCTTCGGCCAGGGGCTCGATGCTGGCGGTGCCGCAATCGACCGTAACCAGGACATCGGCACCCTGCTCTTTCAGGGCCCGTATCGCATCCACGTTAGGGCCGTAGCCTTCCGTGATCCGGTCGGGGATGTGGATCGCGTATTCCACCCCGCAGGCGCGCAGATACTCGGCCAGGAGCGCTGCGCTGCAGGCGCCGTCCACGTCGTAGTCGCCGAAGATCGCCACCTTCTCGCCCCGCGTCACCGCATCGGCGAGGCGGGAGGCTGCCGCCTCCATGTCGGTGAGCTTGTGCGGGTCAGGCATGAGATCCCGCAGGCGCGGGTTCAGGAAGCCGTCTGTGTCATGGATGCCAACACCCCGCCCCGCGAGCACGCGGGCGAGGACATCCGGCAGGCCATGGGTCTGGGCGATCGCGAGCGCAATCGTGCTCTGGGCGGCATCGCAGCGCTCAACCCAGGTGCGCCCAAGGGCGGAATTAGCGACGCCCAGGAAGGGCTTGGGCAGGAGAAGAGGAGATGATTCGGTCACAGGGGGAGTCTTAACCGCGAATTGTGGTCAAAGCACCTTCCCCACATCGTCACTCCCGGCCTACCGAAATGAAAGTAGGCATCAGCCCAACAGATGCCGGTACTGTATGAAACCGCTTCTCGAGGCGACCTTCTCGTAGAGGGCCTGGGCTGCCGTATTGGTCTCGTGGGTCAGCCAATAGACCCGGCTTGCTCCATCTGCCCTCGCCTTCTCGTAGACTGCCTTGATCAGCATCCTGCCTATCCCGCGCCCCCGTGCCTCCTCGGCCGTGAACAGATCCTGCAGGTAGCAATAATCGCCCGTCGTCCAGGTGGAGCGGTGATAGAGGTAGTGACCGATGCCGATGATCGTGCCGTCGAGAACGGCAGCCAGACCATGCATGGGCTCCACAGGATCGTTGAGCCGCCGCCACGTCTCCTCCGTGACCTCCGCCGGTAGGGAGGATTTGTAGAAGGTGAGATAGCCCTGCCAGAGGGGCTCCCAGGCCTGCCGGTCGTCGGACTGGAAGGGGCGGATTTGAATCATGGAGTTCTCCTAACCTGCTCCATCGTCATCCCCGGACTTGTTCCGGGAATCTACGTCTCAATCCATCTGAAACGTGGATGGCCGGGACGAGCCCGGCCATGACGCAGAATGGATCGTGTCGTGCCTGGAGCGACTTAATCCAAGTGGAACTTCGCCAGCTCCCGGTGCTCGCCGTAGATGCGGCGGACGGTGCCGGTGGCGGAGCGATAGACCACGGTCTCTGTGGTGATCACGTCCCTGCCGAAATGAACCCCCTTGATCAGGGCGCCGTCGGTCACACCGGTAGCGGCCACGATCACGTCGCCGCGGGCAAGATCCGTCATGTCGTACTTTCGGTTGGGGTCCGTGACGCCCATCTGCAGAGCACGGGAGCGCTTCTCCTCCGTGTCGAGGATCAGGCGGGCCTGCATCTGGCCGCCGATACAGCGCAGCGCCCCGGCCGCCAGCACGCCCTCGGGGGCCGCGCCGATGCCGAGATAGATGTCGATGCCCGTCTCTTCCGGCTTCGTGGTGAAGATCACGCCGGCCACGTCGCCATCGGAAATCAGCCGGATGCCGGCGCCAGTCTTGCGGATGGCTGCGATGAGATCGGCATGGCGCGGACGGTCGAGCACGAGGGCGGTCAGTTCGTTCACCTTCACGCCCTTCGCCTTGGCGAGGTTGTGAAGGTTCTCCTCCGGGCTGGCATCGAGGTCGACTGTGCCGGTCGGATAGCCGGGGCCGATGGCGATCTTGTGCATGTAGACGTCGGGCGCTGCCAGCAGGGTGCCGGATTCGGCCATGGCCATGACGGCGATGGAGCCCGGCATGTCCTTGGCGCACAAAGTGGTGCCCTCAAGCGGATCGACCGCGATGTCGACCTTCGGGCCCTGCTTGTTGCCGACGCGCTCGCCGATGAAGAGCATCGGGGCCTCGTCGCGCTCGCCCTCGCCGATCACCACTGTGCCGTCGATGGGCAGCTTGTTCAGCTCACGGCGCATGGCATCCACGGCCGCTTGGTCGGCGGCCTTTTCGTTGCCGCGGCCGCGCAGCCTGGCGGAGGCCACCGCCGCGCGCTCGGTGACGCGGACGAGCTCCAGGGTCAGGATACGCTCGATGATTTGGCCCGGTTGGACGGTAATGCCTTGCGACATGGACGTGTCGTCTCCCTTATCGTGGTCGTGGCTGGATCTTAAGATCCAGTCGTAGGTTACTCGCGTTCGATGCGAATGACTTGGGGCGGCTCGGCAATAAGACCATCCCCCGTAATCTTTTCCAGAGCAGAACGGATCGAAGCCTCGGTGGCCGCATAGGTGATGAGCACCAGCGGAACCGGGGCACCCGAACGGCCGTGCGGATCCTTGTTCGCGGCAACTTCCGAGCGCTTCTGCAGGATGCTTTCGAGCGAAATGTCGGCCTCAGCCATGCGGGTCGCCACGCCGGCGGCGACACCAGGCCGATCATGGACGGTCAGGCGGATGTAGTAGCCGCCCTCGTGGCGCTGCATGGGGGCGCGGGGCGCCTTTTCCAGCTGGTCGATGGGAGCGCCGAAGAGCGGCTGGACATTGCCGGTTGCAACATCGGCGATATCCGCCACGACGGCGGACGCGGTGGCATCGCCCCCTGCCCCCGGCCCAATCAGGGTCAGCTCGCGGATAGCATCGGCGTCGATGGTCACCGCATTCGTCACGCCCATCACCTGGGCGATGGAGGATGTGCGGGGCACCATGGTCGGGTGGACGCGCTGCTCGATGCCGGTCTTGGTACGCTCGGCAACGCCCAGAAGCTTTATGCGGAAGCCCAGTTCCTTGGCCATGGCGAGATCGAGTGGGGTGATGGAGGAGATGCCCTCCACATAGATGGCTTCCGCGTCGATCTGCGTGCCGAAGGCAAGGCTGGTGAGGATGGCGAGCTTGTGGGCGGTGTCGAATCCTTCGACGTCGAAGGTCGGATCGGCTTCCGCATAGCCGAGGTGCTGAGCGTCCTTCAGGCACTCCTGGAAGGTCAGCCCCTCCAGCTCCATCCGGGAAAGGATGTAGTTGCAGGTGCCGTTGAGGATGCCGTAGAGGCGCGAGATTCGATTGGCCGGCATGGCCTCGCGCAGGGTCTTGATGATCGGGATGCCGCCGGCGACCGAGGCCTCGAAAGCCAGCGATACGCCCTTATCCTCGGCGAGCCTCGCGAGTTCGAGCCCGTGCTTGGCAAGCAGCGCCTTATTGGCCGTGACCACATGTTTGCCGTGGGAGAGCGCCGTGCGCACCGTCTCCAGCGCCGTCCCATCCGCACCGCCCACGAGCTCGACGACGCAATCCACGTCAGTTGCACCGGCAAGGTCCACGGGATTGTCGAACCACGTGAAGCCCGAGAGATCGAATCCTCGATCCTTGGACCTGTCACGGGCCGAAATGGCTACAACCTGAACCGGCTTCCCGCCGCGCTGTGCAATGGCTTCATTCTGGCGGTCGAGGATGCGAATGACCGATGCGCCGACGGTGCCGAGGCCGGCAATACCGACCCGAAGGGGACGTGTCACGAACAGCAGCTCCTTGAAAATCTTGGGCTGCTTTTACGACCGCTAGGGTTCCATGTCCATGCGGACCGGAAATCCCAGTCGAAGGCATCGGCATAAGTTCCTGCGACAGGGGTCAGACCCGCCGAACCATCGGCACCACGTTGTGGAGGGTCTGATCCGCGTGATCGAAGAATTTGCGGATGTTGCGGGCGGCCTGGCGGATGCGCTGCTCGTTTTCCACAAGGGCGATACGCACGTAGTCGTCGCCGTGCTCGCCGAAGCCGATGCCGGGAGCGACTGCCACATCCGCCTTTTCCACCAGGAGCTTGGAGAATTCGAGGCTCCCCAGAGTCCGGAATTTCTCGGGGATCTGCACCCAGGCGAACATGGAGGCGGTGGGCACCGGCACGTCCCAGCCGGCCTTGGCGAAGGAATCGACCATCACGTCCCGGCGGCGCTTGTAGGTTGTGCGCATCTCGCGGATGCAATCCTCCGGCCCGTTCAGGGCGGCGGTGGCTGCCACCTGCACAGGCGTGAAAGCACCGTAATCGAGATAAGATTTCACGCGGGCAAGAGCCGCCAGGAGTCGCTCGTTGCCAACCGCGAAGCCGATGCGCCAGCCGGCCATGGAGAAGGTCTTGGACATGGAGGTGAACTCCACCGCCACATCCATGGCGCCGGGCACCTGGAGGATCGAGGGCGGCGGGTTTGCCTCGTCGAAATAGACCTCGGAATAAGCAAGATCCGACAGCAGAATCAGCTCGTGTTTCTTCGCGAAGGCCACGAGGTCCCGGTAGAAGTCCAGGGAAGCCACATAGGCGGTCGGGTTCGACGGATAGCAGACCACGAGCGCCACAGGCTTCGGGATGGAATGCGCCACGGCCCGCTCGGCGGCCACAAAAAACTCCGGGGTCGGCTCAGCCGGAACGGAGCGAATAACGCCGCCTGCCATGAGGAAGCCGAAGGCATGGATCGGATAGCTCGGATTCGGCACGAGGATCACATCGCCCGGCTCCGTGATCGCCTGGGCCATGTTGGCAAAGCCCTCCTTGGAGCCCAGCGTCGCCACCACCTGGGTGTCCGGGTTGAGCTTCACACCGAAGCGGCGCTCGTAATAGCCGGCCTGGGCGCGACGCAGGCCGCCGATGCCCTTGGAGGCCGAGTACCGGTCGGTCCGGGGCTTACCCACGGTCTCGACGAGCTTGTCGATGACGTGCTGCGGGGCCTGGAGGTCCGGATTCCCCATTCCGAGATCGATGATGTCTGCCCCATTGGCCCGGGCAGCGGCCTTGATGCGGTTGACCTGCTCGAAAACATAAGGCGGAAGGCGTTTGATCCGGTAGAAATCAGACATGGTTCTCGTCCCCGAGCGGAATCACATCATTCCGTATAGGCACTAAGGCCTTCTGTTGGAATTCGTCTTCTGGCGCGTTTGCTGCGACGTGTTGGCCGGGAGCCTGACCGGCTGAGGCGGTGGGGTCTTGCCCAATTCTGCAGCCGCAGCACCCGCAGCCTCATTCCGGCTGCGCAGCGCATCGAGCTCCGCCTCGGCTGCCTTGATCTCCTCCGCCGTGCGCGCGGGAGTCGAACGCTGGGGAACGGGCGTGCCGATCGGCATGTACTCGAGATCAGCGGGCCTTGAGCGCTCCACAAAATCAGGCCTCGGCGCCACCTGGGGGCCTGCTCCGAGGGAGGTGGCTACGTCACGCACGGGATTGCTGTTGCAGCCGGCCATGCCAGCGGCCGCGAACATGATCAACGCAAAGGCCGCAGCACGAGGGATCGAAAGGGGCTTCATACGCATTTCTGATACCTAAGGATGGCAACATGACTCTGGCAAACCCAGCGCATCGAACGCTAAGATGTCGGAAGTGCAGCCCGAGGGCAATGATGCTGCGATAGAGGGAGATCGCCTTATGGACAAGCCATATGGTGAAGAGAAGACCCAAGGCCCTACCCCGGATTTCGAGCAGCTCTCCCAAAACGCCGCCCGGTTCATCGAAGGGGCCGGCAAGGCCGCCGCCGCCTATTTCAAACCTGTCCAGGAAGGCAAAGCCCTGTCGGAACCCCCGGCGGATGCATCCGAGGCGATCAAGTCCTTGAGCCGCGTGGCCGAAGTCTGGATGACCGACCCGCAGAGGAGCCTGGAGGCCCAGACCCGCCTTGGCACCCAGTTCTTGAGCCTGTGGGCCTCGACCCTGAAGCGTGCTCAGGGCGAGCCTGCGGAGCCGGTCGCCGAGCCCGAGCCCAAGGACAACCGCTTCAAGGATCCGGAGTGGTCCGAGAACCCGATCTTCGATTTCCTGAAGCAGGCCTATCTCATCTCCTCCCGTTGGGCGGAGGACCTGGTGGAGAACGCGGATGGTCTCGATGAGCGGACGCGCCACAAGGCGCAGTTCTATCTCAAGCAGTTGTCCAGCGCTCTCTCACCCTCCAACTTCCTCCTGACCAATCCTGAGTTGATCCGCGAGACCATGCGCGAGAACGGGGCCAACCTCGTGCGTGGCATCACTATGCTGGCGGAGGATATCGAAGCTGGCCAAGGCGAGCTGAAGATCCGCCAGTCGGATCCGAGCAACTTCAGGATTGGCGTCAACATCGCCAACACGCCGGGCAAGGTGATCTTCCGCAACGATCTCATCGAGCTGATTCAGTATACGCCAACCACCGAGAAGGTGCTCAAGCGACCGCTGCTGATCGTGCCGCCCTGGATCAACAAATTCTACATCCTCGATCTCAACCCGGAGAAGAGCTTCATTCGCTGGGCGGTGGCGCAGGGTCTCACCGTATTCTGCATCTCATGGGTCAATCCGGCCGAGCAGCATGCCGAGAAGGGCTTTGAGCACTACATGCGCGACGGCATTTTCGCGGCGCTTGAGGCCATCGAGCAGGCCACGGGCGAAAAGAAGGTGACGGCGATCGGCTACTGCGTCGGCGGAACCCTGCTGGCGACGACCTTGGCCTACATGGCCGCCAAGCGGGACAAGCGTATCGACAGCGCGACGCTCTTTACCGCGCAGGTGGACTTCACCCATGCGGGCGACCTGAAGGTGTTTGCCGGCGAGGAGGAGGTCCGCAACATCGAGACCTCCATGAAGAAGCGCGGCTATCTCGAAGGCTCACGCATGGCCAACGCCTTCAACATGCTGCGGCCGACCGATCTGATCTGGCCCTACGTGGTCAATGTCTACATGAAGGGCAAGGCGCCGCTCCCCTTCGACCTGCTCTACTGGAACGCCGATTCGACCCGCATGCCAGCAGCCAACCATGCCTTCTATCTTCGCAACTGCTATCTCGAGAACAGGCTTGCCCAAGGCGAGATGGAACTCGCCGGGGTCAAGCTGGATCTGAAGAAGGTGAAGGTGCCGATCTTCAACCTTGCCACCAAGGAAGACCACATCGCCCCTGCCCGCTCCGTCTTCGTCGGCTCGAAAGCCTTCGGCGGGCCGGTTCATTACGTGCTCGCCGGATCGGGACACATTGCCGGCGTCGTCAATCCTCCCGGCAAGCCGAAATACCAGTTCTGGACCGGCGGCTCGGTTGAAGGCGAACTGGAGGATTGGATAAAGCAGGCGACCGAGACACCCGGCTCCTGGTGGCCCTACTGGTTCGAATGGATCAAGGCCCAAGGTCCCAAGATGGTGCCGGCGCGCGAACCCGGATGCGGCAAGCTGGAGCCCCTCTGCGAAGCGCCGGGGACTTACGTCCTGGCGAAATCCTGAAACTTCAATTTTCTTGCGCGAACCCAAAAAGAAAGGCCGGCGAAACGCCGGCCTTTCGGTTTGCTTGCTGACCAACGAGATCAGTACTTGCGGACGATCGGAGCAGCCGGGATCGCAACGGCCGGGTTGTCCCAACGGTAGCGTAGGCCGACCGACACGATATCGACGCTTGCGTCCACGTCGGCCACGAAGGGCAGGCCTTCGTAATCCTGGTGGCCCGGAAGGATGCGGATGTCCGTCTCCTTCGCGAAGATGTGCGTGTAGGCGATGTCGAAGGACAGCTTCTCGTTCCACTGGTAGGTGGCGCCGACCGATGCCCAGATGCGGTCGTTGTCAGGAAGACGGGTGGAGCGAACTTCCGTGTCGATGGGCGACTCCTCGTAGGCCACACCGGCGCGCAGGGTCAGCTGGTTGTTATACTTGTAATCGAAGCCGAGGGAGTAGAAGTAGCCGTCGTCGTAGTTGAGCGGAAGATCTGTCACGACGACACCGCCTGGACCGGTGACGAGAGGCGTCTCAAGAACGCTCCAGTTCGTCCACTCGAAACCGGCATGCACGGTCAGGGCCGGCGTGATGGCCTGGGAGATGCCGATGGTGAGTTGGTCCGGCGTCGTCAGGTCGGAGCTGATCGGGATCTGGCCTGCGGGGGAAGTGACCGTTCCCTCAAGCTCATGATCGATCCGAGAGCGATAGCCGATACCGATCGACGTTCCCGCGAACGGCGTGAGGGTCACACCGGCCGTGAAACCGAAGCCGATGTCATCACCGTCAAGGATAACGCTCGGAGCACCAGGCGTGACGGCGGCCGCACGCTTGAGGCGGATATCGAAGTACTGGAGGGACGGACCGGCAGCAACGGACAGCCAGTTGTTCACCTTGATGCCGAGAACCGGATTGGCATTCAGGGAGAAGACCTTGGACGAGCGCGAGTAAACCTGACCGGCCCAGTTGTCGCGCGGATCAGTGACAAGCCCGTAGGGCGAAGTGGTGGACAGACCGACCCAGAGCATGTCGTTGATCTGGTAGGAATTGTAGCTCGACGGAACGATGGCGTCCTGGCCGATATCGCCGGAGTCACCGAGCGCAAAGGTGGGAACGGACGGCAGCGGGTTGATGTCCACGCGCGGAACGATGAGCGACAGGCTCGCCTCGGTGTTCCAGCCCGGCATCATCGTGATGACGGCTGGGTTCCAGAACATGGAGGACAGGTAGCCAGAGCCAGATGCGGCACCGGCGAACGATAGACCTTGAGCTGCGGCGCTCTGCTCACGGATACCGAAGGCACCGGCATGAGCACCGCCCTGCGCGGCGACGAGGGCTGCAAGAGAGACCGCAGCCAGGGTCAAAGAACGAGAGAGATGACTCATGGAAGTTTTCCTGCCCATTTGCTTCTTGTGCGGGCGAATCCCGCCTTGAGCACAATCTGCCAATGCTTAAATTTTGCCGCAATCTGTTTATGAGGCAGGTTCAGGCTGTTAAGAATCTATAAAATTTATGTATATTCTTCGTTCAATACTTGAGTTTACTTTCAGAAACTCATAGCAAGAGCAAGTATGGAACAATGGTTCATATATAAACAAATGTATTGGCGGCTAATCTCCGGCTGCTTTCTACCACCTATGGGAATAGGGATGTCGTGCACTTTGTGAGGCCTCGTGGCAAAACAGCAACATATTTGCACTGGGAAAATGCATTGTAGCGGGGCGCATTCGCGCCAATTATGCACATGACGCAAAGAGAGGAGCGCTTGATGAAGCTGGTGAGATTTGGGGAAGCGGGACAGGAGAAGCCCGGACTGGTCGATGCCCAGGGACAGGTTCGTGACCTCTCAGGTCTCGTTCCCGACATTGGCGGAACGACGCTGTCATCGGAGACCTTGAACCGCATCCGTCAGGCCGACACATCCACCCTCCCCCTTGCTCCATCTGGCCAGCGCCTAGGCGCCTGCGTGGGGCAGGTGCGCAATTTCATCGCCATCGGGTTGAACTATGCCGACCATGCTGCCGAGACCGGCGCGGCCATCCCGGCAGAGCCCATCGTGTTCAACAAGGCGCCGTCCTGCATCGTCGGGCCCAACGACGATGTGATCATCCCGCGCGGATCGCAGAAGACTGACTGGGAGGTGGAGTTGGCCATCGTGATCGGCGACCGGGCGTCCTATATCGGAGCCAACGAGGCGCTCGATTTCGTGGCCGGCTTCTGTGTCTGCAACGACGTCTCCGAGCGCGAGTATCAGCTCGAGCGCGGCGGCACCTGGACCAAGGGCAAGGGTTGCCCGACCTTCGGCCCCCTCGGCCCCTGGCTCGTGACCAAGGACGAGATCCCGGACCCGCAAAACCTCGCCATGTGGCTCGACGTGAACGGCGAGCGCATGCAGAACGGCTCGACCAAGACCATGATCTTCAACGTGGCGCAGATCGTTTCTTACGTCTCGCACTTCATGATCCTGGAGCCCGGCGACGTGATCACCACCGGCACACCGCCCGGCGTCGGCATGGCCCTGAAGCCCCCGCGCTTTCTCAAGCCGGGCGATGTGGTGTCGCTCGGAATCGAGGGGCTCGGCGAACAGCGGCAGCGCTTCGTGGCCTTCGAGGGGAATGCAGTGGACACCAGCAAGAGCTGGAAGGGACATTAGCCCCACCAAGAAAAGCAAGTGCTTTTCTCATGTCATGGCCGGGCTTGCTCCCGGCCATCTCGCTTTCATGAGGCTTATTGCTTCTCGGATCGAGATCACCGGCACAAGGCCGGTGATGACAATCAAAGCAGAACTGTCCCTCAGATAAGCCCCAGCATGAGCTGGATGTTCTGCACCGCTGCACCCGAGGCTCCCTTGCCGAGATTGTCGAGACGGGCGACCAGGAGCGCGTGGTTGTAGTTGTCCTGCTGGAAGACGAAGAGCTCCAGCCGGTCCGTGTCGTTCAGGGCCTCTGGCTCGAGACGCTCGATCTTCTTAGCCCCCACGATCGTCGGCACCACGCTTACGAGGCCACCGCCTACGTAATGCCTCATGAGCGCAGCCTCGAGATCCGCAGCCTTCGGCTTGCCCGGCAGCATGTCGAGGTGGAGCGGCACGCTCACCAGCATGCCTTGCCGGAAATTGCCCACCGAGGGAATGAAGATCGGGCGCCGCGTCAGGCCAGTGTACTTCTGCAGCTCGGGCACGTGCTTGTGCTCGAAGCCGAGGCCGTAGAGTTCGAAGGAAGGCGCCGTACCGGTCTCGTAAGCCTCGATCATGGAGCGTCCGCCGCCGCTATAGCCGCTCACCGCGTTGACGCTGATCGGGTAATCGGCCGGAATAAGGCCCGCATCCACAAGGGGCCGGATGAGCGCGATGGCGCCGGTCGGGTAGCAGCCCGGATTGGCGACCCGGTCGGCCTTGGCAACCGCCTCCCACTGGGCAGAATCGAGTTCGGCAAAGCCATAGGCCCAGCCCGGGCTCACCCGGTGGGCCGTGCTGGCATCGAGAACCTTGGGCTTGTGACCGCTCAAGTCATCGACGAGGCCAACGGTCTCCCGCGCCGCATCGTCGTGCAGGCAGAGCACGACGAGATCGACCTCGGCCAGGATCTCGCGCTTGGCGGCCGGATCCTTGCGCCGCTCCGGATCGATGCTGCGGATGGCAACGCCAGGAACGTTTTGAAGCCGATCGCGGATTCCGAGACCGGTGGTGCCCGCCTCCCCGTCGATGAAGACTGTCTTCGTCTTGAGGCCGAGATCCGCTGAACTTTGAGTTATGGTCGTCATGATCGATCCGTTTTCACCTGCGGCCGCCTGTTCTTAGGCAAAGCCGATAATCCCGATATGGTTCTTGGAAAACAAAAAAGCCGCGCATCGGCGCGGCTTGCGGTCGGGCTTCAGGCAGCCGTCATCGCACGCGCGCCGTGGCGGCGGTCATTCGGCGTCGGATGCTGAAATAGCTCTCGCTCATGCCATTTGTATGAGGTCGAAGCACCGCCCTGTCAACAAGCGGAGCCATAGGGCCAACAAAAAGGGCGGTCCGAGGACCGCCCTTTCCAAAATATCTGGCTGAGGAGCCTTAGCGCTTCGAGAACTGGAAGCTGCGGCGGGCTTTCTTCTTGCCGTACTTCTTACGCTCGACGACGCGCGGATCGCGGGTCAGGAAGCCTTCCTTCTTGAGCGGGCCGCGAAGCTCCGGCTCATAGTAGGTCAGCGCCTTGGCGAGGCCGTGACGGACCGCGCCGGCTTGGCCGGAGAGGCCGCCACCGTCAACGTTGACGGTGATGTCATACTGGCCTTCGCGCTGGACGATCTGCAGGGGCTGAGCGAGGATCATGCGCAGCACGGGACGGGCGAAGTAAACCTCGGCCGTACGGCCGTTGATCACGATCTTGCCGGAACCGGGCTTGATCCAAACGCGGGCAACTGCGTCCTTGCGCTTGCCGGTGGCATAAGCGCGGCCGAGCGAGTCGAGCTTCTGGACGTGCTTCGGAGCTTCCGGAGCAGCGGCCTCAGCATTGATGCCGAGATCGGCGAGAGACTGGAGGGTCGCCATGATTATGCTCTCACGTTCTTGCTGTTGAGGGCACCCACATCCAGCGTCTCCGGCTGCTGAGCCGTATGCGGATGCTCGGCGCCCTTGTAGACGCGCAGGTTGCTCAGGATCTGACGGAAGAGCGGGCCGCGGGGGAGCATGCGCTCCACAGCCTTCTCGACCACGCGCTCAGGGAAGCGGCCGTCGAGAATGAACTTGGCGGTGCGCTCCTTGATGCCACCCGGATAACCGGTGTGATGGTAGTACACCTTCTGCTCGCGCTTGCGGCCGGTGAACACCACCTTGTCGGCGTTGATGACGATAACATTGTCGCCGCAGTCGACGTGGGGCGTGTAGCTGGCCTTGTGCTTGCCGCGCAGGCGCATGGCAACGACCGAAGCGAGGCGGCCTACAACGAGGCCCTTCGCGTCGATCACAACCCACTTCTTCTCGACATCGGCGGGCTTCAGCGAAGTCGTAGTCTTCATTGCGCTGTTTCCCGTTGGAGCCATATGGCTCAGGTTCTGAAAACGACAAACCGCCGCGAGGTGCGGCGGCGAGTGAGGGCTGTTTAGTGTTTTCAGGTGTCGAAGTCAACCGGAAATGAGCAGCCTATCAGGGCTGTAAAATCCATATAACACAATTGCTTAGCCTTAAGCGGTAATATGAAACCACATATGGGGTATTAAGACACCGCATGATTTTCTCCTCAGATCAGGGAACACTATGCTTGGCCTTAAGTCTGAGGCACAATCAGCCTACAATTATAACGAGGGGCTCTACATGGCTGATGAACTGATTTTCTTCACGAATCCCATGTCGCGGGGCCGCATCGTGCGCTGGATGCTGGAGGAAACGGGCTGCGCCTATCGCGCGGAGATTCTGGGTTTCGGGCCGGAAATGAAGGCGCCTGGGTATCGGGCTATCAACCCCATGGGCAAGGTGCCGGCGATCCTTCATGAGGGTGTGGTCGTCACCGAGGCGGCGGCGATCTGCGCCTATCTGGCCGATGCCTTCCCCAATGCCAAGCTGGCGCCGCAGCCTGGAGATCCCCGCCGCGGCACCTATTACCGCTGGATGTTCTTCGCGGCCGGTCCGGTGGAAGCGGCTGTCAGCAACAAGTCCCTCGGCTTCGAGGTGCCGGCTGACCGCCAGGGCATGGTCGGCTACGGCTCCATCGAGGATGTGCTGAACGCCTTGGAATATGCGGTCTCCCAAACTGAGTACATCGCTGGCGACCAGTTCAGCGCCGCCGATGTCTATGTCGGCGCTCAGCTGGGCTGGGGCATGATGTTCGGGACAATCGAGAAGCGGCCTGCTTTCGAGGCTTACTGGAATCGCATCGGCAATCGTCCGGCCGCCCTCAAGGCCCGCGAGAAGGACGACGCGCTCCTGCCGCCGAAAACTTGAACGGGACTTTGAACGTCAGCGGCGATCCGGGATCGAATAGGTCCCGGTCGCATGGCAGACCACCTCCGGGCTGCCTTCCGAAGTGATGGAGACGTCGCCCACCGCCAGCCGCTTGCCGAGCTTCAAGAGCCGGCAATCGGCGATGAGATCGCGCTGCTCGGGCTTTCGCAGGAAGTTGAAGTTCAGGCTCGTGGTGACGGCGAGTGCCACCGGGCCGATATGGGCCAGAATCGCAACATAAAGGGCGAGATCCGCCAAGGCCATCATGGCCGGTCCGGAGATCGTTCCTCCCGGTCGGATATGGCGCTCGTGGTAGGCCATCCGCATCCGCGCCGAGAGAGGCCCGACCTCATCCACGAAATAGGTCTGTCCGCCCATGTGGATCTGCGGGAACTCCCGGTCGAGGAAGGCCGCGAGTTCGTCCCGGGTCATGATGGGATGATGTGATGCCATGGATGTGCGATGCTCATTGAACTGCCCTGCCCTATCCCATACGTTCCCTTCATGAATCACGACAATTATCCGAACGATTACATCCGCGGCATCCTCAACAGCGTGAAGACCATTGCGATGGTTGGGGCATCGCAGAACCCGGCGCGCCCGAGCTGGATCGTCACCAAGTACCTGCTGGAGCGGGGCTACGATGTGATCCCGATCAATCCGGGGCTGGCCGGCACCGAGCTTCTGGGCAAGACGGTTTACGCCTCCCTGAAGGACGTGCCGGTCCCGATCGACATGGTTGAGGTCTTCCGTAACTCGGAAGCCGCCGGACCCATCACGGACGAGGCGCTGGCGCTCGACCCGTTGCCGAAGGTTCTCTGGATGCAGCTCTCCGTCCGCAACGACGAGGCGGCCGCCAAGGCCGAGGCGAAGGGCCTGCAGGTGGTCATGGACCGCTGCCCGAAGATCGAGTTCGGCCGACTCTCCGGCGAGATCTCCTGGCAGGGCGTCAACTCGCGGATGATCAGCTCGAAGAAGCCGGTTCTGTCAGGAAAAGGCTTCCAGAAGCTCAGCCTCAATCGGTCCTAAGTCTTAGCAGAGAGCTTTCGGGCACCGCCTTGACCGGAAGAACGTTTCGTTCTTTATAGAGAACAGAACGTCGTCTTTGTGAGGAAGAGGCTGCTGCCATGTCCGACCGTCTGCCAGGTTTCAACACGCTCGCCATCCATGCCGGAGCCGCCCCCGATGCGGCCACAGGCGCGCGGGCCACGCCGATCTATCAGACAACATCCTTCGTGTTCGACGATGTGGATCACGCCGCCTCGCTTTTCGGACTTCAGGCTTTCGGCAATATCTATTCCCGTATCGGCAACCCGACCTGCGCCGTCCTCGAGGAGCGCGTGGCGGCGCTGGAAGGCGGCACGGCGGCTCTGGCGGTCGCCTCAGGCCACGCGGCCGAGTTCCTGACCTTTCATACTCTCCTGCAGCCGGGTGACGAGTTCATTGCCGCCAAGAAGCTCTATGGCGGCTCGATCAATCAGTTCAACCACGCCTATAAGAACTTTGGCTGGAACGTGGTCTGGGCCGATTCGGACGATCCGTCTTCCTTCGAGGCCGCCATCACCCCGAAGACCAAGGCGATTTTCGTCGAATCGATTGCCAATCCGGGCGGCGTGATTGTCGACCTGCAGGCGATTGCAGCCATCGCCAAGAAGCACCGCATCCCGTTCATCGTCGACAACACGATGGCCTCCCCATATCTGATCAAGCCGTTCGAGCATGGGGCTGACATCATCGTGCATTCGGCCACCAAGTTCCTCGGCGGCCACGGCAATTCCGTCGGCGGCGTGATCGTGGACGGCGGCACGTTCAACTTTGCCGGCGATGATCGCTATCCGATGCTCTCCAAGCCGCGCCCCGAATATGGCGGCATGGTGCTGGGCGAGACCTTCGGCAATTTCGGCTTCGCCATCGCCTGCCGCGTGCTCGGCCTCCGCGACTTAGGCCCGGCGCTATCACCGTTCAACGCCTTCCTGATCCTGAATGGCATCGAGACCCTGCCGCTGCGCATGCAGCGCCACTCGGACAATGCGCTGACGGTCGCCGAGCATCTGGCGAGCCACAGCAAGATCTCCTGGGTGAGCTATCCCGGCCTTCGCTCGGACCGCTATCACAACCTTGCCAAGCAGTACTGCCCCAAGGGTGCCGGTGCGGTGTTCACCTTCGGACTTAAGGGCGGCTACGAGGCCGGCGTGAAACTGGTATCCAACCTCAAGCTGTTCTCTCACTTGGCCAATATCGGCGACACCCGCTCTCTGGTGATCCACCCGGCCTCGACCACGCACCGCCAGCTCACGGACGAGCAGAAGACCCAGGCCGGTGCCGGACCGGAGGTTGTGCGCCTGTCCATCGGCCTCGAGGATACGCAGGACCTGATCGACGATCTCAATCAGGCGCTGGACGCAGCCTGAGCTGCGCTGCGTTGCGATAGCTGAAACGAAAAGGGCGGCTCAAGGCCGCCCTTCTTCATGCCATAGAGCTCGGCGTTACGCAGCGCGGGAGGAGCCCGCCTTCTTGTAGGTGTTGTGAATCGCGTTGAGAGAGCGTTCGAGCGCCGTCCAGAGGCGTCCGACTTCGTCCGCACCCTGTGAACCTGCATCATATTCCCGGGCACCCTCGCCTGTTGAGAGGGAGAGCGTCAGTTCCGGACGATGCGTGATCTGGCCGGCCCAAACGGGAACCTGGAGCGCATTCAGGGCTCCGCGTGCATCAGCCACGACATGGGCCTCGCTATCCCCGTGCTTGGCCGGAGCAGCGTTGATCACGGCCGCATAGGGCTTGCGGTGCTCGCGGGCGATAGCCACCGTATCCTGAAGGGCTGCGATGTCGAACAGGCTTGCCCGGGTCGGAATGATCACGAGGGTTGCCTGCTTGATCGCCTCGGCGACGATGGAGGACTTATTCGGGGGCGTATCGACGAGGACCCACTCATAGCCTTCGCGCTTGGCGTCCCGGATAGCATCCGCAATGTTGCGGACGTTGTGCTTGAGGCCAAGATATTCCTGGTTCCGGATCTTGTGCCACAAGGACAAGGACCCCTGCGGGTCATTGTCGATCAGCAATGTTGGGCGTGAAGGGTTGGCGATATAACTCGCGAGATGAGCAGCGAGCGTGCTCTTACCCGAGCCGCCTTTTCGCGAAGCAAAGACCAGCACGTTCATGCCTGACTCCTTATCAGCCTATTCCTGCAGCACTACGCTTGAGGGGTAAGGCCATCTTAATATTGTTCACCTGTAGCAGAGCAAGTACTGATTTCCTAATTCCTGCACTGTTCCCACTGCGATTTTAACGTTTCCCGGCCGAAGCTGCTCAGATTCCGGCGGCTGAGCGCCCGCAGAGCCAAGCTGTATGGTGCTTCGCAGCCTGCGGCGGGAATCGATCTGACTTTAGCCACGCCTTAAGTTCCGCTTCAAGCCGCTTAACCCAATGTGCAGATTGGGCTGGCACAGGGAGAGCCAAGTCTCCAAACGCTGATTTAAGCGGCGAGAGCAAGGTTCCAAAGTTTTGCGCGCCAAATGGTGCGGCTAGATAAGAAGCCAACTCCACTTATTCACAATTCGTGTTCCAAACAGCTTTCAAGACTCGGAACCACCCTTGTGCTTGGCCGTTAAGCTCCAGACTTCACCAATTAGGAGCTGACACATGTCGAAGAAAATCTTGTTTGCAGGCGCTGTTCTTGTGGCCCTTGCGCCGATTAGCGCTTTTGCTCAGTCCGGCGGCGGCGCTGCAGCCGGTGCGACCACCGGTGCCGTTGGCGGCGCCATTGTCGGCGGTCCGGTTGGCGCAGCCATCGGCGGCGTGACGGGCGCGATCGTGGGCGGCCTTGCCGAGCAGCAGCAGCCGCAGTTCCGCCAGTACGTGGTGACCCAGGGCGTTCCGTCCTACCGTTACCAGGAAGAGGTTCGCGTCGGTGCGACCCTTCCGTCCTCCGGCGTGCAGTACTACGAGGTTCCGCAGCAGTACGGCGTCTCCAACTACCGCTACACCGTGGTCAACGAGACCCCGGTTCTGGTTGATCCCGGCACCCGCCGCATCGTCCAGGTCATCCGCTAATCATCCAAGCGGTTGAAGATCAGGGCGGCCGAAAGGCCGCCCTTTTTCATGTCAGGCGGCGCTCACACGGGCGTGGACCACGGCCATCGCCAGAACGGCCATGGCAAAGACCTGATGCGCAAGGCCGGCCCAAAGGGGCACGACGAGCACCAGGGTCACGATGCCGAGCGCCATCTGGGACAAAGTCAGAGCGGCCATGGCCGTGGCCCTGCTTGCAGTCTTGGAGGCCGGTGCTGTCCGCCGCAGGGCCCAAGCATGCCACATGGCAAAGGCCACGATGGCATAGGCAGCCAAGCGGTGGTTTAACTGAACCAGCACGACGTTGTCGACGAAGTTTTCGATCCAGGGCGAGACCGAGAACAGGGCCGAGGCCGGCGGGAGGAGAGCGCCGTCCATCAAGGGCCAGGTGTTGTAGGTCAATCCGGCTTTCGAGCCTGCCACGAGGCCACCGAGCGCGATCTGGAACAGGATCAGCCCCATGAGAATGCGCGGCGCGTAGCCTGCACGCACTTCGCGTGCGGTGGAACGGTCCTTCAGGCCGGCCGCCACCCAGACGAGACAGGCCAGAATGATGCTGGCGACCGTCAGGTGAAGAGCAAGTTTGATGGGAGCGACAGCGGTCATGCCGGGCTCAAGGCCCGAGGCCACCATGATCCAGCCAATAGCACCCTGCAGCCCGCCCAATGCCCCGATGCCCAGGAGGGTCAGGGCAAGCCTGCCCTGGATCATGCCTCTGACCCAGAACCAGACCAGCGGCAGGAAGAACACCAGGCCGAGAAGGCGGCCGAGCTGCCGATGCCCCCACTCCCAGCCATAAATGAACTTGAACTCGGACAGGGTCATGCCTTTGTTCACGAGTTCATATTGCGAGATCTGCTTGTATTTTTCGAACTCGACCAACCAGGCCTGCTCGGTGAGCGGCGGGATGGCGCCTGTGACAGGCCGCCACTCGGTGATTGAGAGGCCGGAACCTGTCAAGCGCGTGGCGCCACCGACGGCAACCATCAGCACCACCAAGACAGCCAGGGTGTAGATCCAGGCCCGGACCGCGGACAGAGATCGGGTTTGGGGCACACGCGCCAGCGGCATGTCCTCGGTGGAGGCTGCGACAGCCATGCTCACTCTCATCATCGATTAGGGCTTGAACCCAGGATATGGACGTCACATAGAGGCTGCGCCTCCTGGAGGCAATTCATGCCGGTGACGCACCACCGTGATGAGATTTCACCAAGATGAGGGTATCGACCATGGGCACGCGCGCTCGCAAGCTGATCGGGACAGTGGTGATGCTGGCCTTCATCTTCTTCTACGCGCTCTTCGCCATGGCAGTCGCCGAAGGACGGATCTCCGAAGCGCCGAAGCTCATCCAGACGCTGGCCTACATCGTTCTCGGCCTGATCTGGATCGTCCCGCTCATGCCGCTCATTCGTTGGATGGCGAAGCCAGACAAGCCCTAAGGCTTAAGCGCCGCCAATGCCTTCGATGATCGTGCCGGTCCCGCCGCAGGTCTGGCACGCAGCAGCGCCGACTCGGCCGCTGCCTTTGCATTCCGGGCACACATTCTCGCCAGCACCGGGAGTGCCCGGTTCGGCCTGATCGCCGGGATTCAGCTTCGTCTGATCGGAACCGGTCTGATCTTTCGGTGTGCTGGTCATGGCAAATCTCGCATGGTTCTCATGCGATCAACGCGGCAGCAAAACCCCGGTTCTCCGATGGTCCAAAGAAAAGGCCCGCTCGGAGGCGGGCCCAATCGAATGCATCAGTGACACACCCTGCGCGAGCGGTGCTCCCAGCCCCAGCCGGGAACCCATTCCCGGTAGCGCTCGGTCGTGCACTGCTCCACATAAACCCGCTCGCGAACCGGCCGCTCGTAGTATACCGGCACCCGACGCTCTTCCACATAGACCGGCGGCGGAGGCGGAGCGCGGTAGACAACAGGCGGCTGAGGCTGAGCCACAGCGGCGCCAACGGCGGCACCCACGGCAAGACCGCCCAGAGCACCGAGAGCCACAGCGGCACCAGGCGACAGGCGATCACGCGCTGCAGCCGGCTCAGTGACAGCCAGGCCGGAGACCAGCGCCAGAGCAGCGGCCGTGCCGGAAACAAGACGGAAGATCTTCATGATCAACACCCCCGACAGAAGGGAGGCTCCATGTCTCCCTCTTCATGCCCTGAGATATACTGTTCGAAACCTCTCTGAAAGCTGAACAGATTGTGGCAAAGCTTAGGCTTTGGCCGATCTTGCCGGAATGGTGAGCAAGCTCTTAACGCGGCTCTCGCGACCGGTTCAGTCAGCGGCGGTGCGCAACGGCACCGAGAGGAGCACGCGCACCAGATCCGCCTGCCGGTTGGTGTCCGTCTTGCGGAAAAGGTTCTTGAGGTGGAAGACGACGGTGGTCTGAGCCACTTCGAGTTCCTCCGCGATCAGGTCCAGACGCTTGCCGTCGATCAGCATCAGCGCGACCCGTGTCTCGGACGGTGTCAGGTTGTAGAGACGGACCAGCGTATCGCCGGAAACCTTGGCGCGCTGCTCCGTGTCGATGACGAGCAGCACCACGGCCTCGGGCCGCTCCTCGGGCGAGAAGCGCTGACCTGGGATCAGCACGAGGTAGGGCCGTCCACCTGAAAGGCGCGGGAAAGAGATGATCTCGTCGAGCGTTTCCTCCTCGAAGGCCTTTTCAATCGCGGAGTAGAGCTTACTGTTCTGCTTGGCGACGGAGCCCTTTAGGATGCCCTGCGATGCGCTCAGGCCATCGTCTTCTGCGAGGATGCGCTGCGCCTCCTTGTTCATCACCCGGACCTCTCCGGCCTCGTTGACGATCACGACACCCACAAGGAAGCGGTCGAAAGCGAAAGTGGCCTTGTAGAGGGCATCAACGGTGCGCCCTTGAGAAGCCTTCAGGACCTCCTGCCAGGATTCCTCCGCCCGGTGAACGGCACTGGTCTGCACCCGGGTCACCTGGTCGAGACGGGCGGCAACAGTTGCGAGCAGGATCTCATAATCAATGGGCTTGACCAGGTAATCGTCCGCTCCGGCCTGCTTTCCGGTCAGGACGTCGTTGCGCTCGGCCAGAGCCGTGAGGAAGATGAAGGGCACGTCCGCCATGCCTCCCTGCTCGCGCAGGGCCTTGAGAACATCATAGCCGCCAAGACCCGGCATGGTGATGTCGCAGAGAACCAGATCCGGACGATGCTTTTCGAGAAGCGCCAGCGCCTCGCTGCCGTTGGCTGCCTGGAGCACGCGATAATTGGCAGCTTCCAGTTCCTCGGCGATGTCGCTCCGGAGATCATTTTCGTCTTCAACGCAGAGAATTGTTTTTTGTATTGTCATGATTGTTGTCACTCATGCAGCCTGCTGCGCTTGATCCGCATTGGCGATGGGTAGGTCAAAGGTAAACAGGGAACCTGCCGCCTCATAGCTCTCAACCTGGATCTCGCCTCCATGGAGGTGCATGATCCGTTGAGCGAAGTTCAGCCCAATGCCTGTGCCGGCAATCCCAGAGGCTGTACTGGCGCGATAGAACCGTTCAAAGATCTTCGGCAACTCACCAGCGGGAATTCCGATGCCCCAGTCACGAACGGAACAATAGGCTCGGGAGCCGTCCATCCAGATCTTGAATTCGACGACAGGCGCTGCTCCGGAATACTTGATGGCATTGGACAGAAGGTTCACCACGACCTGCTCGATGAGCATGCCGTCGCAATAGACGCGTACGGGAACGTCCGGCACATCGAAGCGGATATCAGCCTGATTGCTGACCTCCCGCTGCCGCTCGCAGATATCCATGACCAGATCGACCAAGTTATAGGACGCTGGATTCAGCTCGATCGTTCCAGCATCGAGCTTGGCCGCATTCAGAACGCTGTCCACCAGGCGCGTCAGCCTCGTTCCCGCATTGCGGATCTTCTGGACTCGGGTGACGAGCTCGTCCTGGGTCAACGCCGAACCGCGCCGCAGGATACGCTGCGCGCTCGAGTCCAGGATGGCGAGCGGTGTCCGGAACTGGTGAGACACCATCGACACGAAGCTGCGGTAGGCGTTCGTCGTCTCGCGCTCGCGTTCGAGCGCCGATTCGAGGGCCCTCGCGACTTGCTTGTACCCGCTAATATCGGTCAGGCGCACAAAGATCGTAGCCCCGTCGGCCTTTGTGAGGGAGAGCCGGTGCCAAGTATCCTTCCTCACCAAGAGATCGTATTCGAGTTCCTCGAAAGGGGTCTGAGCGTTCACGAGGCGCAGGTCGGCTCCCTCGCACATGGCGAAGCACCGCAAGAACACGGGCAGACTCATGTCATCGTTGCACCACAGAGACACGGGAGCCGCCGCCCAGATCTGTTCGTTGGCGAAGAGAAGCTTTCCCGTCCAATCGAAAGCCGCAAAACCCTCCGAGGCGGAGTTGATGGCTGCGATCAGGCGGCGCTCGGCTTGGCGCAGGGCAGCAGTTCTCTGGAGAACCTTGATCTCGAGATCGAAGTTCTGCCGCTCCGCCTGCTTGCGCGCAAGCCATTGCTCCGTCACATCACGGATGAAGGCGATTCCCAGCTTCCGCTCGGCCATATAAATAGGAAAGCTGTTGATCTCCAGGCAACGTTCGTGACCCTCCGAAGTCACAGCCTCATTCTCCAGGATCGAGCTGGCCCCTTCGGTGGCCCGGGTGAGAGCATCGACGATCTCGGTCTTGCTGAACAGCCGATCCAGGTTCTCCATCCGCTGGCCGATCGCCTGGTCCGGCTTGACGTTCAGCAAATCCTCCATGCCTGGATTCCAGAGCAGGCAACGGAGCTGGTTGTCAAACATGATGATGCCCTGATTGCTGATGTTGTTGATCACCAGATCGGACAACTCCTGCTCCTGCTTGAGTAGCTGCTTGGCCTGACTCGCCTCCTGAACGCCCTTGAAGAGGCGCACGAGAAGGAAGCCGGCGCTCAGAACTATTCCCAGGAGAAAGGCAAAGCCTTCGAATATGACTTGCAAATAGCCGGAGCGCTTCAAAGCAGCCTTATCATGGATAAGCGAGATCATCTGATTGGCGGCGTCCCTGAGCCTGTAAGCGATCTGCATCATCTGCTCGCGAAGCAGTACCGCAGCCTGAGCATTGATCTCGTTCTGCAGTAGCGGCTCAGCCATTGTGAGCTGAAGGTAGGCTCGCTTAAGGTCGCCTGCAATTCCCAGATCATCCATCAACTTGCCTTGGCGTCCCTCCAGCAGGACCGACAAGCGGCTGATCAGGATATTTGTGCGAAAACCTGGCTGCTGCTCCGGGGTGCTGAAGCTCTCGTTTGCGGCAACACGGGCCAGAGTCTCTGCGAAGACGACTGCCTCGAATTGAGCTTGAGTCACATACCAAACTGTAACGACGGATCCATCATTGCGAAACTCGTGCTCCATTTCGAACAATCGCGCAACAGTGAAACCGAGGCACACGACGAGGCTTGCAGTTGCAAGAAGCGTGACCAAAGCAGTCTTATAATGATGCAAGCTGAACCGCATGACTACTCGATGTGAAGCTTGTTGAGCTGCCAGACCCAGCGGGCGTCATATCTGGCATCCTGCAGAACTTTGTACTGATCTCTCGGGTAAGTGATCCACAATGGTCCCTTGTCGCGGATCGTCAGCACACGACCATTTACCTTAGTCGCGAGTATCGGCTCGAATCTAAGATCCTCCATGGGAATGATAGCGACATAATCGTTCAGGGCAGATGCCCTCAGGCTTTTGCCCTGCGCGCCTATCCTTTCCAGCAATGCGCGAAGCGGGATTCCCTCGAATAGCTGTGGTACCTCTGACAACTCTGACCGTGTGGCAAAGGATGTTCTGCCGAGCGCCTCCAACATTTCCATGTCGAACAGTGCAACGCCCTTGCCATTGGTCTGTTCGATCTTACCCGACACAGTCAACACGACAGGGCCTTTGGGCAGCGGCAGCGGCTCCGCCGCATAGGACAGGCCGCTTATGCCCATGGCTATTGCAAAGGATATAAGCCCGATGAGAGGACGCATCAGTTCCCAATCAAGACAGATTATAATAGAACCACGCCATCTTCTCCGATTTCATCCTAAAAATCCAGAAGGATGAAGGAGAAAAGATATCAAGCATGACGCCGATGAAAATTACTGAACTATGAATAAATTATTTGTATTAAAGATAATATTTCTCACTATATTTTTTCACAAATAGGCAAATTCGCACTTAATTTATGTATACCTACTAATTATTACAGAATAATTATTTGCACCTCAATCGCCGCAAGACTCTGAGCTTGATAGGCACGTTAGATTCCTTCCCAACAGATTGCTTGTCAGCCTTTGCAAGCTTGGCCACAGAGGCTATAACGAGGCTGATCAAGATTAAAATGCTTCCGGCTCATCTGCCCAACAGGAGACAATGATGCGCAAGTTCATCACGGCCTTGCTTGGTATGGCCATGCTGGCCACCGCCCTCCCGGCCAGCGCAACCCCCATTCAGATCCGCCCCCTGCCCCAGGTGGAGCAAGCCTATCCGAATGAGAGCTACGCCCAATCCTACCGCCGTGGCTATCGTCCTTATTATCGTGACCGATATTACTATCGCCGTGATAATGGCGCGGCCGTTGCAGCAGGCGTTGCTGGCATTGCTGCTGGAGCCCTGATCGCCGGCGCGATCGCCAACCAAGCCCAGGCTCAGCCGGCCGCTCCTCAGCCCCCAGGTGTCGTCAATCCGCAGGTCGCGGCCTACTGCGCGCGCAAGTACCGTTCCTATGACCCCGCAACCGGAACCTTCCTTTCGACGAACGGAATGCGGTACGTCTGTACCTATCCGTAATTTTTCGCGGATCACTCATTCAAAAGCCCTGCGACAGATGTGCTGTCGCAGGGCTTTTGCTTGGACAGGCTACCTCCATGTCCAGCGCAGCCTTTACCTCGGAAAGGCACGCCTTAGAACATTCGACAAGGCCTGCGAGGCCAGGCCCAAAACGCCTATCAACAGAACAGAAGGCTCAGGAAAAGCTCTATGGCTCAAGATTCTGACAACAGCGGAACCGTCATTCCTCCCAATGAGGCCGCCATCTTGACCTCCGGCAACATGACGGATCTTGAGTTGATCCTTCCGGATATGGGCGACAGCGACCTACCGGAGATCGCGATCTTCCTCGTGGCCTGCGCCATGCGCTTTCACAGCGACCCCAACTTTGTCCAGGAGCAGCTGGAGTGGCTCGTTCAAGCGCACGACGCGGAGACGGACGAAGGCTTGAGACCGGACCAGCTCAACTCAGCCAACGACGGCTAATTTTCCGCGTCTTAAGACCCTGGGCTATTCTATGAACTCCACCGGCGTGCCCCTCTCCACCATCTGGGCCAATTCCTGCACGTCCCAGTTCGTCAGCCGCACACATCCCTGGGAATAGGCTTTTCCAACCTTCTCCGGTTCGGGTGTACCATGGATGCCGAAGGATTCGACGGACAGGTCGATCCAGGTACTCCCGACCGGGTTATTGGGGCCTGGCTTGATCTCAAACTTCTCCTTTGCCTTCACGCCCTTGAAGGCATAATCCGGGTTGTAGGTGTAGTTCGGGTTCTTTGCGACGGCTCGGACCGTGTGGGAGCCACTGGGCGCCGGCTTCTCCTCACTGCCGATGGAGGCCGGATAAACCGCCATCACGGCACCATCTTTGGCCACTGCTCGCAAGACCTTCTCGCTTTTGACGATCTCAATCTTTGCCACCTTTTCCTTCGGCTTCCCGGAATCGGCCTTCGCATCAATATTAGCCACGACAATGGCCGTACCAGCCTTGTCGAAAGGCTTGTCGGGGTTCAGGGCCTTGAGCAGGTCCACGTCCATATGGAACTTCTCAGCCAGCAGCTCCTCCGGGTTCGAATAGCCGAGCCGGTCGAGCTTCGCCTGATCCTCCAACTTGTCGGGAATCTTGACGAACGGGCCTTTCACGTCCTCATCCGTGATCGTGTATTCGGTCAGCACCGGCTCGGCCGATGTTTCGGCGAGCTTTCTCCATACCTCGCCGTCGAGCGCTCCATCCGGCTTAAGCTCATTTGTCTTCTCGAAGATCTTGATCGCGTTCTGAAGGTTCTCGCCGTTGTGGCCGTCAATGACGCCAGGCGAGAAGCGTGCCCGGTCGAGCAAGACCTGGGCTTTGATCAGAGCCGGATTGATCTCCTTGCCCTTGTCACTCTTGGGCGTCCATTCGGCGCCGTTCACCGCTTCTAGATCGAGCCCTTGAGGCTCGGCCAGAGCAGGTCCAAGGAAGCTCAAGATTCCAACAGCAGCATAGGCGGCAAACTTCATAGGTAGCTCCATGGGCAATGTCGTGAACGACAAAGCCCGGATCTCCTTCCTGTTCCCACGATGATCTACTGGCAGATCCGGTAGTCGCCCTTGCGCTCACGCAGATCGAGATGAAGGTGATCGCCGTGGGCATCATCGGAACCGGGACCGAGCACCGTGTTGAAGATGGGGCAGGCAGCCTTCTGGATCGTGGATTGAAAACTCGCCTCCGGCGAGTTCTCGGCCTGTGAGGCGATCGCCAGGGGAGAGCGCTTGGCGAACTCAAAGCCCATGACATCGACACCATTGCCGAGCGCGTGCTCGCTGAGCTTGGCTCCGTTGCGCTGGTCACGGCATTGATAAGAGGTTCCGATCAGGAGCTTGGTCGGGGCACTCTGGAGCTGACGCTCGGCCTCGGGAATAACCACTTCGCTCATCCAGCGTGCAAGGCCCTCTGCCACGGGGCACGCCATGAGCGACGCGGGAGCAACCTCGATGCCGTTGGATAGGGATGACAGGAGCACCGGGTTCTCGATGCTGCACCTGCCCTCCTGCACGTTAGGCCGTTTCTCGAAGCCCAATCCCAGCTTGGACAGCCGGTCGAGACAGGCGTTGTTGACGCTGTTGTCCTCGGAGGCCAACTTTTCGGCGGGCTCCTCGATTGAAGGCGGACTTTCAGTCCGAGCCTCAGGCTCGGACTGCGCTGGACGGTCAGGACGCGGCGGCGGCAGCGGCGCTGTTGGCGCTTGAGACCAGGCAGCAGGTGCCATCATCAGCAGCAGAACTATGATGCCGCAAATCCGCCCTGCCCTACGTCCCTGAAGATTCATGAGAACTCCAATTCTCCAGCCTGTCAGGCCTATAACCCTCATGCGCCACGCTTGAGTTCCCACTCAGCCTTCCGCGCATCTTGTTCTCACATAGAGATGCACCAAAATGCATGAAGGACTGGAGGGCCCACGATGAGGGCATTCCCGGTGATGGATACCGGTTCGGACAAGAGCCTAACGCTGGTCTCCACGCTGAGTCAGGAGCACGAAAACTCCTGCACGAGGCGTGTGGCGGAACTCGAGTCCCGGATCGCCCGGCTGCAGGACGAGCTTCAGCAAGCCGAAGCCGAACTCGAGTGCGAAAAGGCACGCCTGCCCGCACCGGGCGACTTCGTCCGCTGCCCTCTGACGAATTTCTTTGGACGCGTCACGAAGGTCACTCCACGCCCTCATGGGCGCCCCTGGATCGAAATTGTCCCCTATCTCGGCTCTGACCTGCCAGGCCACTCGACCATGGATCTTTTCGACAGCTGGGAACTGATCGATCCTCCCTCGAAGGAGACGGCAGAGCAGGACGTCACCGAAGGGTCATTGAGGCTGCCGACAATTGCCCCCTTCATGCCTGCCGGCATACCGGCGCGCCGCCTGGTCCCTGAGGAGGACGGAATCGAACTGTCACTCCAAAGGCTTTGGGCACCGTCCAGGGATGCCTCTTCGTAGCTCTGAGACCTGCCGATAAACCTGCAACAATTCCACGCATCTCGCGTTTGCCCTCCGGTTTCGCCACTTGAAATGCCAGCAAAGCCCCGCCGCATGGCACTGGAAGGCCTGAGCCCCGGCCTCTTCCCGCATCTGCCATCGCATGAGCGAGCACTCGAACGATGGGAAGACAGCCATGGCAGAGGACGGGCAGAATGTACGGCTCCAAGTCGCGAATGCCCGACCGGACGATTCCGGACGCGGCATCGCCCGCATGAGCCGTCAGTCCTTGGCCGAGATCGGCGTGCAGGAAGGCCAAGCCGTCGAGATCATCGGAAAGCGCCACACCACGGCCATTGCGGTCACTCCCTATGCCGAGGACGAGGGCCTCACCATTGTGCGCCTCGACGGCCTCCAGCGTGTCAACGCTGGTGTCGGCAGCGGCGATCATGTGGAGGTGAAGCGCGCCGATGTTCGTCCCGCGACACGCGTCGTGCTGGCGCCAGCCCAGAAGGGACTGCGGCTTCAAGGTTCCGGCGATGCCCTCAAGCGCACCTTTTACCAGCGCCCGCTCACGGCCGGCGACGTGATCTCAACCTCAGTGTATTCGCAGCGTTCGACGGATCAGCGCCTGCCGGAGGAGTTGCGCGGACTGCTCAACATTCCGGCCTACGGCCTGCAGGAAATCCGCCTTGTCGTTGTGACGACCCAACCGCGCGGCATCGTTCATGTGACGGCGGAAACCGAAATCGAGCTTCGCCCGCAATTCGAGGAGCCGCGGGAAGCCCGCCGCGCCGATGTGACGTATGATGATATCGGCGGCCTGGGCACCACGGTCGATCAGTTACGCGAGATGGTGGAACTGCCGCTTCGCCATCCAGAACTGTTCCAACGCCTCGGCATCGACCCGCCCAAGGGTGTTCTGCTGTATGGACCGCCCGGCACCGGCAAGACCAGGTTGGCGCGGGCGGTCGCCAACGAGACGGAGGCACAGTTCTACCACATCGCAGGCCCTGAGATCATGGGCCGTCATTACGGCGAGTCTGAGCAGCGGCTGCGTCAGGTCTTCCAGGAGGCGCAGCAGAATGCGCCGGCGATCATCTTCATCGACGAGATCGACAGCATTGCGCCTAAGCGCGAGGAGGTGACCGGCGAGGTCGAGCGGCGCATCGTGGCGCAGCTTCTCACCCTAATGGACGGGTTGGAGCCGCGCCAGAATATCGTGGTGATCGGTGCCACCAATCGGCGCGAGGTCATCGACGAGGCCCTGCGCCGTCCGGGCCGGTTCGACCGCGAAATCGTTATCGGCGTGCCGGACGAGCCAGGCCGACGGGAAATCATGGGCATTCACACCCGCGGCATGCCCCTGGCCGAGGACGTGAATCTCGATGAGATCGCCCGCACGACCTACGGCTTTGTCGGCGCTGATCTTGCCGCGCTGTCCCGCGAGGCCGCCATGGATTCGCTGAGGCGCATCCTGCCCGGCGTCAATCTGCGCGACGGCATCCCGTCGAATGTTCTCGAAAGCCTGCAGGTGAACCGGCAGGACTTCATGAACGCGATGAAGCGCGTCCAGCCGTCCGCCCTGCGCGAGATCATGATCCAGGTGCCCAACGTCACCTGGGACGACATCGGCGGCGTCGAGGAGGCGCAGACGCGCCTGCGCGAAGGTGTGGAGCTTCCCCTCAAGAACCCGGAATCCTTCCGCCGCCTCGGGATCAGGCCCGCCAAGGGCTTCCTGCTCTTCGGCCCACCCGGAACCGGCAAGACCCTGCTGGCGAAGGCTGTCGCACGTGAGGCCCAGGCCAACTTCGTGGCGACCAAATCCTCGGACCTCCTGTCCAAGTGGTATGGGGAATCCGAGCAGCAGGTCTCCCGCCTCTTCGCCCGCGCCCGTCAGGTTGCCCCGGCGGTCATCTTCATCGACGAGATCGACTCCCTTGCACCCGCTCGTGGCGGTGGCTTCGGTGAGCCGGCCGTTACGGAGCGGGTGGTGAATACGATCCTGGCCGAGATGGACGGCCTCGAGGAACTGCAAGGCGTCGTCGTGCTGGCCGCAACGAACAGGCCCAACCTCATCGACCCTGCCCTGCTGCGGCCAGGCCGCATTGATGAATTGATCTATGTGCCGGTTCCCGATGCCAAAGGCCGCCGGCATATTCTGGGCATCCACACCAAGACCATGCCGCTCGGACCCGATGTCGATCTGAACGCCATCGCCGAACGGACGGACCGATATACGGGAGCCGACCTCGAGGACCTGACGCGTCGAGCCGGCCTCTTTGCGCTACGGGAGTCGCTTCAGGCACACAGCGTCACCATGGCCCATTTCGAACATGCCTTACGTGAAACGCGCCCCTCCGTCACGCCGGAGATGGAGCGGGAATATGAGGGACTGGTTGGCACCCTCAAGCAGACTGGGCCGCAGCGTCAAGCCATAGGTTTCCTGCCCCTCAGACCGGCAGCCGAGTAGGCCGAGTTCCTGAACAGAAAAGCTCATGATTTCGGCATCATCAGCCTTCCTGTGTTCAAACTAGCTGGAGAAAAAGGCGCGCATCCATAAGGTGCACGCCCTATTTTAGGAAGCGCAGAGATTACCGCGCGCACGCTACCGGAACACGGGTGTTCGACTGCCGGTCGAGAACCGTCTGACAGGGCACACCGTTGATCCAGTGGATCTCATGCGGAGCCGCATGTGGGAACGGGGAGTTGGGTGTCCCAGACACGGGAGCTCCCATCATCGGGCCAACAGGGGCGGGAGCGATGCTGCCGGTCGAGACAACATCATCGCCGACGGCCATCGGGGCACCCGAAACACCTGCCACCGGACCAGCGCAGGTAACAGGGATCCTTGTTTTCGAGCTGTAATCATAAACGGTGCGGCACGGCACACCGTTGATCCAGCGAATCTCGTGCGGAGCCGCATACGGGAATGGGGAATTTGGCGTCCCGGAAGCCGGTTGCGCGACGGCAGTGCCAATCCCGGAAAGGGCCATCAGACCAGCGCCAGCAATAAATGCGATCTTCTTCATAGAAGTCTCCTGTGCTTGGTTTAGGCATGGCTTCTCGCCATAAGAACACAGGCTTAACGCATTCGCCCTGATAGGTTTCCAAGCGTATTTTAAGCCCACGGAGTTGTGATACTCTCTCCATGGAAGGCCAAGCTCTCGTATTGCCAAGCCTTGAGATGATGTATTACCAGGGAAACTAGCCTGAGGATCTTTCCTGCAAGATCATAAACATCAGTGCAATCTATAGTTCTTCTAAACTAAACGAGATCTAAGCTATATCAAACTCAGAGAATGCGAAGCTTAATTCTCTCAGTCAGATCCGCACAATCATTGAAGCTCTCAACGCCGTTCATCGGCGCCCGTTCGCGTGGCAAGCCACAATCCACTCACGACGCCTGCGAGCCCGAGAAAGACACCAAACGTGAAGGGCTCGTTGAGGATCAGCGCACCGAGCAAGGATGCAGTGATGGGGCTAACGGAAAGAAAAACCGTAACCCGGGTCGGGGTCGTGTGCTTGAGCGCCCAGAGCCATAGAATATAGCCGACGCCGCTTGAGAGCCCGATCAGGATCACAACGATCCAGCCGCGCTGATCGAGGTGCGTTCCATCCGTGAAGAGCCCTTCCAGGCCTGCCGGACCGGCCAGGAACAAGATCGAAGCCAGCATCGCCGAGGCTCCGACAGGCAGTGTGGGATAGCGGGAGAGATAGGGGCGATACAAAACAGAACTCACGGCACCACACAGCGCGGCGGTAAGCACGAGAAGTGCTCCGAAAAAATCATTTGTGCCGTTGCTCCTGATCAGCCCCTCGCCCAAGGCGACTGCAACGCCGACGATGGTCAGCAGCACACCGGCCGTCTTGGCACCTGTCAGGCGCTCGCGCCCGAGAAAGGCCGCGATGACCATGGTCATCAACGGAAAGGTGGAAAACAGAAGCGCCGCACGCGTGGACGAGATGAACTGGAGGCCGAGGTTTAGAAGCGCGATGAGAATGCCGAACTGAACAATTCCCAGCCCCATCACGGCGAGAAGATCGCGAAATGAAAACCGCACCCGCGCGCCCGCGATCACGAATGGTGCAAGGCAGAGAACAGCGATGGCGTAGCGCAGGAAAGCCAGGGATGCCGGACCAATGTCGTGGATCACAAAGCGGCTCGCCACGAGCGCGGCCCCGACCTGCACTCCCGTCGCTGCGGCAGCCAGCAGGGCGAGTGTATCGTGTCGCCTCACAGGTCGAGATTCCAGGTCTGCCCGACGAGATCCTGGCCGAAGTAATGATGCGCCTCTTCCTTCACTAACCGAAAGCCCGTTGCCTGATAGATCCCGCGAGCCGCCACCAGGACATCGTTGGTCCAGAGGGTCAACGTTCGGTACCCCTTGGCTTTGGCGAAGGCGATGCACTCATCGACGAGCCGGCGCCCGAGGCCGAGCCCTCTCGCAGAAGGCTCCACATAAAGCAGCCGGAGTTTGGCGATTTCATCCGTGTGACGCACCAGGAAGACGCTGCCGACAATCTCGCTGTCGCGCTCCGCGATCCAGCAGCGCTCCCGCTCCGGATCGAAGTTTCTGGCGAACGCGGCTGCAATCTCCGCGACCAGCGCCTCGAAGGTCTGGTCCCACCCATACTCCTCGGCATAGAGCAGCCCCTGCCGATGCGCGATCCAGCCGATGTCGCCGACCCGATGCGAGCGCAGGATGTAGGGAACCTGCGGTGGCGAGGCGCCGATGAGGCGCTCCACGACGGCCATAGCCTGCACCAGCCTCTCCTGCTCGGTTCTCGAGAGCCTGGACAGCATGGTGCCGATCTGATCGGCAGAAGCTTGGTTGAGAGGCTCGAAGGCAGCACGTCCGGCATCGGTAAGGGAGAGGAAAACCTGACGCCGGTCATCCTCTGAACGGGACCGTTGAAGCAGGTTGCGGCCATCGAACTTTTTGAGGATCCTGCTGAGATAGCCCGGATCGAGACCCAGTTCCTGGCCAAGCTCCGAAGCAGTCATCGGTCCGCGATTGGAGAGTTCGTAGAGAATACGAACCTCTGTCAGGGAATACTCGCTGTCGAGCAGCCCCTCGTTCAGAAGCCCGATATGGCGCGTATAGAAACGGTTGAATTGTCGGACCTGCTCGACCCGATCATCCGCAGGCAGTCTGGGCAGTTGAGACATAGCCGCCTCCCCTGCCGATCAAACTCGTCCAGATAGTTGACTTTGTCAACAATATGGATGGCACCTTGACTCTATGCAGCAGCATCCACCGCCAGGCGCCCTTCATGAATGGCGTGACATGCTACGCCTCCGAGGAGCGGCGGGATCTCTGCCCGGCAGCGTTCGTTGGCGAAGGGGCAGCGCGGGTTGAACGTGCAGCCGGAGGGCGGGCTGATCGGATTCGGGATCTCGCCGCTCACGGGAATGCGCTGGCGCCCGGTCATGCCCACATCCGGCACGGCATCGAGGAGCATACGGGTATAGGGATGCTTCGGCTGTGCGAAGAGTTCGCGCCCGTTGGAGATCTCGACGATGCGGCCGAGATACATGACGCCGATCCGGCTCGCCATGTGGCGCACGACAGCGAGATTATGGCTGATGAGGAGATAAGTCAGGCCGAGGCGATCCTGCAGGTCGCGCATGAGGTTCAGGATCTGAGCCTGCACGGACACGTCGAGCGCGGAGGTCGGCTCGTCACAGACAATGAACTCCGCATTCGACGCAAGCGCGCGCGCGATCGCGACGCGCTGACGTTGGCCGCCGGAGAATTCGTGCGGGTACTTCTTGCCGTCCGCCGGATGAAGGCCGACAAGGGTCAGCAATTCGCCGACCCGCGCCTCGATCTCCTTCTCCCGCTCGATCAGACCGAAGGCCCGGATCGGCTCTGCGACGATGCGATCCACCTGCCAGCGGGGATTGAGGCTGGCATAGGGATCCTGGAAGATCATCTGAATGCGCCGCCGCAGGCGCTGGCGCTCGGCCAGGGCGGCCCTGCTGGACATGGAGACGCCGTCGATCACCACCTCGCCGTCCGTTGGCGGCAGTAAGCCCACCACCATGCGGGCGACCGTCGACTTGCCCGAGCCGGACTCGCCGACGAGCGCAAAGGTCTCGCCCTTGGCGATGGAGAAGGAGACGCCGTCGACCGCCTTCAGGTACTGCTTCTCGCCGCCTTCCAGCACCCGGTTGAGCCAGGGCTTTGAGACGTCGAACTCACGGCGCAGGTCTTTGACTTCGACAAAGGAACGTTCGGTCACGCGACGGCCTCCGACCGGACGGAAGATTGATCGTAGAGATGGCAGGCCACACGATGCTCGCTGTGCTGGATCGGCTCCGGCCGCTCGACCCGGCAGCGGTCGAACACATAGGGGCAACGCGGATTGAATGAGCAGCCGGGCGGAATGGCCGACAGGCGCGGCATTGAGCCCGGGATCTGCACGAGGCGGTCCGTCTCGTTCTCGAGCGACGGGATCGCGCCCATGAGCCCCTTGGCATAGGGATGCAGCGGGTTTTGCACCACATCCCGCACGGGGCCGATCTCGGCGATGCGGCCCGCATACATCACGGCGACGCGGTCGGCGGTTTCGGCAATCACGCCCATGTCGTGCGTGACCAGCATGATGGCCGTGCCGTGCTCGCGCCCGAGGCGCTTGAGGAGAGAAATGATCTGCGCCTGCACCGACACGTCGAGTGCCGTTGTCGGCTCATCCGCGATGATGAGCTCCGGCTCTGCGCAAAGAGCGAGCGCGATCACCACGCGCTGGCGCATGCCGCCGGAGAATTCGTGCGGATAGCTATCGATCCGTCGCTCGGGCGCCGGGATGCCGACCTCCGCCAGAAGGTCGACGGCGCGCTTGCGGGCCGCAGAGGCTGAAAGATTGGTATGGGTGCGGATGGTCTCGACCAGCTGCTCGCTCACCCGGTATAGCGGATTGAGGCTGGTCAGCGGATCCTGAAAGATCATGCCGATGCGCTTGCCACGCACCCGACGCATTTCGTCGGGCGGGAGGTTGTCGATGCGCATGCCCGACAGCAGAACCTCGCCGCCGGCGATGCGGCCCGGCGGGTCGATGAGACCGATGACGGCGGAGCCTGTCACCGACTTGCCCGCGCCGGATTCGCCGACGACGCCGAGCACCTCGCCCTTGCCGATATCAAAGGAGATGCCGTCGATGGCCTTGAGAATGCCGCGCCGCGTGACGAACTCAACGCGCAGATCACGGACGGAGAGGACGGGTTGAGCCATGGGTTTCGTCTCTCTCATCGCAGCTTCGGATTGAGCGCATCTCGCAGCCAATCACCCAAGAGATTGATGGCGAGCACGAGAACGGCCAGTGCGATGCCCGGGAAGGCCACGATCCACCATTCGCCGGAGAACAGATAGTTGTTGCCGATGCGGATGAGCGTGCCGATTGACGGCATCGTCTCCGGCATGCCGGTGCCGAGGAACGACAGGGTCGCTTCGGTGATGATGGCAAGCGCCAAGTTGATGGTCGCGATCACAAGAACCGGACCAAGGACATTAGGCAGAACGTGGCGCAGCATGATCACCGGCGCTGGAAGGCCGATGAGACGGGCGGCGGCGATGTAATCCTTGTTCTTCTCCACCATGACCGAGCCGCGCACGGTGCGGGCGTACTGCACCCAGAAGCTGAGGCCGATGGAGAAGACAAGGACTGAAAGGGTGGTCATTTCATCGAGCTGACCACCGAGAACGGACTTCACCACACCATCAATGAGAAGAGCGATCAGAATGGCAGGAAACGTCAGTTGCACATCGGCGATGCGCATGATGATGGCATCCACCGCGCCCCCGATATAGCCGGCGACGAGCCCAAGGGTGATCCCGAGAGTAGCGGAAAAGGCGACGCCAAGAATTCCGACCGTAAGCGAGATCCGCAGGCCGTAGAGGATGGCCGAAAGGATGTCGCGGCCCTGCTCATCCGTGCCCAGCATGAAAGGCATCTGCCCTTCCGCATCCCAGATCGGCGGAAGCCGGCTGTTCATAAGCTCCAGCTGCGCCGGGTCGAACGGATCTTGCGGCGACAGCACCCCGGCCAAAATGGCGGAGGCCATGAAGAGGCCTGTCAGGAAGGCGGCCGCCATGGTGAGCTTCGAGCGCTTGAAGCTTGCCCAGACGTCGCTGTCGAGAAAGCGGCCGGCCCAGGATGTCGGTGCGGAGTGGGGCGCGGGCGCCGCTTGGATTGCGTCTGCCATGGTTCCCTCCTCAGGCCGGCTGCCGGATGGACGTTCTCAGGCGGGGATCGACGACCGTGTAGAGGATGTCGACGGCGAGGTTGATCAGGACGAAGATGAGCGCCACCAGCATCAGGTAGGCCGCCATGATCGGGATATCGACGTTCTGCACCGCCTGCACGAACAGGAGGCCCATGCCAGGCCACTGGAAGACGGTTTCCGTGATGATCGCAAAAGCGATGACCGAGCCGAATTGCAGCCCCACGATGGTAATGACCGGTACCAGGGTATTCTTGAGTGCATGCCCGAAATGGACGGCACGGGTCGAGAGCCCTCTCGCCCGCGCGAACTTGATGTAGTCGGTGCGCAGCACCTCCAGCATCTCGGCACGGACAATGCGCATGATCAGCGTCATCTGGAACAGCCCCAGGGTGATGGAGGGCAGGATCAGCGCCTTCAGGCCCGACAGAGTGAGAAGTCCCGTCGACCACCAGCCGAGACGAACCGTATCGCCCCTCCCGAAGGACGGCAGCCAGCCGAGGATGACGGAGAAGAGATAGATCAGAAGAATGCCGATCAGGAAGGTGGGCAGCGAAATGCCGATCAGTGAGATTGTCTGGAATACCTTGGCCAGGAAGCTGTCCCGCTTCAGGCCCGAATAGACGCCCATCAGAACGCCGAACCCGATGGCGAAGAGCGTTGCGCAGAATGCAAGTTCCAAGGTGGCCGGCATCCTCTCGGCCAAGAGATCCGAGACGGGCTGCCGGAACTGGTAAGAGACGCCGAACTCACCCTGGGCAGCCCTAGCAAGGTAGCGCGCGAACTGCACCGGAACCGGGTCATCGAGACCAAGAGAGCGCCGGACCTGTTCCCGCTCTGCAGCGGGGGTGTCGAGGGAGACGATCTGGTTCACCGGGTCGCCGGCGAAACGGAACATCGCAAACGATATGATGCCGACGGCCAAAAGAACGCCGATGGCCTGGAGGGCGCGTCGGATGACAAAAGCAAACATGCACAATCTCTTGATCGCTATGCGCCGGGCGAGCCTGCTCGTCCGGGCCTTCGAATGAATTGTCCCGAGCAGCGGACTGCCCGGGACATGCGATCAGGCGCGGACTAGTCCTTCTTCTGGGCCCAGTAGAGGAGCACTTGGTTGTCGGCGCGCTGAACCAGGTTCACCTTGTTCGAGACGCCCCAGGCGAGAGCCTGCTGGTGCAGAGGGATGTAGGAATAGTCGTCAGTCGAGATCTTGAACGCTTCCTTGATCATCTGGTCGCGCTTTTCCTTGTTGCTCTCGACCAGGATCTTGTCGGTCAGCTCGTCATGCTGCTTGTTGCAGTAGTTGCCGAGATTCGACTCGCCCCGCGACGATTGCGCGTTGTCGCGGCAACCCTGGATGTCGAACAGCACGTTGTGGCTGTCGAAGGTTCCCGGGGTCCAGCCCAGCAGATAGAACGAGGTGTTGTAGTTGCCGGACTTCAGCACCTTTCCGAAGTACTGCGCCTTCGGCTGAGCCATCAGGTTCACCTTGACGCCCGCGCGAGCCAGCATGCCGACGACCGCCTGGCAGATCGCCTCGTCATTGACGTAGCGGTCGTTCGGGCAGTCCATGCCAACCTCGAAGCCGTTCGGATAGCCGGCGTCGGCCAGGAGCTTCTTGGCCGCCTCGACATCAGATTTCGGGCGGACGAAGTCCTTCGAGTGACTGAAGAGCTGCGGCGCGATCATAAGAGCCGACGGGACGGCCATGTCACGCATGACGCGGGACTTGATGGTCTCGATGTCGATGGCCTTGTAGAAGGCCTCGCGGACGCGCTTGTCCTTGAAGGGGTTCTTGCCCTTAACGTTGGAGAACAGAAGCTCGTCGCGGGTTTGGTCGAAGCCCAGGAAGATGGTGCGCAGCTCGGGGCCCGCCTGCACCTTCGCATTGGCGCTGCTGTTGACGCGCTGCACATCCTGAATCGGAACCGGCTCGATCACGTCCACCTCACCGGAGAGCAGCGCGGCCACGCGGGTCGCGTCCGATGCGATGGGGGTGAAGACGATCTCGTCCAGGTTATGCTCGGCCTTGTCCCACCATTCCTTGTGCGGCTTGAAAACGGTCTTCACACCCGGCTGATGGCTTTCGATCTTGAACGGGCCGGTGCCGTTGGCATTGAGCGAGGCGAAGCTCGGTGTCGTTGCAGCAGCCGGTGTCGGGGCAACGCTGTTGTTCGCCTCCGCCCACTCCTTGTCCATGATGTACCAGGTATCCCACTGGGCGTTCATGATCGGGTTCGGGGTCTTGAGCTTCACGTCGACCGTGTGATCGTCGACCTTCACCCATTCGGAGCCGCTCGGAACGCGGGTCTGGAAGTTGGACCCTTGCGCACGCACGCGGGTGGCCGAGAAGATCACGTCATCGGCGTTGAACGGGTTTCCATTGTGGAACTTCACGTTCTTGCGCAGGAACAGCCGCCAGGTGAGGCCGTCTTCGCTGATCTCCCATCGCTCGGCGAGGCCTGGCACAATGGCCAGATCCTTGCCGCGCTTCGTCAGGCCCTCATAGACGTGCCCGTGATGCGCGATGGTGGTGGTCTCATTGAGGGTATAAGGGTCGAGCGACTTCAGGTCGCCCTGGTTGGCATAGCGGAGGGTTACCGCCATCGCCGGCAGGGCTGCGCCGACCATGAGCGTCGCAACCGTGGTGGCAAGGAATTTCGTACGTTTGGTCATCGTGTCTTTCTCCTCTGAAAGCTCCGCGTCTTTGCGCGGTGTTCTTCTTGTCGGAAGTCCAGCTTCAGCCGTGTTCCTTCCGTCGGGCATGAAGTTAGGCAGGAAAGTGGCTGTCGGTCTAGTCCCGTCTTGAACCTCCCTGCTCAGCATTTAGGCACAGAGCTCGCCGATGATGCGGCGCAGCAAACGCTCGCCAGCTTCGAGTTCGCCGATCTCGATATATTCGTCCGGCTGGTGGGCCTGAGCGATGTCGCCGGGACCGCAGACGAGTGTGGACCAGCCGGCCCGCTGGAAGATGCCGGCCTCGGTGCCATACGAGACCACATGGGTGCCGTTGTCGCCGGTGAGGCGGCGCATGAGGCGTTCGGCCTCACCGTCCGTCTCGGGCCTGAGCCCCGGCACCTCGGCGATCAGCTCGACGGCAACGCCGGTCTCCGGCCTGATCGCCTTCATCCGCGGCTCGACCATCTCACGAATATAAGCCTGGTAGCGCTCCAGGTAGTCGCGCGGACTCTCCGTCGGGATGGCCCGGATGTCGCTGAAGAACCATGCGGAGGAAGACACCACGTTGGCGGCATTGCCGCCGGCCATCATGCCGCAATGAAGCGTGGTATAGGGCGGCTCGAACGGGTTGGCCGGATCAGCCCGGCGCCGGTTCTCCTCCATCACATCCTCATGCCAGGCAATCAGCCGGGCGGCGTTCATGACCGCGCTCACCCCTTGGTCGATACGGCTCGAATGGACCGCATAGCCGGTCACCTGGGTGCGTAGCTGCACCGAGGCCTTGTGGCCGGTCACGACTGCATGCCGGGTCGGCTCGCCGACGATCACGGCGGCAGGCTTTGGAAGCGACTTTGCCATGGCGTCCACCATGGAAGGCGCGCCCCGGCAGGCGATCTCCTCGTCATAGGACAGGGCGATGTGGATCGGCCGCTTCAGGGGCGCTTTCACCATCTCGGGCACCAGCGCCAGCACGAGGGCATCGAAGCCCTTCATGTCGGTCGCGCCGCGTCCGTAAAGGCGGCCGTTCTTCTCGGTCAGCGTCCAGGGATCGGTGGTCCAGTTCTGCCCCTCCACCGGCACCACGTCCGTATGGCCGGAGAACACGATCCCGCCCTCCACCTGCGGGCCGATGCTGGCGTAGAGATTGGCCTTGTCGCCCTCCGGACTCATCACGAGGGTGCTTTCCACCCCGTGGCTGTTCAGCCAATCGCGGCAGAAGCCGATGATGTCGAGATTGCTGCTCGTTGAAACGCTCGGAAAGGCAACCAGACGCGCGAGCATCTCACGAGGCGATAAGGACATGTCGTGCTTCTCCCAAGGAAAGGCATGAGCATCCGATCCCTCTGTGCGGCCGGTCAAGCCGGAATTATCATCCATCAACCGCCGGCGTGCCTGTTGACGCGGCAGGCCGCGCGCCACCATGATCCCGCCCCTCCTCAACTTCCGCTCCGACGGAGACACAATGACCACCTTCGACGTCACGCTTGCCGATATTGAAGCCGCCCGCAGCCGCATCGCCGGGCGGGTCAGGCGCACCCCGGCCTTCGACAGCCCCGAGGTTTCGGCGCGACTCGGCCGGCGCACGGCCCTGAAGATGGAGGCGCTGCAACTCGCAGGCTCGTTCAAGGTGCGCGGCGTCTTCAACAAGGTTCTGACCTTGAGCGACGAGGAGCGCCGGCGCGGGCTTGTGACGGTGTCGGGTGGCAACCACGCCATCGCGGTCGCGCGGGTGGCGGGAACGCTGGGCCTCGACGCCCTGGTGCTGATGCCGAAGGTCACGCCGCGGTTCAATGTCGACCTCGCGACGAAATACGGCGCCCGTATCGAACTCTGCGACGACGCATCTGAGGCCTTCGCCAAAGCGGAAGACTACCAGCGTCAGGGGCGGTTGTTCGTTCATCCCTACGACGATCCGGCGATCATCGCGGGCCATGGCACCCTCGGGCTCGAATTCCTGGAGGACATCCCCGATCTCACTCACGTCTTCGTCTCCATCGGCGGGGGCGGCTTCATGTCCGGGGTTGCGGCGGCCCTGAAGGCAAAGCGGCCCTCGCTGACGGTCTACGGCGTCGAGACCGTCGGAGCGCAGACCATGACGGAAGCGCTCAAGGCCGGTGAGCCGGTCACGATCCGCCCGACTTCCATCGCTAGAACCCTTGGCGCACCGTTCGCGACTCACAGGACAGTTGCCGGCGCCAAGCTCTTCCTGAAGGAGATCATTCTCGTGGGGGACGAACCGGTGATTGCCGATGTGAGCTGGCTTCTGCAGAAGGAGAAGCTCCTTTGCGAGCCTGCCGCCGCTTGCGTGCTGACGGCGGCCGAAACCGTCGCTCCGTCGCTGCCCGACGACAGCGTGATCGGCCTCGTGCTGTGCGGCTCCAACCTGTCTCTGGACGATCTCGACGCGTGGCGCCAAGCCTCGAAGGGAACATAAGCCCCATCGATTGCCCAGGGGCTAAGGTCTCGGATCCATCGCGACGCTGTCGAGTTGTCTGCAGAACAGCTCAACTGGAAAGTACCTGTGCATGGCTGACCCGGCTTTCCCTCCCCCTCAGCCGGCTCCGCCGCCTACAAGCTCCTCGATGTTCACGGTCGGCGGCATCGTTCTGGCGATCGGCGGGCTTTATTTCGGCCAGGACATCTTCATCCCGTTTGCGCTGGCCATTCTTCTGAGCTTTGCCCTGACACCCCTGGTGAACTGGCTCAGGCGGCTGAAGCTTCCGAGGATCGCCGCCGTCATCGTTGCGGTGACCCTCGCATTCATCTTGATTGGCGGCATTGCCTTCGTAGTGGGCCGCCAACTGGTTCAGCTCGCGAACAACCTTCCGAGCTACCAGACCACGATCACCGAGAAGATTCGATCCCTTCAGGCCTCTGCCCCTGGAGGCGGCGTGGTCGATAAGGTCACCACGACGATCCAGGATCTCAGCAAGGAAATCTCCGGGAACGATAAGCCTGCCGAGCAGCCGGTGCCGCCAACCATCGGCAGCGCTCCGGCTCCGCAAGAGCCCGTGACGGTCAGGATCGAGCCGCCGCAAGCCAAGCCGCTCGAAATCATACAGACCATCGTCGGCCCACTGCTCGCCCCTCTCGCCACCGCGGGCCTGGTCATCATCTTCGTGATCTTCGTCCTGCTGGAACGGGAGGATCTGCGCGACCGCTTCATCAAGCTCGCAGGCGCGGGCGATCTCCAGAAGAGCACCCAGGCCCTCAACGATGCGGCCGCACGGGTGAGCCGTTATCTCCTGATGCAGATGGTGGTGAACTTCACCTACGGCATTCCCATCGGCATCGGCCTCTATTTGATCGGCGTTCCCAATGCCATCCTTTGGGGCATGCTGGCGGCTGTGCTGCGCTTCGTGCCTTATCTCGGCCCGTTCCTGGCCGCGCTCTTTCCCATCGCGCTGGCAATCGCCGTCGATCCCGGCTGGTCAATGCTTCTTTGGGTGATCGGCCTCTTCCTCCTGGCTGAACTCGTCAGCAACAACGTCATCGAGCCGTGGCTCTATGGCTCCAGCACTGGCCTGTCGTCGCTCGCCATCATTATGGCGGCGATCTTCTGGACCAGTCTGTGGGGGCCTGTCGGACTGTTTCTCGCCACACCCTTGACGGTCTGCCTCGTGGTGATCGGCCGTTACGTGCCGCAACTGGAATTTCTGGGCGTGCTCCTCGGCAGCGATCCGGTTCTCGCGCCGGAGGAGCGCCTTTACCAACGCCTTCTGGCGGGAAATCTTGAAGAAGCCGTTGAGATTGCCGAGGATTACGTGGACGAGAATTCCTCCCGCGAGTTCTACGACCACGTGGCCATCCCTGCCCTTCGTCTGGCCGAAAATGACCGCCAGCGCAGCACCACCGACACCAACTACCGGCGCCTTGTCGCGAACACCGCCATCTGTGTGGTGAGGGAGGTCGAAAACCACATTCAGGAGAAAGCACCATCCTCCGATGACGCAGCTATCTCTGACGAGGATGCGTCCGCCTTCGCTCCGAGCAAACCGGTTCTCTGCATTGCAGGTCGTACGGAACTTGATCGGGCTGGGGCCGAAATGCTGGCCCAGGTGCTGGAGGAAAACGGAACCGGAGCGCGAGTCCTGCCGCCGATTTCGGTGACCGAGGGTGCTTTGGCGCAGCTCGATCTCACCGGAATCGAGGTCGTCTGCCTGTCCTATCTCCACCCGCAGCCTCAGGTTTTCGCCCGCTACATCTGCAGGCGCCTCCGCCGACGGGCGCCTCACCTGAAACTGGTTGTCTGCTGCTGGAACGCGCCTCCCCAGGGCACCCACACGGAGGATATGGCCCGGCAGATGTCCGCTGATGCAGCGATCCTGTCGCTCGATGTCTGCGTCAACCAAGTCAGTGCGTGGGTTGCGCACCAGGAGGCCGGTTCCGATACGAGTGGAAGCCGGACGCCTGCCGTCATCGACAACGAGCAAGAGCGGCTCGCCGCCATGCAGCAGCTGGGGCTTGCCGGAGGGCGCCGTCACTCCTTCGATGAGGTCGCAAAACGCGTGGCCGAGGCGTTCGGTGCTCCGATCGCTCTCGTGTCGATGATTACGGACGAGCAGCAGCTCATGCCGGGAGCGCAGGGCCTGCCGCCGGACCTCAACGCGAGCCGGCAGGTTCCACGCGAGGAATCCGTCTGTGGCCACGTGGTGGCCACCGATGAGGTGGTCGTGTCCGAGGACGTGACCAAGGATCCGAGGTTCACAAACAACCCGCTCGTGCTCGAAAAGGGCATTCGCTTCTACGCCGGAGCGCCCTTGCGCACCTCTGCCGGGCTGGCCCTTGGCTCCCTGTGCGTCATCGACATGGAGCCGCGTGAGTTCTCCGATGAGGACCGCGTCCGGCTGCAACAGATGGCTGATGACCTGATGGCTGAACTCGAACGCGACTCCGCGAAGAACGACGCCGAGAGAGATCCCGCTCATCTGTCAGCTCAGAGACAGAAGCAGGAGGCATCGTCCTGAACGAAGGATCTGAATGTCATGCCGTCAGATCGAGCGGCGGCGAAGCGAGATCGCCAGGCTGAAGAGCAGCGCTCCTGCCGCCATGGCGATCAGGATGGCCCAGGCCGTCCACAGGGACGTGAAGGATGATCCCGGTGTGAGCGCCGAGGAATAGGCCTGGATCGACCAGGCATTCGGCGTCCACCATCCAGCCTCCTGCAGCCAGGGCGGCAGGAAGAAGCGCGGAACCATGCTGCCGCCGGCCGCCGACAGGATGAGCACCACGAAGGTGGACAATACCTGCGCCTGCTGGCGCGAAGAGCAGATCACGCACAGGCTCAGGGCAAGACCGGATGTCGCCGCGGCGACTGCGAGGGTCGTCGTGAGCCACGGACCGAAGGCGGCGATGAAATCGACTCCATAGAGCAGATAAGCCGCGGCAAAGACCAGCGCCGCCTGCACACTTCCCTGCGCAACCAGGAACAGGAACTTTCCCAGGATGATCGTCACAATAGCGCGCGGCCCTGCCAGCAGGCGGTCATAGACGCCGAGCCGTCGCTCCTCGATGAGCCCGACTGCCCCCTGTACGGCGGCCAGAAGCAGAAACATCACCGCGACGGCGCCCGCGTAGTAGGACACGGCCCACCCGGCGTTCTGCGGCAGGGCGGATTCGCTGGCCACCAGCCCCGCATCGCGCATGCGCGGGTCGCTGCGCGTCTCGTCCGCCTTCTCCCTGAACGTCTCGTCGATCCAGACGCGCTGCTCGGACGTGATCCCCCCGATGGCCTCCAGGTCGGCCAGCACCTGGGCGAAGGCCACATCCGGCATATGGACCGCGAGCAGTCGCTGCAGGTGGCCTGCCATGATCGCGCCGGCAATCGCCCGCGCCTCGTGGGTGACGAGGAGAACGGGTGCTCCGGCACCGCGCGCGTTGAGATCGCTTCTGAGGATGAGCGCCAGATCGACAGCGCCGTCCTTGACCATTCTGCGCACACTCTCCGCCGAAGCATCCTCACTGTACGTGACGCGTAGGGTCGGCTCCTGACCGAGCACTTGAACGAGCTGCGCGGTCGTGGGGGTTCGCGCCAGATCGGCGACCCCCACATGAAGCCGGAGCTGGTCGCCACCGGCGGATGAGAAGATCGCCGCGAAGATCACGAAAATGAGCGGCGGCAGCACGAACGCCATGGCCAGCGCGCCGCGATCCCTGAGCAGGGTCAGAAACATGACGCGCGCCGCCGGAAAGATCATGAGCGCGCGCCTTCCACATGGGCCAGCACATGCTCGAGCCCCGGTTCCTGCAAGCGAATCTCGTGAAGATCGACACCCTGCCGCCGGAGCGCAGCTGGCAGGGACGCGAAACTCTCCAGACCGGTCGACCAAGAGTTCCATTCCAGCGGGTTGTCGGTCGGCCCAAGCCCCAATCGCCCCAGAGCACTCTTCACGCTATCGTCCGGCTCTCGGCTCAGGGTCACAACGACCTCACGCCGATCCCCAAACATCCGGCGGAGAATGTCCGCGACAGGCCCCTCCTCGGCCATCCGGCCGGATGCCAGAATGCCGATCCGGTCCGCCAAGGCCCTGGCCTCGTCGAGATCGTGGGTCGTGAGCAGAATTGAGGTGCCGTCGTCCCGCAGGCGCTTAAGGGTCCGGTGCAGGGACAATCGAGCGTCCACATCGACGCCGGCGGTGGGCTCGTCCAGCAGGAGGAGCCGGGGCCGCGTCAGCAGGGCTGCGGCGATATTCGCCCGGCGCTTGTATCCGCCGGAGAGATGGTCGATCAAATCGTGCCGACGGCCCTCAACCTGCACCAGCGCCATAGCTTCTTCGACCCGCAGGGGAATATCAAACTTCGACAGTCCCGCCATTCCGGCCATGATCTCCAGGTTCTCCCGGATCGTCAGGCGCGGATAAAGGGCGATGTCCTGCGGAACCAGGCTCATCATCCGCCGAGGCGCCGCCTCCCGACCGGGGTCGCCGCCGAACGCCCGCACATCGCCGGAAGTCGGCCGGAGCTGGCCTGTGAGGAGACGCATCAGGGTCGTCTTGCCTGTCCCGTTGCGCCCGAGTAGGGCGAAGATCTCGCCCTGGTGCAGGGATAGGTTCAATCCTCGCAGAACCTCGCGCGCGCCCAGCCGAACATGAACCCCGGTCAGACATGCAATCGCCGGGTGCGCAGGCGCCGGCTCTTGTTTCATCGACAGGTTCCGACGCGCAGGGATGGCTGTCTCCTGGGAAAAGACGATGAGTGCGGATAGGCTGCTTCTCGTCTGCAACCTAGCCTCGTTTCCGGATTCGGGAAGAGCGCGCACTCATCTGATCACCGGACATGATGGGGGCTCTCGCAATCTTGAAGCTTAGCGCCAAGTTCATCCTGGCCGTCCGTTCAGGATGCCGCGGTTCACGAGAGGTATCATTCATGCTTCGATCGATCATTGGAGTGATCGGTGTTCTCATGCTCACGAGCGGGGTGAAGGCAGCCCCGCTGACAGTTCAGGTGGAGGGCGCCGATCCCGGCCAGGGTCCCGTCCTGGTCGGCATCTGCTCTGGCTCTCTGGATTTCGGCTCCTGCCGCTACAGCCAGAATGTGCAGCCTCCGGCGGCGGAGTTCCAGGTCCTGTTCCAGGATGTCCCGGACGGGTCCTATGCCATTGCCGTCTTCCAGGACACGAACGGCAACAACAACCTTGACCGGAATTCGAGAGGGCTTCCCCTGGAGCCTTATGGCTTCAGCAACGGTACGGGCCGCACCGCTCCGCCTTCCTTCGAGGCTGCGCGCATCACCGTCACGGGTTCCACTCTCACAAGGGTCCGGATCGCCCGCTCGCCTCTTGTGCGATAGGATTTTCTCTCCATGGTTCGGCGGGGTCTTCGCCAAAGTGAATTTCAGGGGTTGCACAGCGCAAGCGCCGGAGCTAATTGAAACAGGCCGTTGAAGACGTCGGAGCGTAGCGCAGCCCGGTTAGCGCACTAGTCTGGGGGACTAGGGGTCGGAGGTTCAAATCCTCTCGCTCCGACCATTTTCTTCAAAGATCGTTGGAACAGAGCTCGCAAGGGCGACCGCCGGAGAGCACCCCATGCCCTTGGCGCCGATCTTACCTCTGGTCGATATTCGGCTGCTCTTCCTGTCGCTCTTCACAAGACGTTGATTCCCCTGCGGCCGAGCTGAAACCAAGATTCCCTGATGGCGTTCGCATCGCAACGGCGGCCCAGAGTCGAGCGCTTGCAGCGTGTCGCGGCCGAGCCGAGATGTTCAGCAGGAGATATTGATGGATCGTCGCGCCCTCCTCGGTGGCTTGGCCGCCATGCTTGTCGTCGCCCCTGCCCTCGCCCAGACGAGCGGCTCCCCTAGTACCATGCCCTCAGGCTCATCGGGCAGCATGCCCACGAACAGGATGGGCGGCCAGATGAGCCAAGCCAACATGCAGCATATGCAGCAGACCATGCAGCTCGGCATGGTGGCTCTGGAATCAAGCCGCATCGCCATGAACAAGGTCCGCAATGACGACCTTAAGCGCTTCGCCAATTTCGAGGTTCAGGAGCAGACCACCCTCTCGGAGGTGCTGCGCTCCATGATGGACCCTGGAGCAACCGCCGCGACGGGATCGGCAAGCAACCAGTCCGGTCAATCGGCCATGCAGATGGACGCTGGCGCGCGCGATATGATGCAGAAGATGCAGAGCCAACAGGCCGGCGCCGAATTCGACAAGATGTATCTGGAAGCGCAGCTGCAGGGTCACCGTGACCTCCTGCAAGTCCAGGAGCGTTACCTGCAGTCGAACCCTCAGAACCGCGAGCACATGAATGTCGCCAAGATGGTCCGTGGGCATATTCGCGAGCATATCGCCATGCTCGAAGAGATGCAGAAAACCGTGCGCTGAGGTGCCGGACGACAGAAAAAGCCCGCTCCAGTCGAGGCTAGAGCGGGTTCAAGTCTCAGGAGCAATCCTTGGAGGGATCTTGTCCAACCCTCCGAAAAGCGGATTGTTTCATGCATCAGGTGCGGCGTTCCATCCCATGGTTCGAGCAGATCCTGTCTTGCTGAACTCTTGCGCTGACCAGCCGTTTGACTCCAGCCGAAACGAGGCTTGGAGCGTGATGCCGTGACAAAGTCCATCGGGCAGGCCGAACCCAAAACACGGCGTGAGAGCCCAAGTACCCCTCCCATCGAGCCGAACATGTTTGCCTCCGTGCTGGAGCGGAACATCGACGCTCTGCGGGGCAAGCGTGCAGAGGAAGAGAGAAAGGCCAGTCTTCAGGACCGGATTGCCCAGGCCATCACCCGCTTCAGCGGCAGCATGGCCTTCGTCTACGTGCATCTTGCCTTGGTTGGCGGGTGGGTCACGGCTAATCTCGGGATCATTCCCGGTGTTCCGGTCTTCGACCCGACCTTCGTGATCCTCGCGACCTTCGCGTCGGTGGAGGCGATTTTCCTGTCCACATTCGTCCTGATCAGCCAGAATCGCGCATCCGCAGAAGCGGACCGTCGCTCCGAACTCGACCTTCAGACCAACCTCCTCTCGGAACATGAGATCACGCGGCTTCTGACCCTGACCCGCGCCATCGCCGAGCATCTGGGCATCAAGGAAGCCAACGACCCAACTCTGGAGGAGCTGGAACAGCATGTGGCACCGGAGAAGGTGCTCGACAGACTGACGGAAGACGACGAGAACGGCTCGTCCTGACGAGGCGCCTCAAGGAGATCAGACTATCGTGGGAAATGGTGGGCGGTGAGGGGTTCGAACCCCCGACCTGCGGTGTGTAAAACCGATGCTCTACCAGCTGAGCTAACCGCCCGACAGGCCTGACATAAAAACAGAAGGCCAACAACGCAAGCGTCGTTGGCCTTCTTCGTAAGCGAACACCGCTAAAAAGCGCTTACTTCGTGTTGACGGCGTCCTTCAGGCCAGCGCCTGCACGGAACTTGGGGGTCTTGGAAGCCGGAACCTTGACCTTCTCGCCGGTGCGCGGGTTGCGCGCCTCGCCGGCGGCGCGGTTGGTCACCACGAACGTGCCGAAACCGACGATCTTCACCTCGTCGCCCTTCTTCAGAGCGCCGGTGATCGCCTCGATGGCGGCGTCGATCACGTCACCAGCCTGGCCACGCGAAAGGCCCACCTTGTCGGCGACGGCCGCAACGAGCTCGCCTTTATTCATGTCAAATCCTCCAGTGATCACGGCAGCCGCAAAGGAAATGGTCCACCGTTTCAGGGATCACCCGTTTGGCGCAAAGCTTGTCCGTAAGCAACCCCGAAGTGACTGAAATAAGACGTTTTTTGGCACTCTTTATCAAAAAAGAAGCCCCCGAACTCACATCCGGGGGCTCCTGCCGTTACGTCAAGTCAAGGCTTTAGTGAGCCACAACTCCGGTCGAGTCATCCTCGACAGCAGGCTTAGGCGTCGTCTTGAGAACCGAGGCCTCGTCCCACTCGATCGGCTCGGGCATGCGCACGAGAGCATGCTGGAGCACCTGATCCATCATGGAGACCGGGACGATCTCCATGCCGTTCTTCACGCTCGCCGGAATATCGACCAGGTCTTTGGCGTTCTCCTCGGGGATCAGGACCTTCTTGATGCCACCGCGAAGGGCCGCCAGAAGCTTCTCCTTCAGACCGCCGATGGGCAGCACCCTACCCCGCAAGGTCACCTCGCCCGTCATGGCGATATCGCGGCGGACCGGGATGCTCGTGATCACGGACACGATAGCGGTCGCCATGGCGATACCGGCCGAGGGACCATCCTTGGGCGTCGCGCCTTCCGGCACGTGCACGTGGATGTCGCGGCGGTCGAACATGGGCGGCTCGACGCCGAAATCGAGGGCCCGGGAGCGGACATAGGACGCCGCAGCCGAGATCGATTCCTTCATCACGTCACGCAAGTTGCCCGTGACGGTCATCTTGCCCTTGCCCGGCATCATGATGCCTTCGATGGTCAGCAACTCGCCTCCCACCTCGGTCCAAGCCAGACCCGTGACCGCGCCGACCATGTCCTCGGTCTCGGCCTCGCCGTAGCGGTAGCGCGGGGGTCCAAGGAATTCCGGCAGGTTGTCGGTCGTGACCTCCACCGACTTGACCTTGGAGATCAGGATCTCCTTCACGGCCTTGCGGATGAGGTTGGCCAACTCGCGCTCGAGGTTACGCACGCCCGCCTCGCGGGTGTAGCGGCGGATCAGCATGAGGAGGGCCTCATCGCCGATCTTCCACTCCTTCTCCGCCAAGCCATGCTTTTTAATGGATGACGGGATCAGGTGGGTGCGGGCGATCTCGGCCTTCTCTTCTTCCGTGTAACCCGCGATGCGGATCACTTCCATACGGTCGAGAAGCGGGCCGGGAATGTTGAGCGTATTGGCCGTCGTCACGAACATCACGTTGGACAGGTCATAATCGACCTCCAGGTAATGGTCGTTGAAGGTCGAGTTCTGCTCAGGGTCGAGAACCTCCAGCAGGGCCGCCGACGGGTCGCCGCGGAAGTCCATGCCCATCTTGTCGATCTCGTCGAGCAGGATGAGCGGGTTGGACGTCTTGGCCTTGCGCATCGACTGGACGATCTTGCCGGGCATCGAGCCGATATAGGTCCGGCGGTGGCCGCGGATCTCCGACTCGTCACGGACGCCGCCGAGCGACATGCGCACGAACTCGCGGCCCGTGGCCTTGGCGATCGACTTGCCGAGCGAGGTCTTGCCCACGCCGGGAGGACCGACGAGGCAGAGGATCGGGCCCGTGAGCTTGTTGGCGCGCTGCTGCACGGCCAGGTACTCGACGATGCGTTCCTTGACCTTCTCAAGACCGTAATGATCCGAATCGAGCAGATCCTGCGCGGCCTTCAGGTCCTTCTTCATCTTCGAGCGGCGATTCCACGGAATCCCGAGCAGCCAGTCGAGATAGTTGCGCACGACGGTCGCTTCCGCCGACATAGGCGACATCTGGCGGAGCTTCTTGAGCTCGCCCATCGCCTTCTCGCGGGCTTCCTTCGTGAACTTGGTCTTCTCGATCTTCTCCTCGAGCTCGGCCAGCTCGTCGCGACCTTCGTCGTCGCCGAGCTCCTTCTGGATCGCCTTCATCTGCTCGTTGAGGTAGTACTCGCGCTGCGTCTTCTCCATCTGACGCTTCACGCGGGTGCGGATCCGCTTCTCGACCTGGAGAACCGAGATTTCGCTCTCCATCATGCCGAGCACCTTCTCCAGGCGCTGGGCAACCGTCGGCGTCTCCAGAATCGCCTGCTTGTCGGCGATCTTGATGGCCAAATGCGAAGCGATAGTGTCGGCGAGCTTGGCGGGCTCGTCGATCTGGGTCACCGCGGTCACGACCTCCGGCGACACCTTCTTGTTGAGCTTCACGTAGTTCTCGAACTCGGATACCACGGAGCGGGCAAGCGCCTCGGCCTCCACCTGGTCGCCAAGCGCGTCCGGCAGGGCCTCGGCCTCAGCCTCGTAATATTCGTCCGTGCGGGTATAGGTCTTCACGTTGGCCCGGCTCGCGCCCTCAACCAGCACCTTCACGGTGCCGTCGGGCAGCTTCAGAAGCTGGAGCACGTTGGCCAGGGTACCGACCTTGTAGATCGCTTCCGTTGCCGGATCGTCATCCGTCGCATCGATCTGGGTTGCCAGAAGGATATGACGATCCCCCTTGACCACCTCCTCAAGCGCGCGGATCGACTTTTCGCGGCCGACGAAGAGCGGCACGATCATATGCGGAAAGACAACAATGTCGCGCAGAGGCAGAACCGCATAGGTTCCGGTCGAGCCTGGAACAACAGGCTGACGTGGCTTCGATTGTGTCATGAGGTGACTTCCTTTTGACTGCGCCCGAAAATCCCCTCACATGAGCTGGACTTCAGACGGATAACCGGATTGCTCAGGCTCTTCTTATGGGCTGCATCCGGTACGCCGGGCCCTCCCTCGGGAGATGAGCGGACAGCTCCGGCGCAAGAGATAATGTGGCGTTGCGGGCCCTTCCTTTCAAGAAGTTGGCCCGCAACGGATAGCTTCATAGGGAACCCTCGAACGCCTTAGGCGCTGGCGCTCGCGGCCTGATCGTTGCGCTCGCCATGGATGAAGAGCGGCTTGGCTTTGCCCTCCACCACCTCGGGCCCGATCACCACCTGCTCGACGGAATCGAGCCCCGGCAGGTCATACATGGTCTCCAGCAGGATGCCTTCCATGATGGAACGCAGGCCGCGGGCGCCCGTCTTGCGCTCGATCGCCTTCTTGGCGATGATGGTCAGGGCCTCGTCCTGGAAGGTCAGCTGGACGTTCTCCATCTCGAAGAGGCGCTGGTACTGCTTCACCAGGGCATTCTTCGGCTCCTGCAGAATGGTCTTCAGGGCGTCGACGTCGAGGTCTTCCAGCGTCGCCAGGACCGGCAGACGGCCGACGAACTCGGGGATCAGACCGAATTTCAGCAGATCCTCGGGCTCCACCTCACGGAAGATCTCGCCCGTCCGGCGGTCGTCAGGGGAGCTCACGGAGGCCGCGAAGCCGATGGACGTGCCCTTGCCACGGCTGGCGATGATCCGCTCGAGGCCCGCGAAGGCACCGCCGCAGATGAACAGGATGTTCGTGGTGTCGACCTGCAGGAACTCCTGCTGCGGGTGCTTGCGGCCGCCCTGCGGAGGCACGGAGGCGACGGTGCCTTCCATGATCTTCAGGAGCGCCTGCTGCACGCCCTCGCCCGAGACGTCGCGGGTGATCGAGGGGTTGTCCGACTTGCGGGAGATCTTATCGATCTCGTCGATATAGACGATGCCGCGCTGCGCCCGCTCGACATTGTAGTCGGAGGCCTGGAGCAGCTTGAGGATGATGTTCTCCACGTCCTCACCGACATAGCCTGCCTCGGTCAGGGTCGTGGCGTCCGCCATGGTGAACGGCACATCCAGGATCCGGGCCAGGGTCTGGGCCAGCAGGGTCTTGCCCGAGCCGGTGGGACCGATCAGCAGGATGTTGGACTTGGCCAGCTCGACGTCGTTGTGCTTCGTCGCGTGTGCCAAGCGCTTGTAATGGTTATGGACCGCTACCGAGAGCACCTTCTTGGCGTGCTCCTGGCCGATCACGTAATCGTCCAGAACGCGGCTGATTTCCTTCGGGGTCGGAACCCCGTCGCGGGACTTCACGAGAGACGATTTCGACTCCTCGCGGATGATGTCCATGCAGAGCTCGACGCATTCATCGCAGATGAAAACCGTCGGGCCAGCGATCAGCTTGCGAACCTCGTGCTGGCTCTTGCCGCAAAAGGAGCAGTACAGCGTGCTCTTGGAGTCGTTGCCGCCAGCCTTGGTCATTATCACATCTCCAATCCGCACCGGGACGGCCCTTCCGGCCCAGCACTTCTTCTAAGTTTATGAGCGACGGGCCTAACGAAAGGTTCCGTCGCTAAGAATTGAACGATCAAATCGCCACGTGTTCCGAATCCACATGCAATCACGTGCAGAGTACGGGATCAATAGAAACGGAATTGCACGCCAAAAAGACGCACCCTGGAGGAATTTGTCCCCAGGATTTAAGGGTTAGACCGGAGTGGCAGCCGGCTCGGGGCGCTTGGCGATCACTTGGTCGATCAGGCCGAACTCCTGGGCAGCCTCGGCGGTCATGAAGTTATCGCGCTCCAGTGCCCGTTCGATGGCCTCATAGGGCTGGCTCGTATGCTGGACGTAGATCTCGTTCAGCCGGCGCTTGAGGGCCTCGCTCTCGCGGGCGTGGATCATGATGTCGGTGACTTGGCCCTGGTAGCCGCCGGACGGCTGGTGGACCATGATGCGGGCGTTCGGGAGGGCGAAGCGCATGCCCTTCTCGCCTGCGGTCAGCAGGAGGGAGCCCATGGAGGCTGCCTGGCCGACGCAGAGGGTCGAGACCGGGCAACGGATGAACTGCATGGTGTCGTAAATCGACAGACCCGAGGTCACCACGCCGCCGGGCGAGTTGATGTAGAAGGAGATTTCCTTCTTCGGGTTCTCGGCCTCGAGGAACAGAAGCTGCGCCACGATCAGCGAGGCCGAGTAGTCTTCGACAGGGCCCGTGAGGAAGATAATCCGTTCGCGCAGGAGGCGCGAATAGATGTCGAACGCGCGTTCGCCGCGGTTCGACTGCTCAACCACCATCGGGACGAGCGTATTGTTAAAGAGCGCTACCGGATCTCTCATTGTCTCACTGCTCCAGTTCGGCCGCGCAGATTCGCGGCCGTCCAATTCATGCAAGCAACGAGACGCTTAAGGGAGCGTTACTCGCCCTTGCCGGATTTCTCTCCGTCATCGTCCTCGTCGCTGAAGAGCGCGTCCTTGGAGACGGTCTCTTCGTTCACCTTCACCTGGGACAGGATCTGGTCGACGACCTTCTCTTCGAACAGAGGAGCCCGGATTTCAGCTAGGGCCTGCGGGTTCTTTTGGTAGAACTCCCAAACCTGGCGCTCCTGGCCGGGGTACTGACGGACCCGCTCGATGAGGGCCTGAGTCACCTCGTCGTCGGAGATCTTGATATCGGACTTCTCACCGATCTGTGCAAGGACCAACCCGAGACGCACACGACGTTCGGCAATCTTGCGGTACTCGGCCTTGGCCTCGTCCTCGGTGGTTTCCTCATCCTCGAACGTGCGGTTGTTCGACTTCATGTCGCCCATGACCTGCGACCACACGGCCGCGAACTCCTGCTCGACCAGGGTCGGCGGCAGTTCGAAGCTGTACTTGGCGTCCAGGGCGTCCAGGAGGTCTTTCTTGACCTTGCGGCGGGACTGGGTGTCGAAATCCTTGCGGATTGCGTCGCGGATCGCGTCCTTGAGCTTGTCCAGGGACTCCATGCCGAAGCCCTTGGCCATCTCATCGTCGATCTTCAGCTCGCCGGGAGCCTCGACTTCCTTCACGGTTACGTCGAACTCAGCGTCCTTGCCGGCCAGATGAGCGGCCATGTAGTTCACCGGGAAGGCGACCTTCACGAGCTTGGTGTCGCCCGCCTTGAGGCCGAGAAGCTGGTCCTCGAAGCCCGGGATGAAGGTGTTGGAGCCGAGCTCGACCCGGATGTCCTGGCCGTTGCCGCCCTCGAACTCGGTGCCGTCGATGCGGCCCACGAAGTCCACGACCACGCGGTCGCCGGACACCGCCTCGCCGTCCTTCGTGTCGAAGGAGCGGTTCTGCTTGGCCATGCGCTCGAGCGATTCGGTGATCTCGGCGTCGGTGATCTCGGCCACCGGCTTCGTGACGGCCACGTCCGACAGGTCAGCCAGTTCGAAGTCCGGCAGGACCTCGAGGGCCACGGTGAAGGCCAGGTCGCCCTTGGCGTCCATGGCCTTCTCGACCTCTTCCTGGCTCTCGGGGAACTGGACCTGAGGCTCGTTGGCGAGCTTCAGGCTGTTGTCCTCGACAATCTTGCGGTTGGCTTCGTTGACGGCGTTCTGCATGACGTCGGCCATGACGGAGCGGCCATAGACCTTGCGCAGATGCCCCATCGGCACTTTGCCCGGGCGGAACCCGTTGAGCCGAACCCGGTCCTTCAGGGTCGACAATTCGCTGTTCAGGCGCTCTTCCAACTCGGTGGCCGGGAGCACGACCTTGAACTCTCGCTTCAAGCCTTGGGACAGTGTTTCCGTCACCTGCATGGTATTATTCGCCTTCATCCACTCGAATATGAATCTCAAATCCAGGCTCCGGTCGATGCGGCGTCATGCCGTCACCTGAGCCGCTCAGAGCCTCCGGATCCAACCCTGACGGGATTGGTGCGGGCGGAGGGACTCGAACCCCCACAACTTGCGTCGCTGGAACCTAAATCCAGTGCGTCTACCAATTCCGCCACGCCCGCGCGGGAGCGGCGCGCGAACGCGCCCCTCTTCCGGGACGCGGCTCTATAGCATGGTTGAGAAAGCGTGCATCAAAAAAAGTTCGTGTCCGGCCAGTTGGCAACCAAACTTGGCCGTTCACGTTCAACGCTGTACCCGTAACGATACCTTCGAGCCATTCGCGAGCCATCCCATGATTACCCGCCGCGCCGTCACCGCCGGCCTCGCCACCTCCCTGACCGGGCTTCCCCGCGCAGGCTGGGCTCAGGAGGCAGGCTCCTCCGTCCAGGAGTTCACGGCAGCCCCCAACAAGCTGCGGCTCCGCCCGGATGCGAGCGGCGAGGTCGAGGCCTGGACCTTCAACGGCTCGCTTGCTCCCGTCATGCGGATCAGGCAGGGCGCCGAGCTGCGCCTGAGACTGCGGAACGACACCACCCTGCCCCTGTCCCTGCACTTCCACGGGGTTCGCGGCCCGAACGCCATGGATGGCGTGGGAGGCCTAACCCAGGAGCCGATAGCACCCGGCCATTCCTACGAATACCGCCTCACTCCGCCCGATTCCGGTATATTCCTGATCCGCCCCTGCGTGCTGGGCAGCAGCGCCGAGCCTCAGGAGCGCGGCCTTTCGGGACTGCTGATCGTGGAGGAGGCCAATCCCCCGCAGATTGACCAGGATCAAGACCTCGCCTTGCTGGTCGACGACTGGGGCTTGAACAACGACGGCTCACTCGCGCCTTTTGAAAAGTCGGCGGAAGCCGCCCCCGCTGGACGGCTTGGGAGTTGGCTCAGCGTGAACGGCAAGCCAACGCCGCAACGGATCGAGGCGCCTCCCGGCGGACGCTTGCGGCTGCGGCTCGCCAATGCCTGCAACGCCCGCGCCATGCGCCTGCGCTTCGATGGGCTGAAGGCTTATGTGATCGCCATCGACGGGCAGCCGACCAGCACCTTCGAGCCGCTGCGCGCCTCCCTGCCCTTCGCGCCCGGCACCCGCTACGACCTGCTCGTGGACCTTGCCCCCGAGGCTGGAACGACCGGCGCCGTCATGGCCCTGATCGGCGACGGCCTTCCGCTCCTCGAAATTGCGACCGCCGGCGAAATGCGCCCGGCCCTGCCCGCCGTCGCCCCGCTGCCGGCGAACACGAAGCTGCCGGACACGATCAAGCTGCAGAACGCCACCCGCAAGGATGTGATGATCAAGGGCGATCCGAAGACGCCGAACGCCCCATGGACCATCAACGGAGCCGCAGGTCAGCCGAAGGGTACCCCGCTCGTGAAAGTAAAGCGCGGCAGCCCCGTGGTGTTGACGCTCATGAACCAGACCGCCTTCATGCAGCCGCTCCATCTGCACGGCCACAGCGTCCGGCTGTTGCACGCCCTGGACGACGGTTGGGAGCCCTATTGGCTCGATACCATCCAAGTGCCGGAGAACAAGACGACTCGCATCGCTTTCGTGGCGGACAATCCCGGCAAGTGGCTTCTGGCCTCGACCGTTGCGGAGCGGTTCGATGCGGGCCTGTGGACTTGGATCGAGGTTACCTGAGCAGGTCCCGCAGCACCCCCGGCACCAACTCCGCCAGATCCTCGGCGATCAGCCCCGGGCCAAAGCCCGCCCCTGCCTCTGCATGGATCCAGACCCCAGCGCAGGCTGCTTCAAAGGCAGGTACGCCTTGCGCCATTAAGCCTGCGATAAGACCGCAGAGCGTATCGCCCGATCCTGCAGTTGCCAGATATGGCGTGCCGTTCTCGTTGATCGCGGCGCGACCGTCAGGAGCGGCGATGACCGTATCGGGCCCCTTGAGCACCAGCACCGCGCCTGTGTAAATGGCAGCCCGACGGGCCCGCTCTAGTTTCGACTCGGGATCAAGGAGATCCGTGTGTTCCTTGAACAATCTGTTGAACTCGCCATCGTGAGGAGTGAGCACCGTCGGCGCATACCGGAAGGCTCCGTGCAGCTCGGAGGCGAGCCCCTCGAAGGAGGTCAGCGCATCGGCATCCAGCACCAGGCTGCGCCGGGCATGGACCGCAACGGCCACCATGGCGCGGGTGCCCGCATGAATACCGAGCGCCGGGCCGAGCACCAGGGCGTTGAAGCGCGGATCCTGCAGAATCGTATTGAGTCCTTCCGGCCCGTCACAGCCTCGCAGCATGATGGCGGTGAGATGGGCCGCGTTGACTCCGAGCGCCTCCGGCGGCGAGGCCACCGTCACCAGCCCGGAGCCGATCCGCAGGGCCGCTCTCGCCGCCAGCCGGGCCGCGCCAGTCCGGGTTGCGCCGCCGGAAGCGACCAGCGTGTGACCGCGCTCATATTTGTGGGAGGAGAGCCCAGGCCTCGGCAGCAAATGATTCCAGAGGGCCGGACCATTGGCGAAAAGCGTGCCGCCCTTGGCTTCCAGCGCCTTGCGGCCGATCCCGATATCCGCCACCTCGACCGGGCCGCAATAGGCCCGCCCCGGCATCAGCAGATGGCAAGGCTTGCGGGCCGCGAAGGTCACGGTCCGAGCGGCTTTGACCGCCACTCCCCGCACCTCCCCGGTGTCGCCGTCAATGCCGGAGGGTAGGTCCACCACGAGAATCGGCCGTCCCGATGCGTTCATGCGCTCGACAGTAAGACGCGCAGCCCCTTCAAGATCGCGCGTGAGACCGGTGCCGAAGAGCGCGTCGATGATGACATCGGCCTCGCGGAAAGAGAGGTCCTCGACTCGCCCGACCTCACCCTTCCAGTCCTTGGCAGCCTCGGCAGCGTCACCTGTCAGCCGATCGGGAGCACCCAAAAGGCCGAGGCTCACGCGGTAGCTCCTCTCAGCCAGAAGGGCCGCCGCAACGAAGCCGTCGCCGCCGTTCTGCCCTGGCCCCGCTGCCACGACGACCCTGCCCCCTGGAGAGGCTAATTTTTCGGCACCATCCGCCACAGCGCGTCCGGCTCGCCGCATAAGTTCGATCCCCGGAATCCCGCTTTCGATCGTCTCCCGATCGGCTTGCTTCATTTCATGGGGTGTCAGAACGAGTTCAGGGGCTGTCATGGGAGCAAAATGGAGCCGTTTTGGAGGATTTGGCGAGGTTTATCGCAACTGCACAACTTTTGAGCAGAAGATGCTCAGCAGGGCAGCAGAATGGGCGACTTTGACTCGACGGGGCCATGGAAGGCTCCTCCCTGCTGGTGCTAAAAGCAGCAAAACCTCGAACGAGAACGGTTGAACGGGATGAAGAAGATCGAAGCCATCATCAAGCCCTTCAAGCTCGATGAAGTCAAAGAAGCTCTCCAGGAAGTCGGCCTTCAGGGCATCACCGTCATCGAAGCCAAGGGCTTCGGCCGCCAGAAGGGCCATACCGAGCTCTATCGCGGCGCCGAGTATGTCGTCGACTTCCTGCCTAAGGTGAAGCTCGAGATCGTCCTCAACGACGACATGGCGGACGCCGCCATCGAGGCCATCCGCAAGGCGGCCCAGACGGGCCGCATCGGCGATGGCAAGATTTTCGTTTCGACGGTCGAAGAGGCCGTTCGTATCCGCACGGGCGAGACCGGATCCGACGCGATCTAATCTCGCTTTTCCAAGCCAAGGCCTGAAGGCCAAGGACTACTCTCAAGGGCAGAAGAGGACTTAACGACCATGCAGACCGCCAAGGATGTGCTCAAGGCGATCAAGGACAACGACGTTCAGTACGTCGATTTCCGTTTCACGGACCCGCGCGGCAAGTGGCAGCACGTGACCTTCGACGTGTCGATGGTCGATGAGGACATGTTCGCCGACGGCATCATGTTCGACGGCTCGTCCATCGCCGGCTGGAAGGCGATCAACGAGTCCGACATGACCCTCATGCCCGACCCGACGACGGCCCAGATGGATCCGTTCTTCGCGGCCTCCACCATGTCGATCAACTGCGACATTCTCGAGCCCGCCACCGGCGAGCCCTACAACCGCGATCCGCGCGGCATTGCCAAGAAGGCCGAGGCCTATCTCAAGTCCACGGGCATCGCCGATACGGTCTATGTCGGTCCCGAGGCCGAGTTCTTCATCTTCGACGACGTGAAGTTCATGGCCGACCCCTACAACACCGGCTTCAAGCTCGACTCCGCCGAGCTGCCGATCAACGGCGACACTCCTTACGAGGGCGGCAACCTCGGTCACCGTATTCCGACCAAGGGCGGCTACTTCCCGGTTCCCCCGCTCGACTCCGCTCAGGACATGCGCAGCGAGATGCTCGCGGCCATGAAGGCCATGGGCGTCACCGTCGAGAAGCATCACCACGAGGTGGCCTCCGCCCAGCATGAGCTCGGCACGAAGTTCAACACGCTCGTGAAGACGGCCGACGAGATGCAGATCTACAAGTACTGCATCCACAACGTCGCTCATTCCTACGGCAAGACCGCGACCTTCATGCCGAAGCCAGTCTATGGCGACAACGGCTCGGGCATGCACGTGCACCAGTCCCTCTGGAAGGGCGGCAAGCCGCTGTTCGCGGGCAACAAGTATGCCGACCTGTCCCAGGAGTGCCTGTGGTACATCGGCGGCATCATCAAGCACGCCAAGGCGCTCAACGCCTTCACCAACCCGTCGACGAACTCCTACAAGCGTCTTGTTCCGGGCTACGAGGCTCCGGTGCTGCTGGCCTACTCGGCCCGCAACCGCTCGGCCTCTTGCCGTATTCCGTGGACGACCTCGCCGAAGGCCAAGCGCGTCGAGATCCGCTTCCCCGACCCGACCGCCAACCCGTACCTCGCCTTTTCGGCGATCATGATGGCCGGTCTCGACGGCATCCTGAACAAGATCGACCCCGGCCCGGCCATGGATAAGGATCTCTACGATCTGCCGCCGCGCGAGCTGAAGAAGATCCCGACCGTCTGCGGTAGCTTGCGCGAAGCGCTGGCCAGCGTCGACAAGGACCGCGGGTTCCTCAAGGCCGGTGGCGTCTTCAACGACGACTTCATCGACAGCTACATCGAGCTGAAGATGGCCGAGGTCGCCCGGTTCGAGATGACCCCGCACCCGGTCGAGTTCCAGATGTACTACTCTGTGTAACGGATCACCTTTCCTCCCGGCTGTGGATTCGCAGCCTTCCTTCGCCGGAGCCTTTTGGCTCCGGCTTTTTTGTTTTTTCAGGAGCTCAAGCTTGGCCTGGAGACCAGAAGTGTCTCCTGGAGGAGAACGGTTGGTTCTGCTCTGAATTATTCGACCCGAGGTGAGCAGGCGATTGTTCACGCCATGAACCGAGAAGCCAATCACTTCAGGGGAGGTTGAACCATGAAAAGCTTTGTGATTGCGACGTGGCCGCCGTCGACCTGCTGGCTGCCGTCCCGGCTGGCGCTCAGACCCCGGTGAGCACGACGACCACCGAGACGACGGGATCGTCACAATCGCTCCCGAGAAGTGCGCAGTCATCCGCCAGCAGCTCGGCTCCACGGCACCGGTGACTATCAAGGAGCGAGTGACCGTCGGCACGACGGTTCCGGGGAACTACGGTCCATCCCTGAGCCCATCGTCTCGGATATTCCGTCCGTGAAGGGCTACCGCTACTTCGTCTATAACGACGACGTCGTTCCGATGAACTCGTAGACCCGCAAGGTCGTGATGATCGTCGAGTAGTTTTCGACTTGCAGACAAACGAAAAAGGCCCGGGTTTCCCCGGGCCTTTTCTGTATCGCCGAAGCGACAGGTCTTAGTAGGTGCCGAAGCGGAAGTTCAGACCGGCGCGGACCACACCGAAGTCGGTCTCGCCGTCGAAGCCGGCGAAGTCGAAGTCGTTGTCGTTCTCGAGGTTGACGTACAGACCTTCGAGCTTGACCGACAGGTTGTTGGTGAAGGCGTACTCGACACCACCACCAGCCGTCCAGCCCGTGGCATCGTCAGCGAAGGCGAAGCCGCCCGTGCCGTAGATGAGGGCTTGGCCGAAAGCCACACCGGCGCGGGCACGCACCGTGCCGAACCAGTCGCTGGACTCGAGCACGCCGTCCTCATCGCCGTCGCGGTCGAAGTCGAAAGCGCCTTCACGGCCGAAGTCGGCGTACTGGATGTCGCCTTCGAGACCGACCACGAACGAGCCGATCTGGTAGTTGTAGCCAACCTGGGCGCCGCCGACGAAGCCGCCGTCGTCCTCATCGTCCGCGAAATCGACGGCGTCGAAGTCGTCGTTCGACCAGCCGTAGCCGGCGTTCACACCGACGTAGAAGCCGGTCCAGGTGAAGATCGGAGCAGCAGCAATGATCGGAGCCGGAGCGCGGCGGGAAGGAAGGTCAGCGGCGACAGCGCCGGTGGCGAGGCCGAGAAGAGCAACCGAAGAGAGGAGAATCTTTTTCATTGGTTAGGTCCGTCTGTTAGAAGGATGTGGCAGAGCTTCTAGCTCAGACCTGACGCTTCGTCTGTCACTTTCCTGCCACAGTCCAAATCCCAACAGTGATTTTGCCAAACTCTTGCCTGTCCAGCCTGTGATTTTCATACCATCGGGGCGAGAGCAAGTGCCTGCCTGGCTCGCCTGGATATTACTGAAAATATAGCTTTATCAGTAGCTTATCTTGAAATAGATTTTGGCTTTTCGTGGCATGAACAACCAGTAACCAATCATTGACCATGATTGCGAGGAGCTCCGCAAGCGGCAGGCGAAATCGTGGTTAATCCTTGTTCAGCCACAATCTCAAAGCCCGAGTCACCCGTTCGGGCTGCTCCAAGGTCGATAGATGTCCCGACTCAGGCACGACGACCAGGGATGCCCACTCGATCATCTCGGCCATTTCCCTTGCGATCTCAGGCGGCATGATGGCATCCCCCTCCCCAACGAGCACCAGTGTTGGAACCTCGATGCCTGGAAGGTTCGGGCGCGAGTCGGCGCGTGCCATGATCGCGCGCTGCTGGCGGATATAGGCCTCCGCTCCCGTCTCCCGCATCATGCCGATGACCACCTCCTGCAAATCCTGATCGGCTTGACGGTCGGAATGGACAAGGCGCGGCCAGAGCCTGGAATGAATGTCCTCGAAGCGGCCAGCCTGAGCCAAGGCAATGAGCCGCTCGCGATCCTGGCTCGCCTCCACCGAGTCCGGGCGGGCACTCGTGTCGAGCAGGGCCAGCCGCGCCACCCGTTCCGGCGCCTGCCGCATCACCTCCAGGGCAATGTACCCGCCCATCGAGAGCCCGGCGACGGCGAAACGCTCAGGCGCCTCACGCAAGAGGCGGGCCGCGATGGCCGGAATCGAATCATCGCGGGTATGATCCGCGACCAGGATCGTGCGCTCGGACCCCAGAGCGGCAACCTGCGGCTCGAAGAGGCGGGAGGTGCAGGCCAGACCGGGAATCAAAACGAGTGTTTCGGCCATCAAATGTTCCTCAAGGATCCCTCGGCAAGTTCGCCTGGATTGACAAGCGCATAGCTTCTCTTATGGTCCGGCCACTCCTTAATCTTGAGCAAGAGCCTCAGGTGAAACCAGTTTCGCGCCTGTTTGTTGCCGTAGAGCGCGGCCGGCACTGTAGAGCGCGCCCAGCCCCAACGGTAATGAGAATTCATGTCCTTCGCCGAACTCGGACTTAGCGAGAAAGTTCAACAGGCCGTATCCAGCGCAGGCTATACGGAGCCGACGCCGATCCAAGCTCAGGCCATTCCCCACGTGCTCGCCCGCCGGGACGTGCTGGGCATCGCCCAGACCGGCACAGGCAAGACAGCGGCCTTTACCCTGCCGATGCTTACCCTGCTGGAGACGGGCCGTGCCCGGGCCCGCATGCCGCGCACGCTCATCCTCGAGCCGACGCGCGAACTCGCCGCCCAGGTTGAGGACAACTTCGACAAGTACGGCATCAATCACCGGCTTTCCGTTGCCCTCCTCATCGGCGGCATGTCCTTCGGCGATCAGGATGCCAAGATCACCCGGGGCGTCGATGTGCTGATCGCGACCCCCGGCCGCCTGCTCGATCACTTCGAGCGCGGCAAGCTCCTGCTCACAGGGGTCGAGCTCCTCGTTATCGACGAGGCCGACCGCATGCTGGACATGGGCTTCATCCCGGATATCGAGCGCATCGTGAAGCTTGTGCCCTTTACCCGGCAGACCCTGTTCTTCTCGGCGACCATGCCGCCGGAGATTCAGCGCCTTGCCGACGCCTTCCTTCACAACCCGGTCAAGGTGGAGGTAGCCCGCGCCGCCTCGACGGCTTCGACGATTACCCAGCGCCTTGTGTCGACGGGCCGCGAGGATTTCGAGAAGCGCGAGACCCTGCGCGACCTGATCCGCAACGCTACGGATCTGCAGAACGCTATCGTCTTCTGCAATCGCAAGCGCGATGTGGCCACTCTTCACCGCTCCCTGCAGAAGCACGGTTTTGCGGCGGCTGCGCTCCATGGCGACATGGATCAGCACGCCCGCATGGCGGCTCTCGACAGCTTCCGCACCGGCGAAATGCCCATCCTGGTAGCGAGCGATGTGGCTGCCCGTGGCCTGGACATCCCGGCGGTCAGCCATGTGTTCAACTACGACATTCCGCACCACGCCGAGGATTACGTTCACCGCATCGGCCGCACGGGCCGGGCCGGACGCTCAGGTCAGTCCTTCACGCTCGTGGGTCCGGGCGATGAGAAGTCTCTCACGGCTATCGAGAAGCTGATCGGCCAACCGGTCGAATGGCAAGGCCCGACACTCGCAGAGCGTCCGCAATCAGAGGGCTCCTCCCGCCGTCGCGGTGGGCGTGGTGAGCGCGGTGAACGGGGCGAGGAACGGTCCCGTGGCCGCAAGGTCAAGGTACGGTCCTCGGAACGATCCCAGGAGCCTGCTGAAGCAGCACGAGAAGAAGCTCCGGTCCCACGCTCGGCTCCGGCTCCACGCTCGGCTCCGGCTCCGCGAGAGGAGCAGCCGAATCGCCCTCCCCGGCGTGACCGGGACAGGCCTGAGCGCGACCAGGCGGCGGACCGTGGCTATCAGGATCGCTCCAGGCGGGAGGATGACGACGAGCGCGTCGTCGGCCTCGGCGATCACGTTCCGGCATTCCTCATGCGGCCGGTGACAGTCAAAAAGGCTAAGTAGCGGGCTCAGACGCAGTCTTCCGAGGTCTCTTCGAGGCTTTCCTGGCCGCAGCCGCCTTGGTGTTTTTGCGGACTTTGGCACGACGGGCCGCGCCTAGAGCCATGATCGCGAAGTCACGCGCTTCGTCGGGATCATCCAGGGCCGATTCCGGCATGAGCCAGTAGCTGGTGAGGGTCGTGCGGCCACCCCGCATCGCGACTGTGAAGGGCCGGGAGCCCAGCTCCTGGAGAACCTTGACGCTGTCCTCGTCCACCTTGAGGTACAGCTCACCGCCGGTTTCCAAAGCGAACATCAGCTCGCCCTGGTAGATCCCCTGCCCGCCGAACATCCGACGAATCTGAACAGGACCGAAGCCGCGGAAGATCTCGCGAATGGCCTCGGCGTCCATGCCTTACTCCGCCGACTGCAATGTGTTCGGCGTCGCGGGCGTGATGGCGACGGATTCGCCGCAGCCGCAGGCCGAGGTCTGGTTAGGGTTGTTGAAGACGAACTGGGACGACATCTTGCTCGTCTGAAAGTCCATCTCGGTGCCGAGCAGGAACAGCACAGCCTTGGGATCGATGAGTACGGTCACGCCTTTGTCCTCGACCACCTCGTCGAGAGAGTTGACGCTTTCCGCATATTCCATCGTGTAGGACATGCCGGCGCAGCCGCCATTCTTCACGCCGACGCGCACGCCGACAATGGGACGGTCCGCCTTACTGATGATGTCCTTGACGCGGTTTGACGCCGCGTCGGTCAAGGTGACGACCTTGAAGCCGGGTAGAGCCATAAGCCTTCTCTCCTGACAGCCGGGTTCAAGGCCCGGGCAGAACGAGTTCACATGATGAATAGATAAGGGGTCAAAGGCCAAACGTCGAGACCAATGAGGGCTGCCCCAACGGCTGAGGTCGATCATATCGGAAGAATCATCCCGAAAAACCATGCCGATCACAGGAGAGCCGATGCCGCATCACATGCCGCTGATATCCACCATCGTCGTCGGTCTCGTCATGGCATTTGCTCTAGGCGCACTTGCTCATCGGTTCCGGATTTCTCCTCTCGTCGGATATCTGCTGGCTGGCGTGCTCGCCGGTCCCTTTACCCCCGGCTACGTAGCGGATCAGGGTCTCGCCAACCAGTTGGCGGAAATCGGCGTGATTCTGCTGATGTTCGGCGTTGGTCTTCATTTCTCGCTGAAAGATCTTCTCTCCGTCCGCGCTATCGCCATTCCGGGCGCCGTCGTGCAGATCGCAAGCGCGACGGCTCTGGGCATGGGCCTGGCCTGGCTGATGGGGTGGAGCATCAGCGGGGGCCTCGTCTTCGGCCTAGCTCTCTCGGTGGCCAGTACGGTTGTGCTGCTGCGGGCGCTGCAGGAGCGCCGCCTTGTTGAGACCGAACGCGGCCACATCGCCGTCGGCTGGCTGATCGTCGAAGATCTGGCCATGGTGCTAACGCTGGTGCTGCTGCCGGCCTTCGCAGGTACGACCTCAGGCACATCGGCTGATCTCGAATCCATCGCGATCTCGCTGGGTCTCACCCTCGGCAAAGTCATTGCCTTCGTGGCCGTCATGCTGATCGTGGGGCGCCGGGTCATCCCATGGATCCTCCACTATGTGGCGCATACCGGTTCACGGGAGCTCTTCCGCTTGGCCGTCCTGGCTATTGCCCTAGGGGCTGCTTTCGGGGCGGCGGAACTGTTCGGCGTGTCCTTCGCGCTCGGAGCCTTCTTCGCCGGCATGGTGCTGAGTGAGTCGGAACTCAGCCATCAGGCTGCTTCCGAGACCCTACCCCTGCGGGACGCTTTCGCGGTTCTGTTCTTCGTCTCGGTCGGCATGCTGTTCGACCCGATGATCCTGATCAACGATTTCGGCCCGGTCGTTGCGACCTTCTTGATCATCGTCGTAGGCAAGTCGCTGGCGGCCTTCGCCATCGTCAGGCTTTTCGGCCACCCCAACTCGACCGCGTTCACCATCGCTGCAAGCCTCGCTCAAATCGGCGAGTTTTCCTTCATTCTCGCAGGCTTGGGCGTCGGTCTTCGGATCCTGCCTGAGGAGGGGCGAGACCTCATACTTGCTGGCGCGATCCTGTCGATCCTGATGAATCCGTTTCTTTTCACGCTGCTGGATCGGTGGTTTGCAAAGCGGGAAACCATCAGAGCACAGGCGAAGGCTGATGCTGTCGCAGCCGAGAAGGAAGCACTTGCAGCGGAGAAGGCGGCCGCGGACGCCGCGCGCGAGCCACTCCCCGTTACGTCTCTCACCGATCACGTGGTCCTCGTCGGTCATGGCCGGGTCGGCAAGTACATCAGCCGCAAGATGGCGTCGATCGGGGCTCCCCTCCTCGTCATCGAGACCAACAAGGAACAGGTTGCCGACCTGCAGAACGATGGCCTTGAAGTCATCGTCGGCAATGCGGCCGATCCGGAAGTCGCTGCGGCTGCCAACATCGGGCAGGCCCGTTGCCTCCTGGTAGCCATTCCCGACGCGTTCGAGAGCGGCCAGGTCGTCGAGCAGGCCCGCAGGATCAACCCTGATCTGCCGATCATCGTGCGTGCCCACTCCTTCGCTCAGGAGGAGCATTTGATGAAATACGGCGCGACCAGGATCGTTATGGGTGAGCAGGAAATCGCCCGCGCCATGGTCGCCACGGTGCCCGACGCTCCACGCGAACCGGTGCTGTCGTCGGTCGAGGAAGCGGATGACATCTTGGACGGCGATCAAGACGAAACGGGGCCGAGCCGCGATCTGGTGAAGTCGTCAGCGCACGTGCTCCGGGCGGAAGCCGATGCCGACAATGCGGGCGGGGATACGCCGAAACAGGGGCCATTGCGCCAGCCGGCGGACGAGCCAGGGCGGTGAGACGGGCGCCTTGCTGTTGAGAACCGGCGTAATAAGTCGGTTTTGGAGCAGCACCTGAAGCCTTTGGGTCATCCGTGTCGGCCATTCGCGTCGGCTCTGCACAAGAGCGAGTTGCTCAGGCTCTACAGCACCGCGCTTAAGATGGGGTCCGAGTATATTGGCCGTTGCGACCGCATCCTGGATCGCAAGATTGATACCCACCCCGCCTGCGGGCGACATGGCATGGGCCGCATCGCCGATGCAGAGCAGCCCCGGCTTGTACCATTGCTTTAGCCGATCGACCGCGACCGTCAGAAGCTTGATATCGTCCCAGGATTGCAGCTCCTCGAGGCGATCCGCCAGAAAGGGAGCAACCCTCGCGAGCTTCGCGCGGAAGGCCGGCAACCCCTCCTGCCTGAGGCGCTCCAGCGAGCCCTTCGAGATCAGGTAGGCGCATTGCCAATAGTCGCCCCGGTCGATCATCACCAGCATCTGCCCGGCTTCGATGCGCCCGAGCAGCTGGCTCGGATCGCCGGGGTGCTTCGATACCCGCATCCAGAGCACATCCATGGGCGCACCGATATCCAGCACCTCAAGGCCAGCCTTCTCACGCACGACGGAGCGACGGCCATCGGCAGCCACCAGGAGATCTGCCCGCACCTCAAGAGGACCCTCGGGTGTGGAAACTCGCACACCCGTCACCCTACCCTGCTCCTCGATTAGGTCCGTCACCTCTGCCTGCATCCGCAGCTTAAAGTGAGGATACTCGTTGGCGTGATCGGCCAGGAAGTCGAGGAACTCCCATTGCGGCATGAAGGCGATGAACTTGCAGCGGGTCGGCAGATGCGAGAAGTCGCCGAGCGTCAGCGGCACGCCGCCGACCACAAGGCTCACCGTCTGCGTCCGTTGGTGCGGCCGGGCCAGGAACTCGTCGAGCAGCCCGAGTTCGTGCATGACCTCAAGGGTCGACGGGTGGATGGTGTCGCCGCGAAAATCGCGCAGGAAGTCCGCATGTTTTTCGAGGACCAGCACCTCGACGTCCTGCAGCGCCAGCAGAAACCCGAGCATCATCCCGGCAGGTCCACCTCCGACGATGCAGCAGCGAACGTGGAGGGTTTCAGGAGCTTGAGGCATGCTTATCAATATCTCCTGCAGATGCTTGCCGATGCCATCAGTCGCCTTGCGACCATAGCCGCTCCCTCCATGTCCAAAATGGGGGCTCTTTCGGGCAGTGGCTCAGGCGACGCCCTATTGCATCACAGAAATCGGGCGCAGGAAACGGGTCGGAACCCGAGGTGAAGTTTGAGATCCCAGGTCTGAGCAATCGGCTCGATTGTAGAAGGAACTCACCTGTGACGACATTGAAGAACAAAACTGCCATTGTGACTGGCGCCAGCTCAGGCATCGGCTACGCAACGGCCCGGCTGTTCGCACGCGAAGGTGCAAACGTCATCGTCACCGCACGGCGTTCGGATGCTTTGAACATCCTGGTCTCCGAGATCGAGGCGGAAGGCGGGCGCGCCGTTGCCGTGGCAGGCAGTATCAAGGATGAGGAGCTGGCTCACCAACTCGTCGAGACAGCCATCCACCATTTCGGTGGCCTCGACATCGCCTTTAATAATGCCGGTATGAATGGCGAGATGGGGCCGACACCGGGCGTTTCGCTCGCAGGATGGAACGAGACTCTCGCGGTCAATCTCACGGCGGCCTTTCTGGGTGCCAAGTACCAGATCCCGGCGATGCTCGACCGCGGAGGTGGCTCCGTGATCTTCACCTCGACCTTCGTCGGCTACACGGCAGGATTCCCCGGGGCAGCCTCCTACGCTGCCAGCAAGTCGGGGCTGATCGGCCTCACCCAGTCTCTCGCCAGTGAATTCGGCCCACGGGGCGTCCGCGTCAACGCCTTACTGCCAGGCGGCACGGACACGCCTTTGGCCGAAGCCTGGATCAGCACGCCCGAAGCAAAGGCGTTTGTCGAGGGCCTCTACGCCCTGAAGCGGATTGCCCGGCCTGAGGAGATCGCCCGGTCGGCGCTTTACCTTGCCTCCGACGCATCGAGCTTCACGACGGGCACGGCGCTCCTCGTCGACGGAGGCGTGTCCATCAACCGGACGTGACCCGCCGGCAGGGATTAAATTGACCTCCTCGTCATCCCCGGACTTGTTCCGGGGATCCACGTCTTGAAGGCTCCAAAACGTGGATGGCCGGGACGAGCCCGGCCATGACGCAAATGAGCGATATGATCCGTCGACGCCCTCACCACATATCCAGCGCAACCCGCGCCTCATCGGACATGCGGCTCTGGTCCCACGGCGGGTCGAAGACCATGTTGACCTTGACGCTCTGGACGCCCTGCACCGTGGCGACGGCGTTCTCGACCCATCCCGGCATCTCGCCGGCCACGGGGCAGCCAGGCGCCGTCAGGGTCATGTCGATGGCGACATTGCGATCGTCATCGATGTCGACGCGGTAGATCAGGCCGAGCTCGTAGATGTCGGACGGGATCTCGGGGTCATAGACGGTCTTCAGGGCCGCGATGATGTCGTCCGTCATGCGGTCGAGCTCTTCAGGCGGGATCGCGGAGCCAGGGGACACCTGCAGCGCGTTGGATGGGGATTGGTCGTTCACAGGTTCATCCTTCAAGCAAACAGGGTTTCCGCCTTCTGCAGGGCGTCCGCCAACTTATCGACTTCTTGCATGGTATTGTAGAGGCCAAACGAGGCCCGGCAGGTCGATGTCGCCCCAAAGCGCTCCAGCAGCGGCATGGCGCAATGGGTGCCGGCCCGCACGGCCACGCCCTGCCGATCGATCACAGTGGCAACGTCATGGGCATGGGCACCCTTCATCTCGAAGGCGATGATCGCGCCTTTGCCTTTGGCCCGGCCGATGATGCGCACCGAGTTCATGGCCCCCAGGCGCTCATGGGCATAGGCCGAGAGCGCCGCCTCATGAGCCTGAATGTTCTCCCGGCCGAGCTCCATCATGAAGCGGAGCGCCGCATCAAGGCCGATGGCCTCGATGATCGGTGGTGTGCCCGCCTCGAAACGGTGCGGTGGGTCGTTGTAGGTGATCGCGTCCTGGCGTACCTCGCGGATCATCTCGCCGCCGCCCTGGTAGGGCGGCATCTTCTCGAGCCATTCGCGCTTGCCATAGAGGACGCCGATCCCCGTCGGTCCGTAGACCTTGTGGCCGGTGAAGACGTAGAAATCCGCATCGAGGTCGCGCACGTCCACCTGGAGATGCACCGCGCCTTGCGCGCCATCCACGAGCACCGGGACGCCATGCGCATGGGCAATGCGGATGATCTCCTTGATCGGCGTCACGGTGCCGAGCACGTTGGACATGTGGGTGATGGCCACGATCTTGGTGCGGGGCGAAAAAAGCTTCTCGAACTCCTCGACGAGGAAGTTGCCCTCATCGTCCACCAGCGCCCACTTGATCACCGCACCCTTGCGTTCGCGCAGCAGGTGCCAGGGCACGATGTTGGAATGGTGCTCCATGATGGAGAGGATGATCTCGTCCCCCTCCCCGATATTCATGCGCCCGAAGGAATCCGCCACCAGGTTGTAGGCTTCCGTGGCCGACTTGGTGAAGACGATCTCGTCGATGGACCCGGCGTTGAGGAACTCCCGTACCGTCTCGCGAGCGCGTTCGAACCCCTCCGTCGCCACATTCGCCATGTGGTGCAGGCCGCGGTGAACGTTGGCGTAGCCCGTCTCCATGGTGTTGACCATGGCGTCGATCACTGCCCGCGGCTTCTGGGCCGAGGCGGCGCTGTCGAGATAGACAAGCGGCTTGCCATAGACTTGGCTCGCCAGAATCGGGAACTCCGCCCGGACGGCTTCGATGTCGTATGGCTTCACTTGCATGTTCATCGGCCTAACCGTTTCTCTACCGTCATGGCCGGGCCTGTCCCGACCATCCAGGTCTTCCCACATCGGCGCGAAGCAAAGACGTGGATGCCCGGCACAAGGCCGGGCATGACGAGGAGGGTTATGCTCGCGCCTTCAACCAGCCCTCGACCGTGCCGATGAGCGCCTCGCGGGCGGTCTCGTTCTCGACGAACTCCAGGGCCTCGCCCAGGAAGGCCTGGACCAGGAGGCTTTCGGCCTCCTTCTTCGGCAGGCCGCGGGCCATGAGGTAGAACAGGAGATCCTCGTCGAGCTGGCCGCAGGTAGCGCCGTGGGCGCACTGCACGTCGTCGGCGAAGATCTCAAGCTCCGGCTTGTTGTTCATGGAGCCGCCCTCCTCCAGGAGGAGCGCCGCCGACATCATGCGGCCGTCGGTCTTCTGGGCGTGATGCGGAACGATGATCTTGCCCTGGAAGACGCCGGTGGCCTCGTTGTCGATGACGGTCTTGAACAACTCGCGGCTCTCGCAATGGGGCGCCGCGTGCTCGACCACCAGCGTCGAGTCCGCGTGCTGAAGGCCCTTCAGCATGGTTGCGCCATTGACGCGCAGGTTGGTGTTCTCGCCGTCCAGAATCGTGAAGACCTGGTGTCGCGAGGTCGCGGAACCCGCCACTACGTTGATGCTGTTGAACATCGCGTCCCCGCCGATCTTGACGGCAAGCGTGGAGAGAGCCAGTGCCTTGTCGCCCTCGGCGTTGACCCGCACGTGCTGCACGTTGGTGCGGTCGCCCGCGATCATCTCCACCACATCGTTCGGCTGGTGGTTGGCGCCGTCGGTGCTCTCGTGCGTTTCGAGCAGAGTCACCGAGGCGCCCTCCTCCACGACCACAAGGATGCGGGTGGCGGTGGCAACGGCCGAAGCCGCAGAGGTGACGAAACGCAGGTGCACCGGCGTCCCGACCGGACCGGCGATCCGGATCATCACCCCGTCGGCCATAAAGGACGTGTTGAGCTGATAGACCGGGTTGTCGCTCGCCCATTTCACGGGGCTGAGCTTCGCGAGCCAGTCGTGGTTGTCGGCGAGCGCCTCCGTCAGCGGCACGATCTCGACATTCTCGGGCAGATTGTGGAAGTCCACCGCCTCGCGCACGAAGTGGCCGTTCACGAATGACACCTGCAGCGCTTCGACACCCGCAAGCGCCTTCGCGCCGGCCAGGGCCGCCCTCGCCTCGTCCGCGGGAGGAATGCCGGCGAAAGGCGCGATTTCACGCATCATGGCGCGAAGGTCGGTGTACTTGAATTCCTCCACCCGGCGGTGAGGCAAGCCCCGCTGGGTGAATTGCTCGAAGGCCTGGGCGCGCGACTCGGCCTGACCCGGCAGGCTCGTCTTCGCGCTCTCGAAAGCCTGCGCCAGCGCGGTTTCCGCCGGCGTCTTCATGAGGGTGACATCAGCCATGTTAAGCGGCCTCACTGTCCCGGTAATCGGCATATCCGTTGGCCTCGAGCTCGATCGCCAGTTCCTTGCCGCCCGACTTCACGATGCGGCCGGACGACATCACGTGCACCGTGTCGGGCACAATGTGGTTGAGCAGGCGCTGATAGTGAGTGATGACCAGGAAGGCGCGGTCGGACGAACGGAGCGCATTCACACCCTCGGACACGATGCGTAGGGCATCGATGTCGAGGCCTGAATCGGTCTCGTCCAGGATGCAGAAGGATGGCTGAAGCAGCGCCATCTGCAGGATCTCCATGCGCTTCTTCTCACCCCCGGAGAAGCCGACGTTCAGCGCGCGCTTGAGCATGTCCTTCGGGATTTCGAGCTGTGTGGCAACAGCGTTCACGCGCTTGATGAAGTCCGGGGTGGTCAGCTCCGCTTCACCGCGGGCCTTGCGCTGGGCGTTAAGGGTGGCCTTCAGGAAGGTCATCGAGGCGACGCCGGGAATCTCCAGCGGGTACTGGAACGCCAGAAAAATGCCGGCAGCGGCGCGCTGGTCGGGCTCCATCTCCAGCACGTTCTCTCCGTTGAGCAGGATCTCGCCGTCGAGGACTTCATAGTCCTCCTTGCCTGCGATCACATAGGACAGGGTCGACTTGCCGGAGCCGTTCGGGCCCATGATGGCAGCCACCTCGCCCTTGTTCACGGTGAGGTTGAGGCCGTTGAGAATGCGTTTGTCCTCGATTTGGACAACCAGGTTCTTGATTTCGAGCATCTTACAATTCCATTCACGTCATCCCGGACGGCTGAAAGCCGATCCGGGATCGTTATCCGAGTTAAACTGGGTTTCGCGATCCCGGCTCGTCGCTCCGCAACGTCCGGGATGACGCTTGTTCGTTAACCGACCGAGCCTTCCAGCGAGATCGAGATCAGCTTCTGCGCCTCGACCGCGAACTCCATGGGGAGCTGCTGCAGCACGTCCTTCACGAAGCCGTTCACGATGAGCGCCGTCGCCTCCTCTGCCGAGAGGCCGCGCTGCTGGCAGTAGAACATCTGATCTTCGGAGATCTTCGATGTCGTTGCCTCGTGCTCAAACACGGCAGTGGCGTTCTTCGACTCGATGTAAGGCACCGTGTGCGCGCCGCACTGGTTGCCGATGAGGAGCGAGTCGCAGTTCGTGAAGTTGCGCGCGCCGGTCGCCTTGCGGTGGGCCGAGACCAGGCCACGATAGGTGTTCTCGGAGCGGCCGGCCGCAATACCCTTCGAGATGATCCGGCTCTTGGTGTTCTTGCCCAGATGGATCATCTTGGTGCCGGAATCGACCTGTTGCATGCCGTTCGACACGGCAATCGAGTAGAACTCCCCGCGGGAATTGTCGCCGCGCAGGATGCAGGATGGGTACTTCCAGGTGATCGCGGAACCCGTCTCCACCTGGGTCCAGGTGATGACCGAGTTCTTGCCCCGGCAATCGCCGCGCTTGGTCACGAAGTTGTAGATGCCGCCCTTCCCTTGAGCATCGCCCGGATACCAGTTCTGGACCGTGGAATACTTGATCTCGGCATCATCCAACGCGATCAGCTCGACAACCGCAGCGTGAAGCTGGTTCTCGTCGCGCTTCGGGGCCGTACAGCCTTCGAGGTACGACACGTAGGAGCCCTTGTCGGCGATGATCAGGGTCCGCTCGAACTGGCCCGTGTTCTTCTCGTTGATGCGGAAGTAGGTCGACAGCTCCATCGGGCAGCGCACGCCCGGTGGGATGTAGACGAACGAACCGTCCGTGAAGACCGCCGAGTTCAGGGTCGCAAAGAAGTTGTCCGTCACCGGCACAACCGTGCCGAGGTACTGGCGAACGAGGTCAGGATACTCCCGGATCGCCTCTGAGATCGGCATGAAGATCACGCCGGCCTTGGCGAGCTCTGCCTTGAAGGTCGTGGCGACCGACACGGAATCGAACACCGCGTCCACGGCGACACGGCGCTGAGGCTCGACGCCAGCCAGGATCTCCTGCTCGCGCAGCGGGATGCCGAGCTTCTCATAGGTCCTGAGAATCTCCGGGTCGACCTCATCGAGGGATTTCGGCGCCTGGTTCATCTTCGGCGCGGCGTAGTAATAGATGTCGTTGTAGTCGATCTTGTCGTAGGACACCCGCGCCCAGTTCGGCTCCTTCATGGTGAGCCAGCGCTTATAGGCATCAAGACGCCACTGGAGCATCCACTCGGGCTCGCCCTTCTTGGCCGAGATAAAGCGGATCACGTCCTCGGAGAGACCCCTCGGGGACTTCTCCATTTCGACTTCGGTCTCGAAGCCGTACTTGTACTGATCGACGTCAATCAGACGGACCTGATCGATCGTTTCCTGCACTGCAGGCATGTGTCTCTCCCACCGCTCACGGTTTCAAGGACCGCGGGTTGATGACCTGGAATGCGAAGCGAGGCCTTTTCAGGCTGCGCTCGCCTTCCGCTTATATAAGGTGCCGACCACTCTTTCGCACGCCTCCGCAAAGCGGATCACGTCCTCTTTCGTGGTCGACCACCCCAAACTCACGCGCAAAACGCCCTCGCCGAGGGCCGGCTCCACGCCCATGGCGTCGAGCACATGTGACCGCTTGACCTTTCCGGACGAGCAGGCCGAACCGGAGGACAGGGCCACCCCTGCCAGGTCGAAGGCGATCAATGCCGTCTCAGCCTTGAGGCCGGGTATGGCAAAGGCCAAGGTATTAGGCAACCGCTCAGCTTGCGCACCCACAACAACCGCATCCGGGGCGATCCGGCGGACCTGCGTCTCGGCCTCGTCCCTGAGGGCCCGAAGCCGTCCGGCCTCCTGCTCCAAGCTCGCCAAAGCGATCTCGGCCGCAGCGCCGAAGCCTGCAACGGCCGCCACGTTCTCCGTGCCGGCCCTGAAACCCTTCTCCTGTCCGCCACCCCGGATCAGCTTCTCGGCAATCTCGAACTGGTCGGAGGCGAGGACCACAGCGCCGATTCCCTTCGGCCCGCCGATCTTGTGGGCCGAGAGGGTGAGCACATCGACCCCGAGCTCGGCCATGCCGAACGGGATCCTGCCGGCAGCCTGCACGGCATCCGTATGGATCAGGCCACCGTGCTCGTGAACAAGCCGAGCCGCCTCGGCCACCGGCTGGAGCACGCCGATCTCGTTGTTGGCCAGTTGGATCGTGACCAGGGCGAGCTCATCGCCAGCCTTCTGGAGGTGAGCTTCGAGCCAGGTCAGGTCGAGGATCCCGTTGGAATCCACCGGGATGATTTCGACTGAGGCCGCCGGGAAGCGGTGTCCGCTTAGCACGCAGGGATGCTCGGTCGCTCCGACCAGGAGCTTGACCGCGCCGTTCTGACCCAAACGCCTGAACCCCGGTGTCAGAACGAGATTCGCAGCTTCGGTTCCGCCACTGGTGAAGACGACGTTCTTCGCCCTCGTGCCCACGAGACGGGCCACCTGCTCGCGGGCCCTCTCGATGGCGGCGCGGGCGGCGCGGCCCTCGGCATGAACAGAAGAGGCATTTCCGGGAAGCTGGAAGGCGCGCAGCACGACCTCGGCCACCTCCGGCCGCAGGGGCGAGGTTGCATTATGGTCAAGATATGTGCGCTGGCTTGCCGCCATAGCTGTCGTGAGCCTCACGAAATTCTTGCAATCGACCCTGGTTGCCGTGCTAAAGCACCGCAACCACATCTGTCCGATGTCTCGTCCGAGGGCCGAAGCCACCCGGATCAAATGAAACATTGGAACAATTTAGAATAGTTCTAAGGGTTCTTTTATGAGGATCCGCGGCCTGAAGTCAAGGTCGTCACAGGTTTTCCCTCTCCTGATAGGGAGGTGAGCAAGAGGTTCGCGTCTATGCCTGAAGTCATCTTTACGGGTCCTGCCGGTCGCATCGAGGGGCGCTATCAGCCTGCCAAGGAAAAGGGCGCTCCCATCGCCATCATCCTGCACCCGCACCCGCAATTCGGCGGGACGATGAACAACCAGATCGTCTACAATCTGTACTATGACTTCGCGAAGCGCGGCTTCTCGGTCCTGCGGTTCAACTTCCGCGGCGTGGGCCGCAGCCAGGGCGCCTTCGACCACGGCCAAGGAGAGCTCTCGGATGCCGCCTCTGCCCTCGACTGGGCCCAGTCGATGAATCCGGATGCTCGCGCCTGCTGGATTGCCGGCGTGTCCTTTGGCTCCTGGATCGGCATGCAGCTCCTCATGCGCCGCCCGGAAATCGAGGGCTTCATCTCTATCGCCGCCATGGCAAATCGCTACGACTTCTCGTTCCTTGCCCCCTGCCCATCCTCCGGCCTCTTCGTGCACGGCTCGGAAGATCGCGTGGCTCCGGTCAAGGACGTGGTCAGCGTCATCGAGAAGGTGAAGACCCAGAAGGGCGTAAAACTCGAACACGCTGTGATCGAGGGCGCCAACCACTTCTTCGACGGCAAGGTCGACGAGCTGATGGTGTCCGTCGACGAGTATCTGAACAAGCGCCTCGGCAATGCCGAGGAAGCAGCATAGATCTGCCGTCTATTTCCAAGGTCCCAACAGCAAAGGGCCGGCGCTTGTGGCGCCGGCCCTTTGCTTGTCCGTGACTTGATCTTCCAGCCTAGCGCTTACAGTCAGAGCAGGGCGAAGCTGGAGGCGGACAAGGCCAGCCCCTTGCCGAGCGTGGCAAACTGTATCTGAACCGCGCCGCCCACACCGTCCGTATCGTACGACAGGGCACCCGTCGCGCTATTGTACACCAGACGGTGGTCCCAGGTCGTGGCCGCAGACCCGTAGGTGAACTGCCAGGAGTATACCGAGGCTTGGTTGGCAAAGGCCGTGAATGTGTTGCGCGTCAACTGCAAGACATCCGAGCCTGTCGTGAAGTCGTTGACAATGTCGACGTTCGACGCGCTCAAGGCTGTATCGAAGCGGAAGGTGTCCGAGCCGTTGCCGCCGGTGAGCCAATCCGAGCCCGCGCCACCGACCAAGAGGTCATTGCCCTCGCCGCCCGATAGGTAGTCGCCATCGCCAAGGCCATCGAGCATGTCATTGCCCCAGTGCCCGAACAACTCGTTGTAGCCGCTATTGCCGGTGAGCACGTCGGCATAGGACGAGCCGCCCAGGCCCTCGATCTCGAAGTACATGTCGCCGGCGGCGTCGCCGGTGTTGCCGGACGAATTCGACAGGTTCGCCGTCACCCCTGCCGTGGCCGAGTAGTAGGTGGCAAAGTCATAGCCGGCCCCGCCATACATCCAGTCGCCGCCGCCGCGCCCTTCCAGAGAATCCCAGCCGCCATTGCCATAGAGCTCGTTGGCAGCATGGCTGCCGACAAGCTCGTCGTTGTAGACCGAGCCGCTGAGGCCTTCGATCGACACATAGCTGTCGCCGGCGGCATCGCCCGTGTTGCGCCATGCGTTTAGCAGGTCGACCACCACCCCGGATGTCGCCGTGTGGTACTCGGCATAGTCGAAGCCGTTGCCGCCATCGAGCACGTCAGCCCCTGCACCGCCAACCAGATTGTCGTTGCTGTCGCCGGCATAGAGCCGGTCGTCGCCGGAGAGGCCGGAGAGCATGTCCTCGCCCCAGCCGCCATAGATGGTGTTGTTGATGGCATTGCCGGTGAGCCGGTCGGCGTAGTTCGAGCCGTAGATACCCTCGACGCCCTCGTAGCTGTCGCCAGCAGCTTCACCGGTGTTCTGCGATGCATCGGACAGGTTGGCGGTCACCCCCGTGGTGTAGGCCACAAAGTCGGTGCCGGCGCCGCCGATCAGCCAGTCGCCGTCAGCGCCACCCTCGAGCACGTCGTCACCACCACCGCCGACGATGTAGTCGCGGCCACCAAGACCATAGAGCTTATCATTGCCCTCATGGCCGTAGAGGTTGTTGCCGTCCCAATTGCCGGTCAGTGTGTCGTTAAACCGTGAGCCGCCCAGCGCCTCGATGCTGCTGTAGACGTCGCCTGCCGCCTCGCCGGTGTTCGCACCGGCATTCGACAGGTTGGCCACCACGGCTCCGGACGCATGGTAGTAGCTCGCAAAATCATAACCAATGCCGCCGCGCAGAACGTCTGCACCGGAACCACCCAGAAGGTCATCGTCTCCTGCTCCACCTTCCAGCGTATCGCTGCCGGCACCGCCGAGGATTTCGTCCCTTCCATCCATTCCCTGAAGGACGTTGTTGGCCTGATTACCCAGAATTCTGTCGTTACCGCTGCCGCCAATAGCATTTTCTATAAGCGAACGACTATCGCCCTTGTACTGGAAAGCATTGTAAACGTTGCCGTTAACCTTGGTATAGTCTGTTCTATCCGCGAGTTGGTTATTCTGTGTGAAGCGTGAAACTCCACCAGGAGCAAGATCGATCAGCGCATCGCTGGAATAATTGGACATATCGTAGGTGTCATTACCGCCACCATCCCAGATCGTCAGGAAGATCCGCGCCTTCTCTGTCATTCCTTGGCTCACGCCATCGATGTACATCTCACCAGTTGTCGAATTCCAGCGGTAGCTGGTATTCCCGCTGTTAGAGGTGAAGTCGGCACCATACATCGCCTGAAGAGCAGCAATATCGTACTGCATGAACGTCTGCGGGGCGTCCTTGGTGTCCTTGTATGACATCACCGTATACTCTGTAGAGTCACGGAAGGCAGACATCCTTGGCAAGCCGTCTGCGGAATCGTGAGAATGCTTCAGGCCGAGCGAATGCCCGAGCTCATGCATCGTCAGCAGATAAGCGGCAGTTCCCTTCTTGAAATTGGAATATGCCCCTGTATCCAGCCAAGTATCGCCGCTATATACGGGCACTCCGGGATAATAACCGTGGCTACGGGTAATCACTGAACCAGGCTGGAACCCTGCTACTTGAATGTTCGCATCGTCCCGACCTGCATAGGCAATGCCAGTATTCACGTAGCCCGCTACAGACGCCATGACAGCGTGAACAGCATCTTCATTCTCAGACGATAAACGCTTGAACCCAGAAGCACTCGGGTTAACCCACTCATAATCATCTCGAGAATCGGGCAGGGAATACGTGATGGTCGCCCCGCTCCACTTTGAACCAGTCATCAGAGCATTGACGTCAGCGTCACTGTGATTTGGTATGAAGTACTGCGCGCCCCAAAAATTATGGGATGGGAAGAGGGTTCCCATGACCGAGAAGAACTTCAGAGGCAGACCTGAAATATTGTCGGAGATCCAGTTCCAGGCGTTGTCGGCTGCATTGCCAAGCCACTCGCCTGCGTCCTCGACCGCACCGACAAGCCAGTCGCCTGCACCTCTGACAGCATCCGAGAACCATGACATGGGAGACTACCTTAATTTAATAATATTACATTAGCATATGGTACGGCCCAGCTTTGTCAATAAACTATACAAATAATAGGATTAAAAGTCTATGAAAAGTGTACGATTAGCGGCAGTCTAAGCATCACTGCGCAATCATGCTCTAGTTGTATGCATAGCGGGGCCGTCAGGCAGAGTCCTAAGAGACAAGCTCCCAGCGCCAGCAAAAAATCGTGAAATCCTGTGTCGAAGCTGGTACAGGACCGCTTCACTTCTGACCAAGATCGATCGAGAGAGACGCGATGAACGCGCCAAATTCCGACTTCCTGAAGGTGCTCACCGAGCGGGGCTTCATTCACCAGACCTCGGACTTCGAGGGGGTGGATACGACTGCCCTCGAAAACCGGCTCACCACCTATGTGGGCTATGATTGCACCGGCCCGTCCCTCCATGTGGGACATCTGCTCTCGATCATGATGCTGCACTGGCTGCAGAAGACCGGCGCCGGAAAGCCGATCACCCTCATGGGCGGCGGCACGACCCGGGTGGGCGATCCTTCGGGCAAGGACGAGAGCCGCAAGCTGCTCACCGTCGAGCAGATTGAGGCCAATAAGGACAGCATCAGGACCGTCTTCTCGCGCTTCATCTCCTTCGGCGACGGCAAGGCCGATGCGATGATGGTCGACAATGCCGAGTGGCTCACCAAGCTCAACTACATCGAGTTCCTGCGCGATGTAGGCCGGCACTTCTCCGTCAACCGGATGCTGTCCTTTGACAGCGTGAAGCTGCGCCTCGACCGGGAGCACGAGCTGTCGTTCCTGGAGTTCAACTACATGATCCTCCAGGCCTACGACTTCGTGGAGCTTAACAAGCGCTACGGCTGCATCCTGCAGATGGGCGGCTCGGATCAGTGGGGCAACATCATCAACGGGATCGATCTCGGCCGCCGCCTCGGCACGCCGCAGCTCTACGCCGTCACCTGCCCTCTGTTGACGACGGCGTCGGGCGCAAAGATGGGCAAGACGGCCTCCGGGGCGGTCTGGCTCAACGCCGACATGCTGAGCCCCTACGATTACTGGCAGTTCTGGCGCAATACCGAGGATGCGGATGTGGGCCGCTTCCTGAAGCTCTTCACGATCCTGCCCATGGATGAGATCGCCCGGCTCGAGGCACTCCAGGGCGCCGATATCAACGAGGCCAAGAAGGTTCTCGCCACGGAGGCAACCGCCCTCCTCCACGGCCGCGAAGCCGCGGAGCTTGCGGCCGAGACTGCCCGCAAGACATTCGAGCAGGGCGCGCTGGCGGAGAGCCTGCCTACGGTCGAGATCCCGTCCAACGTGCTCGAAGGCGGGCTTGGCGTGCTGGCGGCCTTCGGGCCTGACTACGCCAAGCTGCTGCCGTCATCGAGTGAGGCGCGCCGTCAGGTCAAGAGCGGCGGCCTCAAGGTCAACGACCAGACGGTCTCGGACGAGCGCGGGACCTTGAGCCTGTCGGATGTCACAGCTGAGGGCGTGATCAAGCTCTCCTTCGGCAAGAAGAAGCACGTTCTCCTTCGCGCCGTATAAGCCTTTAACGATCGGAAGCCGTCGGCAGCGATCCTGTTTGCGGCTCCCTCTCGGCTCCCACGCCAAAGAGCTTGCGCAGGAAGCCTGGAGCCACCGCCGAGAGAGGATTGACCGACAAAGACGGTGCGCTCGCCTGCCCGTTCAGGCGGAAATTGACTGCGAAGAGCCCCTCGTTCTGTCCGCCGCCCAGCAGCGGTCCGAACAGCGGCACCTGGGCGAAGACGTTGTTGAGCCCATAGGCCGGCACGAAGGTTCCCGAGACATCGAGACGGTCGCGGGCATAGTCGATGAACCCGCCCAGGGTGAAGCCGATCTGGTTGCCCCATATGGCCGCGTCCTTGAAGTCGAGACGACCTGACGTACGCGTGAACTCGAGCCGCGCCTTGGTGAACTGAATCTCATTGACGTCCACGCGGACCAGTTGCGGTTTTCCGGCCTGGTCGCGCCCAGCGACGACCTGGGTCTGGGTCGGGATGATGCGGCGCAGGGCCGGTTCGTTGACGAGCGCAAAGGAGTGCATGATCACATGCCCGGCCTGAGGCTCGTCTCCCGTGGAGAGCTGCAGGATGAGATTGCCGCGCGACATGCGCTTGTAGATGTCGGTGAACCGCAGGAGCGCGCCCGCATCCTCCGCCTGGATGATCACCACCGGACTGCCGCCGCTCTGAGGAATGGTGCGACCGAGGATGTCGGTTGCGCCGAGGCGTCCCTTCAGGTCCAGCTGGCGCAGGCTGTCCTTGCGCATGGACGCCTTGACGGAGGCGTTTGTGATCGCCTCCTCGTTGAAGCCGGTCAGGATGTTGAGGCTCAGGTCGAGGTCGAAATCCTTGATGTCCTTACTCGTCGCCCCGTTGCGCCCGCTTGAGGGAGTTGTGCCGCCGCCTTTCACGAAAGGCCGCGCATCGCCCACATTGCCCCGGATCGTGACCTTGTAGACCCCGTTGGAGCGCTCGATCTGAGCGCGCATGTCGTCACCGGGTGAGAGCTTGAAGGTCGAGAGCTCCGCCTTGTCCAGGCCGCCCTCGTTGTTAAGCGTAGCATGGCCCCGCAGCTGGACATTGCCGCTGTCGAGTTGCAGATCCCGGATCTCGCTTGTCGGCCCATCGACCATAGTGAAGGTGAGCTTGCCCGGCCTGCCGACCGGCTTCACCCAGCCCGGCACGAGCTGATCGATGCCGGCCTTGGCCAAGTCCGCCTCGACATTGATGACGGACGGCGCATTCTCGCCCAAAGGGAGGCTTGCCTTGAGACCGACGGTGCCGGTGAGCTGTGAGCCGAAGGACAACCCGCGCCGATTGCGGGCGGCCTCGTCGAGGGAGAAGGCCACACTGGCCTGCCCGCCCTGCCGGTTCTTCTGGAGATCGATAGCAGCCGCGCTGCCGGCGAGCTTGCCGTTGCCTTTGACGGAGAGATCGCCCCGATCATAGGCGATGGTCAGGTCGGCGCCCTCCAGGCGATCCTTGCCGAAGAAACCGTCGACGCCGAAATCGCCGATCGTTCCGCCGACCTTCAGCGGCAGGTCCTTGAACTCAGGGATAGCATGGATGGGCAGGCCGATGCCGACTCGCAGATCCGTCTTGCCCTTCATGGTAGCAGGATCGATGTTGAACCCCGCGATCTCCTTGATCCGCGGCTCCAGCAGCAGCGCGCCCAAACCGTCTGCGCCTCCGGTGAGGCGGAAATCGATGCGCGCCGCCCCAGCGTCGTTCCAGTAATTGTCCAGGACAAAGGCGCCCTCGGAGGCTGACAGGGACCGATTGCTCGCCATCTGAACGAGCCCGGTCGGAGCGCGAACGAGGACCTTTGTTCCGGTGACCTGACCGGTCGCGTTCATGCCAGAGATCGGCGGGAGGCCTTCGTCGACCTGCAACGTGCCATTGGAAACCGCGAAATCGATCTTCAGGGATTCATCGGGTGTCGGACCTCCGGTCAACGCCTTCTCGATGTCGGCACCGGTCATCGCTACCTTGAGTTCGATAGAGTCGAGCATCCCGGCCTTCAGACGGGACACCAGATACCGCCGGACCGGCGGCGCTACGGCCTCGGGCCAAACCCGCAGGGCCGAGCGGATCTCGGTTTTCTCGGCCTGAACGTCCAGCTTCAGCGCCTTCGGATCGATAGTAGCTGCCAACAGGCCGCTGACGCGGGCGGACAGCTCCGGGCCTTTTAACGTGATGCCGTTGATCCTGACACCATCGTGTCCGGAGAGATCGGCCGTAAACTCGCTGACCTGCAAAGGCCTGTCCCCAGCGGCAGCTCCCGACCAAGTGATGTCCCGCCCCCCCAGGCTCAGGCGCCAGGGGTTGTTCCCATTGGCCGCCTGCAGGCGGCCATGCAGGCGCAGGTTCGTCTCCCCGCCCCTCGCCTCGATGCGTTGGAGCTCAAGGGCTTTCGCGGGCTCGTCCCAATGCGCCTCGATAAAAGCCTTCTCGACCGGGAACGGAGATGTATCCGGATCCTGGATCTGGATCGTGCCGGGACTGCTCTCGAGCCGCGTCTTCAGTTCCGTGACCCGCCCGTCGGCAAAAGCCATGTCGAACCGGCCTGAGAACTCAAGATCCGTAGTCGCAGGCACGTCGGAGGCTCCGGAGAGCAGCAAAATATCCGTGATCGGCGCCCGCTCGGCCACGATGCTGGCCCGGTATGAATCCTTGCCCTCCACCGTGGCATCGCCGTTCAGCTGCCAGGGCCCTTGCGGTCCCTCGACCGTTGCGGCGAACTGCCGCCCGCCGTTCTCCGTCCAGTCGAAAGCGGCGTCGACGCGCTTGTAGCGCGCCCGCTCGCGACCGTCCGCATCGATGAAGATCAAGCGCGCATTGGTCAGCTGGGCCTGGTTGAGGGAGTTCAGAACGCTTCCGGGACCGACGATGAGTTCGAGCAGCGATCCGACGGTACCGGACACGGGAGAAGGCCCGTTGACGTCACGGGCCATCGACGCAGCCGCCTCCTTGGAGGGCTCCGGTACGGCGGAGGTGGGCTGGGCGCTCTCCCCTTCGGTCTCTTGCACGGGCGAGAAGGAGAGCGAGCCGTCCCGGTTCACCCGGACCCTCAATTGCAGGTCTCGGACCTCGACGGCCTTCGGCTGAAGATTGGCCGTCAGCAGCGAGCTTAGGTCCACGCTCAGGATGGCATAGGGCGCCCGGAGCACGAGCTCGCCGCCGGGGGCTCGGATATCGAGGCCGTTCGCCCGGAGTGCCGGCGAGCCGTCATGCAGCTCGATCGCCGTATTGCGCAGCGTCACATTCCAGCCGGGCCCGATCCGGGCCGCCAGCGCCTCCGCGACCCGCTCGGGCAGGCGCCCGAAGCTCATGGGAGCAGCCGACAGGCGTAGGTAGAGAAGACCGAAGGCGGCAGTCAGGAATACAAGCAACCCGAGCTTCACATAGAGAGTGCCACGTAACACGCGCCGAAATAGGTTTCGCTTGGCCGGGTCTCGCCGGGACAACGTGTTACGAAAGGGTAACTTCATTCTTGTGATGTTTGACGATCCGGTTCTTGCGCATGGGCGCCATTCAAGGGAATCAAGAGGTGTGACCTTAACCGCCTCGGGAGCATCCCGCGACTGTTTCCCCTTCAGTCGTGCACACCAGAGGTTTCCAAACAGTACATTCCGCCAAAAGGAAGGCGTTTCATGTCCCTTACTATTGGAACCAGGGCTCCGGCCTTCCTCCTGCCTGCGACAGATGGTCGGGAGATCGGCCTCGACGGGATCAAGGGCCGCAAGGTCGTGCTCTACTTCTACCCGAAGGACGACACCAGCGGCTGCACCCTGGAGGCCCAGAACTTCCAGTCACTGAAAGCCGAGTTTGCGGCTGCAGATACGGAAATCGTGGGTGTCTCGCCCGACAGCTTGAAGAGCCACGACAAGTTCCGTGCCAAGTATGGCCTGGACTTCACCCTCGCGTCCGACGAGGCCACGGCCATGCTGCAGGCCTACGGCGTCTGGGTGGAGAAGAGCATGTATGGCCGCAAGTACATGGGCGTCGAGCGCACCACAGTGCTGATCGACCGGGGCGGCACAATCGCTCAGTTCTGGACCAAAGTGAAGGTGCCGGGCCATGCCGAGGAGGTGCTGAAGGCCGCCCAGGCGCTCCGCTAGCGACAGGATGGCTCATTGCGGCCACATATGACAATATTCCATAGTAACATTATCCGTCAGCCCATCCAGCCTGAGTAGAAATCCCTGATGTCCAACCATACAGCCATTCTCTCCGGCCAGAGCTGGAACGCCTACTCTTCGCTGAAGACCGGCAAGAAGCCCATCTTCCTCACCTATAGCTTCAACACTTTGTCCTGGGGGGCGTCGAAATTCGGCGCCGCTGACAAGGCCATGGCGCAGAAAGCCTTGAAGATGTGGGGAGATGCCTGCGGCATTCGGTTTCTCGAGGTCAAGAAAGGTGATGCAGAACTGAAGTTCCAGTGGGATTGGACTTGGCAGGACGCCAGCGGTTGGGCCGAGTTCCCGGAACTCACCCGAGACAGCTTCGACGGTTGGACGGACCAAGAGCGATATGAAAGCGGCGGCAACATCTACCTGAACAGCCGCTACCGCTCGGAACTCTCGCAAAGTTACAATTTCAAGCTCTATGTGATCCTTCACGAGATCGGTCACGCGCTGGGCCTCAAGCATCCCTTCCACAAGATGCCGCACAACAAGAAGCTGCTGGGCTCAGACCTCGACAACGTCAAGCACACCGTCATGAGCTACACGGGAGCCGATCTCAAAATGGGGGCCGTCCAACTCGGGGCATTAGACATAGAGGCTATTCGCGCCCTCTACGGCAACCCTTCGCAGGATGGGCGCCAAGTGGCGAAATGGAGCTGGAGCAAGACCAAGGAAACGCTGTCTCAGATCGGCAAGAGCAAGGCGGACACCATCTATGGCGTCAACGCTAAAGACATCATCAAAGGCGCCAACGGGAACGACAAGCTTTACGGTTTTGCCGGAGATGACTTTCTGTACGGGGGAAGTGGCAACGACGTCCTGAGCGGCGGAGAGGACGACGACGATCTGTATGGAGACTCCGGCGACGATGTTCTGAGAGGTGGAATCGGCGACGACCTGCTGCAGGGCGCTACAGGCAACGACAACCTCGGTGGCGGGTATGGCAATGACACCCTATACGGTGACTTCGGCAACGATGTCCTCAAGGGTGATGGAAGCAATGACACCCTGCACGGGGGCGCAGGCAGCGACAATCTGGACGGCGGGGATGACGATGACACTCTGAACGGAGACATCGACAACGACATCCTGAGCGGAGGAGATGGCAACGACATCCTGCAAGGTGGCGACGGCGCCGATAACCTGGATGGTGGTTTCGAGAACGACACGCTCCAGGGCGGCGCAGGCAACGATGTCCTGACAGGCGGCGAAGGCAGCGATCGGTTCGTTTTCGATACCTGGTTCAACGGCGTCGACAACATCGACTGGATCGTTGATTTCGACAACGGCTGGGATTCAGATACGATCGTCCTGTCCTCGACGGTCTTCACCACCCTCACGCAAGGCGTCTTGCTCTATGAGGCCTTCGTGGAAGGAGTAATCGCCGTGGAGGCGGATGACAGGATCCTCTTCGACTACAACGGACGATCCCTCTCCTATGATCCAGACGGCTCCGGCCCCAATGCTGCTTTGCGCTTTGCGCAATTCACGCAAACGGTGACGATCAACTCCTACGACTTCCTAATCGTGTAGATCTGACCGCGATGGCAAAGGCCCACTCGATCGAGTGGGCCTTTTTGTTTCAACTGATGGTCCCAACTTTATCCTGCACGCCTGCCAATGGCCTGATGGACAAGAACAATTATCGCGGGGAAGCATCAAGCCAGTTCGAGATTTGCTCGATAATACTGTGCATGCCTGCCACTGAATCGGCGACGTGCCCCGGTTTTTCGAGCCCATGGTCGAAACCGGGCAGCAGGATGACCTCCGCTCCTCTGGCGCGGGCTGCCTCGACATATTTCTCCTCGTAATGCGGGTCTTCTGTGCCCAGCACGATAAGAGACCGTTGGGGACAGCGTGCCATGCCTTCGAGCACACCGTGGGTTTTGAAGCCTGGTGTCAGCCAGATGAGATCGGCGGAAGCCAGCTTGGGCTCATCAGGAGCAACCGCCGCCATCGCAGCGGTCCCCAGCGATTTCCCGACGAGGGTGAAATGCTCATATTGTCCAAGAGCGAACACAGCTGCCATAGCAGCCCGGGCATCGGCTCCAATCCAGGCGATCTTGCCCTCCTCGGGCAATCCCATGAACTCGGGGATTTGATCGTAGGTATAATTGACTGAGAGGACGTCATAGCCGCGCGCCAGCAGAAGTTGCCGTGGATAATAGAGCGCCGGCATGGTGTTGCGGTAGGTCAGTCCCGGAAAGAACACCGCAAGACGAGAGTTTCGTTCATCCAGCCTGATCAGGCTGTTCGGGATGGAGACGCCATCGCGACCCTGAATATCGATTTTGTCCTGCTTCATGAAACGGTTCCGCGGTCGCAGTCCTGCACCTTAGCAACAGAACTGCGACCGCAGAAAGAGCCGTCTTAATCGATATCCTCGACCTCATCGGCGCCGCCATAGACGCGCTGGGCGAGCGAGGCTTCCATGAAGGGGTCGAGGTCGCCGTCGAGCACGTCCTGCGGAGCGGTCGACTGGGTTCCCGTGCGCAGGTCCTTCACCATCTGGTAGGGCTGCAGCACGTAGGAGCGGATCTGGTGGCCCCAGCCGATGTCGGTCTTGGCTGCCGCCTCCGCACTGGCCTTCTCCTCGCGCTTCTTCAGCTCGGCCTCGTAGAGGCGGGCGCGCAGCATGTTCCAGGCAGTGGCCCGGTTCTTGTGCTGGGAGCGCTCCTGCTGGCAGGCCACCACGATGCCGCTCGGGATATGCGTGATGCGCACAGCCGAATCGGTGGTGTTCACGTGCTGGCCGCCCGCACCCGAGGAGCGAAACGTGTCGATCCGGCAGTCGGATTCCTTGATCTCGATGTTGATGCGGTCGTCGACCACCGGATAGACCCATACCGACGCGAAGCTCGTGTGACGGCGGGCGTTCGAGTCGTAAGGAGAGATGCGCACGAGGCGATGCACGCCGGACTCGGTCTTGAGCCAGCCATAGGCATTGAGGCCCTTGATCAGGAGCGTGGCGCTCTTGATGCCGGCCTCCTCGCCGTCGGTGATTTCGAGAAGCTCGACCTTGTACTTCCGGCGCTCGGCCCAGCGGGCATACATGCGCTGGAGCATGTTGGCCCAGTCCTGGCTTTCCGTGCCGCCGGCGCCCGAATGCACTTCCACATAGGTGTCGTTGGCATCGGCCTCGCCCGAGAGCAGGGTCTCGACCTGACGGCGGGCGGCCTCGGCCTGGAGGGCGCGGATGACTTCCTCGCCTTCCTTGATCGTGGCCTCGTCGTCCTCGGCGTCGCCGAGCTCGATCAACGTGATGGCGTCTTCAAGCTCCTGGTCGAGACGCTTCACGGCAGAGATCTGGTCTTCGAGCGAGGTGCGCTCGCGCATGATCTTCTGCGCGGCCTCCGCGTCGTTCCAGAGGTTGGGATCTTCGGCCTGGGCGTTCAGTTCCGCGAGGCGGCGCTGGGCTGTATCCCAGTCAAAGATGCCTCCTCAGCAGCCCGACTGACTGCTTGGTCTCTTCTACGAGATGTTGGATTTCGGCGCGCATTGTTCCGTTCGTTCTGTCCTGGCTGTGATCACGGCGTCTTAGAGCATCGGACCTCAAAGGGGAATGCACTTTGAGATGCCGGCCTGCATGAGCTGTTCCACGGAAGTCCTGCGGCTTGGCCTCAGGACTTCCGCTTCGCATGATGTAGATGGTGCCGATATGGCGGTGGCTGCCGGTCAGTACAATCCGCCGGGTGCCGCCCCTCCCGCCTGCCGGGGAGCCCCCGGTGCGCCTTGGTACTCGACCTGCGGCGTTTCCTCCGGCTCGGGCGCCACGAACTCGGGCGGAGACTGTCCCGGCTTGAAGGCCTCGAGGATCGTGCCTCCACCCTCGCCGCCGGCGCGGGTGCCGGTCGAGGCGTTGACGCGGATGAGCTTGATGCCAGCAGGCACGCGGAACGGCGTCGCAGGCTTGTCCTTCAGGGCCATCTGCATGAAGTCGCGGAACACCGGCGCGGCGTACTGGCCTGCCGTTGCCGCATTGCCGAGCGACTTCGGCTGGTCGTAGCCGAGGAACACCCCGACTGCGAGATCGGGCGAGAAGCCCATGAACCACACGTCTTTTGCGTCGTTGCTGGTGCCGGTCTTGCCCGCGAGCGGCTTGCCGACAGCCTTGACCGTCTGGGCCGTGCCGCGTTGGACCACGCCTTCGAGGATCGAGGTCATCTGATAGGCGGTCAGCGGATCGAGCACCTGCTCGCGGTTTTCCGTGAGCTTGGGCGCAGCGCCGCCGTCCCATTTCTCGGCATTGCAGTTCGCGCATTTGCGGTCGTCGTGGCGGTAGATCGTCCGGCCGTTGCGGTCCTGGATCTGATCGATCAGGGTCGGCTTGATGCGCCGGCCACCGTTGACGAACATGGAATAGGCAGCCGTCATACGCATGACCGTCGTCTCGCCGGCCCCCAGGGACATGGAGAGCAGCGGCAGCATGTCGTCGGACACGCCGAAGCGGCGGGCATATTCGGCCACCATCGGCATCCCGATCTCGTTCGAGAGGCGAACCGTCATCAGGTTCTTCGAGTGCTCGACGCCATAGCGGAGCGTGCGCAGTCCGGCAGACTTTCCGTCGAAGTTCTTCGGCGCCCATGCCTCCTGGCCCGGCCCCATGTCGAGCACGAAGGGCGAGTCCATGATCGTGCTTGAGGGCGTATAGCCGTTGTCGAGGGCCGTCGCGTAGACGATCGGCTTGAACGAGGAGCCCGGCTGGCGCATCGCCTGGATGGCCCGGTTGAACTCGCTCTGGTCGTAGGAGAAGCCGCCCACCATGGCGTGAACGCGGCCCGTGTACGGATCCATGGCCACGATGGCGCCGGAGATCTCGGGGATCTGGCGCAGGCGGAACTGGCCTTCCTTGTCCGCCAGGGGCTCCACATAGACCACGTCGCCGACAGCGACGGCCTTGTCCACGGTGCGCCGGGTCCATCGAGCGCCCTCAGCCGTGACGGTGCCGGTTTCCCGCTCCTTCACGACTTGGCCGGATGCCTCCCGCCGGGGCTGCAGCCCGACCTTGGCCTGCCCGCGCGCAACCTCCAGCACGACCGCGAGGCGCCACGGCTGGATGTCACCGAGAATCGGCACCTCGGACAGGGCCAAGCCCCATTCGCGGCCGGCCAGATCGATCTTCTGCTGGGCGCCGCGCCAGCCGCGCGCTTCGTCAAAACGCACCAGGTTATCCACCAGGGCCTTGCGGGCCATGGCCTGCATCTTGGGGTCGAGGGTCGAGCGGATCAGCAGGCCGCCCTCGTAGAGGGATTCCTCGCCGTAGCGCTCGGCGATGTCGCGGCGCACGCCTTCGGCGAAATAGCCCGACGCGATGCTGTTCGGCGAGACCATCCTGGGCTTGACGTTGAGCGGTTCCTTCTGGGCCTCAGCTGCCGCTTCCTGCGAGATATAGCCGTTGACGGCCATGCGCTCGATCACCCAGTTCCGGCGCTCAAGGGCAGCCTTGCGCTGGCGGAACGGATGGTAATTGTTCGGCCCCTTGGGCAGAGCGGCGATGTAAGCGGCCTCGGCGATGGTCAGCTCGTGAATCGACTTGCCGAAATAGTCGAGCGCCGCGGCGGCTATGCCGTGCAGATTGCGCCCCGGGGTCAGGGTGCCGAGGAAGATCTCGTTGAGATAGAGCTCGAGGATCTTGTCCTTCGAGAAGGTCGATTCCATGCGCAGCGCGATCAGCGCCTCGCGGATCTTGCGCTCGTAGCTGCGCTCGTTGCCGACCAGGAAGTTCTTGGCGACCTGCTGGGTGATGGTGGAGGCGCCCTGCTCTCGCGCCCCGCCCGAGCGCAGGTTGATCACGACAGCACGCATCAGCCCTTCCGGGTCGATGCCTGGATGCTTGTAGAAATTCTTGTCCTCGGCCGACAGGAAGGCTCCGATAACAAGCTTGGGCACGGAGTCGATCGGCACATAGAGTCGGCGCTCACGGGCATATTCGGCGATCAGGCTGCCATCAGACGCGTGGATGCGGGTCATCACCGGCGGCTCGTAAGTCTCAAGCTGAGCGTGATCCGGCAAGTCCTTCGAATAGAACCAGAATCCATAGGCGAGCCCGACAGCGCCGATCAGGAAGAAGATCGCTCCAACGCTGAAGAGAAAGCCGAAAAATCGTAGGACAAACCGCATCCGAAGGTATTCCATGACGGCGCCTTCAGGCGCCCGTTTATGTCAATCTTGAAACGCGGACCCTCGTTAGCCGATGAATCGCGCCCCCGCTACGGGTATCCACACCCTATCTATGGTAAAACTGCGGCAGCGCCTCTCCGGGCGAACCGTGTAGCGAAAAAACGATCCACGGCGACCGACATGGCCGAGACCATCTTGGCCCGCCATTCCTCGGACATCAACAAATCTAAGTCTTTTTGGCTGGACAGATAGCCAAGTTCGACAAGAACGGACGGAACATCGTGCGCCCGCAGCACCTGGAATCGGGCCTGCCGGTGGGGGTTCTTGTTGAGGCGGGCAACGGAATCGAACTCGCCCACGAGGCGGGCCGCAAAGCCGTGGGAGAAGCCGCGGGTTTCCCGGAGAGTCAGGTCCATCAGGATGTCGGACACGTCGTCCGGCATGTCGCCGGACTCGATACCGGCCACCGCATCGGCCTTGTTTTCGCGGTCCGCCAGACGGGCGGAATCGGCGTCGGAGGCTCGCTCGGCTCCGGTATAGACCGTCAACCCCCGCACCTCCTGCCCGCCTGAGATCGAGTCCGCATGGATCGAGATGAAGATATCGGCTTGAGCGACCCGCGCGGCGCGCACCCGGTCGCCGAGGGAGACGAACACATCCTGGTCGCGGGTCAGAAGCACCTTATAGCGACCGCTTTCCTCGAGCTTCTTCTTCAGCCGCTGGGCGAAGGAGAGCACCAGATCCTTCTCGGCCACGCTCCCCGAGGAGGCCGCCGCACCCGGGTCGATTCCGCCGTGGCCGGGATCGATCACGATCACCGGCCGGGCGTCCTTGGCCGCCTGTACGACCGGCGCAGGACCGTCTTTCGCCGGAGGGGAACTTCCTGCCGCTGCCTTGCGGAAATCATCCCGGTCGACACGGGAGAGTTCGATAGTCAGGATCGTGGCTGCTCCCGTGGCGTCGGGCGCGGTCGTCAGACCAGAGACGATTGCGGGCTGCGCCAGTTCCATCACCACGCGCGAGCGGCCAGGCGCGAAAAGCCCGAAGCGGTAGGAAGCAATGAGCCCCTCCTTGCTGCGGCCGGCATCCGCCGGGAGGTGGAAGGCGACCTCCGGCAGGTCGATGATGAGCCTGTCCGGGCGCTCCATGAGGGAGACCTGCGCCGTCACCGGCTTCGAGAGGGTCACCTTGAACCGCGTCTTCACCCCGTCCGTCTCGATCGCGGCGGCAGCCGCCACGATCGGGGTTGCGGGCTTCGCGCCGTCTCCCGCCGCCCACGCACGCCCCACCCCGGCGGCGAGGAGAACCGCCACGAGACACGCGCCAAAAAGGCGTATGAACAGGGAAAGAGGCATTGCTGATCGCTGAGTTTCGAGCGTCCTTTTCCTATACTCATAGGCAGCGTTTGGTTAACGGAACCTCACGCCGGGCGGCACTTTACTGAGACTCTGTTGCATTCATGGCACAGTGAGACAGCATCTTGCCAAATGCCCCATTCAATCTGTAATGATCTTGATCCCGTCCGGCATGGCCGAATCTGACGGCAGCTCCGAGGGAGACGGTTGTGTTGACCGATCCTTCAGGGACCGCCTCACCCTCGACAGGCTCACGGGCAGGATCACAGGGCGACTTCCGTCGCCACTCGCCGATGGACGGTTCACCCGGCCCATCGATATCTACGAAAGGGCCGTCTCGAATGGTTGCACACGCGAAGTCAGCTATGACCTTCGTTTCTGCATCGTTCGAATCGCGCGTATCCCTTCGCGCACGCCCCAACACCACCCTTTCCGGCCCTGTGCCGGCCCAATTCAACCCAGAATGCGCCCATCTGCGGCGCACGATGGCGATCGACAGCACCCCGAACGCAACTCCAGCTCGTCGCCTTCACCGGCGGCGTGCCTCACCGCCCACAATGCGGCCCCTGCCTCAGGTCCTGCCCTCGATCGCCATGTCGAGAGTTCAACATGGCAAACAAGATGCTCATCGATGCCTCACACCCGGAAGAAACCCGGGTCGTGGTGGTACGTGGTCAGAAGGTCGAAGAATTCGACTTCGAATCCGCTAACCGGAAGCAGTTGCGCGGGAATATCTATCTCGCCAAGGTCACCCGGGTCGAACCGTCTCTCCAGGCGGCCTTTGTGGAATACGGCGGAAACCGCCACGGGTTCCTCGCTTTCAGCGAAATCCATCCCGATTATTATCAGATCCCGGTCGCTGACCGGCAGGCTCTGCTCGAAGCCGAGGCTGAAGCCCATCGCGAGGAGGAACACGAGGAGGAGCGCCGCAGCAGCCGCGGCGGGCGTCGCCGCCGTTCCTCGCCGCGCCGCGCCGAGAACAGCGAGACCATCGTCTCGACCGAAGCTGAGGCCGGCACGGTAGAGGCGGCTCACGAGGGAGACGGCTCCGATCAAGTGGAGGCCGGCGAGACGAACGAAACTCAGCATGTGGAAGCGCCTGAGGCCTTCGCGTCAGCCGAGGACGCCGAGGAGGCTGCCGTCGAAGCCATCGAGGCATCGGCGCATGTCGATCCTGCTCGGGACGAAGATGGCTCGGACGAGGCTGAGGCCCGCTCGACCGAAGACGATCAGGAATCGTCCGACGAGGATGAAGAAGACGAAGACGACGATCAGGACCTGGAAGAGCACGAGATCGTCGAGCAGCTTGGCGGTGACGACGCCATCGAGGATCTTCCCCAGCGTCGCCGCACACCGCGCAAGCAGTACAAGATCCAGGAAGTCATCAAGCGCCGCCAGATCCTGCTGGTCCAGGTCGTCAAGGAAGAGCGCGGCAACAAGGGCGCGGCGCTCACCACCTACCTGTCGCTCGCCGGGCGCTATTCGGTGCTCATGCCCAACACGGGCCGGGGCGGCGGCATCTCGCGCAAGATCACCAATGCGGCCGACCGCAAGCGCCTGAAGGAGATCGCCCAGGAGCTGGAGGTGCCCGAGGGAATGGGGATCATCCTGCGCACGGCCGGTGCCTCGCGCACCAAGCCCGAGATCAAGCGCGACTACGAATATCTGATGCGCCTGTGGGAGAGCGTGCGCGAGCTTACGCTCAGCTCCGCGGCTCCCGCGCTCGTCTATGAGGAAGGCTCCCTCATCAAGCGCGCCATCCGCGACCTCTACAACAAGGATATAGAGGACGTGATGGTCGCCGGCGAGGAGGGCTATCGCGAGGCCAAGGACTTCATGCGGATGCTCATGCCGAGCCATTCGAAGCTGGTCCAGCCCTACCGCGATCCGCAGCCTCTCTTCGCCAAGTTAGGGGTCGAAGCCCAGCTCGACGCCATGTTCTCGAACGTGGTGACGCTCAAGTCCGGCGGCTATCTCGTCATCAGCCCGACGGAAGCGCTCGTATCCATCGACGTGAACTCCGGCCGCTCCACCCGCGAGCACAATATCGAGGACACAGCCCTTCGCACGAACCTTGAGGCCTCCGAGGAGATCGCCCGCCAGCTGCGCCTGCGCGATCTTGCCGGCCTCATCGTCATCGACTTCATCGACATGGAGGAGAAGCGGAACAACCGCGCTGTCGAGAAGAAGCTGAACGAGAGCCTGAAGAACGACCGCGCGCGCATCCAGGTGGGCCGCATCTCGCCCTTCGGCCTCCTCGAGATGTCGCGTCAGCGCATCCGCACGGGCGTGCTCGAATCCTCCTCGATCCCCTGCCCGCACTGCGCCGGCACCGGCTTCGTCCGCTCGACGCCGTCCGTCGCCCTGCAGGTGATACGCTCGATCGAGGAAACCCTCATCAAGAACTCCGCCTACAACCTCGTGGTCCGCACCAGGACGGAAGCGGCCTTCTACATCCTGAACCAGAAGCGCATTCACCTGCGCGAGCTGGAAAGCCGCTTCGGCGTCGCGATCTCCATCGTGGCCGACGACACCCTGCAAGGGCACACGACCTACGCCATCGACCGCGGCGACCCGGCCCTCAAGCTGGAGCACAAGTCGGCCGCGACCGGCGTCCAGATCGACGGCATCCTCCCAATCGACGAACCCATCGAGGAGGATGAGGTCGAGACGGAAGAGGAGACCGCAGAGGACACCCAGGCTGCCGGCGAGGAGCTTGGCGAACCGGGTGAAAGCGAGGGCGACCGCCGCCGCCGTCGTCGCCGTCGCCGTCGTCGGGGTCGTGACCGCGACGCCTCCGCTGGATCGGACCAGGGCGACGAGAGCGCCGAAGGTGACGAGTCTGAAGGCGAATCCGACGAAGAGGCAGCAGCCGAGACCTCCGGAACCGAGGCGGCACCGGCTGAGGCCGGCGAATCCGACGACGACCGCGCAGGACGCCGTCGCCGTCGCGGTCGCCGGGGCGGTCGAGGCCGCGGCCGTGACGAGGCTGGCGAGTCTGCCCAGGAGGAAGGCTTCGCCGCCACCGATCAGGCGGAAGCCGCACCGGCCTCCGTCGAGACCTCCCCCGCAGACGCACAACCCGTGGCAGAGGCTCGCAAGCCAGCCGCCAAGGAAGAGCGCATCGTGGCTCCGCCGCAGCCTGCGGCTGAGGAACCTGCCGCCCCCGCACCGGTCATCCCCGAGCCTGAGCCGGTCGCCGTCGTGCTGACCCCGCCCGACCCGGAGCGCCCGAAGCGCGCCGGCTGGTGGTCCAAGGCCAAGTCGGTCCTGAGCGGATCGTAAGATAATAAGAAATGCCCGGCTCAACGCCGGGCATTTTTCTTATGGACTGGTGTGTTCACCGTCTTTGCCGTCCTAGAACGTGGATGCCCGCAACAAGTGCGGGCATGACGGCGGAGGGAACGTATCCTCTACTTCAACCACCCCTTCAGCCGCGCCACGGTCTCGCGGCAATCGTTCTCGGAGCCGGCGAAGGACAGGCGCAGGTAGTGCGAGCCCTCAAGCGGGTCAAAGTCGAGGCCCGGGGTCGCGGCGACGCCCGCCTCCTCCAGCATGCGCTTCGAGAAGCCGATGGAATCGTTCGTGAAGCGGGCGATGTCGGCATAGATGTAGAAGGCCCCGTCGACCGGATGCATCTCGGTGATGCCGATCTTAGGCAGCTCCTCCAGGAGATAGGCGCGGTTGCGGGCATAGCCTGCCTTGACGGCTTCAAGCTCCTCCATGGCATCGAAGGCGGCGAGTGCCGCCACCTGCGACAGGTAGGGCGGCGAGATGTAGAGGTTCTGGGCCAGCCGCTCGATCGGCCGCACCAGCCGGTCGGGCACCACGATCCAACCGACACGCCAGCCGGTCATGCAGTAATACTTGGAGAACGAGTTGATCACGACCGCATCCTCGTCCGAGGCGAGCGCCGTCGAAGCCGGCTCGCCATAGGTCAAGCCGTGATAGATCTCGTCGGACAAGAACCACAATCCCAGGCGGCGGCAGGTTTCACCCAGCTCGGCCAGCGCCTTGCGGCCGATCATGGTGCCGGACGGGTTGGCCGGGCTCATGGCCAGAATGCCGTGCAGGGGCTTCTCCGCATGGGCTTTTGCGATGGACTCGGCGGTCATGCTCCAGCCGTCCGCCTTGGTGAGTGGGATCGTCACCGGCTCGATGCCCAGCGCCTCCAGGATGTTGCGATAGGCCGGATAGCCCGGCGCCGTGATCGCCACCCGCTGTCCTGGATCGAACAGGCTTAAAAAAGCCAGCACGAAGCCCGCTGAGGAGCCGGTGGTCACCACCACCCGCTCCGGCGCGATGCTCACGCCATAGGTGTCTCGGTAATGCAGGGCAATCCGCTCCCGCAGGGCCGAAATGCCGAGAGCCTCCGTATAGCCGATGCGGCCAAGATCGAGGGCTGCCTTCGCAGCCTCGCGGGCAGCCCGTGGCGCAGGCGCCGAGGGCTGCCCCACCTCCATGTGGATCACACTGTCCCCGCGCCGCTCCTTGGCGGCGGCCGCGCTCAGCACGTCCATGGCGAGGAACGAGGCCACGCGGTCCATACGGCGCGCGATGAGGGGCTGGTGGAGATTAGCGGGTAATTTGGTCATAGGCAGGCTCGTATCGCGTTGGAGGAGCGGTCTCAAGAACCAACTTCTCCCGTCATGGCCGCACTTGTTGCGGCCACCCACGTCCCTAGGGCGGCAAAGACGTGGATCCCCGGGACAAGCCCGAGGATGACGAGGAGAGATGCAATACAAACCCGTGATTTGACGCCGCGCATCCCAAGCCGCTAACTCGCGGACGAACAGACGAGTCTCAACTCCGCCTTGAACCAAGCTTAAGGACCGGACTTGTCTTGAAGAATTCTCCGCAAAGGACCGGATATGCGCTCTTCGCTTCTCAAAATCGGCCAGGCTGTGGCCCTGCTCGGCACGTTGGCCATGGCTCCCGCCGCAATGGCGCAGGGCGCGGTCTTCAACGACCAGCAGAAGCAGGCCATCGGCGAGATCGTGAAGGACTATCTGCTGAAGAACCCGGAGGTCCTGACCGAGGTGATCGCCGAGCTCGAGAAGCGGCAGTCGGAGGCGCAGCAGGTGGCCCAGGCCGGCGCCGTCAAGGAAACCAGGCAGTCGCTCCTCAACGCCTCGCACTCCTATGTAGTCGGCAACCCATCCGGCGACGTCACCCTGGTCGAGTTCTTCGACTACAATTGCGGCTACTGCAAGAAGGCGCTGGCGGACGTCCAGACCCTCATGAAGAGTGATCCCAAGCTCCGCGTGGTCCTGAAGGACTTCCCGGTTCTCGGGCCCGATTCCGTCGAGGCGAGCCGCGTGGCGCTCGCGGTCAAGAACCAGCTCCAGGGCCAGAAGCTCTTGGACTACCATGTGAAGGTCATGGACACCCGCGGCCGCGTCAACGGCGAGCGCGCCATGACGGTCGCCAAGGAGATGGGCGTGGACATGGGACGCCTGCAGAAGGACGTGGAGAGCACTGAGATCCGCAACGCGCTCCAGGAGAACATGGCTCTGGGCGACAAGCTGAGCCTCTCAGGGACCCCCGCATTCGTTGTGGGCGAGACGATTATTCCGGGCGCTGTTGGCCTGGAGCCCTTGAAGCAGCTCGTGGACAATGTCCGCCAGTGCGGCAAGGCGAGTTGCGGTTAGTCCAACTCACCCTGTCATTCCGGGCTCCGCTGCGCGGCCCGGAATGACAGTGAAACCCGCTGCTCCGAACCCAAACAGTCCCCTCTTCCCCTCAGGAACCCCCGCCAAGCTTGGGAAAGCCCCGGTTTTCCCCTTCCCCCCTGCCCGCCTTTTGGCTAAGAGGGCGTTTCGGCTCCGCCTGACGGAGCTTCAAGGAATGCTCCTTATCCGATGACCACCGTCTTCGTCCTCAACGGACCCAACCTCAACCTGCTCGGCCGCAGGGAGCCTCAGATCTATGGCAGCACCACGCTTGCCGACGTCGAGAAGCTCGTGCGCGAGAAGGCCGAGGCCTTAGGGACAGCGGTCACCTTCCGCCAGTCGAACCATGAGGGACATCTGGTCGACTGGATCCAGGAGGCCGGAGCTCAGGGTGCTGGCATCGTCATCAATGCCGGCGCCTACACCCACACCTCGATCGCGCTCCGCGACGCCATCTCCGGCAGCGGCGCTCCGACGGTCGAGATTCATCTTTCGAATGTTCATGCTCGCGAGGGCTTTCGCCATCGCTCGCTCATAGCGCCCGTCTCCGTCGGCGTGATCTGTGGTTTCGGGCCCATGAGCTATCTGCTCGGCCTGGAAGCGGTTCACCGGGTGATGGCCGAGCGGGCCCGCCCGGCGAAACCCTCCCAGCACTAATTCCTCAAAAAAGCAGAGGTAAGCCCCATGGCCAAGGAAAACCCTTTCGATCCTGATCTCGTCCGCGAGCTGGCGAATTTGATCGCCGACACGGATCTCAGCGAGATCGAAGTGGAGAAGGGCGACCTTCGCATCCGCGTGGCACGCATGGTCACCGCCGCTGTCACCGTTCCGGTGGCGCACCCTGCGGCTCATCATGCCCCCGCCCCGGTCGTGGCACCGCCGCCGTCCGCCGCAGCTGCTGCCGAGGCCGCCACGAAGGCCTCCGCAGCCCATCCGGGCGCCGTGCTCTCGCCCATGGTCGGCACCGCCTATCGCAAGCCTTCCCCCGATGCGAAGGACTTCGTCGAGATCGGCTCCAAGGTTCAAGCCGGCGACAAGGTTCTGCTCATCGAGGCCATGAAGACCTTCAACGAGATCGTGGCGCCCCGCGCCGGCACCGTGACGGCCATCTATGTCGAAGACGGAACCCCTGTTGAATACGGCGAACCCCTCCTCGTCATCGAGTAAGGCGCGATATGTTCGATAAGATCCTCATTGCCAACCGAGGCGAGATCGCCCTGCGCATCCTGCGCGCCGCGAAGGAGCTCGGCATTGCCACCGTGGCGGTGCATTCCACCGCCGATGCGGACGCCATGCATGTGCGCCTTGCCGACGAGAGCGTCTGCATCGGCCCGCCGGCCGCCCGCGACAGCTATCTCAACATCCCGGCCCTGATCGCCGCCTGCGAGATCACCGGCGCCGATGCCATCCACCCCGGCTACGGATTCCTGTCCGAGAACGCGCGCTTCGCGGAGGTGCTGGAGCATCACCGCATCGCATTCATCGGCCCCAAGGCGGAACACATCCGCATCATGGGCGACAAGATCGAGGCCAAGCGCACAGCCAAGCGCCTCGGCATCCCTTGCGTGCCCGGTTCCGAGGGCGGCATCACCGATGACGACGAGGCCAAGCGCGTCGCCAAGGAGATCGGCTACCCCGTCATCATCAAGGCTGCCGCCGGCGGCGGCGGGCGCGGCATGAAGGTGGCGCGCACGGAGGAGGATCTCATCCATGCGCTTCAGACCGCCAAGACCGAGGCCAAGGCGGCCTTCGGCGACGATGCGGTCTATATCGAGAAGTATCTCGAGAAGCCGCGCCACATCGAGATCCAGGTGCTCGGCGACGGCAAGGGCAATGCCATTCATCTGGGCGAACGCGACTGCTCCTTGCAGCGCCGCCACCAGAAGGTCTGGGAGGAAGGCCCCTCGCCTGCACTCAATGGCGAAATGCGCGAACGCATCGGCGGCGTCGTGGCCAAGGCCATGCAGGAACTGCAATATGCCGGTGCCGGCACCATCGAGTTTCTCTACGAGGACGGCGAGTTCTACTTCATCGAGATGAACACCCGCATCCAGGTTGAGCATCCGGTGACCGAAATGATCACCGGCATCGACCTGGTGAACGAGCAGATCCGCGTGGCGGCAGGCCACCCGCTCTCGGTGAGGCAGGAAGATGTCAGGATCGATGGCCACGCCATCGAGTGCCGCGTCAATGCCGAGCATCCCTCGACCTTCCGTCCCTCGCCCGGCACGATCAGCTACTTCCACCCACCGGGCGGCCTCGGCGTGCGCGTCGACTCGGCGGCCTACCAGGGCTACCGCATCCCTCCGTATTACGATTCTCTCGTAGGCAAGCTCATCGTCCATGGCCGCACCCGCAACGAGTGCCTCATGCGCCTGCGCCGGGCTCTCGACGAGTTCGTGGTCGACGGCATCGACACCACGCTCCCGCTCTTCCGCACCCTCGTGCGCAACTCGGAGATTCAGAACGGCCAGTACGACATCCACTGGCTGGAGAACTTCCTGAAGACCGGCGGGCTCGGAGACGAGCAGGCGTAACGGCTTGTTATAAGATATCGGGCCCGCTATTCTGGCTGCAACAGAACAGGGGCCCCGTCATTGAAGGCGAGGTCATGGAAATCATGCCTCGCTTTCTTCATGTGGGCTGCGGCCCGAAGCGTAAACATCAGACCGTCAAGGCTTTCGCCTCGTCCGAATGGGAGGAGGTAACGCTCGACATCGACGAGAGCGTGAAGCCGGATCTCGTCGACAAGCTTCCTGAGCTGTCTCAGGTCGAATCGAACAGCTTCGACGCCGTCTATTCGGCTCACAACATCGAGCATCTCTACCCGCACGAAGTGCCATTGGCCCTGAATGCGATGCGCCGTGTCCTCAAGCCCGACGGGTTCGTGATCCTCACCTGTCCGGATCTTCAAACCATCGGCGAGCGCTTGGCCTCAGGGGACATCGAGACGCCCATGTATACCAGCGGCAGAGGACCGGTCGCGCCCCTCGACATGCTGTACGGATTCAGGCCTGCGATGGCCGATGGCAATCTCTACATGGCCCACCACACGGGCTTCACGCTGAAATCTCTCGGAGATGCCTGTGTCAGAGCCGGCTTCGCCAACTTCGTCGGACTGAGACGTCCGAAAAGGTACGATCTGTGGGGCTTGGCGACAAAAATGCCCAAAACCGATGACGAGATGAAGGAACTCGGCAGAATCTATCTGACACCGGTCTGACTTAGCGTTCCGCGTATCCTATTTTGAAGGACAGCCCGAACGTCAGACAAGTTGGTGAATGTCCCACTCCCCCGACCACGCAAACGAGATTACGCCCGACATCCTGCTGAAAGCCTATGCGGCTGGGATCTTTCCCATGGCGGAGGATGCGGACGATCCGTCCCTGTTCTGGGTCGAACCCCGCGAGCGGGGGGTCATTCCCCTCAATGGCTTTCACATCTCAAAGCGCCTCGCCCGCACCGTCCGTTCCGATGTCTTCCAGATTCGGGTGGACCAGGACTTCGACGCTGTGATCGCCGGTTGCGCCGCGCCTGCCGCGGACCGGGAGAAGACCTGGATCAGCCGGCGGATCCGGGAGCTCTATGGCGAACTCTTCGATGCCGGCTACTGCCACACGGTGGAGGTCTATCAGGAGGGCCGCCTTGTCGGCGGCCTTTACGGGGTCAGGCTGAACGGCGCCTTCTTCGGCGAGAGCATGTTCCATAAGGAGCGCGATGCCTCGAAGGTTGCGCTCGTGCATCTCGTGGCACGTCTGCGCCGAGGCGGCTTCTCGCTGCTGGACACGCAGTTCGTGACCTCGCACCTGGCGCAGTTCGGCGCCACCGAGGTCCCCCGGCGGGTCTACAAGCAGATGCTGCGCAACGCGATGGAGCATGCGGCCGACTGGAATGCCTGGCCGCTGGACAGGAGCATCAGCGGCGAGGAAGTGCTCGCCGCAATTGCCGCCCCTTAGTTCGGACGATCTGAATTGATGATCGGGGCTGCCGGACGCCGGGCGGGCTGCTGGCGCTGAGGGGCGGGCTGGCGCAGCGGTGCTGTCTCGACAGCAGGCGGACGCGGGGCAGTGCCTCCGGCCGGGGCCGTGATGTCGCCGGGCCGCGCCGGATCGTTCGGGCCGCGGGCTGCATCCTGGATCGGGGGCAGTTCTTCGGGTGTTTCCCTGGGCTCCGCGATCACCTCGGTGCCGCCTTTGCAGTCTACGAGCCAGATGTCGTAGACCGGGTGCTCGAGGCCGTGCAGGCCTGGGCTTGCGGCAAACAGCCAGCCCGAGAAGACCCGCTTGCCTTTCCCCTCGGATCCGGGTTCGTCCACCTCGATGAAGGATGTGGTGTTCGGGGTTTCCGTGGGCGGCTTGGTGAAGCAGACTCGCGCCGTCACCTGGAGCGCGCCGAACTGGACGGTCTCATCCACAGCCACCTCGAACGATACGATTCGCCCGGTGATCTTGTCCAAGCCGGAGAAAACGGCCGTGGGATTCTTGATCCTGTCCGCCTGCGCCGCACCGAGGCCGCCGATAAGCGATGCGAACACCAGGGCCGCCCGCGTCCATCCGAGTTTCATCATGCTGTCCAAGCCAAGTTCGATTTGGCGTTTCCCGTCCGGCCGAGCCTGGCCGCACCCGCTGTCAGTTCGGCAACGCGATAGCACGTGAACCATGATGGAAAAAGGGCAAGCCGGAAGATAGGGCCCTGCCCCGAAATTCAGCCCGCCTGCGAGAGCGACCTGAGGGCGCCGCGAAGGGCCTCCGGCTCCAGCACCGGCAGACCTGCCTCGATGGCGGCATGGAGATCGCGCCAGATCGGCACGGCCGCGGCCAGCACCTCCCGCCCCTTATCTGTAAGGCCGAGCAGCCGGCTGCGGCGGTCGTCCGGATCGCGGGTAATGGTTACGAGCCCATCCCGCTCGAGCGGCTTCAGGGCGGCGGTCAGGGTGGTCCGGTCCATTGCCAGCAACTGCGCGACAGGGCCGATCGGCGGGGGATTGGGACGGTTGAGGGCGTTCAGCAGGGAGAACTGGCCGGAGGTGATCCCTGCCGGGCGCAGGGCTTCATCGAAGCGTCGCGACAGGGCACGGGCCGCCCGCTGCGCATGCAGGCACAGGCAGGTGTCACGCACCAGATGGGTAGTTTCAAAAGAGGTCTCTCGCTCATTTGACATGCCCCATTTATGTTGATATCAACTTATTTGTCAAGAGAACATGAGAGCGCCTCAGGGCAAGGGAGAAATGCGATGGCTTATGTCGATGGATTCGTGCTGGCCGTTCCGGCCGACAAGAAGGAAGTTTATCGCAAGCATGCGGCCGAGGCCGCGCCCCTGTTCAAGGAGTTCGGCGCCACCCGCATGGTCGAGTGCTGGGGTGACGACGTGCCGGACGGCAAGCTCACCGACTTCCGGCGCGCCGTGCAGGCCAAGGACGACGAGGTCGTGGTGTTCAGCTGGATCGAGTACCCGTCCAAGGAAGTTCGCGACGCTGCCCAACAGAAGATCATGACCGATCCGCGCATGGAGGCGATGGGCCAGCAGATGTCCTTTGACGGCAAGCGCATGATCTTCGGCGGCTTCATGCCGATCCTCGACGTATAAGGAGCGATGCCATGGCCAATCAGCACGGCGACTTTATCTGGTACGAACTGCTCACCAACGATACCGACGCGGCTGCCCGCTTCTACGGCGCGGTGATCGGCTGGCAGAGCCGGTCGATGGAAGGCTCCGACCGGGGTTACCGGATCTTCGGCATCGACGGCGCGGATGTGGGCGGGCTCATGCCCTTCCCTGCAGGTGCTGAGAGCGCAGGAATGCGCCCCATGTGGCTCGGCTACGTGGCCGTCGAGAACGTCGATGCGGCGGCTGCCGACATCGTTCGGGATGGCGGCACACAGCATATGCCGTCCACCGACATTCCCGGCGTCGGACGCTTCGCCATGCTCTCCGATCCGCAAGGGGTGATGTTCTACATCATGCGTGGCGCGGTGGACGGCACGAGCACGGCATTCGACCAGAGCAAGTTCGGACACTGCAACTGGAACGAACTCGCCACCAGCGATCCGGCAGCGGCGCTGGCCTTCTACCGTTCCCGCTTCGGCTGGGAGAAGGGTGACGCCATGCCCATGGGCGAGATGGGCGACTACCAGTTCATCGATCATGGCGGCCGCACCATCGGGGCCGTGATGAAACGCACGCCCGATGGGCCGCCGCCCCTGTGGACGTTCTATTTCGGCGTCGAGGATATCGATGCTGCCGCACAGGCTGTCTCGGGCAACGGCGGCGCGATCCACTACGGACCTGCCGAAGTGCCGGGCAACGTCTTCATCATCGTCGGCAGCGATCCGCAGGGCGCCCTGTTCGGCCTCGTCGGCCCGCGTAAGTCATAAGCCGATCCCCGAGGAGCATCCCATGTCCGATACGCTTGTCCCCGCGGAAGAACTCGCGCGCCGCTCGGCGGCGAGGTGATCGGCGACTATCGCTTCCAGGGCGAGAACGGCCCAGTGAGCTTCGCCGACCTCTTCGGCGGCAAGCAGTCGCTCGCCGTCTACAGCTACATGTTCGGCCCGCAGCGCGAGCGGCCCTGCCCCATGTGCACCAACCTGCTCGGTGCACTCGAAGGCAACGGTGCCGACATCCAGCAGCGCATGGCGCTCGCCGTCGTGGCGCGCTCCCCGATCGAGCGGCTGATCGCCTGGAAGCGGGAACGGGGCTGGACGAACCTGCGGCTCTACACCGATCTCAACGGCAATTACTCGCGCGACTATCACGGCGTGCTGGACGATGGATCGGAGATCCCGAGCTTCAACGTCTTCACCCGCCGCGACGGCACCATCCGCCACTTCTGGAGCGGCGAGATGACCGGCGATTCCGCCGATCCCGGCCAGGATCCCCGGGGCGCCCCGGACCTCGCCCCTCTGTGGAACGTGCTCGACATGACGCCCGAGGGTCGCGACACGGACTGGTATCCGAAGCTGAATTACGGGGCGTAGCCTCTCACAAAAGCATCAACGCTCTAATATTTCGTTGGGCTGTTCAGGATCAGAATTGATCGGCTAAGCTTCCAGGCGTGCGAGCGACATGGGAGCCAAGATATCTGCATGAGAGACGTCCAGATTCCAAGCGATGAGGCCCGTCAGCGGCTGGGCTTTCTGCCGATCGCCGAAACCGCCGCTCTTGCGCATCGCGGTGTTGTAATCCCGGATCCAGCCTCGGTCCTGGTGTCATCGGATACCCGACTCGAAAAGGGAGTGATCCTCTGGCCCGGCGTCATTCTTCAGGTTCTGGAAGGCGGCGATATCGTCATCGGCGATGACACGCAGCTTTTCCCAGGAAGCCGGCTTGTTGCCTCTGGCGGATCGATCAAGGTCGGAGCTTGTGCCGAGATCGGCGAAGAAGGCGGCTTTACCCTCAAGGCTGAAGCGAGAGATCTGATCGAGATCGGTGACGGGGCGCGCCTTCTGGGCGGAGGATCTCTCATCCTGTCCAATCGGGTCGGTCGCGGTGCGCAGATCGTCGGACCCATCCGCTGCCAGAACTGCACCCTGGGTGACGGCGGGACCTATCGCGATCCTGAACCGGACGAGCGCGGCGCGGTCCTCAAAGGCTCGGGCGTCGCTCGCAATATCGATGTTCCAACCGGCTGCGTCATCCAGGCTTTTGGGCTCTTCTCGGAAGGGGTCATCAGGCAACAATCCTATTTCCATCCGAAGCCAGCCGGGTAGATCGGATGCTGCACAAACTCACCGAACCTGGCCTCAAGCTTGGCCTTGGCCTGCTCTCGATTGGCCGCGCATGGGGTGTCACCCAAAGTGCGCCGCCGGACGAAAACGAGGCACAAACTCTCCTCGCCAAAGCTGTGGAACTAGGCATCTCTATTTTTGACACAGCCCCGGCCTATGCGGAGAGCGAAGCCCGGTTGGGCCGCTTTCTCTCCACCCTTGAGCCATCTGTCAGGCATGGGCTGACCATCATGACGAAAGCGGGAGAGCATTGGGACTTCGAGCGCAATTCCAGCTTTGTCGATCACAGCCGCGATGCGCTGGTCCGAAGCATCGACCGCTCTCTCTCGCTTCTCGGAACCATTGATGTTCTGCAGATCCACAAGGCGACGAGCGATGTCGTCACCCATCCTGATGTGATCGCCGCAATGGATTATGCGAGGCGCTGCGGGGTCACGGTCTTCGGTGCAAGCGTCAGCGATGTGGAAGCAGGGCGGCTCGCGCTGGAAAGCGGATTATACGATGCCCTGCAGTTTCCCCTGAACATGTCGAGCACGAACATGGCCCCATTGCTTCCCAAACTGGAAGCGAGCGGCCGCACCGCAATCGTCAACCGTCCCTTCGCCATGGGCAGCCTGCTGGCGGGGCAGCCCTTCGAGGAGGCGGCAGCGGCCGCGTTCCGGTACATCGAAGAACGACTGCCCAGGGCCGTGATCCTCAGTGGAACCGGAAAGGTCGCGCATCTTGCGCAGAACGTGAGTGCCTTCCGGAATCGGTCGGCCAAGGCTCGACATCTCGTCCTCCTGAGGGGCCTCAAGAGTCTGGCTCATAAAGCGCGCGAACCCTCCTCCCCCTTGTGGGGAGGAGTTGGAGGTGGGGGTGTCGGCGCAGAACCCAAACCAGGATGGCGCTTACACCCCCACCCTTAATCCCTCCCCACAAGGGGGAGGGAAACATGCGCCAGATCCGTTATCGGCCAGTCTCTCAGGACCAATCCTGCTCGAGCGGATTGGGCGCCGGCTCTATCATCGGATCGCCTGCCTTCACACGCCTCTCGAAATGCGCCGTCGAGCAGGCATGCGAGCAGAGAAGCCCGCGTTCCGACCAATAGGCCGGGCCGCTCTCGACCCGACCGGCATGATAGACGAAATCCGGGTGGTCATAAGGCAGGCCACACTCGATGCAAGTGCGGGCTTGGGTTCTCTTGAGCATAACGGGTCAGGAGGCCTCTGACGGCCTCACTCCCCCGGCGTCCACGGCACGTAATCGCCGGTGGCGGCGGGGCGCTGTCCGGTCCCGAGCTGAGACCCCTGCGGCCGGTAGGCCTGAGTCGTGCCGGTCATGTTCGGCACATAGGGCTTTTCCCAGGAGTGCGGCCGGTAGCTCTCCTCGCTCGGGGGCACGTCGCCATTATGGCACATCCAGGCGCGCCAGCCGGGCGGTACCTTCGAGGCATCGGCATCGCCGTTATAGACAACCCAACGGCGCTCGGCGCCCACATTGGAGTCGATCGCCTGCGCCTGCGTGTAGCGGTAGTATGTGTTGCCGAACTCGTCCGTGCCCACGAACTGCCCCTTGCGCCAGGTGAAGAACCGGGTGCCGAGGGTCTGTCCGTTCCACCAGGTGAAGAACTGGGTGAAAAACTCTTTCATGCTACTGCCGCCGCCGGAGGGGTTCGTGAGGTTGCGCGGAATATGGCCGCTGAGTTCCGCGAAGTCCAGCCTTCCCGGGCGCGAAAACCCGCACTGATTCTCCGACTCACCCCTTCCCCAGCGGCGGGCGCCGAATTTCGCGCAATCAGGCCATTTCGGGCTCAGCTGGGGCCCCGGCGGCCGCTCCGAGGGACGACTGGGGATTGATGCGCCGGCACAACATCGACCACCTGTTAAGCATGACTCGAAGTGTGGTCTTAAGCCGGCGAAGCTTGGCCATTGCAAAAATCGGGAACGGATTCTCAGAGGAGTCTGAGAGGCTTAGCCGGAGGGCCAATTGTTATCCACAATTCCCACAGCTACACACAACATGTAGTTCGGAACTGTAAGCCACGACACTAGTTCTTGACGTGAGGCTCGCAACACGACTAGCTTGCCGGGGTGCCGACCAGAGACCGGCGACCAGCCTGAAAGGGCCGGTTGAACATTCCCCAGAGCAGGCGTCAGAGCCCGTGGCAACTCCGTTGCCGCGCCACCTGTGACGCCCGACCGGGGCCGTAACTCAGGCGTGTTGCGTGGGCGATCCGAAAGAGCGGATCGTTGGGGCGTCGAACAATAATTGTGGGCTGATGAGCTGCGGGGCAAATCGCGGCCACGGGGACGTTTGTCCCTGATACTTAGGATGTGACCTATGCGGATCGAGCGGCGTTATACGAAAACCGGCCAATCGCCTTATTCCTCCCTCGCCTTCCGGCTCGCCACGAGCGAGATCCGCAATCCGGATGGCTCGGTGGTCTTTAAGCTCGAGAACATCGAGGTGCCGGAGACCTGGAGCCAGGTGGCGTCAGACGTGCTGGCCCAGAAGTACTTCCGCAAGGCCGGCGTCCCGGCCCGCCTGAAGAAGGTGGAGGAGAACGACGTCCCGTCCTGGCTGTGGCGCTCCGTGCCCGACGAGGCCGCTCTCGCCTCTCTGCCTGAGGATCAGCGCATCGGCTCCGAGATCTCCTCCAAGCAGGTCTTCGACCGCCTCGCCGGCTGCTGGACCTATTGGGGTTGGAAGGGCGGCTATTTCTCGTCCGAGGAAGACGCCCAGGCTTTCTATGACGAGCTGCGCTTCATGCTCGCCAACCAGATGGTGGCGCCGAACTCCCCGCAATGGTTCAACACCGGCCTGCACTGGGCCTATGGCATCGACGGTCCCGGCCAGGGCCATTATTACGTGGATTACAAGACCGGCAAGCTGACCAAGTCCAAGTCGTCCTACGAGCACCCGCAGCCGCATGCCTGCTTCATCCAGGGCGTCGAGGACGATCTGGTCAACGAGGGCGGCATCATGGACCTGTGGGTCCGCGAGGCGCGCCTGTTCAAGTACGGCTCCGGCACCGGCTCTAACTTCTCCAAGCTGCGCGGCGAGGGCGAAAAGCTCTCCGGCGGCGGCCGCTCAAGCGGCCTCATGAGCTTCCTCAAGATCGGCGACCGGGCTGCCGGCGCGATCAAGTCGGGCGGCACCACGCGCCGCGCCGCCAAGATGGTGGTGGTCGATGTCGATCACCCGGATATCGAGAGCTACATCGACTGGAAGGTGAAGGAGGAGCAGAAGGTCGCCGCGCTTGTGACCGGCTCCAAGCTCGCCGCCAAGCACCTCAAGGCCATCATGAAGGCCTGCGTGAACTGCGAGGCCGAGGGCGATGCCTGCTTCGATCCGGAGAAGAACCCGGCTCTGAAGAAGGAAATCAAGATGGCGCGCCGGGTCATGATCCCGGACAATTCCATCAAGCGCGTCATCCAGTTCGCCAAGCAGGGCTACACGGACATCGACTTCCCGGTCTACGACACGGATTGGGACTCGGAAGCCTATCTCACGGTCTCGGGCCAGAACTCCAACAACTCCGTCTCGCTCACCGACGACTTTTTGCGCGCGGTGGAAAACGACGCGGACTGGCACCTCACCGCCCGCAAGGACGGCAAGGTCATCAAGACCCTGAAGGCCCGCGACCTGTGGGAGCAGATCGGCCATGCCGCCTGGGCGTCCGCCGATCCCGGCCTGCACTTCAACACCACCATGAACGACTGGCACACCAGCCCTGCCGGTGGCCGCATCCGGGCGTCGAACCCCTGCTCGGAATACATGTTCCTGGATGACACGGCGTGTAATCTCGCTTCCGCCAACCTGCTCCAGTTCTTCGACCGCAAGAACCACAAGTTCGACGCGGAATCCTTCGAGCATGCCTGCCGCCTCTGGACGGTGGTGCTCGAAATCTCCGTCATGATGGCGCAGTTCCCGTCCAAGGAGATCGCGCAGCTATCCTACGAGTACCGCACGCTGGGCCTCGGCTTCGCGAACATCGGCGGCCTGCTCATGACCATGGGCCTGCCCTACGACTCCGACGCCGGCCGTGCGCTCGGCGGCGCGCTCACCGCGATCATGACCGGCGTGTCCTATGCGACCTCGGCCGAGATGGCCGGTGAGCTCGGGCCGTTCCCGAACTACAAGGCCAACGCGAAGCACATGCTGCGCGTGATCCGCAACCATCGCCGCGCGGCGCATGGCGAGGCTCAGGGCTATGAGGGCCTGGCCGTCAACCCGGTCCCGCTCGATCACGCCTCCTGCCCCGACCAGGACCTCGTCGCTCACGCCAAGTCCGCCTGGGACAAGGCGCTCGAGCTCGGCGAGAAGAACGGCTACCGCAACGCGCAATCCACCGTGATCGCCCCCACGGGCACGATCGGCCTTGTGATGGATTGCGACACCACCGGCATCGAGCCCGACTTCGCCCTGGTGAAGTTCAAGAAGCTCGCCGGCGGCGGCTACTTCAAGATCATCAACCGCGCCGTGCCGGATGCGTTGCGCGCGCTGGGCTACCGCGAACACGAGATCGCCGAGATCGAGGCCTATGCGGTCGGCCACGGCTCTATGAAGCAGGCGCCCGCCGTCAACCCCGGCTCGCTGCGCTCCAAGGGCTTCACGGACGACAAGATCGACGCGGTGGAAAAGGGCCTGAAATCGGCCTTCGACATCAAGTTTGTGTTCAACCGCTGGACGCTGGGCGAGGACTTCCTCACGGGCACGCTCAAAGTGCCGGCGGAAAAGCTCAACGATCCGTCCTTCGACCTGCTCACGCACCTCGGCTTCTCGAAGGCCGACATCGAGGCCGCGAACATCCACATCTGCGGAGCGATGACTCTCGAAGGCGCGCCCTTCCTTAAAGTGGAGCATTACCCGGTCTTCGACTGCGCCAATCCCTGCGGCAAGATCGGCAAGCGCTATCTCTCGGTGGAAAGCCACATCCGCATGATGGCGGCGTCGCAGCCCTTCATCTCGGGCGCGATCTCCAAGACCATCAACATGCCCAACGACGCCACCGTCGAGGATTGCAAGAACGCCTACATGCTGTCCTGGAAGCTGGCGCTCAAAGCGAACGCCCTCTACCGCGACGGCTCCAAGCTCTCGCAGCCGCTCAACTCCGCCCTCATTGCCGATGAGGACGAGGATGCGGACGACGCCGCCGAGGCGCTGGCCGCCATGCCGGCTGCCGCCAAGGCCGCCCACGTGTCGGAGAAGATCGTGGAGCGGATCGTCGAGCGTGTCGAGCGGATCCGCGACCGCGAGAAGATCCCGGATCGCCGCAAGGGCTACATCCAGAAGGCCGTGGTCGGCGGCCACAAGGTGTATCTCCACACCGGCGAGTACGACGACGGGCGCCTCGGCGAGATCTTCATCGATATGCACAAGGAAGGCGCCGCCTTCCGGGCCATGATGAACAACTTCGCCATCGCGATCTCGCTCGGCCTGCAATACGGCGTGCCGCTGGAGGAATACGTGGAGGCCTTCACCTTCACGCGCTTCGAGCCCGCCGGCTTCGTCCAGGGCAACGAGCGCATCAAGTCCGCCACCTCGATCCTCGACTACGTGTTCCGCGAGCTCGCCGTGTCCTATCTCGGCCGCAACGACCTCGCCCACGTGGACCCATCGGAAGCAGGCCCCACCACCATCGGCCAGGGCGAAGCCCAGTCGAAGGCCCCAGAGCCCGCGCCGGCCACCGCCGTCGTGTCCCGCGGCTTCGTGCGCGGCAACTCCGACCGCCTCATGCTCATCCCCGGCGGCGGTGCCGGCGGCACAGGCATTACTCAGCGCACGGGTGGGATGACCGTTGGTGCGAACGCGCTCAAGGCTGAACTCGCGCAGCCCGCCGCGCAGGAGCAGCCGGTCGGCGAAGCCGAAATGTCCAAGCTCGCCTTCACGGCCCCGTCCGTCGCCGACCGGCGCGCCGAGGCCAAGATGAAGGGCTATGTCGGCGAATCCTGCCCTGAGTGTGCGAACTTCACGCTGGTGCGCAACGGGACGTGCCTGAAGTGCGATACCTGCGGATCGACGACGGGGTGCTCGTAAAATAAAGAGCCCCGGAAGCCATGCGCTTCCGGGGTTTTTCTTACGCAAGGAACAAATGATGAATCACCACCAGGTTTAGGTTGAACTTGATAAACCCACAACCTGGATACCAACCATAGGACCTCCTCCAATGTCGATGCGCATTCAGTACCGCTGCAGTAACTGCGGTAATAAGTTCGAAGTCACAATCCTTACCGATGCTGAGGTTCGCGATGCTCAGCGTCGAGGCGAGCATGTTGGGAGAGCACATTGCCCCAAATGCAACCGGACTGATCTTGATAAGGATTGGTGATCACGCGGGCTCCTCATTGAGGAGCCCACTCGGAAATAGCTAAGCAGACCCGCATCCTAGGAGAGCAGTTTGTCGACCGTATTCTTTTCTTATTCTCATAAAGATGAAGATCTTCGTGACCGCCTTGAGGTTCACCTCGCAATGCTTAAGCGGCAGGGTCTAATCGACGCCTGGCACGATAGGCGTATCGTCGTCGGTAGCGAGCTCGATAACAGCATACGCTCCGAACTCGAGAAGGCAGACGTGATCCTGCTCCTTGTCTCGCCTGATTTCCTCGCATCTGACTATTGCTACGATGTTGAAGTGAAGCGCGCGATGGAACGTCATGCTGCCGGAGAAGCCAAGGTAATTCCCGTCATTCTACGTCATTGCGACTGGAAGTCTGCACCTTTTGGAAAGCTGCTTGTGGCGCCAAAGGATGCGCTGCCTGTCAAGAAATGGCCAGATCTAGATGAAGCCTTTCTTGATGTTGTGCAGAAAATTAAGGATGCTCTTCCGAAGGTAAAATCTACTCCTGACGCGCCAATACGTGAGAAACTCATCACAAAATCCGCCACCCAAGCAACACGCTCTAGCAACTTGCGTCTAGCAAAAACTTTCACAGAAGCGGACAAGGACCGCTTCTTGGATGAAGGTTTTTCCTTCATGTCGAAGTTCTTTGAAAACTCTCTTCAGGAACTTGAACGCAGAAACGAAGGAATAGAAACAACCTTTCGGAAAATCGACGCGAACAGGTTCACAGCTGTTATCTACCGTCAAGGCGAAGCAGTTTCGCGATGCAAGATTCAGCTCGGCGGGCGGTTTGAAACGGGGATTTCATTTTCCTCGAATGATCGCATTGATGATGGCAGCTACAATGAAAGTCTGGATGTCGAGATGGATGAGCAAGGCCTCTACTTCAAGGCTCTCGGCATGGGGGATTGGAGTTCGCGAGGAGAACGCCACCTAACGTATGAAGGTGCTGCCGAGTATTTTTGGTCGATGCTCATGAGACCCCTGCAAGATAAATCGCGCTGAAGCTTTTATGGCTGGGTGCGTACTGGCCATCGACATCGAGGATTTCTGACTGTGGAAGAAGATCGCTGGCAATTCCTCAATGATTTAGATGACGAGATCCTGAAGGGAGGGGCAACATTTTCCGAATGGTGCACCTTTATCGTTCGAGATGCTGACATCGCGTTTGCGGCAGGTGCCCATCTTGCTACAATCATCACTGCAGTAGCTGGCATAGAAACATATCTTCGAGCTGAGTACGCTGCATCACCCAAGGGCACGTTGTACCAGTTGATTGAGGGGGCTCCTTTGCAGGCTTCCCTAAAGAACGATCTTCAAATCCTCCGACGGTACCGAAATAAATGGGTGCACATTTCAGACCCATTAGATGATCAAGAGCTTCTGAGTCGGCCTGAAAATTATGAATGTGAGCTTGAAAGAATGGCGATCTTTGCCGTTCGGGTGTTGAGACAAACAATCTATAGCAATCAATGGGTTTAGATGCTCGCACGCTTGAACTAAGCCACAATTATAGATTATTAGGCCGATAATCGAGTTTCTATGAACGGACCCACAATGGGGAAACGAATCTTCACTTTCGGCTACGAGGGGTTGTCCTTAGAAGTATTCATTGCGCGTCTCAAATCTGTGGGCGTTGATACGATCCTTGATGTCCGAGCCAATCCCCTGTCGCGAAAACCGGGATTCTCGAAAACTGCATTCTCTACAGCTCTGCAGAATGCCGGAATGATTTATATCCACATGCCACAGCTGGGATGCCCAAAACCTGTACGTGATCTTTATAAGGCTGATGGAGACTGGATGAACTATACTCGTGGCTTTCTCAGTCATCTCAAAAGCCAGAAGAACGCTGTAAGCGAGCTTGTAGAGATAGCAAAAAGCTCAACGTCATGCCTAATCTGTTTTGAAACTGATCACGCCCGGTGCCATCGCACTTACGTCGCGCGCGCGGCTGCAAAAATCAGCGATCTCCGGGTCATCCATCTTACAAGTCGAACAACGATCCCTGACGTGGTGCATGGGGCTGCAGCTTAGGTGGATAGATGAGGCTCACGATTAGCCACTGACTCGGAAAGCGATGGATTGTACCCATCAAGAACATCAAGTCAGCGGCAGGCAGAGCTTTCTCCATCTTGGCACGAAAGGCCCCCTCCCAATTTTGACGGTCTGCATAGTAGCAGTTCCAAAAAAGTGCGCCCGCCTCCCAATCTGCAATTTTGTGCCGGTACTCGCGTAAGATTCCGTCAACTTCGCAGGCATACCGATAATGGAAATCAAACGGCAACTTGTTGAGCATTGATATGCTCTTGGAGTCGGTGGCATCAAACAACCCACCTTGTTGCTGATGTTGGATCAGCTTCTGTTTTTCTTCATCCGTCCAGTCGGGATTATCTACAGGGGTGATATCGAGACCTAAGATCCGTGAAGGACGCAATAGGCCCAGAGTCAACCCACTAGTCTCGCGTGCGTTATCTAATGCCGCAAAATCATCGAAGATGTGAAGCTTATCTAGGTATTCCCTTCTGGCTTGCCATTCATACTTGGTCGGCAAGGGATCACCGTCGAAAGAGATGGTGTCGACATATATATTGTGGCTTTCAGGTCTTCGGTCCTTGCGGGCGTTTTCTACCCGAGCGCTAATCCACTGCCATTTCTTGAACTGCTTACCATCGCCGATAAGCCGAAAGGGAACAGGAAAGAGCCGGATGAGCTGGCCATCCTCCTCCATGCCAGCAACGCACGATGTCTCAGAGTACTTCCCACTTGGCGAGGGATAAGTTTTACAAAGAATGAGGATGCGTGTTTGTCTCGAAGCCATTGTAGTAGTGCCAATTACGCCGCCGATCCACTTCTGATTGTACGATCAAGAAATGTAATTGCATTGTAGAAGTTGGCTTTGTCCCCACCATTTTGTTAGTGCTAAGGATCGGCATTCTCCAGGGCGCGACAGCATGACAAAGACCTTAGTAACCATGCAGACGATATCCAGCGCATCACAGAACGAACCACCCTCCCCCTCCCAACAGATCGACGCGCACATCCAGCACCTGAACGACTGGCGCGGCGAGACGCTGGCGCGGGTCCGGGCGCTCATCCGGCAGGCATTGCCCGATGTGGTCGAGGCGGTGAAGTGGCGCGGGGTTCCGGTATGGGAGAAGGCCGGGATCATCTGCACGGGCGAGACCTACAAAAGCGCCGTGAAGCTGACCTTCCCCAAGGGCACTTCGCTGAACGACCCGTCCCGCCTCTTCAACGCCAGCCTCGAGGGCAACACCCGCCGCGCCATCGACATCCACGAGGGCGCAGCCCTCGACGAGCAAGCCTTCAAAACCCTCATCCAGGCCGCCGCTGCCCTGAACACCGCCAAGCGCCCGAAGAGCGCCGGCGCCTGAGCGCCAAGCTGGCCGTGACAGGCGCCCCTCCCCGCCTCGGCCTCCCCTGAAACTCATCCGACGTGAGACGCTGCGGTAAACGGGCGCAGCCCCTTGGCAGAACGCCTGTGATTTCGTTACAACGTCAAGGACAAATGTCCTGAACGGGACACAACCAATACTATTGCCGGGGCTTCCATCATGGCACTGACTGCCGCAACCAACGGAAACGACATCATCACGGTCACGGCAGCCGAGCTGCCGGGCGCCACGCTCGACGGCCTTGCCGGCAATGATACGCTGTACCTGAACGGCGGCGGCGATTTTTATCTCACGCGGGTGATGAACGGCTGGGGCAACAACGCGGCTCCCGCTCGGTTCATCAATTTCGAGACGGTCATGGGCTCGGTAGCTCTCGACCGGATCCATCTCAGCGCGGCTCAGCTCCAGAGCCTGAGCCTGATCGACGGCGGCGTGGGCGACCGCAACTTCCTCTTCCTCACCGGCACGGCCATCGACACGCGCAACGTCTCGTTCGCGAACATCACCGGGATCCATCTCTACGACAGCGATGTGACCGTCACAGTGGACGACCTCGCCGTCGCCATGCTGCTCGATGCGAAGATCACGAAGAACGACCATCTGGTCGTTCAAGGGCACACCCTGACGGATGCCGAGATTCGCGCGTTCCACAAACAGGGCTTCGACCGCGTGACGGACGCGAGCGGTCGCACCAGCGTGGACAACGCCCCGACGGTCAGCGGCGTCGATCCAGGCCCGCGCGAGATCCGCAACAGCAAACCCGTGTCGCTCGACCCGACGGGCTCGATCCAGCTCGCGGACGATTTCGGCCCGATCCGCGAGGTCAGAATCGAAAATACCGATCCTCTATCTGGAGCCGGCAAGTTCGCCATCGCCAACACCGACCGAGTCATGGTCTTCGGCGACTTCGGCAGGATCACCATCGCGGTCGACGGCGTACAGGTCGGCTATACGGAGAACGAGCCCGATGGGCTGGGCATCAAGTTCTACGGCTCCGTCACGCAGGATGTGATCAGCGCCGTTCTGAAGGCCGTCACGGTGGATCTCCAGGACCATATGCTTCCCCGGAGCGGCATCGAGACCCTGAAGTTCACGGCCGTCGATGAAGGCGGGCGGACGACAAGCGCCTACACGAAGTTCTACAACGTCTACGACGCGAATGGCCGCGGCACGACGGGCGGCCCCATGGCGGACGTTCTCATCGGCGCTGGCGGACGGGACGTGATCTGGGGCCTCGGCGGCAACGACATTCTCTACGGCAAGGCCGGCCAGGACATGCTCGTGGGCTTTGGCGGCCGGGACACTTTCGTGTTCGACACGAAGCCGAGCAAGGCCAGCATGGACACGATCTCGGATTTCAGCACGAAATACGACTCGATCTGGCTCGACAACAAGGTGTTCAAGAAGCTCGGCAAGGCAGGCACCAAGGACAAGCCCGCGGCTCTGAAGAAAGACTACTTCACCGTGGGTGACAAGGCCAAGGATGCGAACGACTACGTCGTCTATGACCAGAAGAAGGGCGTGCTCTTCTACGACGCCGACGGCTCGGGTGCGGGCAAGGCGGTGGAGATTGCCAGCCTACGGATCAAGGCCTCGCTGACCTACAAGGACTTCTTCGTGGTCTGAGGCTTCGCCCCGCAAGGCCTGCATAGGCCGGCTCTCAAGGATCGACGTATCTTTCCCGCTCCCATGCGCGCATAGTGAGGGGAACCCAGGAGGGTGCCATGATGCTGAGGATCAAGTCCTACATCTCCTATGAGAGCGAAGCGCTTGCTGTGGCCAGTCTGGCATTCCTGTTCTGCGCAGGCGTGATCCTGGGAATCCTCTGATGCTCTCCCAGTCCCTGTACGCCGTCATGCTGATCGGCGTGGTTCTCGCGGTCTATGTTCTGATGATCAAGAGTCATTGAGGCATCGCACCTAAACGGTGAGTTGAGCTTCCTGTATTCCAGAGACGCGGATGGCCGGCACAAGTCAGGCCATGATGCGATGGGTGAATGTTCTCTTTTTGTTCTTGACAGTTGCGGCAAGCTCGGCTATAAGGTTTGGTAGATCTGTTCCTATCGAGGGGCGCGCTCGCGAGGCGTCGCAGTGTGGGAGCAGACACGGTCTCGTGGCATGGCCTCGCACGCCGTGCCGACGAGAGGCCCAGGCTGTGTGCCGGTGGTCGGAATCGGTTCAAGGCCCCCGTCGAGCAGACGGATCACGCCTTGAACGGTCACCGGGCGGGCACCGCTTGAACGCCTAAAGAAGCCGTGCGCGAAGAGGCACTCCGGCTCTTCCCTATCACCATCCATCATCGAGCCGGGCTGCCATTCGCGCCACCCTCGATTGCCTTGAGAAGGCTCGGAGCCGCGACGGCTCCTGAGCCCGCAAGGCCATGCCTTTATCCCAAAGCGTTTCTTTTCAGCCATTCATTGCACGAGGTTTCATCATGAACTGGATCGGACGTCCGCTGCCCTGTCTGCCTGCTTCCGGCACAACGACCGGACCTGTGCCTTAAGGCCCCGTCTCCTCAACGCCGCTCCCCGTCCCGGGAGCGGCGCGCCGGGTCGCCCGCTCGGCCGCCTCATCGGCGCATTTCTCCAGATGCGCCGCCTTGTTGATCACCTGGAGATTGGGCGCGCCCCAGAAGGCGAGCAGTTCCGGCCAGGGCTTCGAGCGATGCTCTGACCAGACGGCGAAGAGCGGGACCCGATGGTCCACCTCGGCGGTCTTCAGCAGCCGGCGGCCGGTGGTGGTGCACTTGCGCTTCTGGCGCAACTTGAGCGCCCGCAGATGATCTGGCGGAGCACTCCAGAGCTGCCAGGCCACCACGCAGGCCGCATGCCAAGTGGCGTTCCGGTTCGGCTTGCCATCGTCCCAGAGGTCGCGGTGCCACCCCAGCCGGTAGACCGGCTGCCCGCACACGCAGCAATGCCCCGGCCCGCGCGAGAAAGCCGCCTCCCGGTACGGTGCCGGCGGCATGCGGAAGGTGAGCGGCAGGCCGGTCTCCTTGTCGGACCCGAGGCGCCACTGCCAGCCCGCAGGCTGGCCGCTCTTCGCGGCGAGCGCCCGCGCCAGCCGGTCGGCCAGGAGCGGCCGATGCCGCCAGTAGGATTCCACCGCACGGCGCTGGGTCGGCGGAGTGAGCGGCTGCCGCAGCGCGTGGGCGAGCACGAAAGGTGGAAAGAGCGCAGAGAGGCGTTTTTCGAGCCGGGCTTGGGCCTTCTGATTTTTCTCGTCTCGCCAGGTAGACATTCCGTATCGGCCGCCTCGTGTGAATCGCTCTCAGGTCTGTAGCGGCAAGACGCGTCGAGGTGAACCGTCCCGCGTGAAGATGTTGCAGGCGGCGTCGGAGCCGAGCGACTGTCGAAGGGCAGGTCAACGATCGGCTGACATCCGAACTCACCGTGGGCACCTGAGATTGCACGCATTTTCTTGACAACAGGCCACGAGAGGCAGAGCCTTTCCCCAGCGGCGGATATCCGTTCCTGGCCGCCTTGTATGCGTTCGCCACATCACCCTTTTCGGGAGGTCGCGATGCAGCTCTTCACACTAAAAGCAGTCACTTGCGCTTCGGCTCTTCTCCTCATCCTCACACCCGCCTTCGCGCAGCAGCAACACCAACATGTCATGGCCAATCCCGGCGATATCACCTGGAAGGATGGACCTCCGTCCCTTCCCAAAGGGGCACAGATGTCGGTCCTCTACGGGGATCCTGCGAAGGATGGCATGTTCGTGATGCGGCTGAAATTCCCAGCGAACTACAAGATCCCGGCCCATACCCATCCGGTCGATGAAGTGGTTACCGTCGTCAGCGGCGAGTTCAACATCGGCATGGGGGCGAGCGCCGCCCCTGCGCAGATGAAAGCCATCAATGCCGGCGGCGTTATCGCCATGGCGCCGGGAACCCAGCATTACGTGCACGTCAACCAGGAAACAGTGGTGCAGCTGAGCACGCGCGGCCCTTGGGGCATCGCCTATGTCAATCCGGCAGACGATCCGCGCAAGTCGCAATAGAGACAGCGGCGGCCAACAGGAGACATGAAAAAGCCCAGGCTCCGGGGCGAACGGGTGGGATGCCTTCGCATCTCTCGCCTCGCCTGCTACGGGCCTGGGCTGATCGGGTCCAGACGGGCACTCGCATCGTCAGGCGAGCGCAGGAACAGGTCATGCCGGATTACATCCGTCCTGACACGGCCTCATCGAAAGCAGGCGGTGACGCCCGCCGCGTTTCGAAGTCCACAACAATGTCCGCTGGGTCAGTCTAATATGGTGATTGAAATGCCGTCCGCAAGGGGTGGAAACGCAGTCATCCGCCACCTTTCAACCTGCGACGTCTTGAGCCTCAATCGCCCCATGGCGCATGCGGCAGGGCATCGAGCGGGATCTTGAGGTAGCGCCTGCCATTGCTCTCCGGCTCCGGCAGGCGGCCGCCGCGGATATTCACCTGCAGGGCATTCAGGATGAGCTTCGGCATGGGCAGCTCGTGATCACGTCCTTGGCGCAGGGCCACGAATTCCTCCTCTGTCGTCGCGCTCATCAAATGCCTGTTCTCCCGGCGCTGCTCAGCCACCGCGCTCTCCCACAGCGGCGCCCGCCCGTTCGGCATGTAGTCATGGCCCGTGAAGAGGCGCGTGTCGTCGGGAAGCGCCATGATGCGCTGGATGCTGTGCCAGAGTGCCTTAGCCGAACCGCCTGGAAAATCGGCCCGAGCCGTCCCGCTGTCAGGCATGAAGAGCGTATCGTGAATGAAGGCGGCATCGCCCACCAGATAAGTGATCGAGCACAGCGTATGGCCAGGGGAGAACATCACCTCCACGTCCAGGTTGCCGATCTTGAACCGCTCGCCATCCGCGAACAGGCGGTCCCATTGCGAACCGTCCGTCGGGAAGCTGTCGGGCCAGTTGTAGAATTCCTTCCAGAGCTTCTGGACCTCCACCACCTTTTCACCGATGGCAGTGGGTGCGCCTGTCTTATCCTTTAGGTATCCGGCGGCCGAAAAATGGTCGGCGTGCGGATGCGTGTCGAGAATCCATTCCAGCCTGTAGCCCTGCTGCTCGATATAGGCGAGAAGCTCGTCTGCCGAGGCCGTTGCCGTCGCACCGGACTTCGGTTCGAAATCGAGAACCGGATCGATGATGGCGCAGCGTTTCGTAGCGGGATCCGCGACCACGTACTGCACGCTGCCGGTGCGCCTTTCATAGAACCCTTTGACAATGGGACGCCCGTGCAGGGAGAACGCGGTCACGGCTGGCATGGCAGGAACTCCTCAGCATGGTGCAGATGATAGGACCGGGGTCTCAACCGTCTAGATCGGGAACGGCCTTGCGGAAAGTGACCTGTGGCCATCGGGCCGGCAAGACGCGGAAAAGTGCCATTCCGGCGATCATCGCGGCAACGAAGGCGAAGATCGCGACAGGGCCGAACGTCAACCCGACCAAAGCCGGGCCCGGACACAATCCCACAAGGCCCCAGCCGATGCCGAACAATGCGGCACCTGTGACCAAACGGAGATCGAGATCACGGCGGGTCGGGATCTCCAAGCGCGGCGCCAAGACGGGAGCGCCCCGGCGCCGCGCGATCCAATAGCCCAGAGCCGAGACGGCAACCGCACCGCCCATGACGAAGGCGAGGCTCGGATCCCAGTTGCCGAAAACATCGAGAAAGGCCAGCACTTTGGCCGGGTTCACCATCTGTGAAACGATGAGCCCTAGGCCGAAGAGGAGACCTGACGCGAAGGTGGAGAGGATCAGTGGCATGGCTCACATCCCAATGACATGACGGGCGATGAAAACGGTCGCAATGGCGGTTGTCAGGAAGACCAGGGTCGCCACGACGGAGCGCGGCGACACCCGACTGACGCCGCAGACACCATGCCCGCTGGTGCAGCCTCCCCCGAGGCGTGTGCCGAAGCCGACGATCAACCCCGCGACAACCACGACAGGCAGGGATGCCTCAATCGCAACAGCCGGCAAAGCGCCCCCGAAGGCGAGATAGGCGAAGGGCGCAGCGAGCGTTCCGGCAAGGAAAGCCATGCGCCAGCCGGTCTCGCCGGAAGCAGGCTGGAGCAGCCCTGCGAGGATGCCGCTGATGCCGGCAATACGCCCGTTCAGCACCAGGAGCAGGGCAGCCGATACGCCGATCAAAAGTCCGCCGATGAGGGCGGATGCGGGGGTGAAGTTTTCCATGGCGGCCTCCGGTCAATCTGCGGATTATCCTGATCTTAACCAGAATGTCGTTCAATCAGTGTCAGTGAGAGTATCGCCTTCACGTTGCACCTCTGAATTTGATCACTGGTCTCTGGTGCATCGTGCGAAGCGCGAGTTGTTGCGTAGAGTTTATCATGGCGCATAAGCCTTATCAGTCCCTTCGCCGCGCCCCGCTCCGCCGGAACCGCAGCCTGCTACCGACGGCTCTCCTCGTGGCGATTTCGCTCAGCCCCGTGGCCCTCTTCGTCGACTTCGAACGGTCCGGCGGCACAGCACCTGACGCGCAAGTGGCTGGCATTGCTGCAAGTCCAGCGCCTGAGCCCCTGAAGACCGCTTTGTCCTTAGACCCGGCTCTGATCAATCCGAAGCCCACCTTGAGCCAGGGTGCCCTCGCCTTCAAGCAGAGCTCTCCAATCCAGCCGGGATTCCGCTCGCCCGTGCAGCGTGAGGCCAGCATCGCTCCTCCGGAGCCTGTGACGATCCCGGCTCCGCCCTTGGAGATCGCCCAGGCGGTCGCCCCAATACCCATGATGGCCCCCCTGCCGGTCCCGCGACCGGCGGACCGGCGGACTCCGAAGCCTTCTGCATCCTCCCAGGTGGCGAGCGCGCCGACCGCCATGACGCCTCGCGTTTTGGCAGCGCCGGCCGTTGCGTCGGCTGACAATCGCAATTTCATCGAAAAGCTCTTCGGCATCCGCCCGGCCAGCCCGCCGGATGCGGCTCTCAGCTATGCGGCTTTGGATCGCGGTACGGGCAGCATCGCGCCGACCGCGCGCTTCGGCCCCGGCACTAATCTCGCGAGCCCAGGCACCGCCGTCTATGACATCGTTGCCCAGACGGTCCACATGCCGAACGGTGAGAAGCTCGAGGCGCATTCCGGCCTCGGCAACATGATGGACAATCCGCGCCACGTGAACGTCCGCATGAAAGGCTCGACGCCGCCGGGAACCTACATCCTCACAGAGCGTGAGGCGCTCTTCCATGGCGTGCGCGCCATCCGCTTGAACCCGGTGGGCGGCAGCCCTGCCATCTATGGCCGCGACGGCATCCTCGCTCACACTTACCTGCTCGGCCCGCGCGGAGATTCGAACGGCTGCGTCTCCTTCAAGGATTACGACAAATTCCTGCAGGCCTATCTCAGGGGAGAAGTGAAGCGCCTGATCGTGACCGCGGGCCGCGGACAGGATCTGCTGCCTCCGATGGCCGGCAACCGCACTGCCCAGCCTCGCCGCTTCGCCCGCGCGATCTGAGAGCTCGCCTCTGGCCTTGTGGCCCTATGCGCCTAGTTCCTGAACGGACGGCAGTATAGGAGGAGCGGGTTGATGCGGGATATGAGATCAGCAATGAGGCGGGTTGCCGCGCAATATGTGCTGCGGCCATCCTTCGTTGCCACGTTCCTGCTTGCCGCATCCATGAGCACCACCCAGGCTCAGAGTCCAGGCTACTTCGTGCCGGCACCTGGCAAGGATAATGTTCAGTCCAAACCCAAATACGAGTGCGACACACCGGACGCACCCGTGATCACCCTCGACACACAGAGCAAGTATAAGCAGGACGACACCCAGCGTGCGATGATCGATGAGGATGCGGAGGAAAGCTACTCGGAAGCCGTCGAGCCGCTGCGCGCCTATGGACGCAACCTAGTCAAGGTTGCGAACGCCTATGTGAGGTCGAACCCGAAGAACCCCGCCGCCGCGGCCTGCGCACTCACCTGGCTCGACGCCTGGGCCTCGGTGAACGCCATGACCGACATGCGCTCGAAGCAGGCGCAGTTCAATCTGAGCCGAGCTCTCAGTGGCTTCGCACTGGCCTATATGCAGATCCGCAACGCGCCGGGCCTCGCGAACGATCAGAAGATGAGGGTCGAAAGCTGGCTGAAGACTCTGGGCCAGCAGCTCGTCGGGCCCATGGACAAGAACAAGGGGACGTCCGGCCGGAACAATCACCGTTACTGGGCTGGATTGGGCGCTGCGGCTGCCGGCGTGGCTTCAAACGACAAGCAACTCACCCGATGGGGCTTCGACAGCGCCCGCATCGGCCTTGCGCAGATCACGCCCGACGGCACCCTGCCGCTCGAAATGAAACGTGGCAAACGAGCCCGCGACTATCATATCTTCGCCGCCGATCCTCTGGTGGCCACTGCCGAGCTGGCGCGCAGCCAGGGGATCGATCTTTACGCCGAGCATGGCGGAGCCCTGCAGCGGCTGGTAGACAGGGTGCTGACCTCTCTTGATGATCCAGCCTTCTTCGAGAAGGCCACCGGCACCAAGCAGGAGGCCTATCCGGGCGACGGTGGAGTGCCGTCATCGCGCATTGCCTGGCTCGAAATCCATCAGAGCCACCGCCCCTCACCCGAGGCCGAGGCCGTGCTGACGAGGAAGCGCCCGACAAGCTCGAGCGAAATCGGCGGCAACACGACGCTGCTGTTTCATGGTGCTGAGTGAGGGTTTTATGCCTTCATGATCTGACGGCCATCAAATCCCTGCAGGATGAACAGCGCTGGGTATGACATGATCCTTAAGTCCTCACCGGCAGCACCCTACTCATTCAGTGTCCGCCTCACGCCGCGAACAGCAGGATCCGCCTTTGAGATAGCTGGAGCCGATCATGCCACGCAAGCACGGATCACCCGCCGCTACGAGCTGTCAGGGTGGGAGCAGAGCGACTATCTCGACCTTTTCGAGAGGATCGCTCGTGATTTCGGCACCCGCCTTCCCCGCAATCGCCAGGAAAGCATGGCACCGGCTTTCAAGGCGCCCTATCGGGTGCTCCTCGACAGGAACATCTCACCCGACATCTGGTATGGCTATGGCGATCCGGCTGTCACCTTCGTACCGGCGCAGCGCACGGGGGACGGCGACTGGTATTATCTGTTTGCCACCTCCAACGATGCACCCAACTCCTTTCCGATCCTGCGCTCTCGAAGCCTGGAATCCTGGGAGCCCGTGAGCTTCGTTTTCCCGGAAGGGCGAAAGCCTTCGTGGGCTGCGGACGGGCTGAACGTCAGCGACTACTGGGCCCCGGAAATGCATATCGCCGGCGATCAGTATCTCGTGTGTTTCTCTGCGCGGGAAAAGAATGGATCGCTCGCCATCGGTCTTGCATGGTCCGCCCGGCCGGAGGGGCCATTCGAGACCGACGATGCCCCCCTCATCGGCGGCGGCGTGATCGATGCCCATCTCTTCGTCACACGGGAGGGTCGCACCTTCCTGTTCTGGAAAGAGGATTCGAACGACGTCTGGCCGGCGCTGCTCAGCGCCTTTTTCCATGAGCACCCAAGCCATGTCGCATCGTTGCTGCCCTCAGTAGAGGATCAGCGCACCGCGTCGCTCGCGCTCACGCTCTGGCCCTGGGTGCAGACGCTGGAGCCCATGGAGCGGTTTCTCGTGCAGCAGGTGCTGATCGAGGCAGTGGTGGAGGACTTTTCGGGTTTCCGGCAGCGGCTTCAGGCTCTGCTCACCGGTGATGCTCCTGACGAGATCAAACAGCCAGGCCGCGAGATTCTCGCAGCGCTGCGCACGCCGGTCTTCGCCCAGGAGTTCGACCCTCGCACGCGCCGCCTCATGGGCGAGCGGGTGGTCTTACTTGAAAACGATCAGGCCTGGGAGGCGCATCTGATCGAGGGAATCTGGGTGCTGGAGCATGAAGGATCCTTCTACATGTTCTACTCAGGGAATGATTTCTCGACGCCGGAATATGGCACCGGCGTCGCCATGGCCGCCTCGCCTCTCGGGCCCTACCGGAAGGTGGAGCAGCCGCTCCTGCGCTCATCGGCAGAATGGCTCGGTCCGGGCCATCCTTCCGTTGCTCGGGGGCCTGACGGAGCACCCTGGCTCTTCCTCCACGCCTTCTTTCCGGGAGAGGCGGGCTACAAGAAGTTCCGTGCCCTGCTCACGGTGCCGCTCGCCTTCAGCGAGGGGAGCGTGGGCCTGAGACCCACTTCTACACAATGATCCCATGCCATTGCGGCTCCGTCCGCAATTCGGCATATCGTCTGCCTGGCATGTAGCGAAAGCACGAGGTCGAGGCATGGAGACGGGGATCGGCAGGGTGCTCTGCATCGGTGGTGCGGCCGTCGACCGGAAATACCAGGCGCTGGGCGCGATCCGGCCGGGAACCTCCAATCCTGTCATATCCGAACGCTCTTTCGGCGGCGTGGCCCGCAATGTCGCGGAGAATATCGCCCGGCTTGGCGTGATGGTCTCACTGGCCTCGATCCTTGGGAAGGACGATAACGGGCGCTCACTGCTCGACGACCTCGAACGCCTCGGCGTCGGGACGCAATTCATGGCGACCTCAAACGCGCATGCCACGGCGGAGTACGTGGCCGTCCTGCAGCCCGATGGTGAATTGGCACTCGGCTTGGCCAACATGGCAATCTTCGATGAGCTGACCCCTGCCCTGCTGAGCAAGATAAAACTCGATTCTCAGACAGGCTGGCTCTTTGCCGATTGCAACCTGCCGTCCGAGACCCTGCACGCCCTTGTCGACATCGCTCGCAAGCAGTCGCTCACGCTAGCCATTGACGCCGTTTCGACACCAAAGGTCGCGCGCCTTCCGCGGGATCTCACCAGTGTCGGATTGCTGTTCCTCAACCTCGACGAAGCTCGCGCTTATCTCGGCGAACCCGAAGCAACCTCAGAGGAGGCTGCCGTGCGTCTTCGTGCCTACGGCGCCGAGTGTGTCGTCCTGACTCTCGGCGAAGCCGGCCTCATTGCGGCGGACCAATCGGGAACCCGTCAGGTCGGCGCCGTCCGTGCGAAGATCAGCGATGCGACAGGTGCTGGAGACGCTCTGATTGCTGCCACGCTCGTGGCGCTCCTGAAGGGCTATTCTCTCACCGATGCCGCCCGCCTCGGCACGGCGGCCGCGGCGCTCACAGTGGAGAGCACGGCGAGCGTCCGGCCCGACCTGTCCTTCGTCTTGCTGGAAACCACTTTGTCCCTTAGAGCCGACCCAACGTTTGAACGGGAGCCCTCATGAACCGCGACATCGCCAGCCGTCTTCTCGATATCGCTCCCAACATTCAATCGGCTCTGGCTGCGGGTGAGGCCGTCGTCGCGCTCGAATCCACGATCATCACCCATGGCATGCCCCACCCTCAGAACGTCGCCACAGCGCGTGAGGTGGAGGCGGTGGTGCGCGAGAACGGAGCCGTGCCGGCAACGATCGCGATCATCGAGGGACGCATCAAGATCGGGCTTTCGGATGCGGAACTCGACTGGCTCGGAACCGCCAAGGACGTGATGAAGCTGAGCCGGGCCGATCTCCCCTATGCGGTTGCTTCCAGGCGCCATGGCGCGACGACCGTTGCTGCGACCATGATCTGCGCCCATCTTGCCGGCATCCGGGTCTTTGCGACCGGCGGCATCGGCGGAGTCCATCAGGGCGTCGAGGCCACCATGGACATCTCGGCCGATCTCGATGAACTCGCACGCACTCCCGTGGCGGTGGTCTGCGCTGGCGCGAAGGCCATCCTCGACCTGCCGCGGACGCTCGAATACCTCGAGACGCGCGGCGTGCCGGTGGTAGGCTATGGAACGGATCGCTTCCCGGCCTTCTGGAGCCGCACGAGCGAGCTGCCCGTTCCCCTGCGCCTCGACACGCACGAGGCCATCGCCGACCTGATCCGCACCAAGGAGGCGCTCGGCCTCGGCGGCGGCGTTCTCGTGGCCAATCCCGTGCCGAGTACCGACGAGATTCCGGCAGGCGAAATGAGCGCCTTCATCAATGCCGCAATTGCGGAGGCGAAGACCCGCGGCGTTTCCGGGAAGGCCGTGACGCCTTTCCTCCTGTCGTACCTCTTCGAACAAACCGGCGGGCGAAGCCTCGCTACCAACATTGCGCTGGTCAAGAACAACGCGGCGCTCGCCGCGCGGCTGGCCGCGTCCCTCGCTCGTCCGGAAGCGTAAGGATCACCCGTTCACCTCGCTCCATGCCGCCATCGCCTCGAACACGATGGCGTGCCGCCGGGCTAGGATGTCGATGTCCCTGGAGTACCCGCCGCCGATCACGGCAACCATGGGGATGTCGCGGCTGCGTACCTGCTCGATCACGTAAGAGTCCCGGCGGCGCAGACCCTCGTCTGTGAGATCGAGCCGTCCCAGCTTGTCGTCGCGATGCGGGTCGACGCCGGCATTCAGAAAGACGAGATCCGGCTCAAGCGCATCGAGAAGGCGCGGCAGATGGGCCGTCAGGACCTCAAGATAGGCATCGTCCTCCATGTGGTCCGGGAGGCCGATATCCAGATCGCTCGGGATCTTGCGCACGGGATAGTTCTTCTCCGCATGCATGGAGAAGGTGAAGAGATCCGGCTCGTCGCGCAGGCAGTCCGCGGTGCCATCGCCCTGATGGACATCGAGGTCCACGACGAGCGCCCGCTGGATCGCGCGGTCCGCCCTCAGCGCCTTGGCCGCGATGGCGACATCGTTGAAGACGCAAAAGCCCGCTCCGGTTTCCCTCTGCCCGTGATGGGAGCCTCCGGCGGTGCTGCCGGCAAGGCCATGCTGGAGCGCAAGCTGCGCCGCAAGCAGCGTCCCGGCAGCGGACGCGCGGGCGCGGCGGACGACGCTTTCACTCACTGGGAGACCGATGCGCCGCTCGATCTCGCGCGGCACCGAGCAGGCGAAAACCTGACCCACGTAAGCGCGCGTATGGGTCAGGGCGATCAGATCCGCAGAGGCCTCCTCCGGCACAACGAAACCGTTGGGAGCAAGGCCCTTCTGTGCCAGCACTTCCGCCAAGCGCCCATATTTCAGCATCGGGAAGCGATGATCGTCGGGAAGCGAGGCCACGTATGCCGTATGGGAGACGATAGGCACCTGCTTCATGGCTTAGCCTCTGCTGATGAGGTGCCGGCTAGCGGCCGCCGCTGAGGGCTTTCTCCGCAAGCCGCACCGCCGATTCATGGGAGCGCGCCCCGCAGATGAAGCCGCTCGGGTGGCAGAAGACGCCGTCGTCGATCCCTGCGGCTTTTGAGAACTCCGCCTCCTGCAGGCCGCGCCAAGCCTCGGGCAGCGATAGTCGCTGACCGAATGAGTTCGGTTCGGGCGGGATGGTGCGGCAGTACCAGGCGGTCAGATCCTCGTTCGGATAGATCACAAAGAGGAGATCACTCAGGTCGCCTTCGAATACTGCCTTCTCCCAAGGCAGCTTCCGGTCGAGAACGATTACGCGGGGGTCCCGCGCCTGCCTGGCAGCGGCCATTACAAGGGAAAGAGCCTTGGCCTCGGCATGGGCCTGGCCGGCCGCCCCGACCACGATTCCCCAGGCGAAAGCCGCGGCCTCGAGAAAAGCGTCCTCATAGGATTGCCCACTGTCCCAAGTCGGGTTGAAGGCTTCGACCAGCAGCCCAAGATGGCCCTGACTCGCTGTGGCAACCCCGTTGTCGGCCTGGTCGATGGTCAGGATGAAGGCCGCATCGATGTCCTGCCAGACTGAATCCAGCATGTCTTCGCTGATCCCCGGCACAAGCCGAGGCAGGGCCTTGCGCCCATAGTCGCGCCAGATCAGGCCAACCGAGCTGTAGGGCGTCCCGTCGTCCCGTCGCGGGAGATCCCGCATGTGGTGGTCGTAACGGCCCTGGGCAGGATCATAGATCCCACCCACGTCGAAGACGATGTCGGCTGAATCGATCAGCGCCATGTCGCGGGTCCGGGCAAACTCGAATGCACCCAGGGCATCGCGCAGCACGGAATAGGCGAAAACATCATCGGCATGGAACGTGCCGCTATGGGTGACTATCCGCATCGCTCTCCTCCGACCAGCGTCGGCTACTCTATATCAATCGTGAATAAACCCGCGATAGCAGAGCTGTTCGCTGAAGATAAGCCGTTCCAGACCAATCCTTTATGCTCATTCAGGATAAATCTCGAACGAGCCTGTCCAAGCCGCTTGACCTTACCATCGTGGGAACGCCTACAGATCTTGGGACCCTGAGACGAAAGGACCCCGATCATGTTCGTTTTCAACATTCCAGGTATGAATTGCGGCGGCTGCATTCGCGCCATTACTCGATCAATCCTGGCCCTGGACCCTCAGGCCCAGGTCGAGGCCGATCTAGAGACCTGGACCATCAGAGTGGCCTCCACGAAGAGCGAAACGTCGCTTTTGGACGCTCTGAGCCATGGTGGCTACCCGGCTCAGCCTCTTGCCCATTCCAACCTGTGAGGAGGCGACGATGAACGCCGAAGCTCACGTCCACCACCACAATCAACATCATGCTGCATCAACCCGGAGCACGTTGAACCGGACTGCTCTAAGCGCAACGATCCATTGCCTGACAGGCTGTGCCATTGGCGAGGTCCTCGGCTTCGTGATCGGAACTGCTCTCGGCTGGGGAACGGCCCAGACGATCATCCTAGCTGTCGCCCTTGCGTTCCTGTTCGGTTACGGACTGACCATGCTGCCCCTGCTCCGCAGTGGTCTGCCCTTCCGCACGTCGCTGGGCTTGGCCCTTGCGGCCGATACGGCCTCCATCACCATCATGGAAATTGTGGACAATCTGATCATGCTGGTCATTCCGGGCGCGATGGATGCGGGCCTCATGAGCCTTCTCTTCTGGGGGAGCCTTGCCGTGGCCCTGCTGATCGCCGGCGCCTTCGCCTTCCCGCTCAACCGCTGGCTGATTGCCCGCGGGCGGGGCCATGCCGTCGTGCATTCCTTTCACGGACATTGATCCTACATCGTAGATCCAACTTCAGGAGAACATCATGAATCATCGCACTATCGCGCTGGCCACAGCCATCGTAGTCCTGCCAACCCTTGCAGCCGCCCAGGGCGCCCACGGCGGCCATTTCGGCCACTCCACTCCCGCCCAGGCGGCGAGGACGCCCGATATGCCCGCAACCCAGGGCTACCGGCAGGCCAACGAGAAGATGCACAAGAACATGGACATCGCCTTCAGCGGCAATGCCGATATCGACTTCGTGCGCAGCATGATCCCTCATCATGAAGGTGCCATCGACATGGCGAAGGTCGCTCTCCAGCACGCGAAGGACGAGCAGGTCCGCAAATGGGCCCAGGACGTCATCCGCGAGCAGGAGCGGGAGATTGCCGAGATGCAGACTTGGCTCAAAAGCAAGGGCGTTCAGTAGTTTCGCCCAGATCCACGATGGCCGGCGATGGCTTTTCTCCCGATCCCCTGTATCAGGGTGCTGCCACGAACAAGCAGGTGAAGCGTTAGTGAAGATCCCCTGCGGGCGAATGGAAAGGAAGAACGATGTTCACGCTTACGATCAGCGACAAGCCTGTTGCCATTACCAATGCCAATGAGGAAGGAGCCCGCGAACTCCTCATGAGCGAGGAGTTCAAGGACGACCTCAAGGTGCTCGAGAGCGAAGGCGCTCCTCTTTGGGACGGCATTGCCAGCCTGAACATCAGGCCGGCGACGGAAGAGGAAAAGACTGAGTTCGAGGGAGCCGATTTTGACGAGGACGAGGAGGATGATGATGAGGAGGAAGGTCCCTACATCATGTTCCTGGTCGATGTGACCGATCCCGATGAGGACGATGAGGGCTAAACCCCTGAAGGTTCGACAGCTCTGCTGATACGGTAAGGCCTAAGAATTGTCGGTCCGGATGCTCCGGACCGACCCACAGGAGGAGACTTCCATGGGTCCAAACCTGCCGATCAGCCGACGGGCGCTGCTTGCAGGCCTCGCCACGTCTACCTTGGTGATGACACGAACTCCTCTCGCGGCTGAAACCCTGCAGAAGATGGTGGTGACCAAGGACCCGAACTGCGGCTGCTGCACCGGATGGGTCAAGCATGTCCGGGCGGCCGGCTTCGACGTTGAGGTGGTCGAATCCTCTGAGATCAACCGTCTGAAAATTCGCCTCGGCGTACCCGAGGCCCTGGCCTCATGCCATACGGCGGAGATCGGCGGCTATGTGATCGAGGGGCATGTCCCGCCAGCCGTGATCAAGCGTCTGCTGGCTGAGAAGCCGGATGGCAGGGGCTTGGCCGTTCCCGGGATGCCTGTCGGATCACCCGGCATGGAGGTCGAGGGCGTGGAGCCGGACACCTACGAGGTGGTCCTGTTCGGCCCCTCCGGGCAGCGGACCTACGCACGCTACACCGGCGGTCGCGAAGCCTGACGGATCGGGAACACTCCGAGATTCGCGCCGTTGGCCCGGCATGAGTTGGCTTGTTCAACCCCGCCTCGTGAACGATCCCTTCAGCGATCCGGGCCTTTACCTCGACTTCCGCTATGGCCGCCGCGCCATTCTGTTCGACCTGGGCGATGTCAGCCACCTCTCGTCCCGCGAGTTACTGCGGGTGAGCCACGTCTTCGTGTCGCATACCCATGTGGACCACATCGCCGGTTTCGACCGGTTGTTCCGCCTCTGCCTTCACCGCACATCCCCGCTGACACTCATCGGCCCACCGGGCTTTGCGGAGCAGGTCGAACATCGCATCCGAAGCTTCACGTGGAATCTCCTCGACGAGAACTCGGTCGATTTCTGCCTGCGTGCAATGGATTACGATGGCTCGCGCCTGACGGAGGCTGCCGAGTTCCATGCCCGTGAGGCTTTTACTCGCCGCAAGATCGAGCCACCCGCATTTCCGGACGGCATGGCCTGGATGGAGGATGAGTTCAAAATCGAAGCCGTTGCTCTCGACCACGGCATCCCGTCCCTGGCCTTCGCCCTGCGAGAGGTGCTGCAGGTGAATGTCTGGCGAGGCGTGCTGACCGAAATGGATCTCGCCCCGGGTCCGTGGTTGAACGAGGCGAAACGGGCAGTGCGTCTTGGGCTGCCAGATGATCACGTTGTCGAAAATTCGGACGGCAGAACCATCTGTTTGGGGGATCTGAAGCATCGCGCCTTGCGGGTGGCTCCCGGTCAGGTAGTCGCCTACGTGACCGACGCTGCTCCCCATGCAGACAACCGGTCCAAGATCCTCCGCCTGGCGGACAAAGCCGATCAACTCTTCATCGAAGCGGTGTTTCTGGAATGCGACCGCTCATTGGCCGTGGCGTCCCGCCACCTAACGGCTCTGGAGGCCGGAGTGCTCGCCCGCGAGGCTGGCGTCCGGCATGTCACGCCTTTCCACCATTCGGCACGCTACTTGTCCGAACCCGATGTTTTGCGCACCGAATTGTTCGAGAGCTTCGGCGCGGCGGACAGTTCGGCTATTCCGACCTGAGCTTAATCGGCAGGAAAGATCGCCTCATGGATCTGCCGTGGATCGGGTCTGCGGCTGGAACTGAAGCGGACGACGCGATAGCCGCAGGACTTTAGGATCCTGTCGCGCTGCGCATCCTTGCGGGCGTCATGGGAGCGGTCGTCCAGCTCGACGATCGCAATCACCTCCATGTCCTGGACGATTGCCCAGTCGACGCGGGTGTTCGAGATCCGCTTGAACGCCATCCAGAAGGCGCGGCTGCCCTCCTTGGCATCGGGTCGAACCAGCGCGAGGATCGGGACCTGCGGCCAGATCTGGCAGTCGGGACAGGCGGCGAGAAGGCGCCCGTAAAACTCCCGCTCGTTCTCGGTCATGATCGCAGCGCGGCGATAGCGCGGCTTCCGGGTCAGGAATAGGACGAACACCAGCACGATGCCGAGCACGGCAACGCCTGCCAGCCATGACCACGAGATATCTTCGATCCTCATTCCGCTCTGCCCCTGCCCCGCACTCGCTCAAACCTGAACGGTTAAGGTTCGTCTGCCGGTGAAGCATAGCAGCTAGCATGAAACCGGCATGCATGTTCCTGCGTCTTCTTATTGTCGAGTTAAAGAACATAGGGGAGAGCACAATGGACCTCAGCCGCCGAACCTTCCTGCTTGGAGCGTCAGCCGCTGCCGCAGGAGTCACTCTGCAGTCCAGCCGCACCTTCGCTCAGTCGCTGCGTGACATGTCCGCTTATCAGCGCATGTACGGACCCGTCGACGACGATCTCTATCCTATTCCCGGCATCGAGCTCTCGCGGATCAATCCGGCCTACCTCCGGCGGGTGGTGCAGTACGACACCACGGAAGCCCCTGGGACCATCGTGGTCGATCCCCGCAGCCGGTATCTCTATCTCGTCATGCGTGACGGCATGGCGGTGCGCTACGGTGTCGGTGTGGGTCGTTCAGGCTTCGGTTGGTCGGGTGCTGCCACCATCAAGAACAAGCAGGAATGGCCCGACTGGTACCCGCCTAAAGAGATGTTCGCACGCGAGCCTGAGCTGTTGGAGCAGATGGGCGAACTGCAAGGTGGCCCCGGCATGCCCGGCGGGCCGGGGAATCCGCTGGGTGCCCGCGCCCTCTACCTCTGGCAGGGCAACAAGGATACACTCTACCGCATCCACGGCACCTTCGAGCCGTGGACCATCGGCACCAATGTCTCGTCCGGCTGCATCCGCATGATCAACCAGGACGTGATCGATCTCTACGACCACACGCCAGCGGGCACAAAGGTCGTCGTTCTGAACGCGCCATCCGGACGAGGGAGGCGCGATCAAACCGCCGCCCGCTCCTGAGATTAAGCAAATAGGCACTCATTGTGCCTATTTTTGCCATGGTTAACGATCACACGTCGCTTGGGGACGCGGGAACTTACGAACCATGGCGGGAATCTTCGCCCGATCTAGGCGGTCGGCTGGCGGATGGAAAACGGTCACTGGGCCGAAGTACGGCCGCTTGTCCGAACGTGGGAACGCCCTTCGTTCCATCATCGGCCTCTCGGCCGCAGCCTCTGCCCTCCTGACATTTGCCTCGGCCCCCATGCAGGGGGCGGCTGCGTTTGGCGAAACCCGCACGCTCAGCTTCTTCCATACCCATACAAAGGAGAGCCTGACCGTCACCTTCCGTCGGAATGGCCGGATCGACGAGGGCGCGTTGAGTCAGCTCAACTGGTTCCTGCGCGACTGGCGGGTCGAAAAGCCGGCACAGATGGACGCCCGCCTGTTCGACATTCTCTGGGAGGTTTACCGGGAATCCGGCTCTTCGCAGCCCATCAACATCATTTCCGCCTATCGCTCACCGGAAACCAACGGGGCTCTCCGCCGCCGGTCCAGCGGCGTGGCGGAGCACAGCCAGCATATGCTTGGCAAAGCCATGGACATCCGACTGCCCGACGTGGAGACCGGTCGCCTAAGGGCGATTGCCATGAAGATGCAGTATGGCGGCGTGGGCTATTACGCCTCCTCCGCCTTCGTTCATGTGGATACAGGCAGTGTGCGCGCCTGGCCGCGCATGACGCAGCAGCAATTGGTGCAGCTGTTCCCGGACGGGAAGACCTTGCACCTGCCTTCGAATGGCAAACCGCTTCCCGGTTATGAGATGGCGAAGGCCGAGGTCTTGGCTCGTAATGGCGCCTTGGCGACGCAAGCCTCGGCGGGAAGTGGCCCGTCCATCGGTAGTGTTCTGGCCAATCTGTTCGGTCGGAAGGATGCTCAGCCGGTGCCGCAGCAGCCGCCTTCGCAAGAGAGCCCGGTTACCCTGGTGGCTTCCGCCGATCCTGAGAGCATCGCCACCCCTATAGCGCCTGCACCTCTTCCGCCACAGCGTCCGAAGGAGATCAGGCTCGCCAGTGCCACCCTGCCCGATCAGATATCGGATGCGATCTCGGCGATCCTTCCGCCTCCGGCAAGAGTTCCCGGACCGGAACCCATCCTGGGCTATGATGAGAAGGCGGCAGTCAAGGCCCTGTTCGACCCTCGCACGGCCTTCCTGGATTTGGGCTTCACCGCCCGCAGCCGACATGAGCTGACTGTGACGCAGTTCACTGGGCCGGCCGTCAAGCCGCTGCCCATTGTCGGGCAGACGGAAGCCGAGCTCTAGGAGCCGAATTCTTCGAGCCTATCAAATGCCGAAGAGGGTAAGAGCCCCGACCATCAGGGCCAGAACGAGAAGCCCCCCCATGGCGACTGCCCAATGGGCTGCACACTTCTCCTGCTGGACGAAGGCGGGCTCCGCCGCCTGGACGGCGGCTGCTTTCTGAAGGGGAGCAGTCCGCTTCTTTATCTGGCTGGCGGCGGCGCGATCCGGAAACGGAATAATCTCGGCGCTCCTCGTTGGAGCCGCCGCTGGCTTTGGATTTGGCGCCATCAGGCTGTCGTCCAGCTCAACCGGGACACCGGATTCCTCGAGATGAACCACGATCAAGGCGATATCTTCCGCGCTCATGGAATGGATGGGCAGATTCGCCTCAAGATCCAGAGTTGTCAGTTGTCCCTGTTGGCGTCCCAGGGTGATCAAGCGGTCTAGGGTATTGCTGTCGAGCGCCTGCTGCATGAGGCACCACCCCATTATGGTTGTTGGGCGGAGAAGCAGCCGAGGCCGCTTCGAAGGTTCGCTGAGCTAACGCGGCAATAGCCTTAGACGTTGCAATGGGAAAACGTCTCTGGTGGAATTTTGAAGAAGCTGCCCCAGCGAGCCGTCAGGAACGACAGAATCTAGTTTTTCGTCGCCATGGAGGCTTCCTCGAGAGCCTCCTTCTCACGCCTGACCTGTTCGGACAGTTGCTCGGCGATCGCAACGAGCTTGCCGGCCATGAAGTGTTTGCCATGCAGTTCCACCTGACCTGCCAATCCCACGGTCAGGAGGGTCTCGAAGACTGTGTCGGCGGGAAGCCCTTTGCGGATCAGGTCGATGGCGACCTTCTGCCATTGGTCGGACAGCTGCTCGCGGATTTCGGAAATATCATTGCTCATGCCGAGACCATACAAGATCCTGAACTGGTTGTCCCGCGCTGCTCGTGTAGCTGTTCGGAAGGCTAGCCAACCGAGATGAAGCAGGCATTTTAACCGACGGGATGACAGGCCGTCTGCTGCAGCCTGAGGGAGAGTGGCGCGGGCGACGGGGCTCGAACCCGCGACCTCCGGCGTGACAGGCCGGCACTCTAACCGACTGAGCTACGCCCGCGCATTTCTCATCCATCACATGCCCAAGAGGGGCGTTTCTCGCGATGGAGGCGCGCTCGTACCGATGATCGGGCATGCTGTCAAATGGTGTTTGTCTTATCCCCAGGAGGCACGGCGCCACGCTGGGAACGGCTTCCTTCGCGGGAGACGTCAGTCCCTGGTGCTGATCGAGAAGACCTCGTAGCCGGCTCCATTGAGCACGCGGACGGATTCGATCTCGGGATCGCGGGATTGAGGCCGCCGCGCGAGGGAAAACACCTTCAGCGCCCGCTCTTTCGCCTTTTCGAGGGAATCGGTGCGGACCAGGATCCGGCGGATGGTGCCGCCGCCGGCCTCTTCGGAGGCGACGGATTCGATGCGATAGACTTCAACCACGTACCCAGAACTCCATTATCGGCGCGGCCCCACCATCAAGGCCTGGTGCGCTGCAGCTTGTCGAACCGCTTGATCAAACGGTCCCGCTTCAACTTCGATAGACGGTCGACCCAGAAGATGCCATCGAGCTGATCGATTTCGTGCTGGAAGCAGACAGCCATCAGGTCCTCCGCTTCCTCCTCGCGCTCCTGATCGTCCAGCCCCCTATATCTCACCCTCACGCGGGCATGACGCTCGATCTCGTCGTTGACACCCGGCATGGAGACGCTTCCCTCCATATGCCGGATCATCTCCGGGGAGGACCAGACGATCTCCGGATTGACGGAAATGTGGGGCTCGGCATGGCCTTGCAGCTGGATCACCACGAGCCGTCGCAGCACCCCGATATGAACAGCCGTGATGCCGATGCCGGGTGCGGCATGCATCGTCTCCGTCAGATCCGTTGCCAGCACCCGGACCTCGTCGTCGATATGGACGATCGGTTCGGCCTTTTGGCGCAGACAGGGATGGGGGAAGCGAATGATCTGACGGACAGCCACGCAATAGCTCTCGAAACGCAACAGGGGAAGGTCGACGCTCAGCTACTTATAGCGACCGCCGTGCCAAAGCACCTCGATTTTGTAGACGTCCTGGGCCTTGCACGAAGAAGAACCAAGCTGGAGCCTGCCGTCGAGACTTGCAGGAGGTGAGACAGCAGCGCTGTCCTCAGATCTCAGCAAAAAGCCTTCCCCGGTTGGAGCCGAGGAAGGCAAGTTCGGGAGGAAGAAACGCAGACTGCCCGGCTCAAACATCCGCGGGACGAGGTTGTTACGCGCCTGCGGCGTTCGACCACACCTTCCCAGGAGAGCCAGGAAAGTCAGTCAGAGCCTCAATCGTGGCGCAATCAAGGAAATTTGATGCCCGCCAAGGTTCGAGAATGAGGAACGGCAAGGAACCTTGAACAAGATGAACGCTTGTTTTGGTACGGAGGCACCATTCCCCGCAACCCCTTGTCGCCTCCGCACACTTGCAGCCCCGTTCAGCCTGTTTCGAACGGGGCTTTTTCTGTCCTGGGGCCTACCAAATCCAGCTTACCGCTCGATCAGGTCGGCAATGGAGCGGATGCGGTTTCGGGCATAGTCGGGAAGGCCGGCGCTGATGGAATTGCCGGAATTGAACGAGCTCTTGCCCATCAGCACCTGAGCCGGGATGAGATTGCGCAGCACGGGAACGTTCTCGAACTCTTTCTTGCGCTCCAGCACATCCGTCTCGACGGCCAGCGCCATGAAAACCGTCGCGACGGTTCTGCTCGGATCGGCAGGATGCTCCTGAAGGATCGCGAGCAGCTTTCCGAATTGCATCACTTGGTTCACGCTGAAGATCGTCTGCTCCAGCACCCCGGCAATGGGCGCTTCCAATGCTGTAAGCTTGGTGAGACCGGCACGGTCGACCTCCTCCGCCGGCAGCACACGGATCTCGGTCTGGAACTCCATGAATTCCGAGATCTTCTTGCCGCCCTCCTCCAGCTTGTTGGCCAGCCGGATCCCGACCGGCAGCTTGCCTTCGAGCGGATAGCGGGACTCGATGCAGAGGCTCGCAGGAGCCTCGCACCAGCGGCGACTCTGGTGGCGGTTATGGGCGCTCTGTGGATCCACCTGCGGCGCCGCCTGCTCGGCCGAGATGCGCCGGTGCTTGATCGACGGGTCGATCTTTTCCAGCGTGTCGAGACGCGCGAACCGAGCGAGGTCGACGGAACCCGGCGCCTTGCCGATCAGGAAGCGGGCTTCCACCACATACATGTGGAGCTTCTCGGTGTAGGTTTTCGGAATGCCGTGCACCGAGACCTTGATGGCCGGCTCTGCATAGCCGGGAAAGAGGCTCAGGAACTGCTTCTGCACGGACCTCTCACGGCCCCAATCCTCGAAGCGGATCAAGCCGGTTCCGGCATCGGTCAGCTTGTCGTCCCGGTGATCGCTGAACACGATGGTCTTGGGCTTCAGCTTTGTCGGAGCAATGACTGTGACGGACGGCACCTCCTCGATCCGGAACTCCTCCGCCGCCAATCCTCCAACGGATACAAAAAGAGCCGCAGCGGCAATCAGCGATCGCCTGACGAAAACCTGCAATGCCATCAGTAAACCTGTCCGTTGCGCCAGAGATAATCCGGATCGACGCGCCTGGGTCTGCGGGGCGCCTCGTCCTCCCACCACCAGCGGAAGCCGCGTTCCGGCTCGATTTGGCGGCGTGCGGGAGGAGCATGCTGGCGCGGAGCTTCGAGCCAGCCGGGGCCCTGAGCGTAAGGACCGTCCTCATAATAATCCGGTCCCCCCCGCTCCTCCCCGTCGCTCCAGGGATCCGGGTTACGGAAAGCATAGACTTCCGATTGCGGAACGAGGCGGAACTGCGTCTCGGCAAGGCGCCCGAACCAGTTCAGGCGGAAATGCTCCATGAAGCCTTTGCGTCCATCTGTCAGCCGGTCGCCGGTGTTGAGATCGATCGGCATGGCGATGAGCTGCTTGGCCGCCTGCGGCGAGGGCGGGCTGAGGGCAGCCTTCGGTGCATGGTGGTCCCAGGCCGCCTGGAGGATCGACTGGAAAATGGGAGCCGCTACCTTGCCGCCCGTCTGTCCACGCCCGAGCGTGCGGCGCTTGCCCTCGGCATTGTCATGCCCAACCCACACGGCAATCGTGACGTCGTTGGTGAAGCCCACGAACCACGCATCGTTCTCGTTGTCGGAGGTACCCGTCTTGCCGGCGGCATAGGGCGCGAGCGCTTTCAGGGAACGCGCCGTGCCGCGCTCCAGCACACCTTGAAGCATCGTCTTCAACTGATAGAAGGCGGCAGCGTCGGCAGAACCCAGTCGCGTCAGCTGGCGCGCCTTGCGGCTGTAGACAATCTGCCCACCTTGCTCCACCGCCTCGATGGCATGGGGCACCGGCATGGCGCCCTCGTTGGCAATCGCCGCATAGAAAGCTGCGAGATCGAGCATCCGCACAGGCTGCGCACCGAGCACGAACGGATAATGCGGCGTGCATTCCAGATAGAGCTGCGCCTCCATGGCGAGTTCGCAGACCCGCTTGAGGCTCTCCTCCGGTGAGGGCTCGATAGCGCCGTCGAGAAGTCGCGCCGTAACCAGGTTCTTCGAGTTCTCAAGCGCCCTTCTCAGGGTCATGATGCCGGAACGTCCGCCATCGAAGTTCTTCGGGCTCCAAGAATCGCCCGCTCTCGCGCCCGCCTCACCACTCACAGGCGGCAGGGTCAGAGGGGCATCCCAGATGAGCGTATTGGGCTGCAATCCCTTCGACAGAGCCGCAAGATAGGTGAGCGGCTTGAAGGCGGAACCCGGCTGACGGTGAGCCTGGGTCGCCCGGTTGAGCTGGCTCAGGGGATAGGAGAAACCGCCCGTCATGGCGAGGATGCGGCCGGTCCTGTTTTCCAGAACGACGGCCCCGCCCTGCACGGAGGGTGGCGCCCTCAGGTCGGCACGAACGGTCCCCTTGCCCTTCTGCTCGACGGGTTGAACGCGCACCACATCGTAGAGCTTGAGTTCCCGTCGGGCCGCTTCCCAGGCATTCAGCGGCAGGACACGTCCATCAGCGAGCCCTACTCGCAGGACGTTCGTGCCGGTCTTCCGATCCTTACCCTTCTCGATCACCACGGCTGCATGCCAGCGTATGTCGTAGAGCGGCAGGCGCACTGCCTCCAGGGTACGCCTCCAAGCAGGTGTCGTAGCAGCCGGATCCTTGCTGCCTTCGAGCGTCTTCACCGCCTCGGCGATATTGGCCTCAGGACCTTGGTAGCGCTGCCGCCCGATGTTCAGTTCATAGCGGGCAAGCCCTTCCTGTAGGGCGGCTTCCGTCTCCTGCTGCAGGGCCACGTTGATGGTGGTGCGCACCGTATAGCCGCCTGCAGTGAGGCTCTCGATACCGGCAAGCGTGCGGGCATCGCGACTGACATGGTCGACGAAGTGGAAGCCCATCGTGCGCCTGGTGCGCTCATGGGCCAGCCGGCTAGGCAGGGAGGCGACCGCCTGCTGCACCTGCTCAGGCTTCAGGAAGCCGTCTTCCTGCATGCGGCTCAGCACATAGGCCATCCGCTCCTGGGCGCGCTCGGGTTTCGTGTCGGGATTGTAGTAGTTCGGTCCCTTGGCAAGGCCTGCGAGTAGAGCCCCCTCGGATACTGAGAGAGCCTTGGCGCTCTTCCCGAAATAACTCTGCGCCGCCATCTCGATACCCCAGGAAGAGCGACCGAGATAAATCGAGTTGAGGTAGATTTCGAGGATCTCCGCCTTGCTCAGCACCCGCTCGATGCGCGAGGCCACGATCATCTCTCGCATCTTGCGGTCGTAGGTGACGTCGTCGCCCACGAGCAGGTTTTTCGCCACCTGCTGGGTGATGGTCGAACCACCCGCAGGACGTCCGGGATTGGCCATATTGCCCATGAAGGCGCGGATCACGCCGCGCTCGTCGATGCCCCGATGCTGGTGAAAGCGCTTGTCCTCTGCCGACACGAAGGCTTGCCGCACGCTTTGCGGAATATCCGCCAAGGAGACCCAGATGCGGCGGTGGTCCGGCTCGAAGACTTCGGCGAAGCGCTTGCCATTCGCGTCCAGGACCACGCTGACCCCTGGAAGCTTGAGACCCTTCAGCTTCCCGGCATCGGGCAGCCCGGCCACGGCGGCATTGTAATAGGAGATCACCTCGCCAAGATCGACCGGCGAAGGCTCGACCGTCTCGCCCTTACAGAACTGACGGTAGCTCGCGTGCAGATCGTTGAAGCTCAGCCCCTGCAGGACCTTCAGGTCCCCCGTGACCGCCTGCGGGTCATCCATGGCAGTGGCGATGAGATCGTCGAGATTAATGTCCTCGATGTCGAAGGCCCGGCGCATGTGGGTGCAGCCGCTCTTGAGGATCTGCACCACTTCACCCTGATCCCGAATAGGATCGAAGCTCGTCTTGACCGTCTCCGGATCGACGAGAACCTGGCTCAAGGTCAGGGCCGTTGCAAAAATCTTGACGAGGATTGCGCTCATTCCGCCATCATCGGATCATTCACCCCACGAGAAGATCATCGGCGCACACAAACGATCCGCGCCTCGGCTGCCGGGACGAACCCTGCCCGAGCCCAGATGAATGGAAGCCGTACATCGCGGCTCTTTTAGACCGGCCATACGAAGGAAATGGGGCGGCCGAGCTTACATCCCAGATGCAGCCGTTGCGGTCACGGCAATGTGTCTCACCCACGCCCGACGAAGGGCATCTTCGTCGCCATGACGGTCATGGTGAGAACATTGGCATCGAGCGGCAGGCCGGCCATGTAGACCACCGCATCGGCCACGTGCTTGGGGTCGATCCTGGGCTCCGGCGCCACCGTGCCGTTCGGCTGCAGGACGCCCTCGGTCATTCTCGCGGTCATGTCGGTCGCCGCATTGCCGATGTCGATCTGGCCGCAGGCGATGTCATATGCACGTCCATCGAGGGAGGTCGATTTCGTCAGCCCGAGGACCGCATGCTTCGTCGCCGTATAGGGTGCCGAGAGCGGGCGCGGAGCATAGGCCGAAACCGAGCCGTTATTGATGATCCGCCCGCCCCTCGGGCTCTGGTCTTTCATGATCCGGAAGGCCTCCTGCGTGCAGAGGAACGTGCCGGTGAGGTTGGTAGCCACCACCGCCTGCCACTGCTCGAAGGGAATCTCCTCTAGCGGTACGGCGGGTGAGCCGATGCCGGCATTGTTGACGAGAAGATCGAGCCTGCTGAAAGCCTTTTTCGTGGCGGTAAAGAGAGCTGCAACGGAGGCAGGATCCGTTACGTCGGTCGGCACGATAAGGACGGAGCGATCATTGCCACCGATCCCGCGCGCGGCATCTTCGAGAGCCTCCCGCCGCCGCCCCGCCATCACGACGGTGTAGCCGGCCTTTACGAGGCCTTCACAGATGGCTCTGCCCACGCCGGTTCCGGCTCCCGTCACGATTGCAATGCTGGAGCGTTCCGCCATCATGCTCTCCTTAATCTACGGCCACGTCTGACATGAGAGATGCATCTGGAGGCAGGATCGGCAAGGACACACCCAGGAGCTAAGCACAGTTTTCGACCTCATGCCTGGTACCGCCCCTAAGCTTTAAGGGAACCAGCTAAGCTGTCCCGCGTTCGCATGGTGCTACTCGGAAAGGAATCCGTCATGCGCAATCATGTCCTAAACTCGGCTGCTCTCTTGACTCTTCTGGCTCTCCCCCTCGCTGCCTGCCAGAGCGGCACGACTGCGGGCGCCGCAGGCGGCGCCGTCACGGGTGCCATCGTTGGCGGCCCGGTTGGCGCCGTGGTCGGCGGTGTCGCCGGTGCGGCGGCGGGAAGCGTCCTCAGTGCCGATGAATCGACCCGCGTCCGCAGCTATGTGGTCGCCGAGCGTCGCCCCTCGATCCGCGTTTCCGAGGAGGTGGTCGTCGGCCAGCCTCTGCCGCCGCGCGTCAGGCTCTATTCCGTTCCGCCGACAGTCGGCCTGCGGACCAACTACAGCTACACGGTCGTGAACGATCAGACCGTGCTGGTCGATCCGCAGACCCGGACGGTGGTTCAGGTCATCGAGTGATCAGACAAAACATCCTCAGAAAACCAGAAAAGGCGGCTCTCGCGAGCCGCCTTTTCTTTTGATTTCGATCTTTTTCCGGATCAGTCGTCCATATCCAGGTGGGTCATCAGGATTTCGCGTTTGCCGGCGTGGTTTGCGGGTCCGACGATGCCCTCCTGCTCCATCCTCTCCATGAGCGAAGCCGCCCGGTTGTAGCCG